>NZ_DASUIT010000023.1:0-6549 GCF_036279655.1 Aquabacterium sp. | reverse complement strand
GCAACCCATGTTCGTGGTGCTCTCGGCGCAACGAGAAACGGCACGCCGTGTGGCCGCGATGGCGCGGGACTTCACCACGATCGAAGCACTCCCAGCCCTGCTGACGCCCGAGGCTGCGCACGCGGCCCAAAGCTATGTCGTACCGCCCATGCACCTGCAACGAGGTGACACGGCCCAGGCCCTGGCACAAGCCCCGCATCGTCTGCAAGGCCGATTCCATCTGGGCGGGCAGGAGCAGTTCTATCTGGAAGGCCAGATCGCCTACGCCATCCCCAAAGAAAACCACGGTTTGCTGGTGCACAGTTCCACCCAGCACCCCAGCGAAATGCAGCATGCCATCGCCCATGCCTTGAACCTGCATGCGCATCATGTGCTGGTCGAGTGCCGACGCATGGGCGGCGGTTTCGGCGGCAAGGAGTCGCAATCGGCCGTGTTCGCCTGCGTGGCGGCGATGGCAGCCTACAAGCTGCAAAAGCCCGTCAAGCTGCGCCCCGATCGTGACGACGACTTCATGATCACCGGCCGGCGCCACTGCTTCGTGCACGACTTCGATGTCGCTTATGACCAGGACGGCCGTGTGCTGGGCGCCAAGGTCGAGATGGTCTCCCGCGCGGGCTTCTCGGCCGACCTGTCTGCGCCGGTGATGACCCGGGCGCTATGCCACTTCGACAATGCCTATTACCTGCCTGCGGTGGACCTGCATGGCTACTGCGCCCGCACCAACACGCAGAGCAACACGGCCTTCCGGGGCTTTGGCGGCCCGCAGGGTGCACTGGCCATCGAGGTCATCCTCGACTCGGTAGCCCGTCAACTGGGCAAGGATCCGCTGGACGTGCGCCTGGCCAACCTGTACGGCACCACGGACCGCAACACGACGCCCTATGGCCAGCTTGTGGAAGACAACGTCCTGACGCCCTTGCTGGATCAACTGGTCGGCAGCAGTGACTACCGCGCGCGTCGCACCGAGGTGGCCGCCTTCAACGCCAGCAGCCCGGTGCTCAAGAAGGGCCTGGCGCTCACGCCAGTCAAGTTTGGCATCTCGTTCAATGTGGTGCACCTCAACCAGGCCGGCGCACTGGTGCACGTCTACAGCGATGGCAGCATCCTGGTCAACCACGGTGGCACCGAGATGGGCCAGGGGCTCAACACCAAAGTGGCGCAGATGGTGGCCCATACCCTGGGCGTCAAACCCGAGCGGGTGCGCGTCACGGCCACGGACACCAGCAAGGTCGTCAACACCTCGGCCACAGCGGCATCGACAGGTTCGGACCTCAACGGCAAGGCGGCGGCCGATGCGGCGATGCAGATCCGGTCACGCCTGATCAGCATGCTGGCGGAGCGTCACAAACTGCCCGATGAAACCATCCAATTTGCCGACGACGAGGTGTGCATTGGCGAGCAGACGCTGCGCTTTGAAGACGTCGTGATGGACGCCTACATGGCGCGCGTGCAACTATGGTCCGACGGCTTTTATGCCACGCCCAAACTGCACTGGAACCGGGACACCATGCAAGGCCGTCCCTTCTTCTACTTTGCCTATGGCGCGGCCGTCAGCGAGGTGCTGGTGGACACACTCACGGGCGAGTGGAAGCTGCTGCGCGCCGACGTGCTGCACGACGTGGGTCAGTCGATCAACCCGGCACTGGACATCGGCCAGATCGAAGGCGCCTTCATCCAGGGCATGGGCTGGTTGACCAGCGAAGAGCTCTACTGGCACCCGCAGAGCGGCAAGCTGATGACGCACGCGCCGTCCACCTACAAGATCCCGACCGCCAGCGACTGCCCTGCCGACTTCCGCTTCCAGCTGTTCAAGAACCAGAACGTGGAGGACACGATCTACCGGTCCAAGGCCGTGGGCGAGCCTCCATTGCTGCTGCCCTTCTCGGTCTTCCTGGCCATCCGGGATGCGATCTCGTCCGTGGGCCAGCACCGCGTGGATCCGCCCCTGCGCGCGCCCGCCACGCCCGAGGCCATCCTGGACGCGGTGGATGCCGTCAAAGCCGCCTGTACGGCACAGTCATGAGCACCTGGAGCGCCCCCGCCCTGCGCCAACTGGCCTGTGAGTGGCTTCAAGCCGGCCGGCTCGCCATGGTGCTCACCGTGGTGGACAGCCAGGGCTCCACACCACGCGACGCCGGCACACGCATGCTCGTGAGCGCAGATGCCATGGAGGGCACCATAGGTGGAGGCCACCTGGAGTGGCAAGCCATCGAGCTGGCCAGGCAGGCCTTGAAGGAATGTTCGGCCAGCCTTGACCAAACCACCGGTTGGACACAGACCTTTGCCTTGGGCCCCTCGCTCGGGCAATGTTGCGGCGGCGTGGTTCAACTTCACTTCGCCCCGCTGGATGAGGCGGCCTTGCGTCAATGGCCGATCTGCACGGCCTTGCACATCGAACTGCATGGCGCAGGCCATGTCGGTCAGGCCATCGTCAAGCTGCTGGCCGACCTGGACTTCTCGGTGCGCTGGATCGACACGCGCGACAGCGGCACGGACGACTCGGCATCACCATGCGGCCTGCCCGATGCCGCCACCCTGGCTGCCTTGCCGCCGCACATCACCTGGCACCCCAGCGACGCGCCGCCAGACGAGGTGGCCGACGCGCCACCGGGCGCCATCCATCTGGTGCTCACCCATCGGCACGACCTGGATCTGCGCATCATCGAAGCCGTCCTGCGCCGTGGCGACAGCCTGTTTGCAGGCATGATCGGCTCGCAGACCAAAAAGGCCAAGTTCCTGCATCGACTGGAAGCCAGAGGCTTGAATCACGCTCAACTCGCCCACATGACCTGCCCGATCGGCTTGCCCGAACTCAAAGGCAAGGAGCCGGCCGTGATTGCGGTCTCTGTGGTGGCCCAGTTGCTCCTGCTGCGACAATCACTGAGCAGTGCCCCCCAAGACACGCCAGACAAGGCCAAGCCGTGACCCAGCCCACCCTGCTCATCAAGGATGCCGACTGCATCGCCACCATGGACGATCAAGGCACCGAATGGCGACACGCCAGCGTGCTGATCCGCGGCCATGAGATCCTGGCCGCCGGCCCCACTGCAGAGCTGCCCGCCGAGTTGCTGGCCCAGGCCACGCAGACCATCGATGCGCGTGGCCACGTGGTCATCCCGGGCCTGGTCAACACCCATCACCACATGTTCCAGAGCCTGACGCGCGCTGTGCCTGCCGCGCAGGATGCCGAGTTGTTCTCTTGGCTGCGTACGCTCTACCCCATGTGGGCACGCCTCACGCCGGACATGATCCATGTGTCCACCCAGGTCGCGATGGCCGAGCTCCTGCTCAGCGGTTGCACCACCAGCAGCGATCACCTCTACCTCTATCCCAACGGGGTTCGCCTGGACGACAGCATCCATGCCGCGCAAGAGATCGGCATGCGCTTCCATGCCTGCCGAGGCAGCATGAGCGTGGGCGAGAGCGCCGGCGGCTTGCCCCCTGACAGCCTGGTTGAACGCGAAGACGCCATCCTGCGTGAAAGCCAGCGCCTGATCGACACCTTCCACGACGAGCAGCGCCATGCCATGCTGCGCGTGGCCCTGGCACCCTGCTCGCCGTTCTCGGTCAGCCCCGACCTGATGCGCGAATCTGCCCTGCTCGCTCGCCAGTGTGGCAAACACGGTGTGCGCCTGCACACCCACCTGGCCGAAAACGACCACGACGTGGCCTACACGCGCGAGAAGTTCAACTGCACACCCACCGAATATGCGGAAGCGCAAGGGTGGCTCGGTGACGATGTGTGGCACGCGCACTGCGTCAAGCTCGACGATCACGGCATCGGCCGCTTTGCCGCCACGCACACCGGCGTGGCCCACTGCCCCTGCAGCAACATGCGCCTGGCCTCCGGCATTGCGCCGGTCAGACGCATGCTGGATGCCAGCGTGCCTGTTGGGCTGGGCGTGGACGGCTCGGCGAGCAACGACGCTGCGCACATGTTGGGCGAAGCCCGTCAGGCCATGCTGCTGGCACGCGTGGGCCGCAGCCTCACGCCCTTTGGCTGCGACCACGGGCCGGCAGACATGACGGCCCGGCATGCGCTGCGCATGGCCACACGCGGTGGCGCCGAGGTGCTGGGCCGCGATGACATCGGACAGATCGCGCCAGGTATGGCCGCCGACCTGGCCATCTACGACCTCCGCACCCTGGGCATGGCCGGCAGCGCGGTGCATGACCCGATTGCGTCACTGCTGATGACTCAACCGGCGCAGACGGCCTGGACCATCGTCCATGGCCGTGTGGTGGCCGACCATGGCCAGTTGAAAACCGTTGATCTGCCCAAGCTCATCGGCCAGCACAATGCCATGGCCCAATCGCTCATCTGAGTCGATGGCCTCTGCGAGGCTGGCGACCAGGCAAAGAAAAAGGGCGAGACCCTTGCGAGTCTCGCCCTCTTCTGAATGCTTGCCAGATCAGCGAACAGCGCGGTGACGGCGCAGAGAGAACGCTGCCACACCCAGGCCGGCCAACATCAGGCCGAACATTTCGGGCTCAGGCACAGCCGACGTTTGCACGTTCAGCTTGTACGAAGACAAGGTGGTCTGAGCCAGCGCAGCGCCAGTGGCGTTGGAGAAAATCATGAAACCAGTGGCAGACAGATTCACCTTGCTGGCAGAAGAAGCCAGTGCCAGGGAACCGCTGACATCGTAAGCGCCGGTGCTGGAGAACGGCTGCGTGTCGCTGCTCAGGTTGGCCAGCAACTGGTTACCGCTGTTGCCCTGCACGACATCATTTGCAACCCAGAAGGACTGGAAACCAGCGCCGGACATGGCGGTACCCGCAGCCGTGGGCGACACGGAGGCGTTGTACAGACCCGAAATGGTTTCAGTCAGGCCGGTGATCTTGAAGCCGGCCTTGGCCGTCAGAATGATCGGAAACGGGTTGCCGTTGTAGCTGTCGATACCGTACGACGCAATGGAGGGCGTACCCAGCAGCGGAGACGTCGTCACGGCTGTAGCGCCAGCGAAAGTCACGGCATCACCAGCGACCCCCACGGAGGGAGAACCAGCCAGGAAACTGTCGTCATAGGTCAGCGTGTACGTGGCGGCATCCACAGTCACAGGCGCGGCATTGGCGACGGACATCACACTGGAAACACCCAGCATCAGTGCAGCAACAGCGAACTTTTTCACGGCAGGACCTTGATTTGTAACGGTATGTGCCAACTATAACCACCTTCGGGAGCCAGCACCAGCGTTGCTTCCCCCCTAGCCAAGGGGAAGAAACCGCGAAATCTAGGGGGGCGCCTTCACCATGCGAAATCAAGTCCCACGACTATCGGGGTAACTGACCTGGATCAAACCAGCGACGCAAGACGTCCCGCTCGGCATCGGTGATTCCGGTGGCATTGTTCATGGGCATGGCCTTGAGCACCACGACCTGCTGGTAGATCTGCTGGGCGTGCGCCTGAATCTGCTCGGGCGTGTCCAGACGCACGCCTTTGTTGGCCAGTTGAGCGTTGTGGCACAACACGCAACGTTGGGTGATCACCGCCTGGACCTGCGCCAGATCCGGCTTCACCTGGGTAGTGGCAGCGGGCGCCTGCGATGGAGCCGGCGCCAGCCAGATCGCCACACCAAGCAACAAGCCGCCACCCGCCACAGCCCAACCCCAGGGCGCAGGCTGCCCTGCCACCTCGGTCTTGTGTCGGGCCACAAAGAATTGCCGAATCAAGGCACCGGCCAGCATGATCAACACCAGCACCAGCCAGTTGTGCGCGTGGCCATAAGCCCACCCATAGTGGTTGCTCAGCATGGCAAACAGCACCGGCAGGACGAAATAGGTGTTGTGCACGCTGCGCTGCTTGCCACGCTTGCCATGAATCGGATCCACCGGCTGCCCCGCCTTCATGGCTGCCACGACCTTGCGCTGCCCCGGGATGATCCAGAAGAACACATTGGCGCTCATGGCCGTGGCGATCATCGCGCCCACCAGCAGAAATGCCGCCCGCCCGGCAAACAGCTGACACGCGGCCCAGGCGGCCCCCACCACGATGATGAACACACAGGCGCCCACGAGCTGGTCGCCCCGCTTGCCTTGCCCCAAGGTTCGGCAGATCAGGTCATACAGCAGCCAGAAACCCGCCAGAAAACCCAGCGTGGAAGCCACCGCGACACCTGGCGACCAGGCATGAACAGATTGATCAATCAGGAACGTGCCGGCATTGAACAGGTACAGCACCGTGAACAGTGCGAAGCCGGACAACCAGGTCGAGTAGCTTTCCCAGAAGAACCAGTGGAGGTTCTCCGGCAGCGACTTGGGGGCGCCGAGGTATTTCTGTGGGTTGTAGAACCCGCCACCGTGCACCGCCCACAGCTCCCCACCCACGCCCTTGCGCTTGAGTTCGGGATCTGTCGGGGGCGTCAGGGTGTTGTCCAGCCAGACAAAGTAGAAGGAAGACCCCACCCAGGCGATGGCCACGATCACGTGCACCCAGCGCAGCAGCAGGTTGGCCCAATCCAGGGCATAGGTCAGCAAGGGCGACAACTCCAGCATGCGCAGGCCTCAGCTTCCACGATAGGTTGAATACGACCAGGGGCTCACCAGCAA
>NZ_DASUIT010000022.1:0-15356 GCF_036279655.1 Aquabacterium sp. | reverse complement strand
CTTCCAGTCGGCCGTTCAGTTCCGCAACAAGCTGGTTCAGGCATACACGGATATCATGAACATGCAGGTCTGACCTTCAGTCGAGGCACTCCACCGGAGCGCCCGCTCAGGCGCTGTCGACACCGGAGTGCCCGTGCCGCCCCACACCCCGCAGAATTCACCGATCCACCCGTCCCCGCCCACCCTGCCCCTGTGGCAGTTGCTGATGTGCGGCGCACTGGTCGTCACCCTCTCCATGGGCATCCGTCACGGCTTTGGCCTGTGGCTGGCCCCCATCACCATGGACCGGGACTGGAGCCGGGAAACCTTCTCCCTGGCCATGGCCATCCAGAACCTGGTCTGGGGTGCGGCCGGCCCCATCGTGGGCTGGTGGGCCGACCGCAAAGGGGCCATCGGCGTGCTGCTGACCGGTGCCGTCCTGTACGCCCTGGGCCTGATCGGCATGGCCACCAGCACCGATGTGATCGCCTACACCCTCAGCTCCGGTGTGATGATCGGCTGCGCCCAGGCCTGCACCACCTACTCGGTGGTCTATGGCGTGATCGGCCGGCATGTCGACGCCAGCCAGCGCTCCTGGGCCATGGGCATCACGGCCGCCGCGGGCTCCTTCGGCCAGTTCCTCATGGTGCCGCTGTCCAGCACCCTGATGGACCGGCTCGGCTGGCAAGGCGCCCTGTGGGGCCTGGCTGCCAGTGCCCTGCTGATCGTGCCGGTGGCCTGGGGTCTGAGAGCCGATCGCCCCCGCCCCCTCTCTGGTCCCCCTGGCAGCCCCGCATCGTCGGGCCTGGCCGAGCCCCAGGGGGCGGGTGCCGCCCTGCGCGAAGCCCTCACCCACCCCAGCTATCTGCTGCTGACGGGCGGCTACTTTGTCTGCGGCTTCCAGTTGGCCTTCATCGGCGTGCACTTGCCCAGCTACCTCCAGGATCACCAACTGCCCCCCGGCGTGGCCACCACGGCGCTGGCCCTGATCGGCCTGTTCAATGTGCTGGGCACCTACAGCGTTGGCTGGCTGGGGCAGCGCCTGTCCAAGCCCCATGTGCTCGCTGGCATCTACTTCTCGCGTGCCGTGGCCATGCTGATCTTCATCGCGCTGCCCCCCACCCCCCTGAGCGTGGGCCTCTTCGCGGCGGTGATGGGCACCCTGTGGCTGTCGACCGTCCCGCCCACCAATGCCATCGTCGCGCAGATGCTGGGCGTGCGGCATCTGTCCATGCTCAGTGCCCTGGTGTTCCTGTCCCACCAGATCGGCTCCTTCCTGGGGGTGTGGCTGGCGGGCCGCCTCTATGACCTCACCGGCGGCTACCAGGTCGTCTGGTGGCTGGCCATCGCCCTGGGCCTGCTGGCCGCTGCCCTGAACCTGCCCGTGCGAGAAAACGAGCCCCCTCGCGGGCGTCTGGCGGCCCCGGCATGAGGCCCGTGGTGCGCCGAGTCGTGGTCTGGGCGGTAGTCCTGCTGATACTGCTGGCGACGTTTGCATGGTACTTTCGCGGCCACGTGGTTTTCGACCTCAGCCGTCTGTGGTCGATCTGCTTCTGACCTCCCCTACGACATGAGCCTCAACGTCACCGTGATCACCGGCGCCTCGGACGGCATCGGCGCCGAACTCGCCCGGCAACTGGCACGTCAGCACGGCCAGGCCATCGCCCTGGTGCTGGCGGCCCGCAGCCAGGACAAGCTGGCCCAGGTCGCCCGAGAATGCGAAGCCCTGGGGGCCAGCACCCTGGTGCGCGTCACCGACGTGGGGGTCGAGGCCGACTGCCGAGGGCTGATCGCGGACACCATCACGCGCTTCGGGCGGATCGACACCCTGGTCAACAACGCCGGCATGTCTGCACACGCCCTGCTCGGCGACGTGCAGGACATGGGCTGGTACGAAGACCTCATGCGCATCAACCTCTGGGGCAGCGCCTGGCCCACCCACGCCGCCCTGCCCCACCTGCGGGCCAGCCGCGGCCACATCGTGACCGTCTCCAGCCTGGCCGGCTTGGTGGGTGTGCCCGGTCGTACCGCCTACAGTGCCACCAAATTTGCCCAAACGGGTTTTTTCGAATCCCTGCGCGTCGAACTGGCGCCGCATGGGGTGGACGTCACCCTGGTCTACCCCGGCGTCGTGCTGACCGAAATTCGACACCGCGGATTCAATGCGCAGGGCCTGGCGGCCGGCAAAAGCAGCCTGGACGAGCGTGGCGCCATGACCGTGCAGGAGTGCGTGCGCATCATGGTGGCCGGCATGGCCCGGCGCGAGCGGGACATCGTCATGACCACCAAGGGCAAGCTGGGCCGCTGGATGAAGCTGCTGGCCCCCGCCCTGGTCGACAAACTGGCGCTGGCGGCCCTGCAAAAGGACAGTTGAGCCCAGATAGAATCCACAGATCTAAGGAAGCAACATGAAACCGATTCTTGGCAGTATCGTGGCGCTGATCACGCCCATGCACGACGACGGCAGCGTGGACTACGACGCACTGCGCCGCCTGATTGACTGGCACATCGCCGAAGGCACGGACTGCATCGGCGTGGTGGGCACCACCGGCGAGTCCCCGACCGTCAACGTCGAAGAACATTGCGAAATCATCCGCGTGGCGGTGGAGCAATGCGCAGGCCGCGTGCCCGTGATGGCCGGAGCCGGTGCCAACTCGACCGCCGAAGCCATCGAGCTCAGCCGCTTTGCCAAGAAAGTGGGCGCCGACTGCACCCTGCAGGTCGTGCCCTACTACAACAAGCCGACCCAGGAAGGCATCTACCTGCACTTCAAGGCCATTGCCGAGTCGGTGGACATCCCCCAGATGCTCTACAACGTGCCCGGTCGCTCGGTCGCGGACATGCTGCCTGAAACCGCCCTGCGCTTGGCCCAGTTGCCCGGCGTGATCGGCATCAAGGAGGCCACCGGCAACCTGGAGCGCGCCGCCTGGCTGATCAAGCAGGCCCCCAAGGGCTTTGGCATCTACTCAGGTGACGACGCCACCGCCGTGGCCCTGATGCTGCTGGGCGGTCATGGCAACGTCAGCGTGACCGCCAACGTCGCCCCCAAGGGCATGCACGAGCTGTGCAAGGCCGCCATGGCCGGCGACGTCAAGCGCGCCGTCGAGCTGCACATGCAACTGCTGCCCCTGCACAAGCACCTGTTCATCGAACCCAACCCCATCCCCGTCAAGTGGGCCCTGGCCCGCATGGGCAAGGCGGGTGGTGCCCTGCGTCTGCCTTTGACCCCTCTGTCGGCCGCTGCGCAGCCCACAGTGGAAGCCGCGCTGCGCGAAAGCGGTGTGCTCTGACCTTCTCACGGACCTGATCCACTATCCCATGCTGAACTCCAACGTTCCCGGCCGCCTGGCGCTTCTGGCCTGTGCCTGCTCGATCGCCGCGCTGAGCGCCGGTTGCTCATCCCTCAACGACCTGACCAGTGGCAGCAAGGTTGACTACCGCACCAGCGGCAGCAAGACGGTCTCCCTGGAGGTGCCGCCCGATCTGTCGCAACTCAGCGGCCAGGGGCGCTACACCCATGCCACCTCCGGCAGCGTGACCGCGTCCAACTTCAACCAGCAGGCACAGGCCGCCAATCCCGACAACGCGGGCGTGGCCGTCCAGTCCCTGGGTGGCGTGACCCTGGAGCGTGATGGCCAAACCCGCTGGCTGAGCGTGAACCAGCCGCCCGAGCAGGTGTGGGCCAAGGTGCGCGAGTTCTGGCTCGAAAACGGCTTCGAGTTGCCCGTGGATCAAGCCCAGAACGGCCTGCTGGAGACCAACTGGTCGGAGAACCGCGCCAAGCTGGGTCAGGATGGTCTGCGCAAGCTCGTGGGTCGCCTGATCGACAACCTCTATGACACCGGCGAGCGCGACCAGTTCCGCACCCGCGTGGAGCGCACCTCGCGCGGCAGCGAGATCTACGTCAGCCACCGTGGCCTGCAAGAGCTCTACGTGGACGCCCGCAAGGAAGCCACCCACTGGAAGGCCCGCCCTGCGGACACCGCCCTGGAAGCTGAGATGCTGACCCGCCTGATGGTCAAGCTGGGTTCGACCAAGGAAGCCGCGCAGGCCGCCGTGGCCTCCAGCGAGAGTGGCAACCTGGCCCCGCGCGCACGCCTGTCGGCCGATGGTCTGTCGGTGAACGTGGGCGGTGATTTTGATCAGGTCTGGCGCCGTGTGGGCCTGGCCCTGGACCGTGGCGGCTTCACGGTGGAAGACCGTGACCGCAGCAAGGGCGTCTACGAGGTCCGCCTGGCCTCCACCGCCCCTGAAGGCAGCAAGCCCGGTCTGATGGACAAGATGTTTAGCTGGTTTGGCAACAAGGCCTCGGCCGACACCCTGTCGCGCTATCGCCTGCAGCTGAGCACCCAGGGCAGCAGCAGCTCCGTGGCCGTGCTGGGCACCGATGGCAAGCCCGCTGACACGGCAGGTGGCCGCGAAGTGGCCAAGATGCTGGCGACCAATCTGGAGTGACCCCACACTCGGTGTCAGCTTGGCTGGCACCCATGCAAAAAGCCCGGCTGATCGCCGGGCTTTTTACTTTTTGCCACACAAAAAACGTGCACAGCGTCACGCCAAGGCGTGCGGCACATCCAAGTGCAGACGAAAAAAAGCCACTCCGAAGAGTGGCTCTTTTAAGATCTCTCGAAAGAGATTACTTGGCGGCCGAAGCAGCGTCAACAGCAGCCGAAGCAGCGTCGACAGCGGCGGAAGCAGCGTCGGTAGCAGCGGAGGCAGCGTCGGTGGCAGCGGAAGCGGCGTCGGTAGCAGCGGAAGCGACTTCAGCAACAGCGGAAGCAGCCTCAGAAGCGGCGGAAGCGGCGTCAGCGGCAGCTTCTTCCTTCTTACCGCAAGCGGCCAGGGCCATGGCAGCGATCAGCGAAGCCAGCAGGAGCGACTTTTTCATGCTTGTATCCTCAAAAGGGAGTGTCAATAAAACCGGATAGCGATGGAACTTGTGCTTAAACCCACAGTCCCAAAATGATTCGAGACGAAGGGCTTTGGATGCGGCGCATCTTTTAGATTCACCTCATTCAGCCTGCCATTATATGGTGCTTCGGGCAATTCCCTATAAGCCAAGTGTCGTAACTGGCATAGCCTCATGAGATCGTTGCAAAATTGCATCACCCTCATGCCACCACTCGGCCAGAACAGCCGGTCGACGTGACCAGACCGCGATGCCTCGCTCATTGTCGAGCATCCTCAGGCCCATGACGCCCTGCAGCACCAGCAGGGGCCGGAACACCTGCAAAGAAGATTGCTCGTCCTCCGACATCTGCCGACAGTGCACCCGATGACCCCAGGGCGTGCGCCACTGCACCCAGCGCGGATGACGCCGCCCCACCTTGCTCCAGTCCAGCGCCAGCATATGGCATTGGCTGTGACGACTGGCCAGCGCCCATTGCTCCAGCGAGGCCACGCAGGCGCGCTCACCCAGCGGCCAGTGCTCGAAGTCTTCGTCCAGGCAGATCAGGGACGCCGATTGCGTCTCGGCCATCGCCAGCAAGGCCCGCACATGCTCGGCCCAGGCGGCCCAGCCTTCCAGGTGTCCGCCCTCGGCATCTCCGCCCGGCCAGGGCACGTCGATACGACTGCTCATCCTCGATCTGTCCTCCGTGTGCACCGTCAGTCCTGCAGCGGATGCAGCCAGCCGTCTTCGGCCCACTGATCCAGCAGATCCCGGACGTCGTCGCTGCAACGCGCCACGTCCTTGGCCGACAGGCTACGTGCATCGGCCAGGCGGCGCAAGAGCCGGGCATCGGCACCGGCCGCACGCCAGGACTCGCCATTGGCAAAAATGCGCTGATCGTCATACATCATGCGGGTGCGAGGGTCGAGCCTCACGCCCACGCCGTCCGCCAGCGGCTCGCCGGCCTCGAACCACACGCGGGGCTTGGGCTCGGTCATGACCTCGCCCAGGGCCGACTGCAGTTGCTGCGGATCCTTGAGGGCCTTGGCCACGGCCTCGGCCGCAAAGGCCTGCAGGTTCGCGGGCATGCGCGCGGGCTCGGCCGTGGCGGGCTGATCGGGGTCACGGTAGAGCTGGCGCTTGCTGTCGTCGATGTTGTCGGCCACGCGCAGCAGCAGCTCGGCGGCCAGGCCATTGGCCTCGGGCACACGGAAGCCCACCGAGCAGGTCATGCACTCACCCTGGGCGATGCCATCGTGTGCCCAGCGCGGGGGCAGGTAGAGCATGTCGCCGGGCTCCAGCACCCATTCCTCTTCGGGCTCGAAGTGGCTGAGGATCTTGAGCGGCACGTCGGGGCACAGGCGCTCATCACGCAGGCGACCGATGCGCCAGCGACGTTGACCATGTACCTGCAGCAGGAAGACATCGTAGGAGTCGTAATGGGGCCCCACACCGCCGCCATCGGTGGCGTAGGAGATCATCACGTCGTCCAGACGGGCATCGGGCACGAAGCGGAACTGCTGCATCAGGGCGTGCGCCGCCGGCACGTGCAGATCCAGCCCCTGCACCAGCAGGGTCCAGTGGGACTGGGCCAGCTTGGGCAAGGCGCTGCGCGGCATCGGCCCGTGGCGCAAGGTCCAGTCGGCCTGGGCCCCCTTGGGGGCCTTGCCACCCTTTTTGGCGGGCTGCTGCACGATCAGGCGGGACTCGACGTCCTCGCTGGCAGCCATCTCGAACAGGCTGGCGCGGTCAATGGGCGGGCGCACACCCGGCACGGCCTGGCGAATCAGCAGTGGCTTTTTCTGCCAATAGCGCTTCATGAACTGCGCGGGCGACAAGCCACCGAGCAGAGGCAGCGCCTGCTGCAGGGGGTCGGATGCCACCGATGCGGTGGCCTTGGGCTGGGTGCGGGAGGAGGAGGCTTTCATGGGGGCACATTGTGCTCGTGAGATGATTGCGGAATGGACATTCGCAACCCTTGTGTGGTGAGTTTGACGTGGCGTCTTGAGGACGCTCAAGGAGAGCTCATCGATGAACTGAAAGAGCCGATGGAGTTTTTCGTCGGTGGAGATGACTTGCTGGCCAAGGTCGAAGAGACCCTGATCGGCCAATCCGCAGGCTTTGAAGCGGCCTTGCATCTGGAGCCCGAACAGGCCTTCGGGGACTACCACAGCGAGCTGGTGTTCTTCGAGCCCATCAACGTGCTGCATGACGCTGTCGAAGAAGGCATGCAGTTTGAAGGCCCCCCCGAGGGCTCGCAGACGCCCGACATGCCCAAGGACGTGATCTACACGGTCACCGAGGTGTATGACACCCATGTGGTGCTCGATGGCAACCACCCCCTGGCCGGTCTGTCGCTCAACCTGCTGCTGAAGGTGCTGGATGTGCGTGAGGCCACCGAAGAAGAAATCGAGCAGGGCTCCGTGGCCCAGTCGATCTTCAGCCTGGCGCCCTCATCGGATGCGCTCGACGTGCCGCCCGGCACGACGATGCACTGAGCGGCAAGGCCTGAGCCTGGCTCAGGCCTTGCCGGTCGAGCCGAAACCACCCTGCCCGCGCTGGGTGTCGCCCTCGAAGCTGTCGACCACCCGAAAGCGCGCCTGCACCACCGGCACGATCACCATCTGCGCGATGCGCTCCATGGGCTGGATCGTGAAGGCGGCCTGGCCGCGGTTCCAGCAGCTGACCATCAAGGGACCCTGGTAGTCGGAGTCGATCAGGCCGACCAGGTTGCCCAGCACGATGCCGCTCTTGTGGCCCAGGCCCGAGCGCGGCAGGATCATGGCCGCCAGTTGCGGATCGCTCAGGTGCATGGACAAGCCGGTGGGGATCAGCTCGGCCTGACCTGGCTGCAGCACCAGCGGGGCATCGAGGCAGGCACGCAGGTCCAGGCCGGCGCTGCCAGGCGTGGCATAGGCCGGCAGGTGATCGGCCATGCGAGGGTCCAGGATCTTGAGGTCAACAGCCGTGGTGCTCATGGTGGGGTGAGGGTCGGGTGGGTAGCGTCTGGGTGTCTTGAGATCGTGCTCAGCCCAGTCGGCGAGCGATGTCGGCCATCAGGGCGCGCGCCAGGGTGAGCTTGTCGGCGGCACTGCCGTCTGCGGGCAAGGGGTAATGCGACTGGGCATCGACCACGAGCAACGCGTTGTCGTCGCGCCCGAAGGTGGCCGGCCCCAGATTGCCCACGATCATGGGCAGCTTCTTGCGCAGCAGCTTGGCACGGGCATGGTCCAGCAGGTCCTGACTTTCGGCGGCAAAGCCCACGCAAAACGGCGGCTGGGGCAAGCCCGCCACCGCCGCCAGGATGTCCGGGTTCTCGGTGAGTTCGAACAAGGGGGCCGACTTCTTGCCCTCTTTCTTGATCTTGTGCTCATTGAGCGTGGCCGGGCGCCAATCGGCCACCGCGGCCGTGGCCACAAAGACATCGTGCGCCTTGGCCTCAGGCAGGACGGCGTCATACATCTGCTGGGCCGTCATCACGTCGATGCGCCTCACCCCCTGGGGCGTGGGCTGGTGCACGGGGCCGGCCACCAGGGTGACCTGGGCGCCCGCCTCGGCCGCCGCGCGGGCCATGGCAAAACCCATCTTGCCGCTGGAGTGGTTGGTGATGCCGCGCACCGGATCGATGGGCTCGAAGGTCGGACCGGCGGTGATCAGCAGGCGTTTGCCCGCCAGCACCTTGGGCTGGAAGTGGGCGATCAGGGCATCGAGCAGGTCGGCAGGCTCCAGCATGCGGCCATCGCCGGTTTCGCCGCAAGCCTGGTCACCGCAACCGGGGCCCAGGATCAGGGCGCCGTCGGCGCGCAACTGCGCCACATTGCGTTCGGTCGCAGGGTGGGACCACATCTCGCGGTTCATGGCGGGCGCCACCATCAGCGCACAGCGCTCGCGCGGGCGGGCCAGACACAGCAGGCTCAGGAGTTCATCGGCGCGCCCTTGGGCCAGTTGGGCCATCAGGTCAGCGCTGGCCGGGGCGATGACGATGGCATCGGCCCAGCGCCCCAGATTGATGTGGGGCATGTTGTTGTGATCGCGGCTGTCCCACTGGCTGGTCACCACCGGCTGCCCCGACAGGGCTTGCAGGGTGACGGCCGTGATGAAGGACTCGGCGGCGGGCGTCATGACCACCCGGACATCGGCACCGTGGCGCGTCAGCAGGCGAACGAGCTCGGCCGATTTGTAGCAGGCGATACCGCCCGACAGGCCCAGCACGATGTGCCGACCTTGGAGATCTTGGCGTTCAGACATGGGCGGCACTCTAGCACTGACCGGGCCCATGCTGTGCGCTCAAGCGAGATCAGGTCTGCGAGGGCGCTGCCTGCTCGGGCTGTGGCTGTGCCTCGGAGACGGCGGTGTCGCCGTCATGACCGGAGGCCTTCTTCATGGCTTTTTCAGCCTTCTTTTTCTTCTTTTCGAGTTCTCGCTGACGTTTTTCGAAGGAATAGTTGGGTTTTGGCGGCACGTGCGTCCTTTCGGTGATCGATCAGCACACCTTAACAGAGCCTGGGCCTCCTGGCACCTGCCCACAAAATTGATCTATTTCAAGGAAGCTTGCGTGGAGTCAAGTCCAGGCACGCGCATCTGGCTACGCTGGCGCCTTTGATCTTTCTTGATGCGCGAAGCGACCTGCGCCGCGCTGCACCCATGGCCCAGGAACTTTACAAAGACGCACACCACCAGTGCCTGATGTTCACTGACCTCACCCGCGATGTCGGCGAGGCGGTCCCCTCCAACCAGTTCCTCATCGTCAACAAGGACACTGGCGCCATCATCGACCCGGGCGGCAACATGGCCTACAACGAACTGTACCTGGGGGTGACGCGTTACTTTCCGCCCCAGCGGCTGGCGGCCATCGTGGCCTCGCATGCCGACCCGGACATCATTGCCTCGCTGGACCGCTGGATGACCTCGACCACGGCGCCGCTCTACATCTCCAAGGTGTGGGAGCGCTTTGCGCCCCACTTCTGCAAGCCGGGCAAGACCACCGACCGCGTGCACGGCATCCCAGACCAGGGCATGCACATCCCCATCGGGGACAGCACTCTGATCGCCCTGCCCGCCCACTTCCTGCACGCCGAGGGCAACTTCCAGTTCTACGACCCCATCAGCAAGATCCTGTTTTCGGGAGATCTGGGGGCGTCCTTTGCCGCCACGCAGGTCAAGGGCAGCGTGATCACCTCGCTCAAGCCCCACATCCCGGCCATGGAAGCCTTTCATCGGCGTTACATGGTGTCCGGCAAGATCCTGCGCCTGTGGGCACGCATGGTGCGCCAGCTCGACATCCGCATGATCGTGCCCCAGCATGGGCTGCCCATGGCCGGCCCCGCCGTGGGAGAATTCATCGATTGGGTGCAGGATCTGGAGTGCGGTATCGACCTGATGACCCAGGCCCAGTACACCGTGCCCGCTTTGTAGGCACTCCAGGGCGCCACCCTCGGGCCGCCTGGGGTTCTCCCACCATTGCCCACACACTTGTCCACATGTTCGGTGGATAAGTTCATTCAACGAACCTCTGAAAGCCAACATGGCCAAACAACGCAGTCGCCGTCTCCGCAAGAAACTTCACGTCGGTGAGTTTCAGGAATTCGGCTTTGCCTTCAAGAGCCGCATCAAGGCCGGCACGGCCGAAGAAGCCTTCGTGGACGCGCTGGTGAGCGAGGTGATCGACCCACGGGGTCTGGAGTTCGGTGGCTGGGCCGCCGGTGGTTTTGTCAGCCGCGCCGGCACGGGCAGCGCCACCGACGACGACCGCACGGCCGTGATCGCCTGGCTGCGCGCCCGCCCCGAGGTGGAATCCGTGCGCATGAGCGGTCTGCTCGATGCCTGGAACACGGTGTTCGTGGCCGATGATCAGATGACCCAGGTGGTCGGCTGACGCCTCCGAGGCAGCACCGGCAGCTTCTTGCTACCATGCAGCCATGCACACCGAGATGAACGCCTGCACAGGACCGACGCCTGACTTCCCCACGGGGAAGTGCGCGGCTGTGCACGCGGACCGGCAGCATCGGCCCGTCGCACAGCTCTCCGCCCGGCGATAACCCTCCCCTTTTATCTAGCGCATCCATCCATCGCCGGGCACCTGCTCAGCGCCAACGCGACCCCCTTCCTCATTCCTGGAGGGCGTCGCACAGATGGAGTGCTTCATGCATACACAAGACCGTGGTGAGCGCCTGCTGACCGAGCTCGACTTCGTCCGCCTGACCCGCCTGAATGGCGGCCACTTGCCCCCGGAACTGGCCGAGGACCTGGAAGCGGCCGAGCTGCTGCCCTCGCGTGAGATCCCGCCGAATGTCGTCACCATGTACTCGCAGGTGGACTTGGTGTTTGCCGAGACCGGCACGCCACAGCGCCTGACGCTGTGCTACCCCCGGGATGCGCAGGCTTCTCAGGGCTTGATCTCGGTGCTCTCGCCGATCGGTGCCGCCTTGCTCGGCCTCCAGGTGGGGGACGTGGCCCGATGGCAGATGCCCTCGGGCGAGCAGCGTGCCGCACGGGTCGTGGCCATCGCCTTCCAGCCCGAGGCATCGGGCGACTACACCACCTGATCCGGTGTGGGCAAGGCAGGCGCCTGATAGACCAGCACCTTGAGCGATCGATCGTCGGACACGTCGGCAAATGCGGGTGGGTTGGCCACCCGCTGCACGAAGCTCAGCTCAGGCGCCAGTGCCTGCATCTGATCCGTCAGAAAGGCCACGTCCAGCTCGGGCGCGTTCAGGCACAGCAGTGCATGGCCGCCCGGCACCAGCAGCTCGGGCAGGCGGCGCATGAGGCGGGCGTAGTCCTTGGTCGCCACGAAGCTGCCCTTCTGATAGCTGGGTGGATCCAGGATGATCAAGTCATAGGGGCCGATGCGATTGATCTTGCCCCAGGTCTTGAAGATGTCATGGGGCAGGAAGCTGGCCCCGCCGAGCAGTCCATTGAGGCGGTGGTTCTGCTGCCCGATGGCCAGGGCGCCGTGGCTCATGTCCACATTGACCACCTGTCCCGCCCCTGCCTGCTGCGCCACCACGGAAAAGGCACAGGTGTAGGCAAACAGATTGAGCACCTTGCAACGAGGCCTGACGGCCACATGCTCGCGCACCCAGCGGCGTCCCTCGGCCATGTCCAGAAACAGGCCATGGTTCTGGCCCTTGAGCACATGCACCTGGTAGCGCGTGCCCTGCTCGCTGACCACATGCGGGTCGGGCACGTTGCCGGACATCAGGCGGGTGTCGATACGGCCCTCATGCCGACACTGATAGACCCAGTTCAGCGCCTGCCCGGGCGCCAGTTGCTGCCAGCGAGCGGCCAAGGCCGCATGCAGGGTGGCCAGATCATCGTCGGAGGTGGGCTGGAAGCTGGTCAGCACCCACACCGGGGGAAAGGCATCGAGCACCCAATGTTCACACCCGGGGTACAGGCCGCCCCGGCCGTGAAATACACGCTGGGCGTCTTGGGGCATGGCCATCGTGGCAATGGCGTCGAGAAGGGCTTGCATGGGGTGGCGCGTGGCGTGGTGAGGGGCTGGAGCATAACGGCACACCTCACCCGCTGTGCCGGAACGTACCTCCGGCCCCATGACCCAAGCTTCAGCCACAGAGCAGCGCGCAGCGGATGGCATAGTGGCAACCGATAGGTGACACTGAACACCGACATTGCCCACAAACGTCAAACATCCAGAAGACAAGCAGAGAGGCTCCAATGAACATCAGGCCATATGCGGCAGGCGATGAAACTGCCATCAGCGACATCTACAACCACTACATCAGCCACACCACCGTCACTTTTGAAGAGCAACCACTCTCTCCAACACAGATGCGGGAGCGGATTGAGTCGTACCTGAGCAGCTATCCATGGTTTGTCTGCATCGTGGATGGCGTCGTCGTCGGCTACAGCTATGCGAGCCAGTTCCATCCCCGCGCGGCATACCGGCATACGGCTGAACTGACGGTCTACCTGCGCCAAGGCTTCGAGCGCCGCGGGTTGGGACGGCAGCTATATGCGCCTTTGATCCACCATCTGGAAACACAGGGTTGTCACGCCATGCTCGCCGCCATCGCACTCCCCAACGAGGGCAGCGTAGGCCTGCATGAAGCGCTTGGCTTCGCGAAGGTGGCGCATTTTTCGCAGGTCGGTCACAAATTTGGCCATTGGATTGACGTGGGCTACTGGCAGCGACTTGCCAGGTGAACTCACCTGAGAGCGCGCATGTCGATCGTTGACCCTGCTGATCGTCGTACCCATTGAGGAGCTTCCCTCTCTTTTTGAAAGCTGACCATGCCCACCCACACCGTTCAACTTCACCGCGTTCTCAAGGCCACCCCTGATCGCCTCTATCGCGCCTTCCTGCAGGCCGATGCGATGGCCAAATGGATCCCCCCTTACGGCTTCACCTGCCAGGTCCATCACATGGACGCCAGCGTCGGGGGCACCTTCAGGATGTCCTTCACGAACTTCTCGTCAGGCAAGAGCCACACCTTCGGCGGCGAGTACCGCGAGCTGGTGCCGAACGAACGCCTGCGCTACTCGGACAAGTTTGACGACCCCCAATTGCCCGGGGAGATGGAAACCACGGTGACCTTGAAGCCGGTGGTGTGCGGCACCGAGTTGCACATCGTGCAGACAGGCATCCCCGAAGCGATCCCCGCAGAGATGTGCTATCTGGGCTGGCAGGAATCGCTGGAGCAACTGGCCCGGCTGGTGGAGCCTGTCATTCCTGATTGAGCCTCTGAGGACCTCAACTCAAGCCGGCGGCACGGTTGCAAACGGGTTGTACACCTCGAAGCCCAGCGCCTTGAAATCCGCCACATTGCTTGTCGCCACGGTCAAACCATGAACCCTTGCTGTTGCAGCAATCATGGCATCTTCATACAAGGTGTCTGACTTTCCATGCATCAGTTTGGCCCAGCATCGAAAGACTGTGGCGTCCATGGGCAAGACGTTGTAGGCATCCGCCACCAACGCCAGCCATGCCTCAATGGCGTCGGCCTTCACGGTATCTTGCTCTCTCGTCAGCTCAATGCCGGCTTATATCTCACCCAAAGTCACCGCAGACAAATACAACTGCGTGTCATCCAGAGATGCCAGCCAGGCCAGCACAGCGCCGTGCGGACGTGGCTTGCGCAACTCGGATACCACGTTGGTATCCAGCAAGTATCGGATCGTCACAGCAAAGGCTCAACATGGCGGCGCTTGGCTCGTCCACGTGGGGGCACGATCAACTCGGAGCGCCCCAGGTCCGATAGCAGCAGTTGCTTCAGAGAGGGGCGTGCAGCAGACTGCAGACGCCGCCACTCTTGCACTGACATCAGTACAGCCGCCTCCGCGCCTCGGCGTGTCACCAATTACGGCCCCTCCTGAAGGCATGCATCCAGGAACTCACTGAACCGAGCTTTCGCATCCTGAACAGGCCATGTGTGCATGAGACCTCCATTCAAACCAGTCATCTGACTAGATTGAATGAATCGCCCCTCTCCGTCAACCCTCCTCACCTGTGGTCCACATCCAGTCGATGCGTCGAGATGTGCTGGCAGAGATCAGTCAGCTCTCTGGCATGGCGGACGATACGCTGGCTCGTGCATGGAACACCTCCATCCCGCCACCCATCTTCCCGCTGGAGTTCACCCTGGGTGATTCAGTCCATCTGTTCCACATCCGGTAGATGCGCATGCACCTGTGCCACATCGTCGTAGCGCTCCAGCACGGCCACCACCTGGGGCAAGGGCTCGGCCCAGATGTCAGGCAGGTCACGCTCCTGCGAGCCGCGCACCACAAAGGCCAGTGACTCCTGTGGCGGATGAAACTGGGCGTCAATGCCGGGCTTGTTGCCTCGCGCATCAATGCGCAGCCAGCCCAGATCGCCCAGGTGCACCGCGTTCAGGCCATGCAGGCAATACGGAGCCCCCTCATCCCCCACCGACAAGCGCTGGTAGCACAGCCCGGTGGGGATGCCATGGGCCCGCAGCAGGGCCGCCAGCAAGTGGCTTTTGGCATAGCAGTAGCCGGTGCCGTGCTGCAGCACCTCCGATGCGCGGCAGGTCACAGGGTTGAGGCGGTGATCCCAGCTGTGCTTGATCTGATCGCGCACGAACTCGAAGCAGCGTTTGATCAGATCGTGCTCTTGGCGACTGCCTTGCGCCAGCGCCAGGGCCTGAGCCCTGACCGCCGGGTGATCATGGTCGATGTAGCGCGATGCTTGCAAAAAGGGGGCGAGGTTCATGCCGCCCATTGTGTCGCTGACTGCACGCCTGCGGCCGTCGGGCGCCCCATGCGATTGATGGCGGCCACCAGGGCCTGGATGGAGGCGGCCACGATGTCGTTGTCGATGCCCACGCCGTAGGCTGCATCCTTGCCATCGTTGGCCAGCTCGACGACCGCGCAGGCGGGCGCGCTGCCCGATGTGGCGCTGGCCGTGGTCGAGCGCTCCTCAAAGCTCAACACACGCCAGCCCGCGCCCAGCTCACTCAGCGCGGCCACCGCGGCATCCACCGGGCCATTGCCCTGACCG
>NZ_DASUIT010000021.1:0-75319 GCF_036279655.1 Aquabacterium sp. | reverse complement strand
CCGCGCCTCAGCCTAACTGTACGTTGCACGCGGACGCAAAAACCGGCCATGCCTTCGGCATTTTAATGGCCGGTTTTTGTGCCCTCCGCCCTGTCGGGCTCCGGCGCCGGTGAACTCTGCGTTAGACATTCCAAAGCAAATCCCCGCAACAGACAGAGTCGAGCATGATCTTCAAAAACATTGGCAGGTGGGTTATCACTCCGGAAATAGAAGGCCTCTTGTTCTTCGCGCAGAGGATGGATGAATTACTCTTCGATTACACATTTGACACTTATAAGCCATCAGCCCTTAATGCACCGTTCCTTGCAATGGAGGCTGTGAGTCTGATTTCAGATATAGAGTCCGGTATCATTGATGCAGCGAATCTTGAACCTGTTCTGCAGGAACTTGAGTGGGCTATTCAGCATGACAGCATCAGCAAAAAACTGCTCGACGCAAGGGTTGAGTATTACATACTAAAAAGCGACGAAACCAAGCTAACAGAAGTTAGGCTCAGACTTGAAGTCTTAAGCAAAACACTTGAGCCATACCGATACTTGCTGGCATGCACAGACGCTCTCCGTGATGCAGTCGAGCAAAAATCAAAGAAATCTATAGATGCCTTAAGTCGCAACATCGTAACCACACTTACGAATATAGGACTTAGTAAGCAGCATTTATATGAAAAAACACATGAATTCTTTTTTAAACAAGATGGCGAGCCAATCAAATCGACGGACTGCCTTCCTCAGTTCATTGAAACAATTCTACCAGTAACGCACTCATTTGAGCTATTTTTCATTGCATCAAATCTTATAAATGAGATTTCAGACTCCATTTCATCCATGAGCGCCGAGATTGTCGATGACCTTCCACCAGAGGCGTCCGAAATTGCGAAAAGCAGTGGCTTCTCGAAAGATGAGAACGAGGTCTATGTTCATATCAAAGATATTAGATCGTATGACAAATATTCTGCTCGAGATGAGGCAATAAGAACACTTGAAAACCTCAGTAACTTATTCACCGTCTTTCACCATAAAGCGAAAGTTTCATGGAAGCAAACAGCACTGGCGACACAGTGCTGTGCACCGGTCATAGTTCTTGTAAGCCCACCGAAAAGTGCGATGGATAAGGTCGCCGACATGCGACCAAGCAAAGCATCGAAGGAGCTAAACAGGCTCATTGAGAACTTGCCATTAAACAAAGCAAGCAGCACTCGGCTCATGCGAGTTGCAGACTTGCATGGCATATGCGTATCACATGCTATTAGCGAGAACCAACTCGTTAACATCTGGACAGCACTAGAAACGTTGATCCCTTCCAATCTTGGAAGCTCAAAGATATCAAATATAACGAGCGCGATGCTGCCGTTTTTAATGAAGGCCTACATTGGGCGAATAATCGAAAGATTTACATTTGATCTTATGAGGTGGGATCAATGGCGCGCAAAAAAAATACTTAGAAAAGTGCCAAGCCAACCGGGCAGCAACTTGGTGGCCAGAGCAGCAAATCTCCTAACAATCAAAGACAATGAGGCTCTCCGCCAAGAGCTTTATGCCAGTCTGAAGGACTTCCATCTCCTTCGATATAGAGCGTACAGCTTGGCTGAGACTCTATGCGACCCCAAAAAGGCAAAGGCACTACTAGAGACTCATGAGAAGAAACTGGTCTGGCAACTAAGAAGAATATATAGAACCAGAAACTTAATTGTGCACTCAGGCCGATACCCAAGCTACCTTACCACGCTAATTGAGAATGGCCACGAATATCTTGACCAAATAATTTTTGACCTAATTAAAATGACATGCGGAGAGTACAGGACGGAGACATTGGAGCAGGCATTCGAGATCGCCAAAATATTAAGGATCAAGTTCGATAGAAATCTTGGGGAGATTGAATGCTTCACCATCGCCAACAATAATTTTTTAGTTGACAAAGGTCCTTCAATCAACATTTAGGCCCATGCAAATCTCACGCAATGCCTTGCGAAAATGTCTAACTGTACGTTGCACGCGGACGCGGAGCTTGTCTGACTTTTGTGGACATTTCAACCTAACGGAGAATGTCCCACATGGGAAAACCTAGTCGCAAAATTGTCAATCGGTACACCGATGACTTCATGCTCAAGGCTGTGGCCTTGAGCAATGAGCCTAGCGTGCTCATCAAGGATGTCGAAGTCGATGCATGTCGATCGTCGTGCAATGGTCAACACTGAGCCCCCACTGGAACGAACCATGGCACTGGAACTTTACGGTCACCCCTTCGCGGCTTTTGTATGGAAGCCTCTTGTCGCTGCCTATGAACTGCAGATTCCGTTCGTCTTTCGAATGGTGGATCCCGAGCACCCAGAGCACTTGGCCAAGATGGCCGAACTCTCGCCGACAGGGCAGTTCCCCGCGCTCGTGGATGGTGACATCAAGATCACACAATCGAACGCCGTGGTCGAGTATCTCAACCAGCTCGGGCAATCTGAAGGTCTGATTCCGACCGACCCTCAGCTTGCATTGAGAGCACGCATGCTCACCGATGTCTTTGATGACTATGTCGCGGTGCCCATGCAGCAGATCGTGGCTGAGGCGCTGCGGCCCCAGGATCAACAGGACCCGCGCCGGGTGGCAGAGGCAAAGGCGAACCTGGATAGGACCTACGACTGGCTTTCACGGCAGATTCAAAGCGAGTGGGCCGTTGCGGACAGGTTCACCATCGCCGATTGCGCGGCGGCGCCCGCACTCTTCTATGCTGACTGGGTGCATGCCATCCCTGATGGCCCCCTCAAGGACTACAGAACGCGTCTACTCCAGAGGCCTTCGGTGGTCCGTACGGTCAACGAGGCGCGGCCTTATCGCAAGTTTTTCCCTCTCGGTGCACCAGATCGGGACTAGAGCCAATACACATCCACCCCTTCATTCCCCTGACCTGGCCTGCTTGCGGGCTGTCGACCTGATGTCAACATGGGCTGCCGGAGCGCTGTCGCAGTTCGGGGCCTCCGTTGCAAAATGCGCCAATGGATCTAATCTACCTCTTGGCGTGTAACGCCGCCCTGCAAGTTTTGGTGTCATCGTTACTCGGCAAACTGATGCTCATCCCTTTGCAGGCCCCAATCAGGTTTGGCACGGTGATGTCACTTATCTCAAGGTCGCCGGTGTCTGGCGCTACCTGGCCGTCTTCATTGATCGCTTCTCCAGGCTCATCGTTGGATGGAGCATCGCCAACCACCGTACCTCCAAGCTCACCATCGCCTCCCTGCAGCATGCCATGCGTACCCGACGCCCCACCCAAGGCCTGCACTTCCACTCGGATAGGGGTATCGAGTTCTCTTCTCTTGAATTCAAGGCCAAGTTGCGTCAACATGGCTTCGTGCAAAGCATGAACCGTGCTTCACACATCAACGACAACGCCTACATCGAGTCCTTCTTCCGTTTCCTCAAGCTCGAGGAGCTGTTCAAGATGAAGTTCGATACGTATCAAAAACTCTGGGACGAAGTGATCAGCTATATCCAGTTCTACAACCAGCACCGACTGCACCCGAGCATCGGATACCTGCTACCAGCCGCTTTTGAAAAACAGCACCTAACGCATCGCGCTGTCCACTAAAGCCGGGCGAGCACCCTACGCACTATTTACTTTGGAGGCTTCATGATAAAAATTCGCGCAATAATGATTTGTGTTGCATTGTTGGTAAATTTTAAGCCGAGTTTCGCGGCATTTGATATCAACCTCTCAGGCACTCCGGAATCCTCGGTAATCACCGTTTCATTGTCTGGAACCAATGTGGCGACTGCGACATTTACAGAGCGAAGAGGCCTTGCAAATCCAGGTGTTGAATTTTCGCCTACATTTTTTGATCCGTTCCCTCCAGAAGTTACGGGCAATAATTACGGAAGAATTCAATTTTCATCTGGGTCAGCTCATATAGCAAATATCACGACAGGTCAGGTTTATCCTGTCTTCGGCATATGGATGCAAGACTCATCAAATTCACCATCCATCGGCATGGAACGTTTCGGGCTAATTACATCAGATTCGGAAAATGTGTATGGAATGCGATTTTCTTCAGGTGATCAGCTGGAGCTAATGGGATCCGCCAGCATAGACACAGAATCACTTAATATAAAATTCAAAAACTTCAATGTGGGCTCTGTAAGCAACCTATGTGAACTGGGGTTGTGCTTTAATTTGAGTGTAAAAGAAGTTCCAGAACCAGCCTCAGGCAGCCTGATGATCTTCGGAATGGTATTTATATTGCTGTTCAAGTGTTTTTCGACAATGGCGCGCGTCGTCAAATTTGATAAACGATCAAATGTCGAACTGTCGGCCTAACTGCTTTGTCCAGAATGAGAAGGCCTTGCTTTTCGTCACAAGCAGTCGCAATGGCGCCGTTGTAAGGGGCGTAGCAGAACTCAGCGGCTCGAATCTTTTATGGCCAACGCTCGAAGAAGTCAAGTCAGGCGAGCCATAAGGAGATTCATCACTTATTCTTGGAAGCGGCGTCTTACGCCGCGCGAACGATTAGTATGCTCTTCACTTATACCTGAAAGCTTTCATGACACCAGCAGTAAAGACGGCCGCAATAGCCGGCGCAATCGTTATCGCAGCATTTGCTCTCAATCCTTCCGCTGAACGGCACCGAAACCAGATCAAAGAGTCCATTGCAGAACGCAGTCCGTTGGCAGGTTTTTTGGGTGTAGGGGCGTTGGCTGCTTTTGCCAGCAACTATCATTCTCTGGGCGTAGCGTCCTACACCAGCATCAACAACAAGACAGTCTCAGTGGGCTTGCTGGGAATGGTGTTTGTTGTCGACTCGCACAAAGACTTGTGAACTCCCCCGTCCATGCCCGACATGGCCTCGTTGCGGGCTGTTGACCTGATGTCAACATGGGCTGCCTGCGGGCGGACGCAGTTCGCGACATCCGATGCAGAATGCATCAATGGATCCAATCTACCTCTTGGCGTGCAACGCCGCCCTGCAAGTTCTGGTGTCGTCGTTACTCGGCACACTGATGCTCATCCCTTTGCAGCCGTGGGGCAAGCGCTTTGCCGCACGAGTCAACATGAAGTCTCTACTGGCCACGCACATGGACTGGTACATGTTGGCCTTCATGCAATGGGGGGCTGCGTTCATCATGTGGCACTGGAGCAGCACTGCAAGCCTTCCCATCGCAGCGCTGCTTGTGTTTGGGGGCTGGACAAACGCTCTTCCATATTTGCTGCGAGGGTTTGGTATTAATGCCTTCGTGATGGGTGGGAATGCCTTACAGCGCATCAGTGCCGCCATCGCAGGTGTGAGCGTGATGGCCATCATCACTGCATGGGCTGTGCTTTGCTGGCAAATGCTTCATCTGTCATGAGTCAGCAGAACTCCTGGGGCTGAGCCCTGCGTACACATGCCGCTCACTGAGTCAGGTTCACACATCGCCATTGCCATTTGGGCTGTCACGTGGCTGCCTGGTCTTGTCTTTGCGGCCTTGCGCATGGAGCACCTCCTGCGCATGGGCAGGGTGCGAAGAGCGCTCGTGGGGCACATGGCGATCTTGCTTGTTCCTGTGTTGGCGTTTGGCGTGTATGCGCTCTCAGATGCGCAACGCTATGCAGCGGCTCACAGCACGACAGTCTCGTGGGGCAGTATGGTCTCCGTTGCGCTGGTGGCCATTCCGTTCGCGGCTGAGGCAGCGTATCTCTTGGCCGCCTTGCGTCCCGGAATCGCTCACCCAAGTGGGAAACGCTGGTTACGCGCACTTTTGCTGGGGCTGCTCTCGGTGCTTGTGTTCGCCCCAGGGCTTTTCATGGCGCAACTCATGGTGTTCGTGGGCAACTAGTTGAATGGCTGCTGTTTTGCCGCCCCTTCAACGGATTGACCTTCCTTATCCCTTCCGGTAGTCTCACTTGCAAGATCTGACGCATAACCTGGGAGGGAACGGTGAAAAATGCCGAGTTTTTTGCAAGTCAAAATCTTGCAGCCTGATGCTTCATTCAAAATAGGGCACTCACGTCTATGACGCACCAGAGCTTCAAAGAGTTCTTCAACGGCTTGAGCGATGAAGAGTTGATCAAAAGAGTGACGAACGGTCTGACTGAAGAGGCCTATTCCGCCGCATGCGATGAGCTGTCTGCAAGGGGTATATCTACGCCAGCAATCGCAGTCAACAACGGTACCCAAGATGAGGATGAACTTTACTTGGGCGACATGGTTCTCTTGACCGACAACCTGGATCCAACGGAAGCCAATATTCTGGCTGCTTGCTTGGCCTCCGCAGGAGTTCACGCATCAACGGGGGATGCCGATACCGTACGTGCCAATCCTCTCTGGGCCATCGCTCTTGGTGGCGCAAAAATCCGTGTACCGCTATCACAGTTTGAAGAAGCAAAGAAGGTTCTCAAAGCATTTCAAGCAGGTGAGTTCGCATTGAGCGATGATTTTGATGTCGGCGAGCCATCGCCATGAGATTGAATGCGCAGGTCAATCCCATATGCAAACGTTCGTAGCACTCTTGCGAGGCATCAACGTTGGCAAAGCCAATCGTATTGCAATGGCTGATTTACGTGCCTTGCTGGTGGAGCTTGGCTACATGGGTGTAGCAACCTTGCTCAACAGCGGCAATGCTGTATTCCGTGCCGAGAATGGACCTTCTGGTAAGCATGCCAAGGCAATCGCTGAAGCGATATCCAATAGATTTGGCTTGAGTATCTCCGTTGTTGTCATCTCAGCACCTGATTTGGCAGCGATCATCAATCAAATTCCACTGAATATGCGAATGGCTGATGATTCTCAATTGCTGGTTGTGTTTCCAGAAAGCGCAGCAGCGCTGCAAAGCCTAAGTTCAATCAATCAATGGATCGCAGAGCCTGAGCAGTTCGCCATGGGCGAGAGTGCGGCTTACTTGCATTGCGCAAATGGCATTTTGGCAAGCAAAGCGGCAAAGGCATTGATGGGTAAAGCCGGGAAAGCGGTGACGACCAGGAACTGGGCTACCGTTCTTAAATTGCAGGCACTCGCCATATGAGGACGTTGCCAAATGGTCACTGGCTTCGTCGTGAATGGAACGATCATGATCATGGACTACGGCGTCGGCCCAGAATGGCGACCGGTCTTCCCGGGGCAAGAGGATTGATTCGGTCGATCTCAAGATCTGCGGGATCAAGACAACACGACATACAAGGTAACCCATGAAGCACATCAAAGTGGCATTTCTGCTCATCATGTTGTTGCTGACCGCGCTCTGGCTGGCTGCCGACACGCTTGCGCCGACGCCATTCACCTACTTTTCGTTTCGATCCGTGTTCGTGCAGTACAGCGGGGTCATCGGCATCGGCCTGATGAGCGTCGCCATGCTGCTGGCGCTGCGGCCGAAGTGGCTGGAGCCCCACCTGGATGGCCTGGACAAGATGTATCGCCTGCACAAATGGCTGGGCATCGCCGCCCTGGTGGCGTCTATCCTTCACTGGTGGTGGGCCAAAGGCACCAAATGGATGGTGGGCTGGGGTTGGCTGGAAAGGCCCGTACGCAAACCGCCGGCCACGGGCGAAGTTCTCGGCGTCGTCGAAGGCTGGTTGCGCGGCCAGCGGGGCTTGGCCGAATCTGTCGGTGAATGGGCGTTCTACGCGGCCGTCCTGCTGATCGTGTTGGCCCTGCTCAAGCGCTTTCCCTATCACTGGTTCGTCAAGACCCACAAATGGCTGGCGGCAGCCTACCTTGTCCTGGCCTACCACTCCGCCGTGCTCATCAAGATGGGTTACTGGACGCAGCCGGTCGGCTGGGTGCTGGCCGCCTTGCTGCTGGGCGGCAGCGTGGCGGCGTTGCTGACCCTGACAGGCAGAATCGGCGCCAGCCGCAAGGTGCAGGGCACCATTGCGGCCCTCACCGAGTATCCCGCGCTGCGCGTGCTCGAAACCGCCGTCGCGCTGAAGGACGGCTGGCGCGGCCATGCTGCCGGGCAGTTCGCCTTCATCACCTCGGACAAGACCGAAGGCGCACACCCCTACACCATCGCCTCGGCCTGGAACCCCGCTGATCCCCGGCTCGTCTTCATCACCAAGGCACTGGGCGATCACACTGGCCGCTTGCCGGAACGTTTGAAGATCGGCATGGCGGTGACGGTGGAAGGCCCTTATGGCTGTTTTGACTTCCGGGATGCGCAGCCGCATCAGATCTGGATTGGCGCGGGCATTGGCATCACACCGTTCATCGCCCGGCTCAAGCATCGCGCCGCCACGCCGGACACGAAGGTGATCGACCTGTTCCATCCGACAGCCGACTTCGAGCAGGCCGCCATCGATCGCCTGACCGCAGACGCCGAAGCGGCCGGCGTGCGTCTGCACCTGTTGGTCGATGGCAAGGATGGGCGCTTGAATGGCGAACGCATCCGCGCCGCGGTGCCGGCATGGCAATCAGCGAGCATCTGGTTTTGTGGCCCGACACAGTTCGGTCAGTCGCTGCGAGATGATTTTCTCGCCCAAGGCTTGCCGTCCGAGCGATTCCATCAAGAGCTGTTTGAGATGCGTTGATGGCAGCCTCAATGCAGTCGGCGGCCTTGCCAACCTCATCCGCATCGGTTCGGGCATCGGTTCAAACAGCAAGCGGCCAGTTCGCCATCCATGATTTTGGCGGCACGGGCCCGGATCTGCTGTGCGTCCACGGCACCGGCCATAACCTGGCGGTCTGGCACCCTCTGGCCGCGCAGTTGCGTGGCCAGTTCCGGATGGTTGCATTTGACATGCGTGGCCACGGGCAGACACCGGTGGAATCCACCGATCCTGAACAGTACTGGCGCGACATCGGTGAGGTGATCGCTGCCCTGGGTCTGCATCAACCTCTGCTGGTGGGGCACTCTACGGGCGGGTATGCCGTGTCGGCCCATGCGGCGGCTGGGGGCGCGTGTTCGGGCATCGTGATCCTGGACGGCTTCACCTTGGATGGCAGAAAAACGCCTGAAGAGGCCAAGGACTGGTATCTGCCACGCGAGCAGCTCTGGGATCTGTTTCGTTATGGCTGGGTGGCCAGTGCGGAGGAGATGGATCAATACATCGCCGATGTCTGTCACCTGGCTGCCGGGGATTGGCTCAATGCAGGTGTGGACCCGGCCCTGGTGGCGGCCTTCACGCGTCGGTCTTTCATGCAAAGCGGGGGGCGGTGGATCCGGCGGCCCACCATGGAAGAGATCACGGTGGTGTCCTTGCCGGACCCTCTGCAGCCCATCTATCCGGCGGTGGACCTGTATGAGCGCATCACCGTGCCTGCCGGCTTTGTGCTGGCATCGGGCGGTTTGTATGCCAGCCGTGAGGCAGATGTGATGGCGGTGGTCCGAGCCCGGCCAAACCGGTTTTTCATGAGGTGTGATTGCGGCCACAATGTGCACATGCTGAAGGCGGCGGACATCGCAGCGTTCGTGGTTTGCCACTTCAGCCCAAACACTGGGGGCTCGTTGCCTTCACACAAACAGGGATGAATGGTGAAAGTTGAAAAAGTCACTTTGGAAGGCCCGCGCGTTCGATTGGAGCCTCTGTCGCTGCGGCATCTCCCCGGTCTCAGGGACGCGATCGAGGACGGCAAGCTGTGGGAGATCCCCGTCACCTTTGTGCCTCGCCCCGAGGGCCTGGGCGCATTCCTGGATGACGCTGAAGCAGCGTATGCGGCCGGCAGGGAGCTGGCGTTTGCCACGGTGGACGCTCGATCAGACCGCGTGCTGGGCAGCACCCGATTCCGCTGCATTGAACCCATGCACCGCCGAGTCGAGATCGGCTTCACCTTCCTGGCGGCCAGCAGCCAGCGAACCCACGTCAACACCGAGGCCAAGTACCTGATGCTGCGCCACGCGTTCGAGACCTGGGCATGCAACAGGGTGGAGCTGCTCACCGACGAGCGCAATGCCAAAAGCCGACAGGCCATCCAGAGGCTGGGCGCTCAGGAGGAAGGGCTGTTGCGCTCCCACATGGTCATGAGGGATGGGTTCATTCGCAACTCCGTGATGTACAGCGTGGTGGCGGCGCAATGGCCTGAGGTGGGGGCGGCGCTGAGAGCAAAGATCCAGGCCACGGCATCCCTTGGCACCCCCGATATCTCAGAGCATGAAGCACCCAAAAGAGTTCATTGATTACCCTCCGCAAGAGGCATGGGTCGAGCTGCGTCGACGTGGCCTTGCAACGTTGCCAACGTCCCCGAGGATCAAGCCCGCCGTGTGGTGCTTCCTGGGGCTCGTGTTGCTGATGGGCGCGGTGAATGTGTGGGTGATTCTGACGCACGAGCTTCAACCTTTGTGGGTTGACGAGGCCGGCAACGCTTTCAGGTATGCGGTGGGGGTGTCATTGCTGGGGTGCGTGCTGATATTTGCATCGCTCAGAGCACGTCACTCCGTCCGTGCTGTCTTGATGGTGCTGGGTGTCTTGCTGGCGTCGCTCATCCCTCTGATCGCGTCATTCGCCCCGGTGGTGATGTATGTCAATCAAAGCGGGGCTTCCTCCAGCGTCACTTGCCACCCTTATGTGGTTTCGCGCAAGGAGAGGATCCACAAGAAGTATGTCCGCTATGACATCGAGCTGTCGGACTCAAAAGGCCTCACGAAAGTGATCACGGTGTCGAGGGATCAGTTTGATGGGCTGATGATCGGGGTGCGTGCGCATGTCCTTGTTGACCAGGGACTGTTAGGGATCCCGTATGTCCGGCAGATCACCCAGATCCAGTCGGCGGCCGAATGCCGTGGCGTGCATTGATCATCGCGTGTTGACGATGCCCGCGCTGGCGGACGCGGCCTAGGGCATGTATCGAGCATTCATGCAGGGCTAGACCTTGGGGCTGTATGCATGTACAGTATCTTTGCGCAGCAAGTGCACCATGCCATCCACTTCAGGAGTGACCCACCATGCTTGATCACATGACCTTCCGCGTGACCGATATCGGTCGTGCCAAAGCGTTCTACAGCGCAGCCCTGGCCCCCTTGGGCTACAGCCTGTCCTTTGAAGGCAACTTCGGCGCCAACATTCTGGGGTTTGCCTACCCGGATGCCTCAGAGCCTGACGGCAAGAAAGCCGATGTCTGGTTCATCGATGGTCCCTCGCCGTATGGGGGGCCTGTGGCCACCACAGGCTGCCACCTGGCGTGGCGTGCTGAGACGCGTGCCCAGGTGGATGCGTTCTACCAGGCTGCGCTGGCGGCCGGCGGCCGGGACAACGGCCCTCCCGGTCTGCGGCCCGACTACCATGCGCACTACTACGGCGCCTTCATCATCGACCCTGAGGGCAACAACATCGAAGCGGTGTGCCATCGACCCGAACCGGCCACGGCGTCTGCGTGAACGCTGATCAGAAGGGTGCATCCCTGGCGCCAGAGTTACATAATGCCTAGATAACCCGCAGACGCAGGAGTTTCCGCATGGCCAAGACCAAGGTGACCAGCCACAAGTTCTATGTGGTCGATCTGATCCGCAAGAAGCCGACGCTCAAGTACCTGGAGATCCCCACCTACCGGGTGGATGTGCAGATCGATGTCACCACCAAGGGCATCTTGTCGGCCTCCGAGGTGCCGTCGGCGGCCATGAAGCGGCTGGAAGATGCCGCGCGCGGGGCCTTGGACACTTACGAGAGCGTGATCGCATCCGAGGCAGCCAAGCTAGACGCCAAGGTCGAGAAGCTGATCCAGGATGGGGGCGAGAAGGGCCTGGATGCCGCTGAAAAGCTGATCCAGGGCGCCAACCAGTCGATCAAGAACGCGCTGGCATCGGCCGAGGGGGCCGCGCAGCAGGCCATCGAGGCTCGGCTCAAGAAGGAGGCGCAAGGCGACAGCAACCTCAAGGAAGCGCGCGCTCGCACGGCCCTCAAATGGACATCTGGCGCGATCTCATTGAGCACGTCGGTGGCGCGTCTGGTCGGGACCATGGGCGCGGATGTGGCCGCCTACATCTCGATCGCCAAGACGTTGGCCACGCTGGGAGCCGACCTGGTGCAGCAGGTCAAGAATGAAGAAAAGTTGCGCAAGGATCTGATGGATGGCATCCAGGCCTTCATCACCTTGCGGGGCACGACGCTGATGCAGGCGGCCAAGCGCCAGATGGTGGACACCTCAGGCATCGATGTGAGCCACCCGCTGGATGCCATCAAGGCCATCACGGGCAAGGTGATGGCGGCGGGTAAAGAGGTGACCAAGGGGCGCGATGCCAAGACGATTGCCAAGGACATGGTCGACTTCGTCATCAAGGGCATCAAGGCCAAGCAAGGGGACGCCGAAACGGCGCGCAAGCACTACCGTGAGCACACCACCAAGACCCGGCACAAGACCGACAGCATGTCCACGGATGCCGACAAGCTGATGAAGGCCATGAAGTCGGCCACCAACCTGAAGGATGGGGTGAAGATCGGCGCGCAGTGCATGGCGCTCAAGCGCTCGGTGTCGGCCATGGCGCTCAAGCTGACCGAACGCGAGAAGTTCCTCGACGAGATGCAGTTGCTGATGGCCGGCAATGGCCTGACCATCGATGACCGGACGACGCTGCAGAAGATCAAGGAGCTTGACAAGGCCACCATCGTGGCCGAGATCAAGGAAGTGGCCACCCTGGCCAATGCGGTGAAGGGGCTGGTGGAAGCCTTGGTGTGATCGAAGCGCAGTGCCCTTCGCGATCTGATGTCAAACACCCACCTCATTCACGCCTTTCAACCCGATGCCCTGGGCCAGTGTGACGCCGTGGCCCTGGCTGAGCAGATCCGCCGGGGCCATGTCTCCGTGAAGGAGGTCACCGAGGCTGCGATTGCACGGGCCGAGCAGGTCAACCCGGCGCTCAACGCCATCGCCCTGCGCACTTACGATCAGGCGCGTGCCTGGGCTGCGCCCGCCCCGGGGGGCGCCACGCACGCACAGGGCGCTTTTGCAGGCGTGCCCACCTTCATCAAGGACAACGTGGATCTGGCGGGCCACCCGACACAGCAGGGCACCCGCATCTTCAAGGCGGCCAAGGCGCGGCGCCATGATCCTTTCACGGCGCAGATGCTGGCACAGGGCTTCAATGTGATCGGCAAGTCGACGCTGCCGGAGTTCGCCTTCAATGGCAGCACCGAGTATCAGGACGGCACGGCCACGGCCAACCCCTGGCACACGGGCCATTCGGCAGGTGGCTCGTCGGGTGGAGCGGCGGCTCTGGTGGCGGCGGGTGTGGTGCCCATGGCCCATGGCAATGATGGTGGCGGCTCCATTCGCATTCCGGCGGCGGCCTGCGGTCTGGTGGGGCTGAAGGTGTCGCGCCAGCGCTTTGTCAACTCCAACCAATCGCGCACGCTGCCGCTGAACCTGATCTCCGAGGGGGTGCTCAGCCGCACGGTGCGCGATACGGCGGTGTTCCTGGCCGAGGCAGAAAAGACTTTCTACAACCGGCGCTACCCCCGCGTCGGTCTGATCGAGGGGCCTGCCGCCAGACGCCTGCGGATCGGCCTCTTGCTGAGTGCGGCTGGGGATGTGCCCATCGATGCGGACACGCAGGCAGCAGTGCTGCACACGGCCCGGCTGCTGGAGGGGGCAGGGCACACGGTGGTGCCGATTCAGGCCCGCATGCAGCAGGAGCACATTGACGGCTTCTTGCTGTACTGGGGTTTCTTGAGCTTTGGTGTGGGGCGCTTCGGGCGCCTGCTGTTCAAGGGCACGGATTGGGACATGTCTCAGTACCAGGGTTTGAGTCTGGAGCTGATGCGCATCTTCCAGCGGCGCTGGCACCGCATTCCGTCGGCAGTGATGGCGCTGCGCAGCTTTGCGCAGTTGAACGAAACGCACTTTGCGCCTTTTGATGCGGTGCTCAGCCCGGTGGTGACACAGGTCTCGCCCCCGCTGGGTTACCTCAGCCCCCGTTGCCCGCCCGAGCAACTGTTGCCGCGCCTGACGGGCTATGTGGGCTTCACGCCCATGCAGAATGTGCTGGGCACCCCGGCCATCTCGCTGCCCATGGGCATGTCCAGCACGGACCGTCGGCCCATCGGGGTCCAGTTGGCGGCGCAGGCGGGCCAGGAGGCCACGCTCTTGTCGCTGGCCTTGGAGCTGGAGGCGCAGGTGGCCTTTCCGCAGATCAACAGGAGGGAGCAGGCATGAAAGCACTGTTTGCATGGCTGGCCATCGCGCTGCCGATGCTGGCCCAGGCGGGCTGGGTCGATCCCCAGGGGCGGCCCCTTCCCGACACGCCGAGCATGCGCTCCAGCGGGGATTTCGGGGTTCAACTGCTGCTGACCGACGATGAAAAGGCCTTCCGCCACACCTGGAACACATCCCGGCAGACGCCTCAGCTCAAGACCACGAACAAGATCAGCGCTGGTCAGGAGATCTCGGGGGTGTTGATCTTCAGCGGCTGTGCCGTGGGCGCCAAACAGGCGTGCGATGTGTCGGCCGAGTTCTCCATTCAGGCGCCAGATGGCACCGTGACGCCCGGAGGCCGGGGCATCGTGTGGCCCAGGCCCCCGTTGGGGCCGCGCATCCTGATGCTCGGGCAGGCCAGCATGACGGTGGGCTTTGCCAAGGACGACGCCCCGGGCACCTACCAACTGGTGGCTCTGGTGACGGACCATGTCGCCCGCAAGACTTTGCGGCTGACATCGGCTTTTGAGCTGGCACCGCACCCTCGACCATGAACCCTTACATCACGGTCCTGACCCTGGGCGTGGCCGATCTGGAGCGCGCCGTGGCTTTCTACCGCGATGGCCTGGGCTGGGCCACGCAGGGCATCATGGGCACCGAGTTCGAGCATGGGGCGGTGGCCTTCTTCAAACTGCAGTCGGGCCTGACGCTGGCGCTGTGGCCGCGCCAGAGCATCGCCGCCGATACGGGCCTGGCCTGGCAGCCACCCTCGGCCACCGAGTTCACGCTGGGGCACAACGTGGCATCGCCGTCCGAAGTGGACGCCATCATGGCGCGGGCGGCGCAGGCGGGGGCGACCCTCGTCAAGGCGGCGCAGCCCACTTTCTATGGGGGCTATGCGGGCTATTTCCAGGACCCGGACGGGCACGTCTGGGAGATTGTTTTCAATCCGGCCTTGGCCTCGTTGTGAGGCGCGACGGGGTGGGTGACACCCAGGAGAGGGCCTCGGGCGGCCGCGTGCCGCGTGTACGATCGCCGCTTCAAATCACCGTTGGGAGACATCGCATGAAGTCATTGACCATCCTCATTCCCGTGCTGGCCCTGGCGGCATGCTCATCCACGCCACCCCGGCGTGAGCAGGCCAGCGCCGAGCCGGCGGCCACCTCCAACGCCCAGACCACGCAGCAGAAGGTGAACTCGGCCGTGGTGGCGCCTTTGAGTGACCTGAATCTGGTCAAGATCGACATCCCCGATGTGCTCAAGGAGGCCACGGCTGCGCCTTATGCCGCCCCCAGCGACCAGAGCTGCCCCAAGCTGGCCGAACACATCGCCTTGCTGGATGACGCACTCGGTGCCGATCTGGACGCACCCAAGTCCGATAACGGTGGGGCGGGCAAGATCGAGCGTGGCATTGAAGGCGGAGCCGTGTCGGCCATCCGCGACACGACCGAAGGCATCGTGCCTTTCCGGGGCTGGCTGCGCAAGTTGACCGGGGCGGAGCGTCAATCGCGCAAGGTGTCGGCGGCCATTGCCGCGGGCACGGTGCGTCGGGCCTACCTCAAGGGGATCGGCGCGGCCAAGGGCTGCGAGCCGTCGGCGGCCCAGGCCAAGACGCAACAGGCGCAGTCCTGAGCGCCTGATGACGCCGGCGCGGCCTAGTGCCGCGTGCGGGCGCGCGCTTCCATCAGCCCCAGGCCGCACAGCAGCAGTGCGTACAGCAGGGGGCTGGAGGGCAGGTTGGACATCTCGGCCCAAGTGGCCATCCAGTGCCCGAATTGGGTGGTGGTGGCCGTGAGGGTGTGAACAACAGATTCCACGATGCTTCATCAGGGTAAGTGATGGATGGGACTGTGCTGCTGATGCCCCTCAGAAGTCCTTAAAATTTGTTAAAGCTTTTGGGGCATCACGCTTTGGCCGTTCCTTACCGTTTTGACGCCGTTCAGATCCAGCCTGACGAGCGGCGTGTGCTGGTCAACGGCACGCCCGCGCCGATCGGGGCGCGCGCCTTTGATCTGCTGCTGGCGCTGTTGGAGCGGCGTGACCGGGTGGTGTCCCGCGACGAGTTGCTGGACTTGGTCTGGCCCGGCCTGGTGGTCGAGGACGGCAACCTGGCGGTGCAGGTCTCCACGCTGCGCAAGTGGCTGGGGCCGCGTGCCATCGCCACCGTGCCGGGGCGTGGCTACCGATTCACGCTGCAGCCCTCCGAGGCGGTGGTCCCTTTGCGGGTGGCTGAGCCGCCCGTGGCCACCTGGTCGAACCCTTTGTTTGGCCGGGAGGCCGATCTGGCGTCGCTGGCGCAGATGCTGGCCATCCATCGCCTGGTGACGGTGGTGGGCGCGGGCGGTATCGGCAAGACATCGTTGGTGCTGCAGGCCTTGCGGGCCCGTGTACCCGGGCAGGATGCGCCGACCGTGCTGGTGGAACTGGCCCCCATGTCCGATCCCTGCTTGCTGCCCGGGGCGGTGGCGCAGGCCTTGAAGTTGCCCTCGGGCACCCATGCCGACCCGGTGCAGGGCCTGGTGGCGGCCTTGCAATCGCAGCAGTTGTTGCTGGTGCTGGACAACGCCGAGCACCTGCTGGAGGCCGTGGCCACCCTGGTGGATGCGTTGTGGCTGGGAGCGCCGGGGGTGCGCCTGCTGGTGACCAGTCAGGTGGCGCTCAAGCACCCGCAGGAGCGCTTGTTGCGCCTGGGGCCCTTGTCGGTGCCGGTGGCGGAGGCCTCGGTGGACGAGGCCATGCAGCACGGGGCCGTGGCGCTGTTCGTCGATCAGGCCCATGCAGCCGACCACCGGTTCGAACTGACACCGGACAACGTGGCCACGGTGATCAGTCTGTGTCGCCAACTGGACGGGGTGGCTCTGGCCATCAAGCTGGCAGCGGCCCGTGTGGCTTTTCTGGGCCTGCGCGGCTTGCACGACCGGTTGGGAGAGCGGCTGAAGGTGCTGCGGGGCGGGCACCGGGGCGCACCCTCGCGGCAGCAGACTCTGGAAGCCGCGCTCGATTGGAGCCACGGCTTGCTGGAGCCGGCCGAGCAGGCCGTGTTCCGGCGCCTGTCGGTGTTTGTGGGCGGCTTCACGCTCGAGCTGGCCTGTGCGGTGGCGGCCGAAAGTGATGAGGGTGGCGACGCCCTGGACGAGGGCGCCGTGGTGGACATCCTGGCGACGCTGGTCGAGCGCTCGCTGGTGGCCGTGGATGCGGGGGATCCGCCCCGTTACCGACTGCTGGAGAGCGCGCGGGCCTATGCCTGGCAGCGGCTGTCCGAGCGGGACGAGCTGGCCACCGTCAAGCGCCGCCATGCCTTGGCGCTGACGGCGGTGTTCGAGCGCGCGGACCATGCCCTGTGGTTCACCCAGGACACCCCCTGGCTGGCGGAGTTCACCCCGGAGCTGGACAACGCCCGTGCCGCCCTGGATTGGGCGGTGGAGCAGGGCGATCCGATGGCCGTGGGTTTGATGGCCTCGCTGGCGCGCCTGCTGTTTCAGCTGCCGCTGGGGCATGAGACGCGGCGGCGCAGTGATGCGGTCTTGCCCCTGGTGGAGCGCGAGCCCGATCCGGCCCTGCGTGCGCGTTACTGGGTGCGCCGCTCGCACGGGCACTGGGGGGTGAACCAGGGCTTGGCGTTGGACTACGGGCAGCGCGCGGCCGAGTTGTTTCGAGCCAAGGGGGGCGATGACATTGGCCTGCACGAGGCGCTGTATGCGATGGCCGCCAGCCTGCGCCTGGGGCCCGAGCAGATGCGCGAGACGCTGGCGGAGATGGCCGCCCTGCATCGCCCGGGTTGGCCGGCGCGGGTGCGTGCCGATCACCTGCTGGCCCAGGTGCTGTGCAGCTATGTGCAGGGCGATGAAGAGGCCATGCACGCTGCCGCGCGAGAGGGGCTGGCCGTCTCACGCGAGGCGGGCAGCCGTTTGCGCGTCAATATCCTGCAGTGGTATTTGTGCACGGCCTTGCGCTGTCTGGGGCGCACCGACGAGGCGCTGCTGGTGAGCCGGGCGTCCATTGCCGAGCTGGGGCCTTGGCGGGGTTGGTCGCTGGGCTACATGCTGGGCGAGTACATCTGGTCCTGCCTGGTCAAGGGCGATGCGGTCGAGGCACGCCAGTCCCTGGCGGAGTTCCTGGCCTTGACGCGGCGCACGGGCTGGACGGCCTTTGGCTACAACAGCTATGTCTACCCGCAGTGGGCTCTGATGGACGGCCGGCCCGAGGATGCGGCGCGTCTGCTGGGATATGCCGACATGGCCTGGCGGCGCATCGGCACGGTGTTCCCGGACATGGTGCGCACGCGTGAGCGCCTGGTGGCCGCGCTGTCGCCGCGCTTGCCCGAGGCCCAATTGCGGGGCCTGCTGACCTTGGGCGAATCGCTGGACGAGGCCTCGGCCAGCGCCTTGATCCTGGCGCCGACCTGAGGTCAGGCCACGCGGGCCGAGGGGGTGCTGCTGGATGCCGCCGGAAGGGCCGGCGGGGTGTCGACCTGCAGCGAGGTGTCCATGCAGGTCGTCAGGTCCACGAAGCGGTCGCGACCGCGCTGCTTGGCGGCGTAGAGCGATGCATCGGCCAGGCGCAGCAGGCTTTCAGGGGTGGTGCTGTGGTCGGGCACGCAGGTGGTCACGCCGCCTGACAGGGTCACGAAGCGACTGAGCTGTGAGTCGGGGTGCTCGACGGCGTTGGCGCGCATCTGGTGGATCAGGGCCAGCACGAAGGCGGTGGCCCCATCGGGTGGGGTGTTGGGCAGCAGCAGGGCGAACTCTTCGCCGCCGTAGCGGGCGCAGTAGTCCAGCGGGCGCCGGCAGGCGGTGGAAATCTGCCCTGCGACATGCTGCAGGCAGCGATCACCCTCCAGGTGGCCCAGGATGTCGTTGTAGCGCTTGAAGTGGTCGACATCGCACATGATGAGCGACAGCGGTCGTTGTTCGCGCCGGGCTTGCCCGATGTACTGGTGCAGGCGCTCATTGAGGCCGCGGCGGTTGCCCAGGCCGGTCAGCTCGTCATGGCTGCACAGGTGGGTGAGCCGGTAGTTGGCCGTGCGCAGGTCTTCCGTGGCGCGGTGCAGCTCGTTGCGCATGACCAGCAGGCGTTGCATGGCCATCAGCTTGGAGCGCAGCACCACGGGTGAGACGGGTTTGGTGAGGTAGTCGTCGCCACCGGCGTCGATGCCTTGCTGCAGGTCACCGTCGTGGTTCATGGCCGACAGGAAGATGATGGGCGTCCACTTGCTGCCCTCTTGCTGTCGTATCTGTCGGGCCAGCCAGTAGCCATCCCGGTCGGGCAGGATGACATCGAGCAGGACCAGATCGGGTCGCTGCTCGTGAAAGTATTGCAGCGCGGTCAATGCGCTGTCCGCTTCGATCACCTCGTGCCCTTGTCCACTGAGTTGCACGTGAAGGTGCGCGCGGAGCACCGGTTGATCCTCGACCAGGAGGATCCGCAGGCGTTCTGTTTGCATGGCTTGGCCTTTGTCTGAACGTGGACTTGAATGGCCAGTGTGGGCACTTGGGCGGTGCGTGAAGGATGGAAAAGAGCGGGCTTGTCTGGTTTGTTCGGTTTAACGAGGTGCGTTTTGATGCGCCTGTGTATTCCGTGCCTCGCTTTCCAGGCGCCGTGATCTTGCGTTTTCGCGGTACAGCGCGGGGCGCGGGGTGAATGGGCACGCGGCCGGGCTTCAATGTGGGTGGTCCTGCCTACGGCAGGACTTCCCTGCGGTGCTCCCCATGGGCTTGTGCCGTGGAACTCGCTCCGCGGCTTTCAGCCGCTGCACTCAAACAACCACGGCAAGCATGTTCACGAAGCGCGCTGGCGCGCGCCAAGCCCACGGCTGCGCTCCTCGGCACCCACAAGGCGCCCGGCCGCGTGCCCCTTCACCCCTTTGATCGCCCCGCTGGTGGCCTGCGTAGGCGTCCTGGCGTGCCATCGTCGCTGCGCTTTTGCCCCCATGGTCGAGCGACACAGAGGCCTTCGTGTGATCGCTCTCATCTCATTCATACGCCGCACTGGCTTACTTTCAAAGCGCGCTAGCCGTGCCCGTGACGGTCTTGGCATGCCACCAGCGGGGCGAAGAAGGGCTGAGCCGGCTTTCGGGAGGGCGCCTTGTGGGTGCCGAGGAGCGCAGCCATGGGCTTGGCGTGCGCAGCACGCTTCATCATCTGACTTGCCGTGGTTGTTTGAGTGCAGCGGCGTCAGCCGCGCAGCGAGTTCCACGGCACAAGCCCATGGCGAGCACCGGAGGGGCGTCCCGTCGCAGACGGGACCACCCACATTGAAGCCCGCCCGGAAGTCGGCTCAGCCCGCGCCCCGCGCTGCATCGACAAAGCGTGCATCAGGTGGCATCACCCCCGGAAATCCGTGATGAGCCCCAAAAAAAAGAGCACCCGAGGGTGCTCTTCTTCTAGTCGAATCGTGCCTGACGGATCAGACGCGCTTTTTGTATTCGTGCGTGCGGGTGTCGATTTCGATCTTGTCGCCGGAATCCACGAACAGGGGCACGGCGATTTCGAAACCGGTGCCGACGATGCGGGCGGGCTTCATGACCTTGCCGGAGGTGTCGCCCTTGACGGCGGGTTCGGTTTCGATTTCACGCACCACGGTGGTGGGCAGTTCAACCGAGATGGCCTTGCCGTCGTAGAACACGACTTCAGCTTCCATGCCGTCTTGCAGGTAGTTGATCGCGTCGCCCATGTTCTCGGCTTCGATCTCGAACTGGTTGTACTCGGCGTCCATGAAGGCGTACATCGGGTCGGCGAAGTAGGAGTAGGTGCACTCCTTCTTGTCGAGGATGATCTGGTCCATCTTGTCGTCGGCCTTGAACACTGTTTCAGCGCCAGCGCCGTTGAGCAGGTTCTTCATCTTGATGCGCACGGTGGCAGCGCCACGGCCACCACGGCTGTATTCAGTCTTGAGCACGACCATCGGGTCCTTGCCCTGCATGATCACGTTGCCAGCGCGGATTTCTTGAGCGAGTTTCATGGGTAGGTTCCCGTTGGAATCATCAAATTGGCTAAAAATGGGGGCGCGCAAATTTGCGTGCAGCCTTCTATTTTAACCCGAGCGCGTGACAAAAGAAATCAGGCGGCTCACCAGGTCATTTGAGCTGGACCAAACCTGGCTCGTTTGACGGCTCGCGCTTTGCCACCGTTCCCAGGCTTCAGGGGCCCACAGATCGGCCAGGCTGCCCAGTTGCTCAGCTGGCGCCAGGGCGTTGAACGCCCGCCAGAGTTGGGCCACGGGGGCGCGCAACTCGGCTGGCCAGTCGGCCATCCAGTGGTCCATGAAGGCGTCGAGCTTGTCGGCGTGCACGCCGTCGTCCTGGCGGTAGATCTGCCAGAGGTGGGGGCGGCCGGCCCACAGGGCGCGCACGGCCGAATCCTCGCCACGCACCACATTGAGGTCGCTCATCCACAGCAGGCTGTCGAAGTCCGGCTGGGGCAGGGGGCTCAGGCGGTGCAGGCGCAGCGGGCTGCCTTCAGTCGGGGCCCAGTGACTGGCCAGGTCGGTGGCCGGCCCCGGGGTGAGCAGCACATGGCAGGGCGGCGCGCCGGGCGCCTGGCGGGCGGCCCGCTCCAGGTGCGCCAGCCAGGCGTGCACCGGGGCGTAGTCATAGCAGAACAGGCTGACCACCCGCTCACCCGGCTGCCAGGCCACGCCCAGGCGATCCAGGGCTGCGGCGCGGGCGGCTTCGCTGTCTTGCAGGGCGTCGCGGCGCTCGATCAGCCCGGGCTCGCGCAGCAGACCCCCTGTGCCTTCGGTGACCCCGGGGAAGAAGAACCGTTTGTTCAGGCCCGCCCCCGCGCCGCTGAACTGGGGCGAGTTCAGACCGTGGCTGCGCTCGACATAGGCTTCGGCGCTGAAGTACTCCAGATTGATCCACTCGGGTGGGGTGGGGCGCTGCATGCGGGCCACGAAGGCCTCGGGCGGGCGGCAGCCGAAGGCTTCGATCACGACCTCACCCGGGACGATGTCGACAGGCAGGGGGACGCCGTCGACCGGCCAGGGGCGCACCTCAATGCCCGGGTGGCCGAGGCCGTCCGGGCCGACCTCGGGCGCCATCCAGCGCAGGGCAGAGGTGTCGTCCAGCCACAGGCGGCAGGTGTGGCCGCGCGCGGCCAGGTCGCGTACCAGGCGCCAGCACACACCGATGTCGCCAAAATTGTCAATGACTGTACAGAAGACGTCCCAATGCATGGCGGTGGATTATCCTCGCGGCCATGACCGAGGCCTCCCACCCCGAAACTCCCCCCGCGCCCGAGACCCCCAGCGCCCAGAGCGATGCCACCTGGGCGCGCCTGCTGTCCGAAGTGGCCGCCTTGCCGGCCTTGCCGGGGGTCTACCGCTACTTTGACGCTAAGGGCGAGGTGCTCTATGTGGGCAAGGCACGCGACCTGCGCAAGCGGGTGTCGAGCTACTTCCACAAGAACCACGGCGGCACGCGCATCGGCTACATGGTCTCGCGCATCGAGCGCCTGGAGACCACGGTGGTGCGCAGCGAGGCCGAGGCCCTGCTGCTGGAAAACAACCTGATCAAGACGCTCAACCCGCGCTACAACATCCTGTTTCGCGACGACAAGAGCTACCCCTATCTCAAGATCGCATCGCACGCCTTTCCGCGCCTGGCCTACTACCGTGGCGCGGTGGACCGCAAGCATCGCTATTTCGGGCCCTATCCCAATGGTTGGGCGGTCAAGGAGACCATCCAACTGATGCAGAAGGTGTTCTTGCTGCGCACCTGCGAGGACGCGGTCTACAACCACCGCACCCGGCCCTGCCTGCTCTACCAGATCAAGCGCTGCAGCGGCCCCTGCGTGGGCTTCATCAGCGAAGAGGACTACCGCCGCGACGTGAACGAGGCCGAGCGCTTCCTGCTGGGTGAGCAGCAGGCGGTGATGGACAGCATGCAGCAGCGCATGATGGAACACGCCGAGCGCCTGGAATACGAAAAGGCCGCCGAGATCCGCAACCAGATCAGTTCCTTGTCGAACGTGCTGCATCAGCAGTCCATGGAAACGGGGCACGAGAAGGATGCCGACATCCTGGCGGTTCGGGTGCAGGGCGGGCGCGCCTGTGTGAACCTGGCCATGGTGCGTGGGGGGCGTCATCTGGGTGACCGTGCCCACTTCCCGGTGCATGTGCAGGACCATGTGCTGGCGCCCGACGAGGCCGCATCACTGAACGAGGCCACGGCCACGCCCGCCGATCTGGCGCAGGCCACCGAGGTGCGGGTGCTGGAGGCCTTTCTGGCGCAGCACTACATCGATGGCGGGGCGCCGTCCCTGCTGGTGCTGAGCCACCCGGTCAACCCTGACCTGATCGAGGCCCTGGGCCAGCACCAGGGCCGCAAGATCGCGGTGGTCTACCAGCCGCACGAGCAGCGCCGCATCTGGCTGGACATGGCCATCAAGGGTGCCGAGCTGGCCCTGGGCCGCCTGCTCAGCGAAGAAGGCTCGCAGCAGGCGCGCACCCGTGCCCTGGTCGACGCGCTGGACCTGGCCATCGACAGCCAGGGAGAGGGCGATCCGCTGGCCGCCTTGCGCATCGAATGCTTCGACATCAGCCACACGGCGGGAGAGGCCACCCAGGCCTCCTGCGTGGTCTACGAAGGCCACAAGATGCAGCCCGGTCAGTACCGCCGCTACAACATCAGCGACATCACCCCGGGCGACGACTACGCCGCCATGCGCCAGGTGCTGCTGCGACGCTATGGCAGCGGCAAGATCGAGCGCATGCCCGATCTGGTGCTGATCGACGGTGGCAAGGGGCAGGTGGCCATGGCGCGCGAGGTGTTCGAATCCCTGGGGCTGGACCTGGGGCTGCTGGTGGGGGTGGAGAAGGGGGAGGGCCGCAAGGTGGGCCTGGAAGAGCTGGTCTTTGCCGATGGGCGGCCCAAGCTGTCTCTGGCGCCCAGTTCGGCCGCGCTGATGCTGGCGGCCCAGATCCGCGACGAAGCCCATCGCTTTGCCATCACCGGCATGCGGGCCAAGCGGGCCAGTGTGCGCACCAGCGGCAGCAAGCTCGAAGACATCCCCGGCGTGGGCCCCAAACGCCGCGCCAAGCTGCTGCAGCGCTTTGGCGGCGTCAAGGGCGTGAGCAATGCCAGTGTGGACGAACTGGCCTCGGTGGATGGCATTTCAGAAGATCTGGCTCAGGAGATTTACCGTGCCTTGCGATGACATGAAGCGACGCGCCCCGCCGTGGTGGCGCCCGATGGGTTGGGCCTGTGCGGTGTCCGCAGGCTTGCTGATGGCCGGCTGCGAACACATGGGCGTGGACCGCCCGGCCGAGTCCAAGGCCCCTGCCAAGGTGGACAAGGGCAAGCCCGCCGAGCCGGGGCGTGGTTCAGCCGGGCTGGGCGCACCGGCCACGCCGCGCAGCCTGGATGCGCTGCGAGAGCAGGCCGCCCGACGGCTGGTGGCGGCCAATGCGTCCATCACGTACACCGGCAAGCCGCCGCCCATCCTGCTGGCGATTCCCGTGCTGACGGTGGAGCTGCATGCCGATGGCAGCGTGCGGCGCATCGAGGTCATGCGCTACCCGCGTCAGGCCCGCGACACGGTCGAGATCGCCAAACAGGCGGTGTACCGCGCCGCGCCGTTCGGCGATGTGTCGCGCCTGCCCAAGCCCTGGAAGTTCAATGAGACCTTCCTGTTCAATGACCAGCGCAAGTTCAAGCCGATGACGCTGGACCAGTGAGCGGGTGCAGCAGGCGCAGGGATTCCAGCGCCAGACAGACCAGCACGCTGATGCCGAAGACCGGCATGGCATAGGCCATGGCCGCCAGCAGCGGCCACAGCCACCAGGGCAGTGCACGGACATGTGCGCCGGACAGGCGGGGCGCCCCGGCACGACCCTGAGGGCGGCGCTGCCACCACATCACGACGCCCGAGACCACCGAGAACAGGGCGCTCAGGGCCACCAGCACCAGCAGGAGCTGGTTCCATAGCCCGAACTCGCCCCGGTGGAAGGGGATGCCCACGGCCGTGGCGCGCGACATGGCCGGCATGTCCGCCCAGCCCGCGAAAAAGAGCGGTGTGCCGCTGTACTGGTCCAGCACCAGGCTGAAGCGTGCCGTGGGTTGGCTGCGGTCGAAGTTGTCGATCTTCCACACCCCGGTGGGGCCTTGGGGCGGCGTGATCATCATGCTCACCTGGGGGGCCTGTGCGCGTGCGCGCTCGAAGGCCTGCTGCCAGTTCAGTGCGGGGGCCGCGTGCTCGCCAGGCTCGGGCACCTGAGAGCGCAGCCCCTTGGGTGGTCGGGCTGTGTCCTGATGCAGGGCGGTCTGCAGGGTCTTGAACTGCACGCCGGTGTATTTGCTCCAGGTCAGCCCGGTGATCAGGATGACGCAGAGCACCAGGCCCATCACGATGGCCACGCTGGCATGCAGATCACGCCAGGTCAGGCGCCCTTGCCCCCAGCGGGGCCACAGCGCCCGCCAGCCGGGGCCACCCTGGCGGACAGACCGGGGCCACCACATCGTCAGGCCTGTGATCATCATCACCAGCATCCAGCTGGTGGCCAGCTCCAGCAGCCAGCGCCAGCCATCGCCCTGCAGTGCGGTGGAATGCAGCTTCTTGGCCCAGGTCTTGAAGCGTGCCATGTCGGCCAGCGTGCCCACGACCTGGCCGGTGTAGGGGTTGACGTAGACCGTCTGCCCTTGCGGCAGGTCGTGATCATGATCGGACCCCGTGGTCCGGAACGCCACCTGCGTGGTGTCTCCCGGCTGCAGTGCCGGAACCACGAAGCGGGGCTGGGGTCCCGGGTGCGGAGCGCCGTGATGGGCACCATGATGGGCGCCGTGTCCGGCATGTGCAGAGGGCTCTGGCTGCGTGGCCGCCAGGGCCGCTTGCACTTGCCTATCCAGCGGCAGCGCCTGGGCCGATGCGGGCACGCTGACACGGTCGACATCGGCGTGACGCCAGACCTCGATCTGCGGCGAAAACACATACAGCAGCCCGCTCAGCGCGGCGAAGACCACGATGGGGGCGGTGATGAGCCCGGCCCAGAAGTGCGCACGCCAGAACAGGCGATCACGTGCGGCGCGGGACGATGGAGATGAAGGGGTCATGGGGATCTCCTGTGGACCTCAGCGCAGGTCGTAGCTCAAGGACGCATGGAAGCTGCGTTGCGGCAGGCTGTGGGCCTGGTAGGCCCGGTCATCCGTGAGGTTGTCGATGCCGAAGGCGCATTCCCAGTGCTTGGCCAAGCGCCAGGTGGCGCGCACATCCAGCTTGTTCACGCGGGAGACACCGCCATAGACATCGGGGTGGATGTCGTTGTTGAGGTCGGTGTTGTAGCTGCGGCCATGCCAGCGCCATGCCCCGGAGACCGACCACTGGGCATTGAGTCGGTAGTCGGCCTGCAATTGGTAGCGCTGCCGTGGAATGCGCAGCCAGGTCTTGCCCTCCATGGCCGGCACCTTGCTGTTCTTCCTGACCTTGGCGTGCGCCCAGGTGGCGCTGCCGCTCAGGCTCAGGCCCGGGGTGAAGAGATCCTGGGCCTGCCAGACCAGCTCGATGCCATCGGTCAGCACCCGATCGACGTTGCTGGCGCGGGTGACGCGCTTGACCTCGCCATCGATCTCGGCGTCGTAGCTCTGGCGCAGGATGGTGTCGCGCGAGTCATCCCGGAAGTAGGCCACCCGCAGGGATTGCCCGGGCCAGAACTTCTCGCCCGACAGCTCCAGGGCGTTGGAAACCTCGGGTTTCAGATGGGGGTCGCTCTGCGTCAGGCCGGTGCTGGTTTTGGTGTTGTTGAACAGCTCGTCCACATTGGGAAAGCGCACCCCCCGGCCGGCGCTGGCCTTGAGCATCAGGTCTTCACGGGCCGTCCAGCTCAGCGAGAGCTTGGGGCTGGTGGCGTAGAGGTGACGGCTGTCGTAGCTGACCGTGCGGGCCGAGGGCGTGCTCACGCTGGCGTCGTACTGGCGGCCATCGTGGGCGCTGAAGGCCTCCCAGCGCACGCCGCCGGTCAACACCCAGTCCTCATGCAGGCGCCAGGCATCCTGGGCGTACACGGCGGTGATGCCGGTCTGGCCCTGGTAGAACTGCTCGTCGGTGGTTTCTTCATCCTGCCACTGGCTGGTGGTGCGTTTGACGACGTTGTCGAGCGTGTACGCGTTGCGGTGCAGCCCGAACGTCAGGGCATGGCGGCCATCACCCCAGTCATCCGGCGAGGGCGTGTAGGTGCTTTGCAGCTCAAAGGTGCTCCAGCCCGTGCCGTCGCGGCGGGTGACACGGCCGGCATCGGCCGCATCGCTGCCGGGGGGCGAGTTCGAGCTGCGATCGGCATCGTCCAGGATCTTGTAGTGTGTGGCCACCACCGAGGCGTTCCAGCCTCGGGTGTGACGGGTCTTCCAGGTCAGGCCCAGTTGACGGTGGCTTTCGTTGCGCTGGCTGGGGGCAAAGGCACTGGAGGCGATCTGGAAGCCGTATTGACCATCGTGGACGGCGCCGCTCCAGACGGTGTGGCCCGAGGCATCGCGCAGATCGCTCTGGGCGCGCACGGTGCTGTCGTTCTGCCACAGGGACAGGCGGCCTTCGATCTCCTGCGTGCGTGAGATGTCCAGGCCCACGCGAAGGTTGAGCGTGTCCTGAACGCTGTGGTCGATGGTGGTGGCACCAAAGATGGCGCGTGGCTTGCCCAGCGGGTCGGTGTCGTAGCGAATGCCGCTGACCAGGGTGCCCGAAGGGGCGCGGAACTGGTTGGTGCTGCCCTGGACCGCATTGGCGTAACCCATGGGATGGCCCTCGCTGTCCTGGTGTTGATAGCCCAGGACCCACCACAGGCCGGACGCGCTGCGATCGGCCAGCCGGGTCGAGACCATGCTGCCGCGGTAGTGCTCGCGGGTGCCGTATTCGGCAAAGGGTTGATCGTGAACCTTGAAGCTCACGGACGCTTCGAAGCCCTTGGGCTTGCGCTCGGTCACGATCACCGTGGTGCCGATGGCGTTGCCGGGGTAGATGGCAGAGAAGGGGCCGTAGAGCGCGTCGACCCGGGCCACCGCCTCGGTGTTGATCATGTTCCAGCGGGGCGCATCGAAGCGGCCCAGGAAGTTGGAGATCAGGTAGCCGTCCACATAGACCAGGGCGCGGCCGGGCTGCAAGGTGCCGTGGCTGCGGCCCCCGACATTGGCGTTGCGGTCTCCAAAATAGCGCTTGCGGATGGTCAAGCCGGGCAGTTGCTCCAGGGCGTCTTCGGGGTTGACGAGGTTCTGCTTCTTGAGATCGTCCGCCGTCTTGCTGGCGGTGTTGCTGGGCAGGGTGGGCGAGAGCGCCTGCCGGTGGCTCTTGATGACCACGGTCTCCAGTTGCGATTCGGTGGCAATGCCTTGGGCATGGACCATGCCGAGTGGCAGGGCGCCGAGCGCCAGCAGCGAGGCTGCGGCCAGGGGCCGCCGCACAAAGGGGTGAGGGAACATGAAAAACTCTCAGGTGAAGGCAACGGTCACGCAGGCCGGGTGGACCGGCGTGCGCGGTGTGTCAGTTCACGAGAGAGCGGGGGGTGCCCGGGCGGGGGCGTCGTGAGGCGGTGCCCGGCTGGGCGGGGGCAGCGCATCGCGCGTGCTCAGCAGGGGCTGGCTGTCGGCGGCCGGCAGCACGCCAGGCTGGGCGGGTGCCGAGGGCAAAGCCAGGGGGTGGGCATGGTGCTGGCACCACACGCAGTCGGCCAGCATGGCCACATCGGATGAGGGCTCGGATCTGTCGGTGCCTGCCTGATCGGCACGAGCAAGCCGTGTGGAGCAGAGCTCCTGGGTCAGTGCCTGCAGGCTCAGTGAGCGCCCCTGGGTGGCCCGCGAGGCCATGGCCAGCGAGGGCAGCAGCGTGGCCAGGGCCAGCACCCCGATGACCAGCCAGGTGGTCATCGAGCGGTGGTGGGCAGGCAGGCGGGCAGGCATGGCCGCATGGTAAGGGCTGCGATGCACAGATCTGCCACCCTGATTCATTGGCACAACGCCGAATAAACCCGGATGCCCGCCCGGCAATGGTGCATCTTGGATGCACAATCGCTGTCATGTTTTGGAACTTGCCCACTTTGCTCACGTGGGCGCGGATCGTGGCGATCCCGCTGATCGTGGGCGTGTTTTACCTCCCTCTGCCAGCGGCCGACGTCAACATGTGGGCGAGCGTCCTGTTCGTCGTGGTGGCGCTGACGGACTGGCTCGACGGCTGGCTGGCGCGTCGCCTGAACCAGACCTCGTCCTTCGGGGCCTTCCTGGACCCGGTGGCCGACAAGTTCCTGGTGTGCGCCTCCTTGCTGATCTTGCTGGAAGTGGGGCGTGTCAACGCCATGGTGGCCATGGTCATCATTGGGCGCGAGATCGCCATCTCGGCCTTGCGTGAATGGATGGCCCAGATCGGCGCCTCGCGCAGCGTGGCGGTGCACATGCTGGGCAAGCTCAAGACGGCCGCACAGATGGCGGCCATCGTCTTGCTGCTCTACCACGGTGACCTGGGCTTTGTGGGCCTGCCCGTGGATGCACAGACCCTGGGCACCTGGCTGATCTACATCGCCTGTGGCTTGACCGTGTGGTCCATGGCCTATTACCTCAAGAAATCGCTCCCCGACATCGTGGCCAAGGCGCGCTGAAGCGAGACGCTTGACACCCGTCAATGGGCGGTGTGCTCTTGCAGATAGTCTGTCGTCTGTCAAGCGTGCATGTACGCCCCGGCGGTGCGGTGGTCGGGCGGTGCAATACGCATAGAATCATTTGAGGTTGCGTGGCAACCCAGGCATGTCTTTGGGTGCGGCCAAGTGTCACCAGGGCGCGGTGAGGCAGCATCAGAGTCGTTTTGTGGCACCTTCCAGAGGGGATATTTCGTGAACAAGTCCGAGTTGATTGATCACATTGCCAAGCAAGCAGACATTTCAAAGGCTGCGGCAGGCCGTGCTCTTGAGGCCGTGATCGGCGGTGTGAAGACCACCCTGAAGAAGGGCGGTACCGTGTCTCTTGTGGGTTTCGGCACCTTCGCCGTGAGCACCCGCGCCGCCCGCACCGGTCGCAATCCGCGCACCGGCGAGCCCATCAAGATCAAGAAGGCCAAGCTGCCCAAGTTCCGTCCGGGCAAGGCCCTCAAGGACGCCTTGAACTGATCTACAATGGTGGGCTTTGCTGTCGGGTGCTTAGCTCAGTTGGTAGAGCGGCGCCCTTACAAGGCGTAGGTCGGGGGTTCGAGCCCCTCAGCACCCACCACCGGCAGTTCCCTCCGAGGCACCTGAAGTTCTTCAGGTGCTTTTTTCATGGCGCATTCAAGGCGCATCTGGCCGCAGCGTGCGCATCACGCCCATGAAGACTTTGGACGTGACGGCGACCATCTTGGCGGCGTCGTCACGGTAGCCGTCCAGCATCCAGCGCAGAACGGACTGGTTGACCGCACCGACCAGGGCGATGCTCAGGATCCGTCGCTCGTCCTCCGGCAGGGTCATGTCGGGCACATGCTGTTCGGCAAAGGTCAGTACCAATTGGGCAAAACGGTCCAGCACCCGGATGTAGACCGCATCCACCCTGGGGCTCACGCCCAGCACCTCCAGCCAGCAGACGCGAGCCACCTTCGGGTCTGAGGCCATCTCGAACAGCGCCTGCAGACCGGCGCTGACCGCCACGGACAGGTCCGGCTGCTCGGCCTTGCTCTGCAGGGCCGTCATCACCGCCAGTTGCAGTTGATCGAACTCGCGTTCGTAGACCGCCACGAGCAGGTCTTCCATGCTGTCGAAAGACTCGTAGAAATAGCGGTCGGTCAGCTCGGCCTGCTTGCACAACTGGCGCACGGTGGCTGATCGGTAGCCCGTGGTGCCGAACATCTGCAGCCCGGCATCCAGGAATTGATGGCGACGACGAGCCGTGCGTTCAGCGAGGCTTTCGCCCGCGTAGGGGCGGCCGGGAGCGGGGGCAGAGGCGAGTAAGGGCATGCACGTATTTGACGACATTCGTCGTCACTTGTAAACTGACGACCGTTGTCATCAGTTTATCGACCTCTGACGCGAGAGATCTTTCATGCAGCAATTCACCGCCATCATCATCGGCAGCGGCTTCGGAGGCCAGGCCGCCGCAGTCAATCTGCGTCGCATCGGCATCGAGGACTTCCTGATTCTGGAGCGCCGAGCATGGATGGGCGGCACCTGGAGTCAGAACAGCTACCCCGGCGCGGCGGTGGACGTGCAGTCGCCCCTGTACTCGCTGTCGTTCGAGCCTTATCCCTGGTCGCAGATGTTCGCCGAGCAGAACGAGCTGGTCGAGTACACCAACCACGTGCTGGCCAAGCACGGCCTGCGGGAGAAGACCCGCCTCAACGCCAACGTGAGTCGGGTCGAGTGGGATGAGGCGCGCCAGCTGTGGCAGGTGATCACCGAGGGCGCTGGGGTGTTCCTGGCCAAGTTCCTGATCAATGCCTCGGGCCCCTTGAGCACGCCGGTGATCCCCAACTTCAAGGGGCGCGACAGCTTCAAGGGCCACAGCTTTCACACCAATGCCTGGGACCATGCCTATGACTACAAGGGCAAGCGGGTGGCCATCATCGGCAGTGGTGCCAGTGCGGCGCAGGTGATCCCCGAGATTGCCCCCGACGTCAAGCAGTTGCATGTGTTCCAGCGCACACCGCACTGGGTGCTGCCGCGCCCGGACCATGTGTTTTCTCGCTTCGAGCGGGCCTTGCTGAAATCGCGCCTGGTCTACAAGGTGCTGCGCACGGCCATCTACTGGGGGCTGGAGAGCCGTGTGATCGGCTTCAAGTACTCCAAGACGATGCTCAATGTGGTCGCTCAGCGCGTGGCGCTCAAGCACATCCAGCAGCAGATCAGTGATCCGGTCATCCGCCAGGCGGTGACGCCCGACTACACCATTGGCTGCAAGCGCATCATCCTGTCGAGCACGCTGTACCCGGCCTTGTGCCGCCCCAATGTGCAACTGCACGCCAAGGACGATGGCATCGCGGAGATCAACGAACGGGGCATCCTCACCGCCAAGGGCCAGCAGATCGATCTGGATCTGATCGTCTATTCGACCGGCTATGACGCCACCGATGGGGTGATCTCCTACCCGGTGGTGGGCAAGGGGGGCAAGTCGGTGCAGGATTTCTGGGCCGAGTATCCGCGCGCCTACCTGGGCACGGCCTTGCCGGGTTTCCCCAATCTGTTCGTGGTCACCGGGCCCAACACGGGGATCGGGCACACCTCGGCCATCTTCGTGATTGAAGCGCAGATGGAGTACATCCGTCGCGCGATCGCGGCGGTGCAAAAGCAGGGCGCCAAGGCCATCGAGGTCAAGGCCGAGGCCGAGGCCGACTACACCCAGATGATCCACCGCGAGATGAAGCAGACGGTGTGGCAGTCGGGCGGCTGCCACAGCTGGTATCAGAGCAAGAGCGGGCATGTGATCGCCATGTTCCCGGGCTTTTCCTTCACCTTCCGCCAGATGGCCAAGGCCTTCAAGCCCGCGCATCACCGTTTCACCTGAGGGGCCTGCATGAAAGATTTTCGCAACAAGGTGGTGGTGATCACGGGGGCCGGTTCGGGCATGGGGCGCGCCTATGCGCAGGCCTTTGCGGCCAGAGGGGCGCTGCTGGCCTTGAATGACCATGACGCCCGCTCGCTGCAGGAGACGGCCGCCTTGCTGGCCGCGCAGGGGGCCAGTCAGGTGCTGACCCAGGCTTTCGACGTGGGTGACCGGGACGCCATGGAGACCTTTGCCCAGGCGGTTCAGGCGCGCCTGGGTGGCGCGCACGTGGTCATCAACAATGCGGGCATCGAGGGTTCGGCCATGCCCGCCTGGAAAACGTCGCATGCCGATTACGAGCGGGTCATGCGCGTGAACTTTCATGGCGTGCTCCATGGCACGCTGGCCTTCCTGCCGCAGTTGCGCGCACGCCAGGAAGGGGCGATTGTGAATGTCTCCAGCATCATGGGGCTGATCGGCTCGCCCAGTCAGTCGGACTATTGCGCCAGCAAGTTTGCCGTGCGTGGTTTCACCGAGTCCCTGATGGTCGAATTGCATGAGAGCCCGATCTCCGTGCATCTGGTGCACCCCGGCGGGGTGGCGACCAACATCGCCAGGAAGCCCTCCAGTCAGGAATTCGCGGCACGTTACCTGACCACGCCACCCGAAGAGATCGCGCAGCGGGTGATCCGTGGCATCGAGAAGGGGCAGCACAAGATCATCTGCGGGCAGGATGCGTTCAAGACCTGGGTGGGCTCGAACCTGCTGCCGCACAAATGGCTGACGGCCATTGTGTGGCGCGAGCTTCGCGCCACACTGGACAAGGCTGCGTACGGGCTGACCCGCTGAGCGGGGTGCTAGGGTTTCCCGTGTGTGGCGCCCCCTTCGGGCAGGCCTCGAAATGCAGGTAAGATTGCCGCACGTCAAAGGCGAACTTCGGTTCGCCTTTGTGTCATTTCAGAGTACAGCGCCATCAAAGGCTCGACATGTTTGATCTCGTTCGTAATAACACCCGTCTCTTCGGTGGTGTTCTGGTGGTCCTGATCGCCATCGCCTTCATTGGTGGTGGTCTGCAGGGCTATGAGAGCTTCATGAGCAACGACACCGTTGCCAAGGTCGCGGATCACAAGATTTCGCAGACCGAGTGGGATGCAGCACACCGCAAGCTGGTCGAGCGCCTGCGCGCCCAGGCGCCCGAGGCCGATGCCGCCAGCTTCGATGCGCCCGAAGTCAAGCAGCGCGCGCTCGACATGCTGCTGCGCGACTACACGCTGATGGCTGCCGTGCGCGATCAGCGTCTGGTGGTGCCGGACACGCGTCTGGCGCGCATCTTCCAGACGGCCCCTGACTTTGCTGCGATCCGCAACGCCGATGGCTCGCTCAACACCAAGGTGCTCGAAGCCCAGGGGGTGTCGTCCGAGCAGTTCGCTGGCCAGTTGCGCCAGCAGATCTCCGTGGGCCAGGTGCTGGGCGGTGTCGAGCAAACGGGTGTGAGCTCCAAGGTGGCCAACCGCCAGGCCGTCGAAGCCCTGTTCCAGGTGCGCGATGTGCAGTGGCTGAAGTTCGAGCCCAAGAACTACGTGGCCCAGCTCAACCCCACGCCTGAGCAATTGCGCAAGTTCTTCAGTGAGCCGGCCATGAGCGCCGTGTTCATGCAGCCCGAGCGCGCCGACGTGCAGTACGTGGTGCTGGACATCGACACCCTCAAGCAGCGCGTGACCGTCAGCGAGGACGACCTCAGGAAGTCCTATCAGGACAACATCAAGCTCTACACCAAGGACGAAGAGCGCCGTGCCAGCCACATCCTGATCAAGGCTGAAAAGAGTGCGCCAGCGGCTGCCCGTCAGGCCGCCAAGGCCAAGGCCGAGCAACTGCAGGCTCAGGTCGCCAAGGATCCCTCCCTGTTTGCCGAACTGGCACGCAAGAACTCGGAAGATCCGGGCTCGGCCGTCAACGGTGGTGACCTGGATTTCTTTGGCCGTGGTGCCATGGTCAAGCCCTTCGAGGACACAACCTTCGCGCTCAAGAAGGGCGAGATCAGCAAGGTGGTCGAATCTGATTTTGGCTACCACGTGATCATGCTGACCGACGTGCGCGGTGGCGCGGCCCAGCCCTTTGAAGAAGTGCGCTCGCAGATCGAGGACGATGCCCGCAAGCAACTGGCCCAGCGCCAGTACGCCGAAGCGGCCGAGAAGTTCTCCAACATGGTCTACGAGCAGTCCGACAGCCTCAAGCCCGTGGCTGACGAGCTCAAGCTCACGATCCAGTCGGCCAGCGATGTGCTGCGCCGTCCTGGCGCCAAGGACCAGGGCGTGCTGGGTGGCCAGCGCATTCTCGAGGCCTTGTTCGGGTCTGACGCGCGGACCAAAGCACGCAACACCGAAGCCATTGAAGTTGGCCCCAGCAAGCTGGTGTCGGCCCGCATCGTGAAGTACTACCCGGCGGCCAAGCCGCCCTTCGAGCAGGTGCAGGCCCAGGTGCGTGAGCGCTGGATCGCCCGTGAGTCGGTTGCTGCGGCGCGCCGTGATGCCGAGCAGAAACTGGCCCTGTGGAAGCAGGCCCCCGACAAGGCGCAACTGCCCGCCTCGGTGCAGATGTCTCGCCGTCTGGTGTTCTCGCAGCCGCCTCAGGTGCTGGATGCCGCGCTGCGCATCCCCGAGAAGCAACTGCCTGCCTGGCAGGTGGTCGACATCGGCAATGAAGGCGTGGCCCTGCTCAAGGTCAACAAGGTGCTGCCCCTGCAGATTTCTGCCGAAGAGGAGCAGGAGACTCGCAACCAGTTCGCACACTACTGGGCCAAGGCGGAATCCGATGCCTACCTGCGCGCCCTCAAGCGCGAGTACAAGCTCGACGTGAAGGTCAAGCCCGCTGCTGCCAAGGCATCAGAGGCTGAAAAATCTGCATCGGGCGGGTAAACCAGCGAAAAACGCGCTATACTCTTAGTCTTTCGACGGTGGCTGTAGCTCAGTTGGTAGAGTCCCAGATTGTGATTCTGGTCGTCGTGGGTTCGAGTCCCATCAGCCACCCCAAAGAATAATGAACGCCGACAAGCAGCAATGCTCGTCGGCGTTTTGTTTTTGGGCTGGGATGATCACGATGACGCCGGGAGTTTCTCCACAAAACCCTGAGGCGGTGCCGACACCTTGCCGTCCCGCAGAAACACCACCCCCGTCTTGCCGCGCGCCACTTCTCGGCCCGAGGCCTGGTCTGTCAGTCGAAAGACCAGATCAAAGCCGTATTTGTTGAAGTCGGCGGGGACCATGTCCACCACCATGGTTTCGCCATAGAAGGCCTCGGACTTGTACTGGGCGAGCATGTCGCCCACCACGATGGAGCAGCCGTCGATGTCGATCTCGCTGTGGTAACCCAGGGAGCGGAAGAACCTCACCCGAGCCTCGGACACCAGGGTCAGCAACTGGGCGTTGTCGAGGTGCCCCCCCTGGTTCACATGGCTGATGTAGATGGGGATCTGGGTCGAGAACAGGAAGCGCTCGGGGAGGTCGAACTGGATGCGTGCCATGGGAGAAATCGGGGACTGCCAGGAGAAGCCACATCATACGTCCGGGTTTCTACGGGTGCTCAAGACGCGCGCCGATCCGTCGAAAACCTCCTACCAGTCCATGGGTCCGGTCGGTGTTGGCGGTCCGTGGTCGACTTTGCCCATGCCTGCCCCAGTGTCCTCCTCTCGCACCGCACCGCCCCCCCTTGCCCCATCCTCCGCCCCGGACGATGCCTTCCTTGGCGTGTCGCCGGAGCAGGAGCGCCAGTGCCTGGTGGATCTGATCCAACGCACCCGCAATGGCCTGATGCTGTATCCGGCGCTGTGGCTGGTGTTGATGCAGACCGATGGCTATATGCGTCGGCACACGGCTTTCGTGCTCATCCATCTGCTGATCATGTTGACGCTGATGGTCATGCGTCTGATCCATCACCGCATGATGGTGCGCGACGATGTGTCTCGCATCGAACTCAACCGCCGGATGTTTCGTGCCTGGTCGGTGATCTACAACCTGTACTGGGGCGTCTTGTGTGCCATCGTGCAGGTCGAGCCCGATGCGCCCGATCTGAGGTGGATCATGCTGCTGACCACCGTGGGCATCACGGCCGGTGGGGCTGTGGTGGTGTCCATCGACCGGGTGCTGCCTCGGGTCTATCCGGTGCTGACCTTGTTGCCGACGGTGCTGGCGGTGTTGCCCATGGGTGGCGCCACAGCTTGGGTGATCAGTGGACTGACCCTGGTCATGGCCGTGTATGCCTTTGGCCTGTCGAGCATGGTGGGCAAGGATTACTGGGCCCGCATGCGCACCCAGGCCTTGCTGGAGCTGCGCGCCCGCGAGCTGGAGGCCTTGAGCCGAACCGACGCGCTCACGCAGGTCCCCAATCGCCTGGGTTTTCAGGAGCGGCTGGATGTGGCCTGGCGGGATGCGCGGCGCCGTGGCGAGAGCCTGGGGGTGGCGATGGTGGATCTGGATCACTTCAAGCGCATCAATGACACCTTCGGGCACCCGTTTGGCGATGATTGCCTGCGGGCGGCCGCCCAGTCGCTGTGCGAGGCGGTCCGGCGGCCCGCCGATCTGGTGGCGCGCTTCGGTGGGGAGGAGTTCATCGTGCTGATGCCCAACACCGACCTGGCGGGGGCGCAAGCGGTGGCCGAGCGCATGCTGGCCCAGGTTCGCGCCACGGTACTGCGTCAGGCGGGTGTGGACGTGGCCCTGAGTTGCAGCATCGGCGTGGCCGCTGCCGCCGCAGTGCCCGACCAGGGGCCTGATCAACTGATTCAGTGGGCCGACAGGGCGCTGTACCGGGCCAAACAGGGCGGGCGTGCCAGGGTCGAGAGCCTGTCCGCCAGCCTTCAAGGCACCGTGCCAGCACCCATGTAGCCGCCCCCCAGCATCGTGGGGTTGACCTGCCATCCGTCGAGCATCGGGCCCAGCAGGCTCCAGGGTTGGTCCAGGCCTTCCAGTGACGACACCGAGTACAGCGCGGCCGACAGCACGAAGGCGTTGACCGGCCACAACCAGGGGTCGGCCCATTTCAGGCCCGTGGCCACAACATGGGCGCCGGGCTTGAGGTGGGCGATCAGGTGGGTCAGGGCCTCGGGCTGACGCATGACGTCGTGCGTGAAGTGCAGCAAGGCGGCATCGGCCTGCCCGGGGATGTCGGCGGACGCGGCACAGGCGGGCAGCAAGATCACATTGCCCCAGCCGTTGCGCTGGGCACGCTGCGCTGCCCGCGAGAGCATGTCAGGGCAGGGTTCGATGCCGATGATGGTGCCTTGCGGGCCGATGGCCTGTTGCAGCAAGGCAAAGCTCAGCCCTGTGCCGCAGCCCACATCGAGCACGGTGTCGCCCGGGCGCAGGCCAAGCCGGTCGATGGCCTCGAAGCGCAGGGGTTCAAAGGGCATCAGCTCCAGGTCATAGACCGCCGCGCGCTGTCGGTACAGCGCCAGCATGTCCGGGCAACCGGGGGGCTGAGTGTGGGGGGTGACTGGAGGCATCACGTCGGGCCTGGATGAAGCAGTGGTGATCGGGCCACTGTACGCTCAATCCAGGCCTTGTCCATGACGGATGACAAGACGGCAGCGCCGCTTCAGGCCCCGGCCAGTGCCTGCTCCAGGTCTGCCAGCAGGTCGTCGATGTGCTCGATGCCGATCGACAGGCGCACGGTGTCCTCGGTCACGCCGGTCTTGGCCAGCTCGGTCGGGTCGAGCTGGCGGTGCGTGGTCGAGGCCGGGTGCGTGGCCAGCGAGCGCACGTCGCCGATGTTGACCAGGCGGGTGAAGAGCTTGAGCCCGTCCAGGAAGCGCGCACCGCCCTCACGGCCACCGGGTACCCCAAAGGTCAGCAAGCCCGAGGCCTGGCCCGAGAGGTACTTCTGGACCATGGGGTGCTCGGGGTGATCGCTCAGGCCGGCGTAGTTGACCCAGCTGACGCGGGGGTGCTTTTGCAGGAACTGCGCGATCTTCAGGGCGTTGCTGCTGATGCGGTCCATGCGCAGGCCCAGGGTCTCGATGCCTTGCAGGATCATGAAGGCATTGAAGGGCGAGAGGGCCGAGCCGGTGTTGCGCAGAGGCACCACGCGGGCGCGGCCAATGTAGGCGGCGGGGCCCAGGGCGTCGGTGTAGACCACGCCGTGGTAGCTGACGTCGGGCTCGTTGAGGCGCTTGAAGCGCGCCTTGTGCTGCGCCCAGGGGAACTTGCCCGAATCGACAATGATGCCGCCCAGCGTGGTGCCGTGGCCGCCCATGTACTTGGTCAGCGAGTGCACGACGATGTCTGCGCCGTGCTCGATGGGGCGGCACAGATAGGGGCTGGGCACGGTGTTGTCCACGATCAGCGGCACGCCGTGGCGGTGGGCGATCTCGGCGATGCGGGCGATGTCGGTGATGTTGCCCGAGGGGTTGCCCAGGGATTCGACAAAGATGGCCTTGGTGCGCTCGTCGATCAGTGGCTCAAAGCTGGCCGGGTCTCGGTGGTCGGCAAAGCGGGTGGTGATGCCGAACTGGGGCAGGGTGTGGGCAAACAGGTTGTAGGTGCCGCCGTACAGGGCGGTGGACGAGACGATGTTGTCACCGGCCTCGGCGATGGTCTGGATGGCGTAGGTCACGGCCGACTGACCCGAGGCCACGGCCAGCGCACCGATGCCGCCTTCCAGCGCGGCCACGCGCTGCTCCAGCACATCGGTGGTGGGGTTCATGATGCGGGTGTAGATGTTGCCCGGCACCTTCAGGTCGAACAGGTCGGCCCCATGCTGGGCGCTGTCGAAGGCATAAGCCACGGTCTGATAGATGGGCACGGCCACGGCCTTGGTCGTGGGATCGGGCGAATAGCCCGCGTGCACGGAGAGGGTTTCAAACTTCCAGTTGGCTTGGCTCATGTCGGATCCTCTAGCGGTTTGACGGTGTGGGCATTCCTTATAGCGCAGCGGCGTGGATAATTCGCGACCCCCGCGCTTTTTGCTACAAGGATCCGTGTGTTCAAGAATCTGACCGTCTACCGTATCGGACCGGATGGGTCCCCCGACCTGACCGAGATCGAAGCAGGCCTGTCCAAGGGGCGTTTTGTGGAGTGCGGCGCCACTCAGCAGAGGTCCTCCGGCTGGGTGGAGCCTCGGGGCGTGGAGCACGGCCCCCTGGTCGAGTCCGTGGGCGGGCAGTTGCTGCTCAAGCTGCGCACCGAGCAACGCGTGGTGCCCGGTGCGGTCATCAAGCGCCGTACGGAAGAGCTGGCCCAGAACATCGAGCTGCAGACGGGCCGCAAGCCGGGCAAGAAGCAGACGAAGGAGCTCAAGGAGCAGGCCCTGCTGGAGTTGCTGCCCATGGCCTTCACCAAGCAGTCGTCCACCCAGGTGTGGATCGATCCGGTGCAGCGCCTGCTGCTGGTGGATGCCAGCAGCCAGTCGCGTGCCGACGACGTGGTCAGCACCCTGGTCAAGAGCCTGGATGGCCGCATGGCGGTGTCGCAGCTCAACACGGCCGAATCGCCCGCCGTGTGCATGGCCGAATGGCTGTCCAGCGGCGAGCCGCCGGGCGGGTTTTCGATCGACCGCGAGTGCGAGCTCAAGTCGTCGGATGCCCAGAAGGCGGTGGTGCGCTACACCCGCCATCGTCTGGACACCGAAGAGGTCCGCCAGCACATCCTGACGGGCAAGACGCCGACCAAGCTGGCCATGACCTGGCGTGACCGGGTGTCCTTCATGTTGACGGATGCCTTCCAGATCAAGAAGCTGGCCTTCCTGGATGTGGTGTTCGAGGCGCACAAGGGCTCGAACAAGCCGGCTCAGGACGAGGCTTTTGATGCCGACGTGGCCATTGCCACGGGCGAGCTGTGCCAGTTGCTGCCCGATCTGCTCGACGCCCTGGGCGGCGAGCAGGACATGTCGGGGGGCGGCGCATCGGCGAGCCGGTCGGCCGAACCCTCCACCGACGCCAGGCCCTCGGGCGACCACGCGCCTGCCGAGCCCGCGACGACCGCCGATGACAGCCCCCCGTGGTGAGGGGCGGCGGCCGATGGCGACATGAGCGCGGACGCGGGCGACAGCGCCCGGTGCACACCGGTGGTGCAAAAGCCATAGACTGGGCGCCTGCTCAACAGGAGAAGTTCAATGGCACGTTCGTCCGGTGGTTTGCTTCAGACCAGTTTCGTGATCCACGCCGTGGTGTTCGGTATGGTGGTGGGTGGCCTGATCGCCATGAACCATCAATTGGGCGGTAAGGCTGACTGGAGCCTGATCGTGGCTTGGGGCTGGGGCATTGGCCTGGCTGCCCACGGCACCGTGTGGCTCCTGTGGGGTCGCAAACCTCAGCGCAAGTGAAAACTCGGGCTGGTGCCGGTGAAGGCCTTGACCTGACCGTCCCAGCCCTTGGCATCCCCATGGTGGACGATGCGGTAGCGGCCCGATGGCGTGCCCGCCGGGGTCGTCCATTCGATGCTGGCCGTGCTGGTGCTCAGGCCTGAGCGCTCCCAGCGGTAGGTGGTGCTCCAGTCGCCATCGTCGGCCACACGCACCCAGTGCTCGCGCTCCAGGCGCTGTACCTCCAGGAAGCTGCCCCCGCGCCTCAGATCGTTCCTGGGGCTGCCCGAGCTGAACACCACCCGCACGGTTTGCCCGGCCTGGTAGCTGGGCATGGGCGCTTCCAGCACATCCCCGAACGCATGGCCCATGGCGGGCGTGTCCAGCACCACGCCGGGCTGGACATCCGTGCCGTGGTCACTCAGGTCGCGTGGGCGCAGGGTGATCGGGGTGTTGCTCCCGGCCTTCATGGCTTGCGCCAGCCGGTCCAGCTCCTGAAGGTAGGCGGGCAGGGTCCAGCGCCCGAAATGGGTGCTGCCGCCCTCGTAGTTCTGCGTGTCGTACTCCTGGGGGGTGGTGATGTAGCCCGCATAGGCATTGGCATAGCCCACCACCAGCACCTGACGCGGATCGGGCAGGCCCAGGGTGGCGGCCAGTTGACGCCGGATGCGCAGGCCCGCCGTGATGGTGGGCTCGCCAGGCAGGCCGGCGATGAGCAGGGGCCCCAGCCTCAACAGTTGCACGGGCAGCACTTCGGGTGTCCAGGGGGTGCCGTGGGCATCGCCCCCCAGGGGGATGGCGATGTCCTTGGGGGCCTGGCACTGCCTGAGCGCGTCGCTGACGCGGAACGGCATGCGGAGGAGGCGGCCCAGCCAGGGTGAGGGCTGGCCCTCGTGGACAAAGCTCAGACCGGGGCCGTCCTCCGGGCTGCCCGCCGTGAAGGCCGTGCCCAGGGCCGCCGGGCAGGTCTGGTGAGGCTGACCATCGCCACTGTAGGCAGGCTGCACCGTCACACGGCTCATGTCGATGTAGCGCAGACGGTGATCGATGGGGCCGCTGAGTTCGAGCGCAGGGCCTCCAGACAATTGCCGTGCCTTGATGAGCTGGCGTTCGCCGATGAGGCGCGTGTTGTCGAACTCATTGGCCGTGGGCCCCTGGCCGGGCCGCAGGTCCAGATTGGGACTCATGTCGCCCGGGGTGGTCTGGGCGAAGGCCGCGACAAAGGGCGGGGCTTGGGCGTGATCCAGGTGGCGTACGCCGACTTCGTGTTCCCAGCGCCAGGCCGCATACCCCTTGTTGTCACCGCTGATCAGGGTGTTGGTGTTGGTCATGCTGGTGCCGTGCGTCGGGAAGAAGCTCAGGGCACCGATGTCCTGTGTCCCCCGACGGAAAGTGAGCACGCTCATGAGCGGGTCGATGCCCTGCGGGAAGGCCTGACGCTCGGCCGCCGGGTTGGCGTCAAAGGCCGGGGCGGCGCGGTTGCGGCTGGCGTTGCTCAGCTCTCCTTGCGACAGGCGGATGCTGCCTGGCGCTCGTGAGCCGTGGGCCCGGTCGATGGCCTCGACGATGCCGTCGACCATGGCTTCAAAGGTGGCGGGCTTGTGACCCAGGATGGTGATGTTGTAGAGCGTGTGGTGTGAGTAGCCCCCGGGGCCGGCATGGGTGTGGGTGGCGGTGAGCAGCACATTGCGCTCGGTGTAGCGGCTGCCATGGCGTTGTTGCAGGCGCCGCAGGACCTCCTGGTGCACGCCCTGCATGATGGCGCCCGCGTCAGCCACGACCAGCACCACTGCCTGTCGGGTGCGTGGGTCCTCGACCACGAAGGCGCGCGCACGCAGGCGTTGATGGATGCCTGAGGTGCGCTGAGACAGCTGGGCATAGCCGAACATGCCGATGTCGGCTGCTTCACCCGTGATGTCGCTGATGCCGGCACCGACCAGATACGGTGGGGAGGCCGGAGCGGCCGGGAGCGGGCTGGCCGCCTGGGCACTGCCGAGCGTCCAGCTCAGGCTCAGCGCCAGGGCATGGCGCCATGGGTGTCTGTGCCGGGGCATCATGCGCGGGCCCCGAACCACTGCTTCAGGTAGGGGTTGAGCAGCCGCCCCTGAGGGTCCAGGGTGGCCCGCAGCGCCTGAAAGTCCTTCCATCGGGGGTAGTGCGTGGCCAGCTCCGCGCCTGGCAGATCATGCAGCTTGCCCCAGTGAGGGCGGCCACCATGGCGGCGGAAGATGGGGCCCAGCGCCTCGATCAGGTAGCGATGTTCTTCGCCCACCATCGCATGCACGGCAATCGAGCAACTGTCACGCCCCTGGAAGGGGCTGAGCCAGGCGTCATCGCCCAGCACATAGCGGAACTCCAGCGGGAAGAACACGTCCGGGCGTTTTTCCAGCGCCTGCAGGATCTGGCGCAGGCAGGCCAGTCCCTGGGCGCGGGGTACATGGAACTCGGTTTCGTTGAAGCGGGTGTTGCGCACGCTGCTGAGCAGCTTCCAGCCCATGTCCTGCGCCACCTCTTGCTCCCCCTCTCCGATCAGTCGGGTGGCCAGCCAGCGCCGCAGGCCGGGCCAGCCAGACAGGTGATCGCGCAGGCGCTTGAGGTCCATCAGGGCCTCTTCGTCCGCATCATGGCGTGGGATCGGGGTGCCCGGGGCAACCTCGTCGTGGGTGATGCCCGCGGCCATCCCGGTGTGGGGCAGCACGTAGAACTCGAAGTTGCGGTGTCGGCCTGCGAGCGTGTCGGCCTGTTCGAGCAGGTGCTCGGTGGGCTGGGTCCACACCCGTTTGCGCAGGTGGTACTGAGGTCTCACCGACAGGTCGAACTCGGTGATCACCCCCAGGGCGCCCAGCGAGACCCGGGCTGCAGCGAACAGCTCGGGGTGCGTGTCGCGGCTGCAGTGGATCAGCTCCCCTTGCACGGTCATCAGGCGCAGGCCGGTGAGGTGGTGGTGCAGGGCAGGCAGGCGGGCCCCTGTGCCATGGGTGGCGGTGGACAGAGCCCCGGCCAGGGTCTGCACATTGATGTCGGGCAGATTGTGCAGGGCCAGGCCCAGGGCCGACAACTGGCTGTTGAGCACCGCCAGGCGCGTGCCGGCGCGCACCGTGACTTGCTGGCGTGAGGCGTCATGGTGGACCACGCCCGAGAGGCGATCCAGGCTGATCAGGGTGCCCGAGGTGGGAACCAGGCCAGTGAAGGAGTGGCCCGACCCCACGCAGCGCAGGGGCCCCGACGAACTGCGCAGCCAGGTGGCCAGTTCGGCCGGGGTGCCGGGCATGAGTCTGCCGGAGGGTTGGCAGGTCTGCAGCCCGGACCAGTTGTGCCAGAGGGTGGGTTTGCCAGTGGGCCACGGCGGCGTGGGGCGGGTGGCTGATGGCTGGGCAGCCTGGGCGACACCCTGGCGCGGCCAGGCGCAGGCGGCTGCCCCGGCCACGCTCAGGGCGGCCTTGAGTGCATCACGGCGGCTCATGGGCTCACCTCCGTCGTGGTCCGGCTCATGAACCGGATCAGTTGCTGAATGTCCTCATCGGAGCATTCTGTGCAGAGTCCGTCTGCGGGCATGCCGTTGAATCCCTGGCGCACATTGGCCAGCAAGGCGGGCAGGCCTTTGGCCAGCCGAGGCCGCCAGGCCTGGGCATCCCCCGTGAGGGGCGTGACACCGCCTGCCTGGGTGTGGCAAGCCTTGCAGGAGCGCTCATAGAGGTCGGCCAGGCGCGGGTCTGCGGGCGACAGGGTTTCAGGCGCAGCCGTGTTGGGGGCGGAGGCGGGTGCCTGCGGTGTCTTGTCCGAGCAGGCGGACAAGGAGACGCTCACCGCCACCGACAGTGCGATCAGAGCAGACCAGAGAAACTTCACAGAGGTCATGTCTATAACGATAGTTTTAACTACATTATTGACCGTGCGGCAACTCCATGGGGATGCGTTACATCAAAGAGGGCCTCTGGACCCCTTGTTTCAGGGGGAGGTATGTGCCTTGTTATACTTTTGGCATGTCGTCGTACGCCCATCTGCTGGAGCCTAAAAAGCTCCCGGCACAGAAACGCTCGCAGGAAACCTATGAGTTGATCCTCAAGGTCACGGCGGAGTTGCTGGCCGATGTGGGTGTGGAGCGCCTGTCGACCAATCTGGTGTGCAAGCAGGCAGGCCTGTCGCCTCCGGCGCTGTATCGCTATTTCCCCAACAAGTACGCCTTGCTCCATGAACTGGGCGTGCGTCTGATGCGGGACCAGAACGAGTTGGTCGAGCGCTGGCTGACCCCAGAGGTGCTGCTCAAGCCGGCCGATTTACTGCATCCGGCTCTGGTGGGCCTGATGATGGACACGCACCGTGTCACGGCAGACACCACGGCGGGGGTCTGGATCACGCGGGCCTTGCGCGCCGTGCCCCTGCTCAACGAGGTTCGCATCGCGTCCCACCACGTGGTGACCGATCAATTGCAGGCTGCCATGATGATGGTGCACCCGGATGTCGATCCTGTGCGCCTGCGCATCAACATCCGCCTGTCGGTCGATGTGCTGTACTCGGCCATCGAGATGATGTTCGACGACCCGACGCTGGAGTTGCCGGTGGTGGTCGACAGTTGCGCCTGGCTGGTCTATGACCTGTTTGATCGCATGGGTGTGATCAGACCGTGATCTGAACCTGCGCTAGCCGGGGTCGACCGCGAAGCGCGCCACGACCCGATCGCCCCGCACCCCCAGCACATCACCGTGGTGCAGCAGGGCCTGCTCGCTCTGGGTGGGGCGCCAGAAGGTCCAGTCGTCCGGCCGCAGGGCGGGGGTGGCGGGCAGGGTCATCAACTGCTGATTGCTGGAGCGGCCCACGATCGACAGCTCGCGCAGGCCGCGCGGCCAGACAGGCTGTGCCATGAAGCGCCCACCGTACAGGTAGACCGATTGCGCGCGGGCGCTCAGATGGCGCCCCAGCCAACGCGAAAGGGGGGCCACGAAAGGCACCTCCAGTTGCGGGCTGACCTTGAGCACCGGGACGGCCAGCCACAGGGCCGGCGTGAAGGCCGCCAGGGTAGGCACATCAAAGTCGGCGGGTTTGAGCAGGGCCGACCCCACGGCCACGTCATTGAGCGGCGATGTGGCATCGTGCAGCGCCACGGTCGGGCTGCCGGCGCCATTGAAGATCAGATCGTCGCGCCACACGTCGGGGTGCCGCGTCTGGGCATGGTCGATGAAGGCGCGGTAGCGTGCCTGGCTCTGACGCACCGCCCGGGAGGGGCTGCTCCACCAGGGGGCCTTGGCGGCATGGGCGTCATAGCCCATGAAGCCCCACCAGCGCAGGGCCTGGGGGTGTTGTCTGATCAGGTCCAGCATCGGGTCCAGCGCGTCGGGGCTGGACACGCCGCCGCGGTGCAGGCCCACATCGATCTCCAGGCAGAGGCTCAGGCGTCGCTTCAGATCGAGCGCCAGATCCAGATACTGGCGCAGGCGCTCGGGGGTGTCGATCAGCCAGTGCGGGCCGGTGCCCGCGGCGATGCCCGCATCACGGTAATAGGCCCGCGCTGCCGCCACGGGCATGGGTTTGCCCAGCAGCAGATCCAGGTCGGGCGCATGGTGCGCGTAGTGGTTCAGCCAGGGGCGGTGAAAGACCATCAGCCGCTGGCAGGGCAGCCGCTCGATGATGAAGCACAGCAAGGGCAGGGAGGGGATGGACTTTTGCACCAGACGCAGGGACTGTCCCGGGGGGATCAACTGGCGCAGCGCGTCGATGTTGCGCTCCAGCGCGTCCAGGTCGACCACCAGGGTGGGCTCGCCCATGCCTTCGGCATCCAGGGCCTGGCTCAGGCGCTGGCAGGGCGGTGCGTCCTGGCGGGGGGTGGGCATGGTGGGCTCCATCAAGGGCTGCTCAGTATCTCAGGCGCCGGGCCAGGATCAGCAGCAGGGTGGCGGCCAGCACGCACACGGCGATGGCGGCGGCCACGCCCTGGGCTTGCCCCTCGGGCTGGGTGCCAATGATCGATGACACGAGCACGGGGCCGGCGCCACCACCGATGAGGGTGGTCAGGCCGTTGTAGATGCCGGCCCCAGGCCCCATGAGCTCGGGCGGCAATTGCCGCTGCACGATGGCGAATTCGCAGGCCGAGAAGGCCGAGATGCTGAACACGGCCAGCGCGAAGCCGGCGATGCTGAGGGGCAGGGTGGAGGCATGCAGGGCCATCCACAGGGCGGCACCGCCCCCGATGAACCCCAGGGCCCCCAGGGCGGCGCGTGCACCGGTGCGATCCCCCAGCCAGGACCACAGGGCCAGGCCCATGACGCCGCTCACATAGGGCAGGCTGGTGGCGTAAACCAGGTCGGCGTAGGGCAGGCCCTTGGTGGCCACAAAGTAGGTGGGCAGCCACGAGCTCAAGCCCACGGCCACGATGTTGTAGGCGATGCCCGAGGCCAGGATGAGCAGGACACCGGGCCGAGTCATGGCGTGCCAGAGGGCCCAGTCTGCGGGCGCGGCCGATGGCGGGTCGGCGCACTCGTCGATGTGCATCTGCTCCTGTGCCGTGATGGCGGGGTGATCTTGTGGGCGATCGAACACATGACGCCAGACCAGGGGCAGGGACAGCAGGGGGCCGGCCAGCGCCAGCAGCCAGAAGGTGGCTTGCCAGCCCACGGCGTGCATCAGCGGGATCAACAAGACTGGCGCCAGGCAGATGGCCAGCAGCAGGCCGGCCATCCAGACGCTGTTGGCACGTCCACGCTCCTGAGGTGGAAACCAGCGCTGGGTCAGCACATTCATCATCGGAAAGTGCACGCCTTCGGACAGGCCCAGCAGGAAACGGGTGGCCAGCAGCACCGTCAGCGAGGCCGACAGCCAGGCGCCCAGGGCCGTGAAGGTGGACCACAGCAGGATCACCAGCATCAGGCTGATGCGGGGCCCCAGTCGAGTGGCCGCGCCTGAGAGAAACAGGTTGGCCAGGCCATAGCCCACGTAGAAGGACGTCAGCAAGGTGCTGCCGTGGCTGCGTGTCTCGTCCACGCTCCAGCCGTAGTGCGAGGCCATCAGCGGCAGGGCCAGGCTGATGTTCATTCGGTCGAGATAGGCCACGAAGAGCGTGACCATCAAGGTCAGCGAGAGGCGCCAACGCAGGGCGGGTGCAGGGGGTGGGTGCGGGCTCGGCATGCCCTGGATGATAGATGAAAGATAGTGATGATTATTCTTGCTGCGTCGCACCATAGGGATCGTCCTGGGGTAGGCTGTCGCCATGACTGTCTCGACTCAACTCACTCTGCCTGGCTGGCTCCAGGGACCTCGCGGCAGGGGGCTGATGATGGCCGCCCTGGGCGCCATCGCGTTTTCCGGCAAGGCCATCGTGGCCAAGCTCATGTACAAGCTGGGCGCCGACGCCATCTCCGTGGTGGGTTTGCGCATGACCATGGCCTTTCCGCTGTTCCTGGTCATGGCCTGGTGGGCTGCGCGGCAGGCGGCGGGGGCGGCGTCGCTCACGCGTCGTCAGTGGTGGCAGGTGGTGGGCCTGGGGATCACGGGCTACTACCTGGCCAGCACGCTGGACTTCATGGGGTTGCAGTACATCAGCGCGAGCCTGGAGCGGGCCATTCTGTATCTCAATCCGACCATGGTGCTGATCCTGTCGGTGTGGTGGTTCCGCCAGCGCGTCACGGGCATGCAGTGGGCCGCCGTGGGGCTGGCCTATGCCGGGGTGGCGGTGGTGTGGCTGCACGACTGGGAGACTGCGCAATGGGCCGTGACGCGATCGCATGAACTGTCTGCCACCGAGGCCGTGACCTGGGGCTCCTTGCTGGTGCTGGGCAGTGCCTTGTCCTACGCCGTCTATCTGGTGGGCAGCGGCCGCCTGGTGCAGCAGATCGGCTCGCTGCGCCTGGTGGGCTATGCCTCCATCGTGGCTTGCGGCCTGTGTGCGCTGCAGTGGTTGCTGGTGTCTGTCTGGACCCAGGGGCAGGTGGGCTCCGTGTCCGGGCTGCCCTGGCAGGCCTATGCCTTGTCGGCGCTCAATGCCTCGGCGTGTACCGTGCTGCCGGTGTGGCTGCTGATGCGCGGGGTGCAGTTGCTGGGGGCCTCCATCGCGTCACAGGTGGGCATGATCGGTCCCTTGTCGACCATCTGGATGGCCGCGTGGTGGCTGGGTGAACCGGTCTCGCCTCAATTGATGCTGGGCACGGCGGCCATCCTGGCCGGGATCGTGTTGCTCACACGGGCTGGCAGTGGCGTGAGTGCTCAGCCGCCCACGCGAGCCAGGACCTGACGCAGGCACTGGGCCTGGGTGTCGATGGCGGGAGGCAAGGGCTGGTCGCCCACCAGCACGGCCTGGATGTAGCGTGCGGTGCTGTCGGCATCGAAGCCGGCGGGCAGGTCGGGCAGGGTGGTCAGCACGCCCTCGACAGGTGCGCGGCTGAGCTCGGCATCCCGCTGGCCCTGCACGAAGACCTCGAAGCGGGGCTGGCGGCGCGCGTCGGCCACGGGCTCGCCCTCGGTGCCCCGCATCAGCAAGGCCGTGCCCTGGCTGTGCAGCAGATAGTCGGTCAGTGAGTGGGCGTACTCGGGGTGGGTGTGGTTGACGACCTGCACGCCCGGCGTGCCCGGCGGCAAGGGGCGCAGCAGTTTGGCCACGGTGTGACCGGGGTTGCGCAGGCCGATGGTCCAGCGCACGTCCAGCAGGCGGGCCAGGCCCGGACACAGGGTGGCCGTGTCCATGAAGGCCGGGCGTCCAAGCTCCCAGGCCTGGGCGACGTCTTGCGCTGTGTGCGCCAGGGGCCAGCCCAGGGCCGAGAACACCTCTGCGGTGCTCACCCGGGTGGGGTCTTTCAAGGGGCCATGCACCAGCACGGCCGTGCCTTGACGCGCCAGATGCCCGGCCAGCAGGGCGGTCAGGTTGGGCAGCTTGCGGGCGCCGTTGTAGCTGGGCAGCAGGACCACACCGCCCGATGCCGGGGCGGGCAGGGGCAGGCAGCGCTCATGGGTGGCACGGACAAAGCCGTCGAGCTCGGCCGCCGTCTCGCCCTTGATGCGCATGGCCAGGGCAAAGGCCCCGACTTCCAGGTCCGTGACGCGACCGTCCAGAACCTGGCTCAGCAGGTCATGGGCTTGTTCCGTGCTGAGTGGCCGGGCGCCATCCTTGCCCCGGCCGATCTCCTTGATGTAGGCGGCGATGCTCATGATCCGCATTGTCGCTGCATGGCGGTGACCCAGTCTATGCCTGGGCCAAAACCGGATGCAACTTGATCAGAGTTTTGAGCGCGGGGATGCAGGAGCCACAGTTGGTGCCACATCGGAGCTGGCCTTGCAGCAAGGACAAGCGTTCGTCTGGCGATCCTGGACAGCTAGCCAGCGCTTGTGTGATGGCAGTTTCAGTCACATTGAAACAGGCGCAGATCTGCTTGCCTTTGGTGGGCATCTTGACCGGCGGTGTCGCCCCTGGCGAGAGCAGCGCCCGGCCATAGGCGTCGGCCAGCAGTTCATCTTGCAGCAAAGGCCTGATCCAGGCTTCTGCGCTGATGTCTCCTGCCAGCACAAATGCCTCCAGCTTGAGGCCATCGGGCGAGCGGTCCATGCGCATGGCCCGGTGTTGCCCCTGATGGCGGTCGTCGTAGCGCAGGACATCGTGCCCTTCGATGCCCATGAGTCGTTCGATCTGCTGGAGCACGCTGGTGCTGGCGGCGTCCTGGGCTGCGGCCCGGAACAGAACACCCACCTTGCCCTGCACGTGGGGCTCGCGGCCGAAGGGCACGCAACTGGTGTAGTTGAAGGCGGACATCAGGGGCTTGAGAGCCTCGCGTACGCGCAAGGCCTCATCCTGAGGCAGCCAGGCGACGGCCAGCAGGCGCCAGGGCAGATGCGCCTGGCTGATGTGAACGGCTGCGTGCTTGAGTTCCGGCTGGCGTGACTTGGGGCACAGGGCGGGCGAGGTCAGGGCATTGACGCCGGCGATGGCGCGACCCGAGGCATCGTGTCCGCTCAGCGCTTCCTGGCCCCAGTGCATCGGGATGTAGCACTGCATGCTGGTGATGCTCTCGCTGGGGTGGGCCGGCAGTGTCAGCTCTCCGCGTCGCGAAACCACCTGCACCAGATCGCCTGCGCGCAGATCCAGGCGCTGCATGTCCTGGGGGTTGAGCTCGATGGCAGGCTCGCTCACGTGGCCGAACAGGCGACCCAGCGTGCCGGTGCGACTCATGCCGTGCCATTGGTCTCTCAGGCGGCCGGTGTTGAGGCTGAACGGGAAGCGCGCATCGCATGGCTCGGAAACGGGCTCAGCACGCACCGCAGCAAAGCGTGCACGGCCGTCGGGCGTGGGGAATCGACCGTCTTCGTACAGACGGGCCCGACCTTGGGTGCTGCCCTCAGGCATGGGCCATTGCTGAGGCCCTTGGGTGTCCAGGATCTCGTAGCTCAGGCCAGTGATGTCCAGATCTCGGCCACGGGTGGATTCACGGTGTTCGTTCCAGATGGTTTCCGGGCGGTCGTAGTCGAACAGCGTGCGCACACCGGGGCGCCGTCCTTGGGTGAGTTCCGGCAGGCGTTGCTCCAGGCGGCGTCCCAGATCGGCCAGGATGTCCCAGTCATGACGGGCCAGACCTTGAGGTGCGATGGCCGGTCGCACGCGGCTGATGCGACGCTCGCTGTTGGTGACCGTGCCATCGCGTTCGCCCCAGGTCGTGGCGGGCAGGAGCAGGTCAGCATAGGCACAGGTGGCGGTGGTGGCAAACGCTTCCTGAACCACGACCAGCTCAGCGGTTTCCAGAGCCTTGCGCACGGTCGCCTGATCGGGCAGAGATTGGGCTGGGTTGGTGCAGGCGATCCACAAGGCCTTGATGTCACCGCGGGCCGCAGCTTCGAACATCTCGACGGCGGTCAGCCCTGGTGTGGCAGGAACGTCCTGCACGCCCCACAAGTGCGCGACTTCTGCACGGTGCTGCGGGTTGGACAGGTCTCGATGGGCGCTGAGCAAGTTGGCCATGCCCCCCACTTCACGCCCACCCATGGCATTGGGCTGGCCAGTCAGTGAGAAGGGCCCGGCTCCCGGGCGACCGATCTGACCCGTGGCCAGATGGAGATTGATCAGCGAGGCGTTCTTGTCGGTGCCTCTGCTGCTCTGATTGAGCCCCTGGCAGTACAGCGACAGCGTGGGGGTATGGGCGCCAAACCAGCGCGCTGCCTGGAGCAGGTCCGCGACGGCGATACCACAGATCGAGGCCACGGTGTCGGGAGGATAGTCGGCGACGATGGCGCGCAGCTCATCCCAGCCATGGGTGTGATCACGCACATAGCTCAGGTCGAGCAGGCCCTCGCTCAGCAGCACATGCAGCATGCCGTGAAAGAGCGCCACATCGGTGCCAGGCAGGATGGCCAGATGCAGATCGGCCATCTCGGCCGTTTCGGTCTTGCGCGGATCCACGACGATCAGCTTCATGGCCGGGTTGGCTCGCCGGGCATCTTCAATGCGGCGAAACAGGATGGGGTGAGCCCAGGCCGTATTGGCCCCGACGATGAACAATGTCTGGGCGTGCTGGAAGTCGTCGTAGCAGGCGGGCGGGGCGTCGGAGCCGAGCGTGGTCTTGTAGCCTGCCACGGCGCTGCTCATGCACAGGCGCGAGTTGGTGTCGACGTTGTTGGTGCCCAGCAGGCCTTTGACCAGCTTGTTGAGCACGTAATAGTCTTCGGTGAGCAATTGGCCGGAGCCATAGAAGCCCACCGCTTGCGGGCCATGGCGGCGCACGATGTCTGCCAGGCGTTCCGCGGCGTGGTCGAGCGCATCGTCCCAGGACAGGGGTTCTGCCTCGCTGCCTCTCGACATGCGGCGCTGTGGAAACAGCAGACGCGACTGGTCCTGCACGTGGGCGCCGGCGGTGAGGTGCAGGGTGCTGCCTTTGGTGCACAGGCGACCGAAGTTGGCCGGGTGATCGGGGTCACCCTGGACGTTGGTGATGCGCCCTTGCGTGGATTCGATGATCACGCCGCATCCCGTTCCGCAATAGGGACAGGTGGCGTGGGTGGTACGGACTCGGCTGTCGGAGGCCGCGACGATGGGGATGATGGTGCTCATGGCGCAGGAGTGAACGCAGGAGTGGTGCGCACTCAAGCAGTGGCAGAGGGCTCGTCGATGCGGATGCGGTGCACGGGGGCATTCTTTGTGGGGGGCTCTGACGCAGGCGGCTGTTGGGCTTGCCCGTCGCTGGCAGGACCAAACATCAGGAGATCGCGCTGCTCGCGGATGTTGCGCCCCTCACGAATCAACTGAAAGTAATAGCTGCTGTCGACCGTGTCGCCGTACAGGCAGGCGCCCACCAGCTTGTCGTCTTTGAGGACCAGCTTCTTGTAGACCCCATCCATCGGGTCGGACAAGGTGATGTCTTCTGTGTCATCGTCACCCATGAAATTGCCGGCAGAAAAGAGATCGATGCCAGTGACCTTGAGCTTGGTGGAAACTTGTGAACCCGTGTAGCGCCCGATGCCCTTGAGTGCCAGGTGGTTGGCGCATACCTTGCCCTGCTCGAACAGGGGCGCGACCAGCCCGTAGGCAATGCCGCGGTGGGCCGCGCATTCACCCACCGCGTAGACGCGTGGATCGGTCACGGTCTGCAGGGTGTCGGTGACAACGATGCCGCGGTTGCAGTAGATGCCAATCTTTTCGGCCAGCTCGGTGTGGGGGCGGATCCCTGCTGCCATGACCACCAGATCCGCGGAGATCTGGGTGCCATCCTTGAAACGCACGGCTGAGACCCGGCCTGATCGACCATCGACACTGTCGCTCACCAGCTCCTGAGTCTGCGCGCCCAGCATGAACGTCAGCCCACGCTCTTCCAGCGAGCGCTGCAGCAGTTTGGCGGCCACCTCGTCCAGTTGCCGCTCCAGCAACCAGGGGCCGATGTGCACCACGGTGACCTTCATGCCGCGCTGCATCAGGCCATTGGCCGCTTCCAGACCCAGCAGACCTCCTCCGATGACCACGGCGTGGCGATGCGTCTGTGCGGTCTTGATCATGGCCTCGGTGTCGGCGATGTCGCGATAGGCGATCACCCCTTCCAGGTCTTTGCCCGGGACCGGCAAGATGAAGGGTTTGGAGCCTGTCGCCAACAGCAGTCGATCGTATTCGGCCTGGGTGCCGTCGTCTGCCGTCACGATGCGCCGGGTACGGTCGATGCCGACCACCTTCTTGCCCATGTGCAGCGTGATGCCGTGTTGGGCGTACCACTCGACGGAATTGAGGATGATCTCGTCCACCGTCTGCTCGCCTGCGAGCACGGGAGACAAGAGAATGCGGTTGTAGTTGGGGTGCGGTTCTGCACCAAAGACGGTGATGTCGTAGAGATCGGGGGCGATCTTCAGCAACTCTTCCAGCGTGCGGACGCCGGCCATGCCGTTGCCCACCAGCACCAGTTTCATCTTCTTCATGCGAATGCTCCACAGCGGGGAATCTTTTATGGCTGTTCACAAGCAAGTCCGAGGCCAAGTGTCGGGTTCTCTGCACCGGTGTGGGTTGGCGCACCTTGGCTGGGCAGGAAACTTGCTGCATCGATGCTTCAAACACGATCGGTGCACAGGGTTGGTGCCGACATGCGCTGAGAGAGATCGAACAAGCTGGGTCTGGATATGAGTTTTGAACTGGATGTGGGGCTCGCCTGCGAGCGCGGGATGCGTGAGCGACTGGAAGATCATGCGGCGGTGGCGTACCCACCCGCCCATCAGGCCGGGTTCGGCGTGATTGCGGCCCTGGCCGATGGTGTGTCCGGTGGAGGTGGTGGGCGTGAGGCTGCGCAGTCGGCGGTGCTGGCATTGACAGCCGACTATCACGCGACGCCGGCGACCTGGGACACCACCGTGGCCCTGGATCGGCTGATCGGCGCGCACAACGCCTGGCTGTGCGACCACAATCGCCGACGTCAGGTCTTTCGGGATGCGCCGCTGGGCATGACGACACTGACAGCGCTGGTCCTCCGAGGGCATGGCTATACCGTGGCTCACGTGGGGGATACACGTGCCTGGTTGATCCGGGGAGGGGAGTGCAGCCTCTTGACTCAGGACCACACCATGGGGGGGCATGAGTTCAACAATGGGCTCACTCGCGCTCTGGGGATGGAGGATTCGGTTCGTGTCGACTACACCGAAGGCGATATCCAGATTGGCGATGTGCTTGTGCTGACCAGCGACGGTGTGCACGGTGTGCTCAAACGTCGACAGATTGCGATGCTGGCCACCCAGGGCAGCGCACAGGAGGCCAGTGAAGCCCTGGTCTCCAAGGCGCTTGTGTCGGGGTCGACCGACAATGCCACGGCACTGGTGCTTCGTGTGTGCGGTCTGACGGGGGCTCAACTGGAAGACGCTCAGCGCCGTGGACGCATCCTGCCGGTGCCTCCGCGATGGAACGCCGGTGCGCGTGTGGACAACATGACGGTGCTATCGCTGGTGGCCAACAACGGCGTGCACCGCGTGTACCAGGTGCAGCGCCATGAAGATGGGCAACTGCTGGCGCTCAAGACCTTGCATGAGGCGCGAGCCAATGACCCCGAAGAGCGGGCCATGCTGGCCCATGAGGCCTGGCTGGGCGCGCGCATCACCGAGCGGGATTCACGCGGCCTGATCCGTGCGATCGAGCCTTTGAACCCGACCTGCTTCTATACCTTGTCCGAGTGGCAGGAGGGGCAGACCTTGCGCCAACTGATGGAGGGGCGCCGTCAGGAGGTGGCCGAAGTCGTGCATGCCTGCATGGTCATCTGCCGCGCCGTGGGGCGTCTGCACCAGCATGGGGTGATCCATCGCGACATCAAGCCCGAAAACGTGCATCTGGGCAAGGATGGGCAGTGGCGCCTGATCGATCTGGGAGTGGCCTTGTCCGGGCAGGAGCCCAAGGCGCTGCGCAGCCTGCATGCGGGCACGCCCAGCTACATCAACCCCGAGCAATGGGGGGACGATCCGCAAAGTTCGCAAGCCAGCCAGGCCAGTGATCTCTACGCCCTGGGGGTGACCTTGTATGAGTGGCTGACGGGCAAGTTGCCCTACGGTGAGATCGAGCCCTACCAGTTGGGCCGCTTCCGCCGTGACCCTGTGGCGCCCTCCCGGCTGAGGCCGGATGTGCCCATCTGGCTCGATCACGTGGTGCTCAAGGCCGTGGCGCGCGATCCCCGGCAGCGCTTCGAGACGGCCGAAGAGATGCTGCTGGCCTTGGAGCGGGGTGCCTCGCGGCCTCTGGGGGCCCCGCAGGCCACACCCTTGCTGGCACGTGATCCGGCGGCGGCCTGGAAGATCGCCCTGGCGGTCTCCGTGCTGTTCAATGTCCTGCTGGCGTACTGGCTGGTGTTCTTGCCCAGCCGCTGAAATGACCACAGGGGCCGATGGCCCCTGTGGTCTCCTCCCTGTGGCCGCTCAGCGAGCCTGTGATGACAGCGATCCGTTGGTGTTGCCGTGCTGGACCAGGGCCTCGCCCATGGCTGTGCTGCGCGCGCGGCCTCCCTTCTCGGCCCAGGTGCGCGTCCAGCGGATCTGCATCACGCGCATCATCACCAGCACAGCCACGCCAAGGGCGGCGAAGGCGGCAAAGCCGTAGAAGTAGCTGCCCGAATACTGCTTGGACAGGCCCATGGCGTTGGGGATGAAGCCGCCACCCAGGGCGCCCAGTTCACCAATCATGGAGCCCGCCACGGCCGTGGTCAGCGGCCAGCGCAGGGGCACGAGCTGGAACAGCGCGCCATTGCCGGCCCCCAGGGATGCGAAGCACAGCATGAACAGCAAGGTGGTGATGGCCAGGTTCTGGCCCATCGTGCCGCAGATCACCAGTGTCACGATGACCAGGGCCAGCACGCCAGTGAGGGCGTTGATGCCGCCCCAGCGATCCGACACATAGCCGCCCACGATGCGGGTGGCCGAGCCCATCAGCGTGGCCAGCATGGTGAGCTGACCGGCTTCGATCTTGGACACCTTGAACTGGTCATGGAAGTAGGTGGGCAGGAAGTTGGCCAGACCGATGAAGCCACCGAAGGTGATCACATAGATCAGGCTGAAGGCCCAGCCATCTTTCTCGAACAGGCAGGCGATGTGCTCGCGGAAGGACTGATGTTCGATGTCAGGCGGCTCTTTGGCGATCACGGCCATGACGATCATGGGCAGCACCATGGTGATGGCAGCCAGTCCGTACACGGCCTGCCAGCCAAAGCGCGCGGCCAGGGGCGGAGCGAACAGCACCGCCAGCACCGTGCCACTGTTGCCAGCGCCCGCAATGCCCATGGCCAGGCCCTTGTACTTGGCGGGGAACCAGCCCGAGCCCAGCGACAGGGCGATCCCGAAGCTGCCGCCGGCAATGCCCAGCAGGACGCCCATGGCCAGCACCTCGTTGTGGGTGTCGACAAAGACGTAGCCGAACAGCAGAGCCAGAACGATCAGCCCCATCTCCGCCATGGCCGCGTTCTTGCGGCCGATGTACTGGGCCAGCACACCCAGGGGGAAGCGCATCAGTGCGCCCGCCAGGATGGGCACCGAGATCATGAATCCCTTCTGGGCCGGCGAGAGATTGAAGGTCTCGCTGATGAACGGCGCCATGGCACCGTTCAGCACCCAGATGGCGAAGGTGAAGTCGAAATAGAGAAAGGAAGCCAGAAGGGTCGGCGCGTGGCCTGACCGCAGAAAGGTCTTGAAGTTGCTCATATGAATTCTCAGCGTGGTGCACGGACCTGCTTTGGGTCCATGCTGGTGCCACATCCAATGCAGAATCCGTGCCAGATCGGTGCGAGCGTCTTTGGTGCATCGCCTGAGGTCGAGGGCCCCCCTGATGCGGGGCCGGCTGCGGGAGCAGGCTCAAGCGGTGTGACAATCACGCCCATTGAGCAGGAGATTCCATGAGCATCAAGTCAGACCGCTGGATCCGCCGCATGGCCGAAGAGCACGGCATGATCGAGCCTTTCGAGCCCGGACAGGTCCGTCAATCCGCCGATGGCCAGAAGATCGTGAGCTATGGCACCAGCAGCTACGGCTACGACATCCGTTGCGCCCCCGAGTTCAAGGTCTTCACCAACATCCACTCCACGGTGGTGGATCCCAAGAACTTCGACGAAAAGAGCTTTGTCGACATCAACAGCGATGTCTGCATCATTCCGCCCAACAGCTTTGCGCTGGCCCGCACGGTCGAGTACTTCCGCATCCCGCGCAATGTGCTGACCATCTGCCTGGGCAAGAGCACCTATGCGCGTTGCGGCATCATCGTCAACGTCACCCCCTTCGAGCCCGAATGGGAAGGCTACGTCACCCTGGAGTTCAGCAACACCACGCCGCTGCCTGCCAAGATCTACGCTGGCGAAGGTTGCGCGCAGGTGCTGTTCTTCGAGAGTGACGAGGTCTGCGAAACCAGTTACCGTGACCGAGGTGGCAAATATCAGGGTCAACGCGGCGTCACCTTGCCTAAAACTTGAGCGTGCTCGGCCGATAAGGTCGTATAGACACTCAATTCAAGGATGCGCGGACCAGATTCATCAGGTAGGATTCAAGGCTGAGTTGAGTGCATTTGGCACGCCGGGACGTTCATATGGTTCCGTTTCCCCATGTTCATGGGGGAGCGAGAAAAAATGCCGATGAACAGAGTCCGGCTGTATGGTCACACGGAAGTTCTCATGAGCTTCAGGGAGGGGGTGGTCATGTATCAACGCTCTTGTAGTACCTTTTTTGTTTGGGCCTATCCCCCATGCGCCGACCCCTTCAATCCCCTGCGTTGATCAACGCGTTCTATGACAGTGTTCGTCCCGAGCAGCGTGAAACCGCTCAGGCGATCCAGAAAGTCATACTGGCCACCGCGCCTCAGTTGCGCCCCGAAGTGAAGTGGGGCAACCTGGTCTTCACCAACGACGGCGACAACCTGCTGGCCATTGTCATGTTCAAGGCCAATGCCCACCTGCAGGTCTTCAACGGTGTGCTGCTGCTCAGCGATTTCCCCGAGCTTCAGGGCGCGGGCAAAGGCATGAGACACGTCAAGTTCCGCTACCGTCAGCCGATCGATGAAAAGCTGATTGCCGAACTCACGCAAGCCAGCGTCGACGCCTGGGGCCGCTCCTTGCGATAGGGTTATTGCGGCCCAGGCTGTCACGAGCGAGTCGAGCTTCCTACAATCGAAGACGTGATGTCAGCCAATCCCATGCTCCTGGTCAATGCCGATCTCCACTGTCACTCCAATGTGTCTGATGGCACCTTGGCGCCAGAGGATGTGGCGGCGCGAGCCCATCGCAACGGGGTCCAGCTCTGGGCCCTGACCGACCACGATGAGGTGGGAGGTCAGGCGCGTGCGCGTCGCGCGGCCCATGCCCTGGGTATGGACTACCTGACCGGCACGGAGATCTCCGTGAGCTTTGCGCACCAGACGGTGCACATCGTCGGCCTGGGTTTCGATGAAGAAGACACCGAACTGGTGCAGGGGCTGGTCACCACGCGTGGTGGCCGTGAGCGGCGTGCCCGCGACATGGCCGATGGACTGGCCCGTGTGGGCATCCCCGGAGCCTTCGAGGGGGCGCTCAAGTACGTGGGCAACCCCGATCTGATCTCGCGCACCCACTTTGCACGCTACCTGGTCGAAGCGGGTGTGTGCTCGGACACCCATGAGGTCTTCCGTCACTACCTGACTGAGGGCAAGCCTGGCTATGTCGAGCACCGCTGGGCCAGCCTGCGCGATGCTGTGCGCTGGATCACGCAGGCCGGTGGTGTGGCCGTGATCGCCCATCCGGGGCGCTATGACTTCACGCCCAATGAAGAGTTTGCCCTGTTCAGCGAGTTCAAGTCGCACGGTGGGCGCGGGGTTGAAGTCGTGACCGGCAGTCACACGCAGGCCGAATACGGCAAGTACGCCGACATGGCGGTGGAGTTCGATCTGCTGGCGTCGCGCGGATCGGATTTCCATGACCCCGCCGAGAGTCACACCGATCTGGGCACGCTGCCTGGACTGCCCTCACGGCTCACCCCGGTCTGGGAAGCCCTGGCGTCGCGCATCGCCCGCGCCTGAGCAGGAGAGGGCAGCCCCGCTGCCAGGTGCTGCTAACCTTGCACCATGGCCCAATTCTTTGAAGTTCACCCCGAACACCCACAGCCACGCCTGCTCAAGCAGGCAGCGGCCATCCTGACGCAGGGCGGCGTGGCGGCCGTGCCCACGGATTCCAGCTATGCCCTGGTTTGCCAGCTTGACGACAAGGCGGCCGTCGACGCCTTGCGGCGCATCCGTGGCGTCGACGAGCGGCACCATCTGACCTTGCTGTGTCGGGATCTGTCCGAGCTGGCCAACTATGCGCGGGTCGACAACAAGCAGTACCGGCTGGTCAAGCTGGGCACACCGGGGCCCTACACCTTCATACTGGAAGCCACCAAGGAAGTGCCGCGCCGGGTGTCACACCCGTCTCGGCGCACCATCGGCCTGCGCGTGCCCGATCATCGGGTCACCCAGTCGCTGCTGGAGATCCTGGGGCAGCCCTTGCTGGCCACGACCTTGATCATGCCCGGAGAGGATCACGCCCTCAATGACGCCAATGAGATCCGTGAGCGTCTGGAAAAGCAGGTGCAGGCCATCATCGACGCCGGGGCCTGCCCCATGGAGCCGACCACCGTGATCGATCTCTCCAAGGGTGGGGCCGAGGTGGTGCGCGAGGGGCGAGGGCCGCTGTCCACGCTCGGTCTGTGACCCCGAGGTGCTGCTCAGCTCAGCGTTGCAAGGCCTGGCTGAGCCACGCAGGGTCAAAACCCAGGCGCCACTGACCTTTCACGCGCATCAAGGGGACGCCGGGCGCCCCCTGGGCCTGAAACTCCATCTGGCAGATCTGATCCGTCTCCACATTGCACTCTCGCCAGGGCACTTGATGCCGCTTCAGCCAGGCGCGAGCGGAAGCGCAGTAAGGGCACTCCGTCGTCGTGTACATGACGATGTCCCCGGGGCCCGCCAGTCGCTGGATCTCCTGGACCGCGTGGGTGCTGCGCCACCACTGCCAGCCCTGATGACCGCCCCACACCAGCAGGAGCAGCAGCGCGAGCGACCACAGGGAGGTGGGGCGACGCGGCGGTGGAGGTGCGGATTCGGGCATGGAAGGGGGTCAGTTCCGGCCCGGGCCGGGCGCGCTGGCCTTCTGGCCGATCTTGCTTTCCTGGCCGGCCAGCAGCTTGCGGATGTTGGCCTCATGGCGCCAGATCAGCAGGATGCTCATGACGATGATGCCCATGGCCATGGGGCCCCAGCCGCCCAGCACCACCTGAATGATCGGCGCAGCCACGGCCGCGCACAAGGAGGCCAGGGAGGAGTAACGCGTCACGATGGCCACCGCCAGCCACACCAGCAGAGCCAGCCCCCCCATGGCGGGGTCGTAGGCGAGCAGGGCGCCCGCAGCCGTGGCGACGCCCTTGCCGCCTTCGAACTTGAAGAACACCGGCCACAGATGGCCCAGGAAGGCACCCAGGCCCACCAGGGTCACGGCGGTATCGTCCAGGCCGAGCTGACGGGCCACGATGATGGGAATGGTGGCCTTGAGCGCGTCAAAAACCAGGGTCAGGATGGCCGCGGCCTTGTTGCCCGAGCGCAGCACATTGGTGGCGCCGGGGTTGCCTGAGCCGTAGTTGCGGGGGTCGTCCAGCCCGAACAGGCGGCTGATGATCACGGCAAAGGAGAGCGAGCCGATGAGGTAGCCCACCAGGGCGCCCAGGGCGGCGGTGAGCGTGGGTGACAGGGTGTGAGTGTCCATCTCGGTGAGACCTAGGAGAGATCGCTGCGCATGCGGCGCGGGAGGCGCAAGTGTAGGGCACGGGGGCCTGGGGAAATCCCAGCGGTGGCTGCCTGAAACTGTGGTCGACAATGGGCGGTTATTTCTTGCTGAGAGTACTGCGGATGATTTCTTACGATCGCTCCTCGGGTTCCCGCACGGCCATCGTGGCCGTGGCGGTGTTGGCTGTCGCGGGTGCCGGTGCCTGGTGGTGGATGAGCGGGGATGCGTCTGCACCCCATGTCGATACGGCTGCCAGTGCCCCTGCGGTGGTGTCTGCGTCTGCGCCGCAACTGGGCGCCATGGACGCCCCAGCGGGTGATGGCGAGATGTCGGCGGCGGATCAGGCGGCCATCAGCCAGGCCATGAGCAAGCAGCCCGATGGCCAGAAGCAGCTCCAGCGTGTCACCACCTTCCTGAAGTTCCAGCGTGATTTCGAGCGCTGGCAAGGCATGCAGGAGGCCACGGATCCTGCGCCTCGCCATGCCCTGGCCAGGCACCTGATGGAGATCCTGCCCGATCGGGTCAGTCAGGCCGAAGTGACCTTGCCCGAAGCCACGCTGATCTGCGCCATGCTGCTCAACGATCTGGAACCCGATGAGGCTGCCCGCAACACCAAGGCCGAAGCCTGCAAGCAGCGACTGGAGTCGGTCTCGCCTCGCACCGACACCGAGCAGGGCATGCGCACGGCGCAGTGCCAGACCGAATACCGTCGCCGCGAAGCCGCCCTGGTTTCCGAGTTCCAGGCCCGACCCGCGTCTCAGCGTGATCCTCAGCAACTGGAGGCTGAACTGGACAAGGCCAAGCGTGCGGTCTATGACAGCCCGACCTGCGGTCAATGATGGACAACCCGGTCACCTGACATGATTTCCTACGAACGTTCTTCCTCCCGCACGCCGATCCTCATTGGTGGGGCCGTGCTCATTGGCCTGGTCGCGGCGGGGCTGTGGTGGTCCTTGCGCTCGGAGCCCGAGGCGTCCGCGCCGGTGGCGCAGGGCGTGGCTGCCAGCGCGCCAGCAGCTGATTCAGCGCACCAGGATCAGCTCAAGCGGGCGGCAGCCGCCCTGACGGCCGCCCCCGAGATCCTGGCAGACGGTCGTCCCGCCGATTTCCAGGAGGACGAGTGGAAAGCGCTCAAGGAGGCCATTGGCGCGAATCCCAATGCCGCATCGGAACTCAAGCGGGTGGCCGAGTACCTGCGCTTTCAGCGTGGCTTCGAGCTCTGGCAGAGCATGGAAGAGGGCGGCAACACGGCCGAGCGTCGCCAACTGGGTGAAAAGCTGATTGCAGGCTTGCCGGATCGCATGGCCAATGCCGAGGTCACCTTTGACGAGGCCCTGATGGTCTGCGCGGCATTGATCAACAGCATGGAAGGCGATGAAACGCAGCGCAACCAGAAGGTCCAGCAATGCAAATCCAGGCTGGAGCAGTCGGCGCCCAAGATGAGCAGCAATGCGCAGGAGCGTGAAGCCGCCTGTCTGGCGGACTGGGAGCGCCGCAAGGCCGACCTCACCGGCGCCTTCTACAAGCTGTCCCCCGAACTGCGTGCGGCGAACCAGAAGAAGTTCGAAACCGATCTGGAGGCCGCTCGGGTGGACGTCTATGGCAGCGCGCAGTGTGCTGATCTGAAATAAGCGTGCTCCCCGGGTGAGGTGATCGGGCATCGATAGAATGCCCGGGTCATGTCTGATGCCTTGAACGCACCACGCGCGCCTTCTGGACCGAACTGGTCCTCCCTCATCGCCACCAGCCTGAGTCTGGGCGTGGTGGGCGTGCTCGTGTGGCTGAACGCCTTGATTCTGGCGCCTTTCGTGCTCAGTCTGGCGCTGGCTTATGTGCTGGAGCCCATCGTGGCGCGACTGGTGGGGTGGCGGGTGCCACGGCTGCTGGCCGTGGTCCTGAGCGTGCTGGGCGCGGTCCTGCTGGCGCTGCTGCTCCTGCTGTTGCTGGTGCCCATCGCGCTGGAGCTGGCGCCCATGTTGCGCCAGCAATTGCCCGAGCTGGCCGGGCGTGGCTGGCATGTCCTGGTGCCCTGGCTCACGCAGGTGGGTGTGAAAGTGCCCCATGATCTGGGTGATCTGCGTCCCATCCTGGTCAATCTGATGAACAGTCACGGTGAGCAATGGGCGCGTGCGGCCCTCAGCTCCCTGATGGTGGGGGGCAGCGCCATGCTGACCCTGGCTGGGTTGGCGGTCCTGGTGCCCATGCTGGCCTTCTACTGGCTGCTGGACTGGACGCGCCTGATGGGATTGGCACGGGATCTGGTGCCTTTGCCCTGGCGCGCGGGCATGGATGGCTTTCTGGCCGAGGCCGATGAGATGCTGGGCCATTACCTGCGCGGTCAGATCCTGGTGATGCTGATCCTGGCCGCCTACTACAGCGTGGCGCTGATGCTCTTTGGCTTCGATCTGGCCTTGCCCATTGGCGTCTTCACCGGCCTGGCGGTCTTCATTCCCTACCTGGGTTTCGGTCTGGGCCTGGTGCTGGCCTTGCTGGCCGGTGTGCTGCAGTTTTCCGCGGACCCCAGTGGGGGGCTGTGGTGGCCTGTGATGGCCGTCGCGGTGGTTTATGGCCTGGGGCAACTGATCGAGAGCATGCTGCTCACGCCTCGCTTGGTGGGCGAGCGCATCGGCCTGCATCCGGCGGGCGTCATCTTCGTGCTCATGCTGTTTGGCCAGTGGCTGGGCTTCGTGGGCGTGCTCATGGCCTTGCCTGTCAGCGCCTTGCTGATGGTGGTTCTGCGGCGCGGTGTGCAGCGCTATCGCCGCAGCCGGCTCTATCTGGGGTCGGCATGAGCGTGGCCGAGACCGCCATGGACGAGCGGATGCCGACGGCCGTGGACCCGGCAGACACATCCTTGTGGCCGACCGTGCCGACGATGCGGCAGTTGCCGCTGGATCTGGGGCATGCGTCCTCGACCAGCCTGGACGATTTCGCGGCCGGGCGCAACCACGAGCTCCTGTGCTGGCTGCGGGCCTGGCCTGACAGCGCTCAGCCAGGGGCGCCCACCTACCTGTGGGGCCCCAGGGGCTGCGGCAAGACCCGTCTGCTGCAAGGTCTGGCCCACCACGCCCTGTCGCAGGGGTGGCATGTGCTGTGGCTGGGCACCACGGGCTTCCAGTCCTGGGAGACGGAATCGCCCGAGGCGCCCACCCTGGTGCTGCTGGACGATTGCGAGTCGCTGGACGCGCAGCAACAGCACTGGGCCTTCAATTTGTTCATCGAGAGTGCCGCCTCGCTGGCGGCGGCCCGACAGGCGGCCGAGGATCGGGGTGACCCGGAGGGCGCCCGACCGGGCATGGCCATCGTGGCGGCGGGGCGCGTGCCGCCCGTCGATCTGCCCGTGCGCGATGATCTGCGCACCCGGCTGGGCTGGGGGCTGGTCTTCTCGGTCGAGCCGCTGGACGATGAGGGTGTCCGCGAGGCCCTCTTGTCGGACTGCCGACGGCGTGGTCTCAAGCTGGCCGAAGGCGTTCTGCCCTACATACTCACGCATTTCAGCCGTGATCTGGGATTTCTGATGGGCCTGCTCGACAGGCTGGACCGATATGCGCTGGCCGAGCAGCGGGTGGTGACCGTGCCCCTGCTCAAGCAGATGCTGGCGCAGGAGCATGCATGAACCTCTGTTTGTTTGATCTGGACCACACTTTGCTGCCGCTGGACTCGGATCACGAGTTCGGTGAATTCCTCATCCGTGTCGGTCTGGCCGACCCGGTGGATTACCGCAGTCGCAACGATGGCTTCTACCGTCAGTACTGCGAGGGCACCCTGGTGCTGGAGGAGTACATCGACTTCACGACCAGCGTCTGGCGCACCCTCTCGGTGTCCGATCAGCGCGACTTGCAGCAGCGTTTCATGGACGAGGTGATCGAGCCCGCCATCCAGCCTCAGGCCCTGCAACTGGTGCAGGATCACCGTGATCGCGGCGACCAGATCGCCATCGTCACGGCCACCAACGAGTTCGTCACCCGACCGATTGCGGAGGCTTTTGGCGTGGCCGACCTGATCGCCGTGAAGCTGGTGCGTGACGCCCAAGGGCAAGTCACAGGACAAATAGATGGCGTGCCCTCCTTCAGGGAGGGCAAAATCACACGTGTCGAACAATGGTTGGCTGAACGTGGCCAGACGCTGACCGATTTTGAGCGGGTCAGCTTCTACAGCGATTCACCCAACGACCTTCCCCTGCTGGAGCAGGCCACCGATCCGGTGGCCACCAATCCCAGCCCCGCGCTCGAAGCCCAGGCCAAGGCCCGTGGCTGGCGCCTGTTGTACCTGTTTCCATGATCAAGAGCCTCATCCACAAAATTCTGGGCAAGCCTGACGCTGCCTCCCGTGCCAAGGGCGCGGGCAAGGCGGCCAAGACCGGCATTCCCACGGGCAAGCGCGTCGACGTTCCCCAAAGCGAGCACGGCATCGACCCGAGCTGGGTCGACGAGCGCGCCATGAAGGTGGTGCAGACCCTGCACCAGGCCGGCTACGAGGCCTACATCGTGGGCGGTGCCGTGCGCGACCTGATCCTGGGGCACCGCCCCAAGGATTTCGACGTGGCCACGAACGCCACGCCCGAGCAGGTCAAAAGCCTGTTCCGCCGCGCCTTCATCATCGGGCGGCGCTTTCGCATCGTCCACGTGGTCTACGGCCGTGGCCGCGAGCACGAGGTGATCGAGGTCTCCACCTTCCGCGCCTACCTGGATGCCGATGCCGCCGAGCAGGTTTCCGGCAATGAGAAGACCTCCCGCAAGGAGCTGGCCGACAAGTCGCATGTGGTGGACGCCAGTGGTCGCGTGCTGCGCGACAACGTCTGGGGCCCGCAGGATCAGGACGCCGCCCGTCGCGATTTCACCGTCAACGCCATGTACTACGACCCGACCTCGGGCATCGTGGTCGACTACCACGGTGGGATCAAGGATGCCAAGAAGCGCGTGCTGCGCATGATCGGTGACCCGGAAACCCGCTACCGCGAAGATCCGGTGCGCATCATCCGCGTGGTGCGTTTTGCCGCCAAGCTGGGCTTCGACATCGAGCCCAAGACGCGCCAGCCCCTCAAGGCCATGGGGGAATTGCTGGCCAACATTCCTCAGTCGCGCCTGTTCGACGAGATGTTCAAGCTGCTGCAGACCGGTCACGCCAAGGCTTCGCTGGAGCAGTTGCGCAAGCAGGGCCTCGATCGGGGCCTGTTCCCCATCCTGGATGCCGTGTTCGACCCTGCCCGCCCGCAGCACCTGCAGCGCGAGCAGTTCATCGACCTGGCCCTGAGCGACACCGACCGCCGGGTGGGCGAGGGCAAGCCCGTGGCCCCCAGCTTCCTGCTGGCCTGTCTGCTGTGGCACGACGTGCTGGATCAGTGGAAGCGCAACATGGCCCAGGGCGAGCCCACCTTCCCGGCCCTGCAATCGGCCACCGACGCAGTCTTCGATGCCCGCGTTGGCGACATCTCCGGGCGCGGCAAGCTGGCCTCCGACATGCGCGAGATCTGGACCATGCAGCCGCGTTTCGAGCGCCGCATCGGCAATGGCCCCCTCACGCTGGTGGAACAACCCCGCTTCCGTGCCGGTTTCGACTTCCTGCGCCTGCGCGCCCAGGTGGGCGAGGCCGACATGCAACTGGCTGAGTGGTGGGAGGCCTTCTCCCTGGCCGACATGCCCGAGCGCCGTCACCTCATGGAGGTGGCCCGCGACCAGGAAATGGCCAAGCGCCAGGCCCGTGGCCCGGCCTCGGGTGGCGGCAGCAGCCCCCCTGGTGGGGAAGGGGCGTCGGGCGATGCCCCGGCCAAGAAGCGCCGTCGTCGCCGTCGCAAGCCCACCGAAGGCGGTGGCAGCCCGGATGCGGGCGGTGGAGACGCCGAGTGAGCTCTCTCCCGGCACCGGCCGCCCGGGCTGACGCTCTGGGGCCGGTGAGTTTCCGTGCCTATGTGGGCCTGGGGGGCAACCTGGGTGAGGCGCACGAGACACTGGAGGCTGCCTTGACGGCCCTGCAGGCGGTGGCAGGGGCTCAGATCGAGGCGGTGTCCAGCGCGTACCGCTCCCGTCCGGTGGATGCGGACGGCCCCGACTACATCAATGCGGTGGCTGCCGTGCGAAGCTCTTTGGGCCCTCTGGAGTTGCTCCATGCACTGCAGACCATCGAAGAATGTCACGGGCGCGAGCGCCCCTACCGGCATGCCCCGCGCACCCTGGATCTGGACCTGCTGCTCTATGACACGGCCCGCCGCCACAGCACCGAATTGACGCTGCCGCACCCGCGCTGGGCGGAACGCGCCTTTGTCCTGGAGCCGCTGGCCGAGGTGGCTCAGGCGCTGGGTGATGTGCTGACCGCCTTGCCGGATCAGACGGAGCGAGCCCGGCTGGCGTCCCTGCAGGGTATCGAGAAGTCCCCCCGGGCGCTTCATTTCAAATAATTTCTGGAATATCTGGGCAAATCGGGGTAGAATCTCAGGCTTTGTTGGTGGGGCTTGCTTCGCATGTTTGCAAAGTAGTCCGCTGGCCAGCGCTGCTTGAAGCGAGCTGTGCATACCCGTAAAGGTTCCCTGAGGGGCCGTTTTCACAACACGTGAGAGCCGGTTTTTCTAGGACCCCCGTTTCCAACCGCGGAAACTGGAAGCGTGGGAGCCATGGCATCGAGCCTGGGCCCTTAGGGCTTTTGTGTGGTGAGCTTCGATCGGCAAGGCTGTGGCCATGCGACAAGCCCTTTTGAATGCATTCATCTGAAAGCGAATCTGTACATGACGACCATCCGTGTCAAGGAAAACGAGCCGTTTGACGTGGCCCTGCGCCGTTTCAAGCGCACCATTGAAAAGCTGGGTCTGCTGACCGAACTGCGCGCCCGCGAGTTCTACGAAAAGCCCACCGCCGAGCGCAAGCGCAAGAAGGCTGCCGCCGTCAAGCGCCACTACAAGCGCGTGCGCAGCATGCAGCTGCCCAAGAAGCTGTACTGATTCGCTTCTTGCTGCCTGGACTCACTCTGCGCTGATGGCGCACCGTGATCGTCCACCAAGCCCGCGCGGGGACGCCCATGCGGGCTTTTGCATTTTTCGTCCTGACAAAGTTGACCACCATGACGCTCAAAGAACGCATCACCGAAGACATGAAGAACGCCATGCGCGCCAAAGACGCTGAACGTCTGGGCACCATCCGCATGTTGCTGGCCGCGATCAAGCAAAAGGAAGTCGACGAGCAGGCCGATACCAGCGATGACGCCCTGGTGGTCTCCATCGTCGACAAGGCCATCAAGCAGCGCAAGGACGCGGCCGAGCAATACACCGCGGGCGGCCGCCCCGAGCTGGCTGACAAGGAAAAGGCAGAAATCCTCGTGCTGGAGGCCTATCTGCCCCAGCGCCTGAGCGCCGACGAGATTGCCGCCGCCATCCAGGCCATCGTGGCCGAGCTGGGGGCCTCCGGCCCCGGCGACATGGGCAAGGTCATGGGTGCGGCCAAGCAGCGCCTGGCTGGTCAGGCCGACATGGGGCAGGTGTCTGCTGCCGTCAAGGCCGCACTGGCCTGAACACAAGGACTGTTCATGAGCAACTCCGTTTCGCTGCAGCCCATCGCTGAGGACGTCTACGCCGCTCCGCAGCTCACGCCCGAGACCATGGCATCGGCCGCAGAGGCCGGCTTCAAGGCCGTGCTGAACAATCGCCCGGATTTCGAAGGCGGCCCTGAGCAGCCCACCAGCGCGGCCATCGAGGCCGCCGCCCAGGCCGCGGGCCTGGCCTACGCTTACCTGCCGGTGCAGGGGGGCTACCAGTCGCCTGAAGAGATCGCTCGTTGCGCAGAGCTGCTCAAGACCTTGCCGCGGCCCTTGCTGATGTTCTGTCGCAGCGGGGCGCGTTCGACCAAGCTGTACATGCAGGCCACGGCGCTGGACGAGTAAGGTCCGCAACACGGGAGGGTTGCAGACCATGCTGTTCTATATCCGTCTGATGGACGGCCTGTCGCGCCTGCTGGGCGTGGCGGCGTCCTGGGCCTTGCTGCTGGCCTGCCTGCTCAGTGCCGGCAACGCCATGCTGCGTTACACCTTCAATCTGGGCTCCAACGCCTGGCTGGAGGCGCAGTGGTATTTGTTTGGCATGGCCGTGTTTGCTGGCGCGCCCCTGCTGCTCAAGCTCAATGAGCATGTGCGGGTGGACGTGGTCTACGGCGGCCTCAGCCCGCGCGCCAAGGCCTGGGTGGACGCCATCGGTCTGGCGCTGGTGCTGCTGCCGGTGTGCGCAATCGTGGTGCACCTGTCGATCCCTTCGGTGCTCGACTCCTATCACCAGCAGGAGCATTCGCCCAGTGCCGGCGGCCTGCTGCGCTGGCCGATCAAGGCGGCCATTCCCTGTGGTTTTGCTTTGCTGGCCTTGCAGGGCTTGTCCGAGCTGTTCAAGCGCATCATCTTGATCAGCGGCGGGCCTGATCTGAATCCCCAATACGAGAGGCCGCTGCAATGATCACGATGGAGATGATGCCGCCGCTCATGTTCGGTGCGCTGATCGTGGTCATGCTGGCGGGCTTTCCGGTGGCGTTCTCGCTGGCCGGTCTGGGCCTGGCCTGTGGCTATTACGCGGTGCACATGGGCTTCTTCCCGGAAGCCTTCATGGCCAATCTGCCGCTGCGCCTGTTCGGCATCGTGTCGAACGAGCTTTTGTTGGCCATTCCCTTCTTCACCTTCATGGGGGCCATCCTGGAGCGCTGTGGCCTGGCCGAAGACCTTCTGGAAGGCACCGGCCAGCTGTTTGGCAGCAAGCCCGGGGGCCTGGGCTTTGCCGTCATCATCGTGGGCGCCATCCTGGGCGCCATCACGGGCACGGTGGCTGCGAGCGTCATCGCCATGGGGGTGATCTCGCTGCCCGTGATGATGCGCTATGGCTACAACATGCGTTATGCCACCGGCGTGATCGCGGCCTCGGGCACCATCACTCAGCTGATTCCGCCCTCCCTGGTGCTGGTGGTGCTGGCCGACCAGCTGGGCCGCTCGGTGGGCGACATGTACCGTGGTGCCATCGGGCCATCGCTGCTGCAGACGGCGCTATTCCTGCTCTTTACCCTCGGGGTGGCGGTGCTGCGTCCGCAGTGGGTGCCACCTTTGCCCGAAGAGGCGCGCACCCTGCGCGGTGCGGCGCTGTTCAAGCGCGTGCTGTGGGGCATGCTGCCCTCGATCGTGCTGATCTTCCTGGTGCTGGGGACCTTGTTCATGGGCCTGGCCACACCGACCGAGGCCGGTGCCCTGGGGGCCATCGGCGGCATGGTGCTGGCGGCCCTGCATCGACGTCTGACCCTCAGCCTGATCTGGCAGGCCATGGACTCGACCCTGCGGGTCACCGCCATGGTGATCTTCATCCTGCTGGGCTCCAGTGTCTTCTCGCTGGTCTTCCAGGGAGTGGACGGCAACGTCTGGATCGAGCACATGCTGGCCGATCTGCCAGGTGGCCCGCTGGGCTTCCTGATCGTGGTCAATCTGTTCGTTTTCTTCCTGGCCTTCTTCCTGGACTTCTTCGAGATCGCCTTCATCATCGTGCCGTTGCTGGCGCCGGTGGCCCAGAAGCTGGGCATCGATCTGGTGTGGTTCGGGGTGCTGCTGTGCGTGAACATGCAGACCAGCTTCATGCACCCACCCTTCGGTTTTGCGCTCTTCTATCTGCGCGGCATCGGCGATCAGATCTTCAAGAATGGTGCGATTCCCAAGCCGATCGAATCCCGCGACATCTATCTGGGCGCCATACCCTGGGTGGGGATGCAGTTGCTGCTGGTGGCCGTGGTGATCTTCTGGCCCGAGTCGGTGACCTACTGGCTGGAAAAGGAGGCCCAGGTCAATGTGGACGACGTCAAGATCGAAATGAAGATCGAGGACACCGGCGAGCCGTCCATGGAGTCCACGCCCTCCATGCCCATGCCCGATCCGGTGGACAGCGACGATCCGACCCAGGCTGTGAAGGATGCGATCGGCAAGGATCGCTGATCCCCTTGCCTGGATGTGGTGACGTGCAGACATCGGCGCGTGAACATTCGTGACAGGACGTTAGACTGGCCGATTGTTTGCAACAAAGTTCATCAATTTTCAGGGAGTGAACGCATGAAACGATTCGTGATGTCCGCCGTGGCCGTGTCCACGCTGGCTTTGGGCGGTTGTGCCTCGATTGTCAATGGCCAGAACCAGCCCGTGTCCGTGGACACCCGTCAGGGAGGCGATGCGGTGGTCGGCGCCAATTGCACGCTCTCCAACGACAAGGGCACCTGGTACATCACCTCGCCCGGGTCCACCACCGTGCACCGCAGCGCTGCCGATCTGGCCATCAAGTGCGAGAAAACAGGCATCAATCCGGGTCTGTCGACGGTGAAGTCCTTCACCAAGGGCATGGCCTTCGGCAACATCCTTTTCGGTGGGATCATCGGTGCCGGTGTCGACATCAGCACCGGCGCAGCGTTCGACTATCCCTCGCTGATCTCGGTTCAGATGGGGCAATCATTGGTGATGGCTCCGCCGCCCGGCATGACATCGGCCGCAGAGGTCACGGCAGCGGCCAACAAGACCGCTGATGCCACGGGTGGCAACTCCGTGGTTCAACCCGCAACACCTCAGCAGCAGGCCAAGCCCTGAACGTGATCAGGCGACCGGTGTAGGCTCTGGCCGCGAGGCCAGGTACATGCACAGGCCGCCCAGCCCGGCCATCACCGCCCAGGTGACGGTCTTGGGGCCGATCACGAGCGCGGTGAAGGCCGCGCTCAGGCCGATGCCGCAGCAGGCGGCAATCTTGCTCTTGCGGGTCATCTGGCGCTTTTCCACCCACAGACGCAGGCTGTGGCCGAAGCGGGGGTGATCGAGCAGGCGTGCGCACATCTGCGGATCGCTCTTGCCGAAGGCCCACAGGCCGATCAGCAGGAAAATGGTGGTGGGCAGCAGCGGGATGAAGGCGTTGACGACGCCAATGGCCACAAACACGGTGCCCACCGTGCGCCATGTGCGCTGAACGGCACGCTGGCTCCAGTCTGGGTGGTGAACCTCAGGAGCACGCCACAGCGACGAGCCCCCCCCGGAAACAGGCGAGCCGCGACCGGAATGGGGTGTCGGGGTGCCGAGGTAACTCATGGCTTGCGCTCCAATCATGTCATTGCTGACGATCAGGCGTGGCCCATTCAGACCACGCCCAGCCGTAGCTTACTCCGGGTTATCGTGTCGTGCACGAGCTGGCTTGAGGACTTTCCCGGTATTTCGGCGCAAGTTCGGGCTCTGACCGGAAGATCAGAGCTTGGCCGACTGCATGTAGCGGTCGAAAGTGGCCTCGGTGAAGCGGAACCAGAGGTTCTGGTCGGCGCGGAACTTGGCGTAGTCGGCGTACACCTTCCGCCAGTTGGGATTCTTGGCGCTGAGCTCGCCATAGATGTCCATCGAATGCTTGAATGCGGCATCCAGCACGGCCTTGGGCATCTGCACCAGTTGGGTCTTGGCCGCCACCAGTTGTTTGAGCGCCAAGGGGTTGCGCGCATCGTAGCGGGCCTGCATTTCGGTGTGGGCGTGCGAGGCGGCCGTTTCGACCATGGCCTTGTATTCGCTGCTCAGGGCATTGAAGGCCTTCTCGTTGATGAAGAAGTCCAGCTGGGGCCCACCCTCCCACCAGCCGGGGAAGTGGTAGTAGGGCGCCACCTTGTGGAAGCCCAGCTTCTGGTCGTCGTAAGGGCCCACCCATTCGGCGGCATCGATGGTGCCTTTTTCCAGGGCCTGATAGATCTCGCCGCCCGGGATGTTCTGGGGGATGGAGCCCATGCGCTCGATGACCTTGCCTGCAAAGCCACCGATGCGCATCTTCAGGCCCTTCATGTCGGCCAGGGACTTGATGGGCTTGCGGTACCAGCCGCCCATCTGTGCGCCGGTGTTACCGCCAGGGAAGTTGATGATCTTGTACTGGGCGTAGAACTCGCGCATCAGCTTGAGGCCGTTGCCTTCGTACATCCAGGCGCTCATCTGGCGGGAGTTGAGACCAAAGGGGATGGTGCAGCCGATGGCGAAGGTTTCGTCCTTGCCGACGAAGTAGTACGGGGCCGTGTGGGCCATCTCGACGGTGCCGTTCTGCACCCCATCGACCACGCCGAAGGCGGGCATCAGTTCGCCCCCGGCATGCACGGAGATCTGGAACTTGCCGCCCGACATTTCGGCGATCTTCTTGGCGAAGACGTCAGCCGCGCCAAAGATGGTGTCCAGGGATTTGGGGAAGCTGGAGGCCAGGCGCCAGCGGATATTGGGCTCGGCGGCAATGACCGAGGGTGCGGCACCGGCGGCCAGGATGCCGGCCAGGCCAGCGTGGTTGATGAAGGAACGACGTTGCATGGCCGGGTTCTCCTGCGTGCGGTCAAAAAAGGGGTGATCGCGTGCCACGACCAAGGCGGGCACGTGTGATGTCGGGTGGCCAGATTCTAGGATTGGTGCGGCCTGGCGCCACGCCCGCATGGGCAGGGCTTACCCGTGCTGGTGTGAACCTAGGGGGGCACGGAGGCCCCCCCTGAGCTCAGCCCAGGGTTCAGTGCCCGGCGATCTTCATTTTCTCGATGAGGATGGAGCCCACGGTCTTGCTGCCATAGGTGTAGGCGTCGGCACCCACGGCCACGATCTGCTTGAACATCTCGCCCAGGTGGCCAGCGATGGTGATCTCGTGCACGGGGTAGGCGATCACGCCGTTTTCGACCCAGTAACCCGCCGCGCCGCGAGAGTAGTCACCGGTCACGTAGTTGACGCCTTGTCCCATCAGTTCGGTGACGAACAGGCCGGTGCCCAGCTTGCGCAGCATGGCGGGCAGATCATCTTGAGGGCGGGTCAGGCGGCTGCGCATCAGCAGGTTCTGGGAGCCTCCGGCATGGCCGGTGGTCTTCATGCCCAGCTTGCGAGCCGAGTAGCTGGAGAGGAAGTAGCCCTGCGTGACGCCGTTCTTGACGACCATGCGTTTGCGCGTGAGCACGCCTTCGTCATCGAAGGGCGCGCTGCCCTTGCCCTTGAGGATGTGGGGGTCCTCGATGATGTCGATGTGCTTGGGGAAGACGGGCTGCCCCAGGCTGTCGAGCAGGAAGGTGGCCTTGCGGTAGAGCGCCCCCCCGCTGGTGGCCTGCACATAGGCGCCCAGCAGGCCGGCGGCCAGGGTGTTCTCGAACAGCACCGGCACTTCGCAGGTGGCGATCTTGCGGGACTTCAGGCGGGCCAGGGCACGCTCGGCGGCGTAGCGGCCCACCCGCTCGGGGCGGGCCATGTCCCGGGCGTCGCGCTCGGAGGTGTACCAGAAGTCGCGCTGCATGTCGTTGCCGCGCCCGGCAATGGGCGAGACCGACAGCGAGTGTCGCGAGCTGGCATAACCCCCCCGGAAACCCCGGGTGTTGCCAGCAAAGAAGTGCGACTGCTGGGCCGACACGCTGGCACCTTCCGAGTTGGTGATGCGCTTGTCCACGGCGCGGGCGGCATCCTCGGCGCGGCAGGCGAGCTCGGCCGCCTTGTCGGCGGTGATCTTCCAGGGATGGAAGAGGTCCAGATCGCGTGTGGCGGCGCGGCCCATGGCCAGGTCCTCGGCATCGGGCAGGCCGGCCATCGGATCCTCGGCGGTGAAGCGGGCGATGTCATAGGCCGCGCGCACGGTCTGCTCCAGCGAGGCTGCGGAGAAGTCGGAGGTGCTGGCATTGCCGCGTCGCTGGCCCAGGTAGACCGTCACGCCGATGGACTTGTCCTGGTTGCGCTCGACGCTTTCGAGCTTGCCCTTGCGCACGGACACCGACAGCCCCACGCCTTCGGAGACCTCGGCGCCGGCATCGCTGGCCCCCAGCTTTCTGGCCAGGGCGAGGGTGTCCTCGATCAGGGATTGGAACTGCTCGCGGCTGTAGGCGAAGCCGTTGTGGGCATTTTTGGCTTTGGAAGCAGCGGTTTTGGTTTGTTTGACGGCCATGTTGTGGTTTGTCGGTGAGTGCCCCCGTA
>NZ_DASUIT010000020.1:0-23545 GCF_036279655.1 Aquabacterium sp. | reverse complement strand
ACCTGGGCGGATGCCCGGGATGAACGCGCCACTCTTCTTGAGATTGTCAGCGGTCTCACGGCTGTTGAAGACCAGCGCCGTGTAGAAGAAGCAGAAGAACACGATCGCAGCGGTGTACAGCAGCACATAGATCGGCTGACCCGGCGACAGTGCGCCTGCCATGTCCTTCAACCAGCGCATGCTGTCACCCGTGGCGAACCAACCCACCGCCGTGGCCGGCAACAGGATGATCGACGAGGCGAAGATCGGCGGGATCACACCGGCCATGTTGACCTTCAGGGGCAGGTGGGACGATTGCCCGCCATACACCTTGTTGCCAACCTGGCGCTTGGCGTAGTTCACCAGGATCTTGCGCTGACCACGCTCCACATACACCACACCGAAGGTCACCAGACCAACGATGATCAGGATGAAGATCGCGGCAGGGATGCTCATCGCACCGGTACGGATCAACTCGAACAGACCACCGATGGCGCTGGGCAAGCCCGCTGCGATACCACCGAAGATCAGGATGGAGATGCCATTGCCCAGACCCCGCTCGGTGATCTGCTCACCCAGCCACATCAGGAACAAGGTACCTGCCGTCAGGCTCACCACCGTGGTGAACTTGAAACCGACACCCGGGTTGATCACCAGACCTGCCGTACCTTCCAGCGCCACGGCAATGCCGAAGGACTGGAAGAGCGCCAGGGCCAGCGTGCCATAGCGTGTGTACTGCGTGATCTTGCGACGACCGGCTTCGCCTTCCTTCTTCAGGGCCTCGATGCTGGGCAGCACATAACCCGCCATCTGCATGATGATGGATGCCGAGATGTACGGCATGATGCCCAGGGCGAAGACCGTGAAGCGCGAGAGCGCACCACCGGAGAACATGTTGAACAGGCTCAGGATGCCGCCCGACTGCCCTTTGAACAGCTGTTGCAACTGTGCAGGGTCGATACCGGGCACGGGGATATGCGCCCCGATGCGGTAGACGACCAGCGCCATCAGCAGGAAGACCAGACGACGTTGAAGGTCGCCGAACTTTCCGCTTTTAGCCAGTTGAGTGGGAGAAGTGGCCATGAGTCCTGTTCAGTGCTCGTGTTCCAGACGCTTGCCGGGCTTATTCGCCCAGCGAACCGCCAGCGGCTTCGATCGCGGCCTTGGCGCCGGCGGTAGCGCCGATGCCCTTGAGCGTGACCTTCTTGCTGATTTCACCCGACTTGATGACCTTGACCACCTTGGCGATCTGGGACACCAGGCCAGCCTGCTTCAGCACCAGGACGTCGACTTCGGCGGCGTCCAGGGCTTGCAGTTCACCCAGGGTGATTTCAGCGTTGTACTTCAGCAGGTGCGACTTGAAACCACGCTTGGGCAGGCGGCGTTGCAGAGGCATTTGACCGCCTTCGAAACCGACCTTGTGGTAACCACCCGAGCGCGACTTCTGGCCCTTGTGACCGCGACCCGCGGTCTTGCCCAGGCCAGAGCCGATGCCACGGCCAACGCGACGCTTGGCGTGCTTGGCGCCCGCGGAGGGCTTGATGCTATTGAGTTCCATGGTATTCCCCAGAGTTGTGGTGGCTTAGAGCACCACAACCATGTAGCGGACCTTGTTGATCATGCCGCGCACGGCGGGCGTGTCTTCCAGGGTCGACGTGCTGTGCATGCGGCGCAGACCCAGACCACGCACCGTGGCGCGGTGGTCTTCACGGGTACCGATCGGGCTGCGAACCAGCTTGACGGTCAGAGTTTTCTTTTCGCTCATGTCAGTCTCCAGCGATCAGTTGAAGATTTCTTCAACCGACTTGCCGCGCTTGGCAGCAACTTCGGCCGGCGTGGTCGACTTGCGCAGGGCGTCGAACGTGGCGCGAACCAGGTTGTAAGGGTTGGTCGAACCGAGGCTCTTGGCCACGATGTCGGTCACACCCATCACTTCGAACACAGCACGCATCGGGCCGCCAGCGATGATGCCGGTACCGGCGGGAGCCGGAGCCAGCAGCACCTTGGAGGCGCCATGCTCGCCCACCACGTTGTGGTGAACGGAGCCGTTCTTCAGCGACACCTTGAGCATGTTGCGACGGGCTTCGTCCATGGCCTTGGACACGGCCAGAGGCACTTCGCGCGCCTTGCCCTTGCCCATGCCGATGCGACCATCGCCATCACCCACCACCGTCAGAGCTGCGAAGCCCATGATCCGACCGCCCTTGACCACTTTGGTCACGCGGTTCACCTGGATCATCTTCTCACGCAGACCATCGTCGCGACCTTCGTCAGCCACTTTGGGTTGAAACTTTGCCATTTCGTATTCCTTCCAGTGCCTGGCTTAGAACTGAAGACCGGCTTCACGCGCGGCATCAGCCAAGGCCTTGATACGACCGTGGTAGGCAAAGCCCGAGCGGTCGAAAGCGACCTTCTCGACGCCAGCTGCTTTCGCACGCTCGGCGATACGCTTGCCAATGACGGACGCGGCGTTCACATTGCCACCCTTGCCAGCGGCGCCCAGTTGCTCGCGAACTTCCTTCTCGGCAGTCGAGGCGGAGGCGATCACCTTGGAACCGTCGCCAGTGGTGACGGTGGCGTAGATGTGCAGGTTGGTACGGATGACCGACAAACGCACGGCGCCTTGCAAAGCAATGCGAGCACGCGTTTGACGCGAGCGACGCAGGCGCTGTTCCTTCTTGTTGATAGACATGATGAATCAGCTCCTTACTTCTTCTTGGTCTCTTTCAAGACCACGCGCTCGTCGGCGTAGCGGATGCCCTTGCCCTTGTAGGGCTCGGGCGGACGGAAGGCGCGCACTTCTGCGGCGATCTGCCCCACCACTTGACGGTCGACACCCTTGATCAGGATTTCGGTCTGAGACGGGGTCTCGACCTTGATGCCTGCGGGCATGTCTTTGATGACAGGGTGAGAGAACCCGATTTGCAGGTTCAGCTTCTGACCTTGAGCTTGGGCACGGAAGCCCACGCCAACCAGGGTCAGCTTCTTCTCGAAACCCTTGCTCACACCGTTGACCATGTTGTTCACCAGGGCGCGCACGGTGCCGGACATGGCGTTGGCGGCGGCGCTGTCATCAGCGGGCGACACCTTCAGCACGCCAGCGTCGTTGGCCACGGGGGCCAGCACGGACTGGGGACGGGTCAGGGTGCCCAGGGCGCCCTTGACGGTGATTTGATCTGCAGTGATCTGCACGTCCACACCTTGGGGGACGGCGATCGGCATTTTTCCTACGCGGGACATGTCGATGGCTCCTCGATCAGGCGACGTAGCAGAGCACTTCGCCGCCGATACCGGCAGCGCGCGCCTTGCGGTCGGTCATCACACCCTGAGGGGTCGTGACGATGGCCACACCCAGGCCGTTCTGGACCTTGGGAATGTCATGGCGGCCTTTGTACACACGCAGACCAGGCTTGGAGACGCGTTCGATTTTCTCGATCACGGCACGGCCAGCGTAGTACTTCAGGGCGATTTCCAGTGCGGGCTTGGAAGCCTCACCGGTGACGGCAAAACCGTCGATGTAACCTTCGTCCTTCAGGACTTGGGCGATCGCGACTTTCAGCTTTGACGAGGGCATCACGACGCTGGCCTTTTGGACCATTTGTGCGTTGCGAATGCGCGTCAGCATGTCGGCGATGGGATCACTCATGCTCATGGGATAACTCCTGTTCGTTCCCTGCCGACTTACCAGCTTGCCTTGGTGACACCGGGGATGTCACCGGCAAATGCCAGTTCGCGGATCTTGCTACGGCCCAGGCCGAACTGACGGAAGGTGCCACGGGGGCGACCGGTCAGATGGCAGCGGTTACGCAGACGGGTGGGGTTAGCGTTGCGGGGCAGCTTTTGCAGCTCGAGGCGGGCAGCGTAACGCTCGTCGTCGGACTTGTTGGCGTCATTGATGACGGCCTTGAGTTCGGCGTACTTCTTGGCGTACTTGGCAACCAGCTTTTCGCGCTTTTCTTCGCGCTGCTTGAGAGAGACTTTAGCCACGTTCCACCTCAGTTCTTGAACGGGAATTTGAAAGCCGCCAGCAGAGCCTTGGCTTCGTCGTCGGTCTTGGCCGTCGTCGTGATGCTGATGTTCAGACCACGGATGGCGTCGATCTTGTCGTACTCGATTTCAGGGAAAATGATCTGTTCCTTGACGCCGACGTTGTAGTTGCCACGACCGTCGAAGGAACGACCGGAGATACCACGGAAGTCGCGAACGCGGGGCAGAGACACCGTCACGAAACGATCCAGGAATTCGAACATGCGAGCACCACGCAGGGTGACCATGCAACCGATGGGCATGTTTTCGCGGATCTTGAAACCAGCGATGGCCTTGCGGGACATGGTGACCACGGGCTTTTGGCCAGAGATCTTGGTCAGGTCGCCAACGGCGTGTTCCATGACCTTCTTGTCCGACACAGCTTCAGACACGCCCATGTTCAGGGTGATCTTGGTCAGACGGGGCACTTCCATGATCGACTTGTAGCCAAACTTGGCCATCAGGTCGGGCACCACTTTTTCGCGGTAGAAGTCTTGCAGACGAGCGGTTTGTTGAGTCATTTGTTCCCTCATCAAGCCTTGATTTCTTCGCCGCTGGACTTGTAGACGCGCACTTTCTTGCCGTCTTCCAGGAGCTTGATACCCACGCGATCAGCCTTGCCGGTAGCGGCATTGAAGATTGCCACGTTGGACTGGTGGATCGGCATGGTCTTGTCGACGATGCCGCCGGTCGTACCCTTCATGGGGTTGGGGCGCACGTGCTTTTTGGCAACGTTCACACCATCGACCAGCAGATAGTCGGCATCAACGCGAGCAGCGATGGCGCCGCGCTTGCCTTTGTCGCGGCCGGTCAACACGATGACCTGGTCGCCTTTACGGAGTTTGTTCATGGGCTGTCCTTTGCTTTGCCTGAGCGATGCTTAGAGCACCTCGGGGGCCAGCGACACGATCTTCATGAAGCGCTCGTTACGCAGTTCACGCGTCACGGGGCCGAAGATGCGGGTGCCGATCGGCTCCAGCTTGGTGTTCAGCAGCACGGCGGCATTGCCGTCAAACTTGATGAGCGAACCATCTTGACGACGAACGCCCTTGGCGGTGCGCACCACCACTGCACTGTAAACCTCGCCTTTTTTGACGCGGCCACGGGGCGCAGCTTCTTTGATGCTGACCTTGATGATGTCGCCGATACCGGCGTAACGACGCTTAGAGCCACCGAGCACCTTGATGCACATGACGCTCTTGGCACCCGTGTTGTCAGCGACGTCAAGTCGCGATTGCATTTGGATCATTTTTTACCCCAACTTGCACCCATCGGCTGTGCAACCTCTGCACAACAACGATCGGACAGTCTTGGGCCCACAGGAATGGGCGGATCTGACTAAACACTGTTTGTCTGAACGCCCACCACAGCAGCCCTGACAGTCCTTTAACCACTGCAACCCTCCTTCCGGAAAGTGCGCTGGCTTCAAACCGTCTCGGCTGAGGGATCAGGCTGACAAAAAGCCTTTACTCAGCGAAGCCTTGCATTATGCACGCGTTTGTGCGCCTTGGTCAAGGCCTGGCTGCAAAAAAGTTCAGGCGGTGCCGCCGACGGTCAGGCCGTCGATGCGCAGCGTGGGCTGACCCACTCCCACCGGCACGCTCTGGCCTTCTTTGCCACAGGTGCCCACGCCGCTGTCCAGCTTCATGTCGTTGCCGATCATGCTGACACGGGTCATGGCGTCCGGACCATTGCCGATCAGTGTCGCGCCCTTGACCGGGTACTGGATCTTGCCCTTTTCGACCCAGTAGGCTTCACTGGCAGAAAAAACGAACTTGCCACTGGTGATGTCGACCTGGCCGCCACCGAAGTTCACGGCGTACAGGCCACGGTCGATGGAGGCGATGATTTCGGCCGGATCCTTGTCACCGCCCAGCATGTAGGTGTTGGTCATGCGGGGCATGGGCAGGTGGGCGTAGCTTTCGCGGCGGCCGTTGCCGGTGGGCATCATCTTCATCAGGCGGGCGTTGGTGGCGTCCTGGATGTAGCCTTTGAGGATGCCATCCTCGATCAGCACGGTGCGCTGGGTGGCATGCCCTTCATCGTCGATGTTGAGCGAACCCCGGCGGTCCGCGATGGTGCCGTCGTCCAGCACCGTGACGCCCTTGGCCGCGACGCGCTGACCGATGCGCCCAGAGAACACGCTGGAGCCCTTGCGGTTGAAATCGCCCTCCAGACCGTGACCCACCGCCTCGTGCAGCAGGATGCCAGGCCAGCCGCTGCCCAGCACCACGGCCATTTCACCCGCCGGTGCAGCCTGGGCTTCCAGGTTGACCAGCGCGGCATGCACCGCCTGATCCACATACTGCTGGATCAGCTCGTCGCTGAAATAGGCCAGGCCGTAGCGACCGCCACCGCCCGACGACCCGACCTCGCGGCGACCGTTCTGCTCGGCGATCACGGTGATGGACAGGCGCACCAGGGGGCGCACGTCGGCCGCGAGGGTGCCGTCGGCGCGGGCCACCAGCACCACGTCGTATTCCATGCCCAGGCCGGCCATGACCTGCGCCACGCGCGGATCCTTGGCGCGGGCCATGCGCTCGGCCTTTTCCAGCAGGGCGACCTTGGCGGCGCTGTCGAGCGTGGCAATGGGGTCCAGCGCCGGATAGAGGGAGCGGCTGGGTGCCACTTTGTGAGCGCCCACTTTCACGCGACGGCTTTGCCCCGCTGAAGCAATGGTGCGCACGGTGCGTGCCGCATCGAGCAAGGCGGCTTCGGTGATGTCGTCGGAATAGGCGAAGGCGACCTTTTCGCCCGCGATGGCCCTCACCCCGACGCCCTGGTCGATGCTGAAGCTGCCGGACTTGACGATGCCTTCTTCCAGGCTCCAGCCTTCGCTGCGGGTGAACTGGAAGTACAGGTCCGCATCGTCGACACGGTGTTCCGTGACGACCCGGAGGGCCTTGGTCAGGGTGGATTCGTCCAGGCCGTAGGGCGCGAGCAGCAGTTCGCGGGCGGTCTGGAGGCGGGCAAGGGTGGCGTCGACGGCAATCATGGGCTCATTGTAGGAAGAAGGCCGACTCCTTGTGGGATGTCGGCCTTGTCAATCGTGTCAGAGGCGGCAGATTCGCCACAGCAGGGTCAGCGCAGCTTGAGCAAGGCGCGGACGCGCAGGCGGTCCTTGTCCTGGAAGTTGGCCTCGACGTAGCGTTGCATTTCGTCCTGCTTCTGTGTCTCCGAGAGGTTGGCCTGCCCCTGGATGCGCTCCCATTCACCACGCGCGGCCACCAGTCGACGGTCCCAATCGGCCCATTTGGCATCGACTTCATCGAGGCGCTTGGCGGCGTCCTCGCCATAGCGGGCCACGCGCTCGGCGCGCACGGCCGCCGGGTCTTTGCCGGGGTCCATCTGAGGCACAGGCTCACCGGGGTGTGGCGGCGGAGGCTGCCCCGACTCCAGTTGGGCGTAATAGTCCTGGAAATGCTTTTCGTCGTCCTGGAAGAAGGCGTCGGCCCAGGGCTGACCCAGGATCTGGCGGCGCACTGAGCGTTGCTCCTCGAACACGGGCATCCAGGTACTGCGATCGCTCTGAATGAAGTTGTTCTTCCAGTCGTAGGTGCGGATGCGCCAGTACTTGTCGAAGATGTCCATGATGGACACCGTGATGCGCTCACCCACCTCACGCCGAGCCTCGTCTTCGATCAGACCGCGGATGTCGGCGATGGAGACTTCGCCAATACCCAGGATGTAGTACTCGAAACGATCCCGCAGGCCTTTGCAGGGCGCGAGGGTCTTGCCATCGCGCACACACCAGTCGCCAGACGGCTCGGTGCCTTGCAGCGAACCGCGCACCAGCAGTCGCTGACGCACCTGGTCGGGCGTCAGCTGAGCCACCCCGGTCGCTGGCGTGTCGCCGCGATCACCGGAGCCCCCCATGACGGACCAGCCCGGCCCAGACGGGGCATCTGCGGCACCACTGGCCGTCGTCGACTCACCGTGCGGCATCCCGCTCTGCCACCACCATACACCCGCAGCCAATGCCAGAGCACCGGCCACGACAGCCCACTTCAACCGATTCTGCATACTGGATCCTCAGCCTCCAAGACTCGCAAGATACACCCTGAGCTCATTTGCGATGGTAGCGCCGCCCTCACCTTCAGGGTCACGATACTGTCCACAAAGAAAAAAAGCCGGCGCAAGAGCGCCGGCCCTCAGAGCCAAAGCACGGGAGTGCGTCGGCCCTCGTCAGCAGCCCTGATCAGAGGCCCTTGTTCTTCAGGCGGTTGATCATGGTCACGTAGTAGGCCTTGGGATCGGGCGCACCCTCGCCGAGGGAGCCCAGCACCTGGTTGATTTCATCCAGGTGGTTCCAGGGCAGGGCCATGTCGATCTGCTTGCCCCACTTGGCTTCGCGCGGCGAGACCAGGCCGTCGTTGGCTTCGGTGCCATAGTAGTCAGGGCCACCGGTGTAGGCCAGCAGGGCATCGGAGATGTCCCAGGCATTGGTCTTGACCTTGTTGCCAGCGTAGGAGTAGAAGTACTGCCCACCTTGGACCTCGGCATTGGCACCGTTGGGGAACTTGGCGTTGAAGGCGGCAGCGCCAGGCGAGCTCAGGGCCACCAGTGCCGTCTTCAGGTCGGCGTTCTTGTAATCGGTCGCGCCCGTCAGCCAGCCGATCAGTTGCAGACCACCGGTGGCCAGCTTGTCGAACTGACCGTCAGGCGTGGTGCCAGCCAGGATCTTGTCTGCCACCTTGGAACCATAGTGCGTGCCCGACATGCTCGACACCGAAGCGATGTCGGTGCGGGTGCCAGCGGCATAACGGACGGTGGGGCCGCCATGGCTGTGGCCGATCAGGTTGAACTTCTTGATCGGGGCGTACCAGGGGGCGGCGGCCTTCCAGGCGTCCAGTTGCTTATTGAGTTCTTCACCGCGGTATTCGGTGGTCTGCGAAGGGTTCACCTGAGCGATGTACACCTTGCCGCAGGCGTCTTCAATGGCGCCGGGGATTTGATAGAAGTAGTTGACGGCACCGAGGATGTTGTCAAAACCGATGAAACCATGCACCAGCACCACGGGGTACTTGGTCTTGGCCTTGGTGTTGAACACCGAGCAGGCGGCGTTGGCATCGGCCACGGCCGTCAGAGCCACCGCGGCGGCAGCAGCCATCGAAATCGAGCGAATCGAAGCTTTGAAGTTCATGCGTATCTCCATCAGTCCTACGTTGTGTGTGTGTGTCGGTGAGCACCGTTAATCGGCAGTACTTTGCCGTTCAATGCGATTAATGGCACAACGTGATTTTTTTCGCGAAAAGTTCCCCGAACGCCTGGGAAAACCCGTGAATCCAGGGTTAGCCCCCCCTCGATTCACGGGTCAGAAACAGGCTGCAGGCGACACATGCCCAAAAGCTGTCGCCTGCATCCCATCTCGCTTTACAGACCCTTGGTCTTGAGGCGGTTGATCATGGTCACGTAGTAGGCCTTGGGATCGGGTGCGTCCTTGCCGATCGTGCCCAGCACCTGGTTGATTTCATCCAGGTGGTTCCAGGGCAGGGCCATGTCGATCTGCTTGCCCCACTTGGCTTCGCGCGGCGAGACCAGGCCGTCGTTGGCTTCGGTGCCGTAGTAGTCAGGGCCACCGGTGTAGGCCAGCAGAGCATCGGAGATGTCCCAGCCATTGGTCTTGACCATGTTGCCGGCGTAGGAGTAGAAGTACTGCCCACCTTGGACCTCGGCATTGGCACCGTTGGGGAACTTGGCGTTGAAGGCGGCGGCGCCAGGCGAGCTCAGAGCGGCCAGGGCCGTCTTCAGGTCGGCGCTCTTGTAGTCCTTCAGGCCGGTCAGCCAGCCGATCAGTTGCAGACCGCCCGTGGCCAGCTTGTCAAATTGGCCGTCAGGCGTGGTGCCTGCCAGGATCTTGTCAGCCACCTTGGAGCCGTAATGCGTGCCCGACATGGTCGACACCGACGCAATGTCGGTGCGGGTGCCGGCGGCGTAGCGGACGGTGGGGCCGCCATGGCTGTGGCCGATCAGGTTGAACTTCTTGATCGGGGCGTACCAGGGGGCGGCGGCCTTCCAGGCGTCGAGCTGCTTGTTGAGCTCTTCACCGCGGTATTCGGTGGTCTGCGAAGGGTTCACCTGGGCGATGAAGACCTTGCCGCAGGCGTCTTCGATGGCGCCAGGGATCTGGTAGAAGTAGTTGACCACACCTGCGATGTTGTCAAACCCGATGAAGCCATGCACCAGCACCACGGGGTACTTGGTCTTGGCCTTCGTGTTGAAGATCGAGCAGGCGGCGTTGGCGTCGGCCACGGCCGTCATGGCCACGGCGGCGGTGGCGGCTGCCACGGCAATACGGCGGATAGTCAGTGTGTTCATGCGTCTTCTCCTCTGTAGTCACAGCAAACGTGCTGTTACAACTGATTATTCGAGGCACAAGTCACACCCCCCCTAGGGGAAGCCCTCGACGGCAGGGTTAGCCTGCCCCCGCATTCATGGGCCCACATTAGCCCAGGGCGTCAGACTCCTGCGCCTTGTCGCCCTGACGCAGGTCCAGCACCGCCTGGTACAGCCGATTGCGTGACAAACCTGTCACTTCAGACAGCAGGCGGGCCGCCTCCTTGACGGGCAAGGTGTCCGACAAGACGGTCAGGATCTCCTGCACCGGCAAGGGAATGGCAGCCGCATCCGCCGCGTCGGGGTCAAGGCCCTGCGCATGCCACACCAGTGCGAACTCGCCTTTCTGGCGCTGCCCGCCCTCCAGCCAGTGAGGCAGGGCCGCGCACGGCATGGTGGCGACTTCTTCAAACTGCTTGGTCAATTCACGGCCCACCGTGACCAGCCGAGCAGGATCGAGCGCCTCCAGGTCACGCGCCAAGTCCTGCACTCGGTGGGGAGACTCGAACAACACCACCGCCGCGCTGGCGCGCCGCAGGGCCTCCAGCGCCTCACGCCGGGCCGCTGCCTTGGTGGGCAGGAAGCCTGCAAAGGTGAAGCCCTGGGCCACCACATCGCCCGCCACGGAGACGATGGACACGGGGGCACTGGCACCCGGGATGGGGAGCGTGCGCAGACCTGCCGCTGCCACGGCCCGCACCAGACGGGCGCCGGGGTCGGACACCCCGGGCGTGCCCGCATCACTGACATAGGCCACGCGCTGCCCCGCCTGCAGCGCGGCCACCACGCCTTGCGCGGCCTCGTTCTCGTTGTGCTCATGCACCGAGATCAGCCGCTTGCTCAGGCCCAGGTGCTGCATCAGGCGCTGGGTCATGCGCGTGTCCTCGCAGGCCACGCTGTCGACCAGGGACAACACATGGATGGCCCGCAAGGTGATGTCGGCCAGATTGCCGATGGGCGTGCCCACGACGTACAGGGCTCCTGCGGGATACTGTTGACCGCCCGCAGCCATGGCGGCGGTCTGGAGAAGCATGTTGGCATCGACGGTCACGACTAAATCCCGGGGAGATGTGGCGGAAGGCCAGGCACTGGCCTATCTGGAAGCCCAGGGCTTGCGCCTGGTGCACCGCAATTATCGGGTGGCGCGCGGACCGGGTGCCCGCGGAGCCGAGGTGGACCTGATCATGTGCACGGTGGATGGCACGCTGGTGTTCGTCGAAGTCCGCCAGCGCAGCCGCCATGACCACGGAGGTGCGGCCGCTTCGGTGAGCCTGGGCAAGCAGCGCCGTTGCATTCTGGGCGCACGCCATTACCTGATGACCCTGCCCCAGTTGCCCCCCTGCCGATTCGATGTCGTGGCCATCGACGGCGAGACGCTGACCTGGATCCCGGCTGCGTTCACGGCCCAGGACTGAACACACGGAGCCAGTGGGTCTTGCCCTTATCATCGACAGCCATGTCCGACCCTTCCATGACCCCTCCTTTCTTGCAGCAAGCCTTTGTCGAGGCAGCCGATGGCCTCTATCAGACCTCTGACCGGCTGGCCCACCATCTGCATGCCGCGGCCCAGGCCATCGTCCACTGCCTCACCAGCGGCGGCAAGGTGCTGTGCGCCGGTGAAGCGGAGGGCGCATGGCTGGCCCGTCAGGCGGCTCATCTGTTGATCCATGGCTCAGGCCGTCCTCGCCCGCCGCTGGCGGCCGTGGCCGTCTCGGGAGACTGGGGACCGGGCCAGTCCGTGATCCCGGGCCATCTGGATGCCCAGGTCCGAGCACTGGCCCATCCGGGCGATGTCTGGCTGGCGTTCTCGCTGGAGCGCGATGAAGGTGAGCTGGCCATCGCCACGGCCACGGCGCAGGAGATGGATCTCACCTTGGTGGTGGTCAGTGGCGAAGCGGCATCGGTGCTGGGGCCGATGGTGCGTGACACCGATGTCTGGGTGCCTCTGCCAGGACGCCAGCCCACCACCTTGTTCAGCACGGCCTGGCTGGCCGTGCATGGTTTGACGGAAGCGGTGGATGCCCACCTGCTCGGAGAGGAGCTTTGATGAATCTGACGAAACATCCCGCCGGACTGATCCTGACAGCGGCACTGCTGGCGGCCACCACCCTGAGCGGCTGCGCCCCCCTGGTGCTGGGCGGCGCGGTGGGGGGGGCCTTCATGGTGACGGATCGCCGCACTTCGGGCGCTCAGGTTGAAGACCAGGGGATCGAGCTCAAGGCGGCCAGCCGGGTCCGAGAGGCCATGGGTGAGCGCGGTCATGTCAACGTGACGTCCTACAACCGCGTCGCCCTGATCACGGGCGAGGTGCCCAGCGAGGCCGACAAGCTGACGGTCGAGCAGGTGGTGGCCCGCACGGAGAATGTGCGCTCTGTGGTCAATGAGCTGGCGCTCATGGGCAATGCGTCCATGGCCAGCCGCGGCAGCGACATCATCGTGCAGGCCAAGGTCAAGGCCACCTTCGTGGATGCGCGGGACCTGCAGGCCAATGCCTTCAAGGTGGTGGTCGAGCGCGGCGAGGTCTACCTCATGGGTCTGGTGACCGAGCGCGAAGCCACGCGGGCGGCCGAGCTGGCCTCCACCGTCAGCGGCGTGCAGAAGGTGATCAAGGTGCTGCACATCATCAGCGAGGAAGAACTCGCACGCAAGCAGCCAGCGGCACCGGCCAGCAGCCCGAAGTGAATCGGGCAGGCGCTGCGGCTCAGCTCATGACGAGGTGGGCCGCAGGCGTTTGATCAGGCTGGACGTGTCCCAGCGTCCGCCGCCCATGCGCTGCACATCGGCATAGAACTGGTCGATCAGGGCCGTGGTGGGCAACACCGCGCCCTGGCGCCGGGCCTCGTCCAGGCACAGGCCCAGGTCCTTGCGCATCCAGTCCACGGCAAAGCCGAAATCAAAGCGGTCATCGACCATGGTCGGACCGCGATGGACCATCTGCCAGCTGCTGGCGGCCCCCTGCGAGATCACGCCCAGCACCTGGTGCATGTCCAGCCCGGCCTGCTGGCCAAAGGCCAGGGCCTCTGCCAGGCCCTGCAACAAGCCCGCCACGCAGATCTGGTTGACCATCTTGGCCAACTGCCCCGAGCCTGCCTCACCGACATGGGTCACCGCGCGGGCATAGGCTTCCAGCACGGGCGCCACCTGCGCGAAGGCAGCCGCATCACCGCCGCACATCACGGTGAGCACACCCTGGATGGCCCCCAGATTGCCGCCGGACACCGGTGCGTCGATGAAGGCACAGCCGCGCTGGCGCGCCGCCTCGGCCAGTTCACGCGCCACAGCGGCCGACGTGGTGGTGTGGTCGACCCATACCGCGCCCGCCGCCATCGCCGGCAGGCCGCCTTGCGCACCCGTGACGACCTCGCGCAGATCGTCGTCATTGCCCACGCAGGACACCACGATGCTGGCCCCCTCGACCGCCGCTGCGGGAGTGGCGGCCAGCCGGCCCCCACACTCGTCCACCCAGGCCTGGGCCTTGCCCGGGGTGCGATTGAAGACCGTGAGCTCATGCCCCGCTGCCTGCAAATGCGCCGCCATGGGGGCGCCCATGGTGCCCAGCCCGATGAAGGCGATGCGCTGAGGGGTCACGGAGGCGTAGGATTTGTCGGCTGCGATCATGAAACACCTTGAAAAACAATGGCGGGCAGATTGTCGCAGCCCCCCGGGAACTGGGAGTGTCACCCCGACATGGCCCGTGAAAGAATCCGACGATGCCCCACCACAGCGCCCTCATCGTTGAAGACCTGGACGAGCCCCGGCAGTGGCTGGCCGATGTCCTGCCTCGGGCACTGCCCTCCCTGCTCAGCGTGGACACCGCCGCGACCTTGCAGGAAGCGCGCGCCAGGATGAGCAGCCGGCGGCACGATCTGGCCCTGGTCGACTGGAGCCTGCCCGACGGCACGGCGCAGGAGTTGATCGGCAGCCTGTCCCGCCAGGGCACCCTGGTCGTGGTGGCCACCATCCATGACGATGACAGCCATGTGTTCCCGGCTCTGCAGGCGGGCGCCTGTGGCTATGTGCTCAAGTCTCAACCACGTGCCGTGGTGGAGGCGCAGCTGCGCCGCATCGAGCAGGGCGAGCCGCCCCTGTCACCCTCGATCGCGATGCGGGTGCTGCAGCACTTCCGCCAGCACGAACAGGCCCCGCCGACCGATGGGCAGGAGGGCGACATCCGCCTCACCGAGCGCGAGGTGGACATCCTGCGCCTGATCGGCAAGGGCTACAAGGCCGCTGAAATCGCCCGTCTGCTGAGCATCACGGTCAACACCGTCAACACCTATGTGCGCGATGTCTATCGCAAGCTGGGCATTTGCAGCCGCGCCGAGGCTGCCCTTGAAGCCTCACGGCGTGGCCTGATCCACTGACGGGGTGTCGCTGCCCGTCATGGCGGGCCAGACGAGCAGCACCGTGGTGCCCTGCCCGGGCGCCGAGAGCATGGACAAGGTCGCCCCGATGGCCTGCGCCCGGGCCCGCATGGACTTCAGGCCGTGGCGCCCGGCCGAGCGGGACGGATCGTCCAGGGCAGTCACGTCAAAGCCCGCCCCAAAGTCCCCCACACGCAACTGCAAACCCTTGGGCAGAGCCCGTGCCTCGACCTGGATGCGGCTGGTGCGTGCGTGCTTGACCGCATTGATCACCGCCTCCTGCAGGATGCGCATGATCTGCAGCACGGTGTCAGGTGGCAGCACCAGCCCCATCAAGGCATCGTCCAGAGACCAGTCCAGATCAATGCCCAGCGCCTCCAGACGGGCATCCCAGCGATGACGCCAGGCCGCCAGCGCCGGGACCAGTTCACGGTGCGCGCTGGAGGCATCAATGATCAGGCGCAGATCGTCCAGACTTTCCTGCAGCACCTCAGCCACCCGTTCCTGGCTGAAGGCCCCGCGCTCGACGCCGCGCAGCACGGTCATCAACTGCCCCCCGATGCCGTCATGCATCTCGCGCACGATGCGCTCGCGCTCCGAGGTGGCTGCCTGGACCATGTCCTGCTCGCGCTGCCGCTCGAACAGGGCGGCCAGTTCGGCCTCCCTCTGACGCACCTTGTCCTCAAGCTCCAGATTGAGCTGGGCGGTTTCGCGCTGCAGCTTGACCAGGCGATCCACCAGCATCCAGGCCATCACGGCCATGAAGGACAGCACGGCATAGCGCGCCCAGGTCTGGTTGGCGTAACGGTCGGCATCAAAGTTGTTCATCCACCAATCCCGCCCCCCCGCCAGCAAGGTGAGCAGACCTGCGCCCCCCAGCAAGGTGAGCTCCTGCGACGGCTGGCGACGCGCCTGCCACACCAGGGCCACACACAAGGCGATCACGATGGCCAGGTTCAAGGTGTTGAAGATGGTGCGCAGGAAGTGCCAGTTGAACAGCACGGCCAGGGCAAAGAACACGGTGACCACACCAAAGTAGCCCCACAGCAGGCGCGGCCAGCCCTGCCATTGCAGGCGACAGACCCCCACCACATACAGGGAGATCAGAGCCACGAACCAGCCATAGCTGGCCAGGAACACATAGCTCCACAGCCAGGGGGTCATCCACAACACCGTCTGCCCAGGGGTCGAGGTCCGCCAGGCCCAGATCACGGCGGCCAGGCCGAAGAGCAGGTACAGGGGGTCGCGCACCCGCGTCCAGACCAGCAGGGCCAGCAGTCCCATGCTGAGGCAGGCCACCGCCACCAGCAAGGTCGCATCGGCGTAGAAGAAGGATTTGACGAGGTAGGCGCGCTCCAGTTGAGCACGGTCTCCGGCAAAGACATGGGAGAGGCCTGCCAGAGTCAGGCTGCCGCCCTCCAGACGGATGACGACTCGCACCGGGTCGCCCGCTGGCAGAGGCCCCAATGGCACGAGCTGGGGACGCGATCGCCGTGTCTCGCCGCCCTGCTCACCGAAGCCGCCGCTGCTGAAGACTTCCCGTCCCTGCACGTAGACCTCGAAGGCATTGCCGACCTTGGGCAGATACAGACTGGGTTGCCCGCGCGCGAAGGCCTGCCGGGGAACGTCGAACCGATACTCGGCCAGGCCCGAGCGAGGCGGTCTCTGATAGTCCCAGCCGTCAGGCAGGGTGACCTGGGTCACACGCCCGGCATCGGGCCCCTTGAGCACCGTGAACTCGGCGCGGCGCACTTCAAAGGCCCGATCGGGCTCGGATTCGATGCAACCACTCAGACACATCAGCCACAGGCTGCAGAGCCAGTACAGCCACACCGACCCGCCCGAGCGCCTGCTCATCAGACGATCTTCATGTGCTCGGTGCCTGCCGACAGATCGGCATTGCGGGCGCGGTGGCTGTTGAGCTTGATCTGCAGACGCAGGTCATTGACCGAGTCGGCGTTGCGCAGCGCATCCTCGAAGGTGATGTAGTTGCCCTCGTACAGATCGTAGAGCGCCTGGTCGAAGGTCTGCATGCCCAGCTCGCGCGACTTCTTCATGATCTCCTTGATCTCGCCGACCTCACCCTTGAAGATCATGTCGCTGATCAGGGGCGAGTTGAGCAGGATCTCGACGGCAGCCACACGTCCCTTGCCTTCCTGGCGGGGCAGCAGTCGCTGGGACACCAGGGCGCGCAGATTGAGCGAGAGGTCCATCAGCAACTGGGCGCGACGCTCTTCAGGGAAGAAGTTGATGATGCGGTCCAGCGCCTGGTTGGAGCTGTTGGCGTGCAGGGTGGCCAGGCAGAGGTGACCGGTTTCGGCGAAGGCCACCGCGTGTTCCATGGTCTCGCGGTCGCGGATTTCGCCCATCAGGATCACATCGGGGGCCTGACGCAAGGTGTTCTTGAGCGCAATGTCCCAGCCGTCGGTGTCCAGGCCCACCTCGCGCTGGGTCACGATGCAGTTCTTGTGCGGATGCACGAACTCGACCGGATCCTCGATGGTGATGATGTGGCCGTAGGTGTTCTCGTTGCGGTGGTCCACCATGGCGGCCAGCGTGGTCGACTTGCCCGAACCCGTGGCCCCCACCAGGATGACCAGACCGCGCTTGGTGAGCACGACGTCCTTGAGCACTTGGGGCATGCCCATGCCGTCGATGGTGGGCAACTGCTGCGGGATCACCCGCAAGACCAGGCCGACATGGCCTTGCTGCACGAAGGCATTGACTCGAAAGCGCCCCACCCCGCCGGGCGAGATGGCGAAGTTGCATTCCTTGGTGCGCTCGAACTCGGCGGCCTGCTTGTCGTTCATGATGGAACGCGCCAGCGCCAGGGTGTGCTGCGAGGTCAGCGGCTGCGGCGACACCTTGGTGATCTTGCCGTCCACCTTGACGGCCGGAGGGAAATCCGCCGTGAGGAACAAATCCGAGCCGCCACGGGCGATCAGCAGCTTGAGCAGGTCGGTGATGAATTTCGAGGCCTGATCGCGTTCCATGAAATGGGTCCCCAATACATTGAAGAATGTGAATGACTCTAACCCGAGGTCAGCAGGGCCGACAGTCGGGCACTCAGTTGCCGGGTCCGCAGGGACAGGCGACGCGCCATGGAGGCCAGCATCGCCATGCCCAGGCGGGGCTCCTCGATGGACAGATCGTCCAGGGCCTCGCCGGTGACCACGGCCAGCGTGCAGGGGCTCAGGGTGACGCAGGACGCGAACCGCGCGCCGGCATCCACCAGCGACATCTCGCCGATGACATCGCCATCGCGGGCCTCGGCCAGACGGGCCCGGCCGCCGGCGGGTTGCAGCCGATCCACCGCCACGACGCCATTGAGCACGATCAGGGCGTAGTCCCCCTTTTCGTCCTGCACCATCAGTTCGCGCCCGGCCGGCACCGTGACGAACTCCAGACACTCGGACAGCTTCTGGCGCTCGATGCCATCCAGGGCCGCAAAGAAGTGATCGGATCCCCAGACCTTTTCCAGGGCGGCCAGCCCGACCGCCGGGGCAAGGCTGTGGGCGCCCACCACGAGTGCGCGCGCCGTCCAGGCGGAAGTGGCCCGAACGGACTCGGGCCGCTCCATGAACTGGGTGGAGAAAAAGCCTTCGTCGTCAGCAGCGGGGGCCTTGCCGGAGGCCGCTGGCGCGCCGATGATGCGATCGAACAAGCTCTTCATCCCAGGGTTCCGAGGGTCAAGGTGATCAGCCCGGGAAGTTCTCCGGGAATTTGGCCTTCGCACGCGCTTCCGCGGGCGAAATGACATTGCGACGCACGAGATCCGTCAGGTTCTGATCCAGTGTCTGCATGCCCACATTGTTGCCGGTCTGAATGGCCGAGTACATCTGGGCGATCTTGTTTTCACGGATCAGGTTGCGAATCGCGGACGAGCCGATCATGATCTCATGCGCCGCGACACGGCCCGAACCGTCCTTGAGTTTGCACAAGGTCTGGGAGATCACCGCCTGCAGGGACTCCGACAGCATGGCACGCACCATGTCCTTTTCAGCTGCGGGGAAGACGTCGACGATCCGGTCGATGGTCTTGGCGGCACTGGAGGTGTGCAGGGTGCCGAACACCAGGTGGCCGGTTTCTGCGGCGGTCAGGGCCAGGCGGATGGTCTCCAGATCGCGCATTTCACCCACGAGGATGGCGTCCGGGTCTTCACGCAGGGCCGAGCGCAGGGCATTGGCAAAGCTCAGGGTGTGAGGGCCGACCTCACGCTGGTTGATCAGGCACTTCTTGGACTCATGCACGAATTCGATGGGGTCTTCCACCGTCAGGATGTGGCCGTATTCGGTCTCATTGAGGTGGTTGACCATGCCCGCCAGGGTGGTCGACTTGCCCGAGCCGGTGGGGCCCGTCACCAGCACCAGGCCGCGCGGCTTGAGTGCCAGATCGCCGAACACCTTGGGCGCATTGAGCTGCTCCAGGGTCAGGATCTTGCTGGGAATGGTGCGGAAGACCGCGCCCGAACCTCGGTTATGGTTGAAGGCATTGACACGAAAGCGGGCCAGCCCCTGGATCTCGAAGGAAAAGTCGCACTCGAGCGTCTCTTCGTAGGCCTTGCGCTGCGAATCGTTCATGATGTCGTACACCATGTCGTGCACCGTCTTGTGGTCCAGCGGGTCCACATTGATGCGCCGCACGTCACCGTTGACACGGATCATGGGCGGCAAGCCGGCCGACAAGTGCAGGTCGGATGCCTTGTTCTTGACGGAAAACGCAAGCAGTTGGGTGATGTCCATGGATGATCGGCCTGACGCCCGTTTCGTGTATGACCGGACCATTATCGCGATGATCGAGCAGAACCTACAACGTGTGAGTAAGCGGATAGAACAGGCTTGTTTGACTTATCACCGGCCCGCCGGGTCGGTCAGCCTGCTGGCGGTGAGCAAAACCTTCGGGCCAGAGACCGTGCGGGCCGCCCTGGACTGCGGTCTGCGCGCCTTTGGCGAGAACTATGTGCAGGAGGCGTTGGACAAGATCCAGGCCCTGTCCGACGTGCGCGCGCAACTGCAGTGGCACCTGATCGGCCCCCTGCAGAGCAACAAGACCCGCGTGGTGGCCGAGCACTTCGACTGGGTGCAGAGCGTGGACCGGCTCAAGATCGCCCAGCGCCTGAGCGAGCAGCGCCCTGAGGCCCTGCCCCCGCTGAATGTGCTCATCCAGGTCAATACCAGCGGCGAGGACAGCAAGAGCGGCGCCGCGCCCGCCGAGGTGCCCGCCCTGGCCCGGGCTGTGGCAGCCTTGCCACGCCTGCGCCTGCGGGGGCTGATGGCCCTGCCCGCCCCGACCCCCGATGAGGCCGCCCAGCAACGCGCCCACCACGCCCTGAAGGTGCTGTTCGAGCAACTGGTGGCCGACGGACTGGCGCTGGACACCCTGTCCATGGGCATGAGCGCCGATCTGGAGGCCGCCATCGCCGAAGGGGCCACCATGGTACGGGTGGGCACGGCGCTCTTTGGCAGCCGCTGAGGCATGATCACGCCCATGAACACCTCTACCTTGATCGCATTCATCGGCGGCGGCAACATGGCCACCGCCATCATCGGCGGGCTGCTGCGCCAGGGCCGCGCCCCGGACTCGATCCTCGTGGTCGATCCCAGCGAGGCGCAGCGCGAGCGCCTGGCAGCCCAGGGCCTGCGCACCCAGGCCGCCCCCGACGTCACCCTGGCAGACGCCAGCCTGGTGGTCTGGGCCGTCAAGCCCCAGCAGTTCAAGGAAGCGGCGCAGAGCTGCGCCGCCCACACGGCGGGCGCCCTGCACTACAGCGTGATGGCCGGACTGCGCACCGACGACATGGCCCGCTGGCTGGGCACCCCCCGCATCGTGCGCGCCATGCCCAACACCCCGGCCCTGGTCGGCCAGGGCATGACCGGACTGTTCGCCCGCGCCGAGGTCAGCCCGGGCGAGCGCGCCGAGATCGAGGCCCTGGTGGCCCCCACCGGGCAGTCGCTGTGGGTCGAAGCCGAGCCTCAACTGGACGCCGTGACCGCCCTGTCGGGCTCCGGCCCGGCGTATGTGTTCTATTTCATCGAAGCCATGATGCAGGCCGCCAGCGACATGGGCCTGAGCCCCGCGCAAGGCCGCACCCTGGCCCTGGCCACCTTTGGCGGCGCCACCGCCCTGGCCAGCCAGTCCGAGGACAGCCCCGCCACCTTGCGCGAGAAGGTCACCTCCAAGGGAGGCACCACCTATGCCGCGCTGAGCCACATGGAAGCCGCAGGCGTCAAGGCTGCGTTCGTGCAGGCCATGCGCGCGGCAGAACACCGCGCGGGCGAGTTGGGCGACGAGTTCGGTCGCTGACCGGCCCTCAGGCCCCCGGCCCCATCAGGCTGTGGGCCAGCACCCCGGCAAACAGCGCGGCGCCCAGCCAGTGGTTCATGCGGAAGGCCGCGAAGCAGGATTCCCGATCCCGCCCCCGGATCAGCCAGACATGGCCTACGGCCTGCACACTGGCCATGGCCCAGCCCGCCCAGAAGGGCATGCCCAGCCCGGCCCGTTGGGCCACCTGGGCCCAGCACAAGAGGCTGGTGGCGTAAAACAGGCCCACGCCCAGCACATCGGCACGCCCCAGGGTGATGGCCGAGGTGCGGATGCCGATCTTGAGATCGTCATCGCGATCGACCATGGCGTATTCGGTGTCGTAAGCCAGCACCCAGGCCAGATTGCCCGCCACCAGCCACCAGGCCTCGACAGGCACCTCGCTGCGCACCGCCGCATACGCCATGGGAATGCCAAAGCTGAAGGCCAGCCCCAGCACGGCCTGCGGCATGGACACAAAGCGCTTGGCATAGGGGTAGGCGGCCGTGATGGCCAGGGCCCCAAAGGACATGGCGATGGTCAGCACATTGGTGCTCAGCACCAGCGCAAACGACAGCAGGGCCAGCACGGCCCCCACGGCCAGCGCCTCCTTGACCGACACCCGGCCACTGGTGATGGGCCGCTCGGCCGTGCGCTTGACGTGGCGATCGAAATCCTTGTCAGCAATGTCGTTGACGGCACAACCGGCCGAGCGCATCAGGATGGTGCCCAGCGTGAACACCAGGATCAGGTGCCAGCCCGGAAAGCCCCCCGCGGCCAGCCACAAGGCCGACAAGGTGGGCCACAGCAGCAGCAGCCAGCCCTGGGGCCGGCTCCAGCGGATCAGATCGAGGTAGAGGGCCCAGCGGGCGCGCAGCGTCAGTACAGTCACGGGGTGGATTATCGCAAGAGCGTCATGCGAACGCGCTATGCTGCGCATTCAAGCTCGATTTGCTTTCTCAGGAAAAGCCCATGAAGACATTGCTGATGTACGACAAAATCACGCCGATCAACCGCGAACAGCACCGCCAGTTGCGCATCAAGGCCAGTGACAAGCACCTGTCCTTCGCGCGCGAGACCAACTCGCTGCTGCTGGCCGTGACCGAGCTGCCCCTGGCCGCGCTGGATTTCCCCTGCGTGTTCGTGAGCTCGGGTGAGCAGCACACCATGGTGGCCGTGGTGGGCCTGCGCGACAAGGACAACCTCTACATCGATGGCGAAGGCCGCTGGGACCCCAACAGCTACCTGCCCGCCTTCATCCGCCGCTACCCCTTCGTGCTGGCCGAACAAGCCGGCCAGAACCAGCTGACGGTCTGCGTGGACAGCGCCTTCGATGGCCTCAATGACAAGGAAGGCGAGGCCCTGTTCGACGCCGAAGGCAAGGACACGCCTTACCTGAAGCAGTTGGAGAAATTCCTGCTGGACTTTCACACCGACATGCAACGCACCGCGGCCTTTGTCAAGCGCCTGGTCGAGCTGGACCTGCTGGTCGAGCGCAACATCGACTTCAAGCTGGGCGAGCAGCGTTTCAACCTCAACGGCTTCAAGGTGGTCGATGAAGACCGCCTGCGCAAACTGGACGCCAAGATCATCCAGGAGTTGTTCAGCACCGGCGCGCTGGGCTGGATCCACGCCCACCTGCTGTCGCTCAACAATGTGAACAAGCTGGCGACCCGTCTGAGCCGCAAGCTGGCCAACTGAGCTCAGGCACTCACGCCGACGACACCGCGGCGCTGGCGTTCAGCACCTGCGGTGCCACCCGCCGCAGGGCCTCGTCGTCCAGCGTCATGCAGTCGATCTGCCGGCGCTGTGCCCACTGGTGAAAATGCTGCGCCTGGGAGCGGGCATACGAGGGGTCGTAGTGCAGGCGCATCAGCTCGTCGAACAATGGCGGCAGTGCGCCTTCGCGGGCCCAGGCCTGCCAGCGCTCGATGGTGTCGCGGCTGTGCAGGGCCCGCAGTGGCTCGAACAAGGCCGCCAGTGCCTGGCCATCGTCCCCCAGGTAGGCATAGTCCTTCAGCAGGAAGGCCAGACGCGCCTGAGGCGACGCCGACACCTCGATGCAGGGACTGGCGCGCATGCGCTCGATCAGGACCGTGGGCAAGGCGATGCGCCCGATCTTGCGGCTTTCGGCCTCGACAAACACCGGTCGGTCGAGATCCAGCCCCTCGATGACCGTGGCCAGATCCGTCTCGAATGCCTTCTGTGAGGGCTGGGCCTGCCCGGGCACGGCGCCCAGCAGCGAGCCCTTGTGGCGCGCCAGGCCTTCCAGGTCGAGCACCTGGGCACCTTCACTGGCCAGCACATGGAGCAGGCGTGTCTTGGCACTGCCGGTGGCACCGCTGATCACCTGCAACTGCAGGCGCGGGCACAGCGCCTCGAGGGTGGCCATCACGTGCTGACGCCAGCGCTTGTAGCCGCCGTTGAGCTGCTGGGCATCCCAGCCCACCAGCCTGAACCAGGTCACCATGGAGCCGCTGCGCAGGCCGCCACGCCAGCAGTACACCAGCGGCTTCCAGTTGTGCGGCTTGTCGGCAAAC
>NZ_DASUIT010000019.1:0-3864 GCF_036279655.1 Aquabacterium sp. | reverse complement strand
GGGATGTGCCGGTGAACATGCTGAACATCAGCATCATGAACAGCAGCATCAGCGCGACGGGACGACCTGGCCCCCCGATCACATAGCCCCAGGCCAGAAAGACGATGACGGTGGCCCGCATGGGGCCGGACAGGGAGGGGTCATCGAAGCGCTTGTTCCAGCCGCTGCGGATGACGGCGTACCAGATCGCCTGTGCCACCATGGCGCACACAGTCAGATGGCGGGTGCCTTCCACGTTGACCAAACCCTTGGCAGCCCCGAAGTTCAAGGCCGCCACCCCGACGATGCAGTTGGCCCAACCCACCAGAAAGCGGATGCCCAGCACCTTCTGCGAGGGATCGCTGGAGAGCACCAGATCACTCAGGCGTCCCAGGCTGAGCCAGTTGTGGAGCCAGCTCACCCGGCAGCGCAGCAAGGCGGCCAGCGCGGCGGTCAGCAGGCCCAGCAGCAGGCCGAACGCGAGCAGGTAGACCGCGTTGCTGGAGAAAAAGGACCCAAGGCTGCTCGGGGACATGTGGTGTTTCCTGTCTAATTCACATGAATTCTGCAATGGTTGTTCAAATCAAAAACGAGGGTTCACGCTAGAGAGCGTTAACTTGTGCCAGGTGAAATGCCCCCTGCTTGCGGGGGGTATGAATGAAAAAGGGCGCCTTGCGGCGCCCTGAGTGGGTAGAGAAGCAGGCCCCGTCGATCCAGGCTGCATCAGAGGGTGCTCACAGCACCTCCGAGGCAAAGTCGGCCAGGCGCGAGCGCTCGCCACGCGCCAGCGTCACATGGCCGGCATGCGGCCAGCCCTTGAACTTGTCCACGGCGTAGGTCAGGCCCGAGCTGCCCTCGGTCAGATAGGGCGTGTCGATCTGTGCCAGGTTGCCCAGGCAGATGATCTTGGTGCCGGGGCCTGCGCGCGTGATCAGGGTCTTCATCTGCTTGGGCGTGAGGTTCTGCGCTTCGTCGATGATGACGAACTTGTTGAGGAAGGTGCGCCCGCGCATGAAGTTCATGCTCTTGATCTTGATCTTGCTGCGCACCAACTCATTGGTGGCAGCGCGGCCCCATTCGCCCGCACTGTTGTCGCTGCGGGCCAGCACTTCGAGGTTGTCGTCCAGTGCGCCCATCCAGGGCGACATCTTCTCTTCCTCGGTGCCGGGCAGGAAGCCGATGTCCTCGCCTACGGGCACGGTGACCCGGGTGACGATGATCTCGGTGTAGCGGCGCTCGTCGAGCACCTGGCTGAGGGCCGAGGCCAGAGTCATCAGCGTCTTGCCGGTGCCGGCCGATCCCGTCAGCGTCACGAAGTCGCATTCGGGGTCCATCAGCAGGTTCAGTGCGAAGTTCTGCTCGCGGTTGCGGGCCGTCACGCCCCAGACGCCGTTCTTGGCGTGGGCGTAGTCCTTGAGGGTGCGCAGCACGGCGCTCTTGCCGGTGATCTCGGTGACCTTGCCATACCAGGGGGCGGCACCGGGCGCTTCTAGGTAGACGAACTGGTTGACCAGCAGCAGGGGCACCGTGGGGCCGCTGATGCGGTAGTAGGTGATGCCGCCTTGCTGCCAGCTCTCCATGCCCTTGCCATTGCGCTCCCAGAAGTCCGCGGGCAGGGCCATGACGCCGGTGTAGAGCAGGTCGCCGTCTTCCAGGGTCTTGTCATTGAAGTAGTCCTCGGCCGACAGACCCAGGGCGCGGGCCTTGATGCGCATGTTGATGTCCTTGGACACCAGCACCACTTCACGGCCGGGATGCATGTCGCGCAGGGCCTGGACCACGCCCAGGATCTGGTTGTCAGCCTTGCCCTGGGGCAGGCCCGAGGGCAGCTCCACCGACATGCCGGTGGTCTGGAAGTAGAGCTTGCCACCGGCCTCGACGTGGCCGGTCTTGGACAGCTCGATCCCGGCGGCCGGGTCCTGCTGAGCACGGTTGCTCATGTCGGCCGCCAGTGCGTCCAGGTCGCGGCTGACCTGGCGGGCATTGCGAGCCACTTCGCTCATGCCCTTCTTGTGGTTGTCGAGCTCTTCCAGCGTGATCATCGGCAGATAGATGTCATGCTCATCGAAGCGGAAGAGCGACATCGGGTCATGCATCAGCACATTGGTGTCGAGCACGAAGAGCTTGGCCGGTCCGGTGGACTTGCGGCGGCGCGATGCACCCTGCGGGCCAGTCCGGACAGTGGGCGCAGCGGCCGGTGCGGCCGAGGTGCGAGAAGGGCTGCCGCTGTCGGTGCGCTCGGCCACCGGGCTGCCCACGGGGCGGTTGGCTGGGGTGGTGGGCACCGCAGTGGTGCGTTTGGGTGTGGTGTCGGCCACCACGGGGCGAGTCACGAGCTCCAGCACGGGGGGCTGAGAGACGCGCGCGGGTGGGGTGGCTTTGCTGCTGCGCTTGGCGCTCTTGGCGGGTTTGGGCTGCGATTCGAAATCGGCAGCGCTCAGCATGTCGGCACGTTTGGCAGGCGGCTTGGGAAGAGGCATGTTGGCGTTCCGTGGTTGTTCAGGCAAAGCACAAACAAAAAGGCCGCACAGCAGGCTGTGCGGCCTCGGAGGGGGTGTCCCCGTGGACTTGGGTCGACGGGGATTGCGGGTCAACGTGATGTCGGTGACTACCCAGATGCATGCGATCGATTATGCACACTCTGTGCCTGCTGCCATCGGGGTCGATATGGATGTCGACGCATCACAACAGGCGCATGATGTGACGTTGTCGTCACATCCCCTTCATGGCTCGATCAGGCTGCCTGCTTCTTGGCATCTTTGACGGCCGCGAGCACGTCGTCCACATGGCCGGCGACCTTGATGCCGCGCCATTCGGCACGCAGCACGCCGCTGGCGTCGATCAGGAAGGTGCTGCGCTCGATGCCCTTGACCTTCTTGCCGTACATGATCTTGTTCTTGACCACGCCGAACATGTGGCAGAGCTTTTCTTCGGTGTCGGCGATCAGCTCGAAAGGCAACTCGAGGTTTTCCTTGAACTTGTCGTGAGACGTGAGGTTGTCACGCGAAACCCCAAAGATCACGGCTCCCGCTTTGACAAACTCTTTATGCTTGTCGCGGAACTGCATGGCCTCGGTCGTGCAACCGGGGGTGTGGTCCTTCGGATAGAAGTACAGGATCACGGTCTGGCCATGGAAGGCCTGCGGGGTGAACTTCACTCCGCCCGTGGCAACAGCTTCAAATTCCGGCAAAGGTTTGTTGAGGGCGGGTGTCATGTTCTCTCTAGATCTCTTCTACCTGCGTGTGCGACTTGCGTGTGCTTAGCCAACCAATTATAAATCCTCCTGACGTCCATCCCCGAGGCATGGGGTCAACCCCCCGAAAAGGGGAGGCTTCTGCAGGGTTTTAGTCGTGGATCAACAGGGCGGCCACCACCCGGCGGCCCTCGGAGACGAGGATGTTGTAGGTGCGGCAGGCCGCCACAGTGTCCATGGTTTCCACGCCGATGCGGGCGTCGATCAGCGGGCGCAGCACCGAGGGGTGGGCAAAGCGCAATTGCGGCCCGCTGCCCAGGATGACCAGTTCGGGTTGCAGGGGCACGATCTCGGCCATGTGCTCGGCGGTCAGCTCGCTCAGGCGAGTGGCCGACCAGGGCCGCAAGGGGGCATCCGAAGGCACGATCACGCTGCTGGTGTAGGGCACACCACTGATCGACACCGAGGAGCGCGTCGCGGCATGGATCACATTGGGCCCCTCCGGGCGGTCGGGTTGGAACTTCATGGCGTGGGCTGGGCGGCGGCGTGTGGTTAAATTGCTATTTTCCCCTATCGCAGGGGTGCAAACCCGCCTTCGGAGACCGTTTTGAAGCCCATCGCCAAGTCCAGCAAACTCGCCAACGTCTGTTATGACATCCGTGGGCCCGTGCTGGAAAAGGCGCGTCAGATGG
>NZ_DASUIT010000018.1:0-25440 GCF_036279655.1 Aquabacterium sp. | reverse complement strand
GACAGTTGCGCCAGCCACCAAGGGCGTGCCAACCTTCAGTTCTGCGCCGGAGCCGACTGCCAGAACCTGGTCGATCACGATCTCTTGGCCAACGTCCGCAGCAATCTGTTCTACTTTAATTTTTTCGCCAGCAGCAACCTTGTATTGCTTGCCACCGGTTTTTATGACCGCGTACATGTTAGGACCTTTCAATCAAGAATATCTCTCCACCCCGATTAAAGGGCGAAGCTCTCCACTGTACCACGCTGTTGTGGTTTTGCAAAGAGGGCTCGTTGATCTTCGGTCCACTGCGAGGGGTCTGAGAGGTCGTCGGGGGGGCCTTCAGCGGGCTCCTTGAGGGGCATGCTCACCTTGCCTTCGTCGGCATCGGCGTCCACGGGGCCCCAGCCAAAGAACTGGCAGACCTCGTCGCGCTTGGCCAGCGCATCCGTGAACCCCAGGTGGATGAGTTCGCGGGTGAAAGACGATTCGAACAGCAGATAGCTGGCCAGGGCCGAGCCCCGCGCCGTCTTGCCGCGCCCGTACACACCCACCGCGCGCAACATGGCGCGCACGGCCGGAGGCAGTGCCCAGAGGTGGCGCGCGGCGATGTCGTCGATGCGCTGCGAGGGAGCAATCACCAGGATGTCCACGGGACGCAGGGGGGTCTGGGCCCGCAACTCGGGGGGCAGCAACTCCAGGGTGCGGTTGATGCGCTGGGCGCGCTCGATGTCCACCGCCAGCGCGTCCAGGAAGATGCTGGACATGGCGTGACCGGCGATCTGCGCCAGATTGGGGTACTCGACGATGGCCGTGCGGGGGGTTTCGGGCTCGTGCAGGCGGCCTGCCCCCACCACCAGGATGCGATCGGCGCCCAGGTGCACGGCAGGCGAAATCGGCGCCGCCTGGCGCATCGAGCCGTCACCGAAGTAATGCGGGCGCCCCCCGGCATCGAGCTTGACCGCCGGGAACACGAAGGGGATGGCACTGGAGGCCATCAGGTGGTCCAGGCTGAGCTGATCACGCACGCTGATGCGCTGCGAGCGCGCCCAGGGCTCGATGGGCTCGCGCGTGTCATAGAAGGTGACGTGCTCACCCGTGGTGTAGCTCGACGCCGTCACGGCCACGGCATCCAGCACACCGTCGGCCAGCATCTTGCTCATGCGGCCAATCTTGAAGGAATCCCCCAGCAACTCCCGCAGGGGTTCGTTGTCCAGCAAGGAGCGCGGACGCGCCCTGCGCCAGCGCGCCATGGCCCAGCCCAGCGAGAACAGGGTCAGCCACTGCGCGCCACTGCGGATGACGCCCAGGGAGTCGGCACGGTAGATCTGCTCGCAGCGCATGTCGCGCCACAGATCGACCATGGCCCGCACGCCCGCCTCGAAGTGATCGGCACGTGCCGCCAGGGCCGTGCCGTTGAGGGCGCCAGCCGAGGTGCCACAAATGATGCGGAAAGGGTTGCCCCGCTGACGCTCGCCACTGTCGCGGCGAATCAGCATGAGTGCTTGCAGCACTCCGACCTGGTAGGCGGCTCGAGCGCCGCCACCGGTGAGGATCAGGGCGTTTTTTCCGGGCAGGCTCATGATCGTCTTATCGTCACTTTCCGGCCAAAGCTGAAGTCCCTCAGCCGGGCTGGCGCATCAGGGTGGACTTGCCAAAGAGGCTCTGCACCAGATCGACCACCAGCTCGGCCGTGCGGTTCTGGATGTCCCGTGCAGGATTGAGTTCCACAATGTCGAGCGAGCACAGGGCACCGGTGTCGGCAATCATCTCCATGCACAACTGAGCCTCGCGGTAGTTGGGGCCACCACGCACGGGGGTGCCGACGCCCGGCGCGATGTCCGGGTCCAGGCCGTCCACATCGAAGCTGAGGTGCAGGTGGTGCGTGTCGGCGCTCACGCCCATCAGGGCCTGCTGCATGACGGCACGGATGCCCTGCTCGTCGATGGTGCGCATGTCATACACCTCGATGCCGGCAGCATGGACGAAGGCGCGCTCACCCGCATCCACGCTGCGCACGCCCAGAATGCGCAAGGTCTCGGCCGACAGCGCCGGTGCGCCGTCCACCTGGCACAGATCGACCAGCGAGGCCGGGCCATGGCCGCACAGCACCGCCGCCGGCATGCCATGCAGGTTGCCGCTGGGCGTGATCGCGGGGGTGTTGAAGTCGGCATGCGCGTCCAGCCAGAGCACACGCAGGAGGCGCCCTGTGGCATGACAGTGCGCCGCCACCGCACCGATTGAACCGATGGCCAGGCAGTGATCACCCCCCATCACCACCGGCAACTGCCCCTCGGCGAGCGCCGCGGTGACCGCCTGGTGGACTGCGCGATTCCAGGCCAGTACCTCACCCAGATGGCGGTAACCCTCCACGCTGGCTTGCCAGGGATTGGTGGGGCCGCTGAGGTTGCCGGCATCGACCACCGTCACCCCCAGAGACAACAACGCCTCGGGCAGGCCCGCCACCCGCAGGGCTTCGGGCCCCATGGAGGCCCCGCGCATGCTGGCCCCCACATCGGTGGGCACACCGATGAGGCGAACCGCGGGGGCTGCAGGGGCGAGGGGCGGGGCGCTCATGGGGTCATCATCTCACCAGCCGCTGGGGGACTCGGCAGCGGTTTGTGCCAAGCCGTATTCGTTGCGCAGCACGTCCCAGGCTTCCTGCGCCGTCTCGACGTAGCGGAAGAGATGAACGTCGCCCGGGCTGATCATGCCGGTCTCCACCAGCAGGTCCAGGTCGATCAGGCGGGTCCAGAACTCACGCCCAAACAGGAGAATGGGGCGCTTGCGGCACTTGCCGGTCTGGATCAGGGTGAGGGTCTCGAAGAGTTCATCGAGCGTGCCGAAGCCACCGGGGAAGCACACCAGCGCCACCGAGCGCATCAGGAAGTGCATCTTGCGCAGTGCAAAGTAGTGGAACTGGAAGCACAGCTTGGGCGTGATGTAGGGGTTGGGCTCCTGCTCGTGGGGCAAGACGATGTTGAGCCCCAGGCTCTTGCCACCGACCTCGAACGCCCCCCGGTTGCCCGCCTCCATGATGCCCGGGCCACCGCCGGTGACGACATAGATCGGCGTGTCCAGTTGCGCCGAGTGCCGGGTCACCATGGCCGCAAAGGCGCGTGCTTCTTCGTAATAGCGGGACATGTCGACATGGCGCTGGGCCACGCGCAGGGCCTGCTCGCGCTCGGCGCCATCTGGCAAGGCTTGGGCCTGGGCCAGATGCTCCTGGGCCACGTCGGCCGGCAGGATGCGGGCACTGCCGAACATCACGATGGTCGACTCGATGCCCTCTTCACGCTGCACCAGCTCGGGCTTGAGCAGCTCGAGCTGCATGCGCACGGGGCGCAACTCGTCGTGCAGCAGGAAATTGGTGTCGGCAAAGGCCAGGTCGTAACTGCTGTCGGGGCCCGCGTACAACCCGGGCTTGGCGGCGTTGCGAACGTCCTGGACAGCCGTCGGGAAGTTGCGCGCCAGAAGTTTTTTGGATTGGCTCATCGCGTGAAAGTGAATCGTGTTCAGAACACGATAGCAGGGCCACGCGCGGGCCAGGGCCGGAGTCAGGGGGTCAATGCGGCTTAAATGTCACACCCGCGTGTCACAACCGCCCGGCGCACACCGCGCAGGCCGGATCGCGCCGCGCCTTGAGGGTGGTGATCTGCCAGGTGCGGCCGTCGACCAGCAGCAAGCGGCCGGCCGCGGTGTCATGACCCGGCGCCTGGTCCAGGCCCGCCAGCAGCTTGAGCGCTTCGCCCGCCTGCATCACGCCCATCATGCCCACCAGGGGAGCGAACACCCCGAGCATGGCGCAGCGGGTTTCTTCAGGCGGCTGATCGGGTGGGAAGAGGCAGGCGTAGCAGGGCGCCGTCGGCAAGCGTGGGTCGAAGACGCTGAGCTGCCCATCAAAGCGGATGGCCGAGGCCGACACCAGTGGCACCCGCGCCTGACGGCAGGCGCGGTTGATCATCTGGCGGGTGTCGAAGCGGTCGGTGCAATCGAGCACCACATCGGCCTGGGGCACCCACTGGGCCAGCAGGGCCTCGTCGGCCGCCTGGGCCAGGGCCTGCACCTGCACCTCGGGGTTGAGGCTGGCCAGCGTGCGCTGGGCCGAAACCACCTTGGGCTCACCCACCCGCTCGGTGGTGTGCACGATCTGGCGCTGCAGATTGGTGAGGTCGACCGTGTCGTGGTCGACCACGGTGAGCCGCCCCACGCCGGCGCTGGCCAGGTACATCAAGGCCGGAGCCCCCAGACCACCGGCCCCGATGACCAGGGCGTGGGCGCCCAGCAGGCGGTCCTGGGCGTCCTCGGACCACTCGTCGAGCAGCAGATGGCGGCTGTAGCGCAGCCGCTGGGTGTCGTCCACGACCCGTGCCTTGATCGCCCGATCAGTCGGGCTTGGTGTCCTCGGCCTTGCGCTCGGTCATGGTCTTGGAGACCATCACGGGCTGGCCCTTGAGCTTGTTGAGCGCCTGCTGGAGCTGGAAGTCCTCGGGGCTGCCGAACTCGGGCAAGGGCTTGGGCTTGTCGTCCTTCTTGCCGTTGCTGGCCTCTTCGAGCTTCTTGATGGCCTCTTCGCGCGCCTTTTCACGGGCGGCGTCCTTGACCTCGCTGCCCTGGCCACTGGTGATGTGCTTTTCCAGGTCGGCCTCGCGCACGCGCAGGGCGCCGAAGACATTGCCGTCGGCGGTTTCGTCGATCATGATGTCAGGGACGATGCCCTTGGCCTGGATGGAGCGGCCACTGGGGGTGTAGTAGCGCGCCGTGGTGATCTTGAGCGCCGTGTCGGCGGTGAGTTGGCGCACGGTCTGCACCGAGCCCTTGCCAAAGGTCTGCGCACCCATGATGACGGCGCGCTTGTGGTCCTGCAGGGCGCCCGAGACGATCTCGGAGGCCGAAGCCGAGCCTTCGTTGACCAGCACCACCACAGGCACGGTCTTGAGCGCGGCGGGCAGCTTGGCCAGCGGGTCGGTGCCGAAGCGGCGCGAGTAGTCCTCGGAGCGGGCCAGGAACTTGGCCTTGGATTCGGGCAACTGGCCGTTGGTGCTCACCACCACCACATCCTTGGGCAGGAAGGCGGCCGAGATGGCCACCGCGCCTTCGAGCAGGCCGCCCGGGTCGTTGCGCAGATCAAGCACCAAGCCCTTGAGCTTGGGGTCTTCGGCGTAGAGCTTGGTCACCTTGGTGACGAAGTCTTCGACCGTGCGGTCCTGGAACTGGGTGATGCGCACATAGCCGTAGCCGGGCTCGACCATGCGGGTGCGCACGCTCTGCACGCGGATTTCCTCGCGCACGATGGTGACCGGGAAGCTGCGGTTCTCGCTCTTGCGGAAGATGGTCAGGACCACCTTGGTGGCCGGCTCGCCGCGCATGCGTTTGACAGCCTGGTCCATGCTCAGGCCCTTGACGAAGGTGTCGTCGATCTTGGTGATCAGATCGCCACTCTTGAGGCCGGCGCGGAAGGCGGGCGAGCCCTCGATGGGCGAGACGATCTTGACCAGACCGTCTTCCATGCCGATCTCGATGCCCACACCGACGAACTTGCCGGTGGTGCCTTCGCGGAATTCCTTGAAGGTGGTCTTGTCGAAATACTGGGAGTGCGGATCCAGACCGGAGACCATGCCGCCGATGGCGTCACCGATGAGTTTCTTCTCGTCGACGGTCTCGACGTAGTCGGTCTTGATCATGCCGAAGACCGCTGCCAGCTGTTGCATTTCTTCGAGTGGCAACTGCGGTGCGGTGTTGCGCGCCGTGGCCTGGAACTGCAATGTGGTCAACCCACCGGCCAGCGCACCCAGCGCAACCCAGCCAGCGATCTTGATTTTGGAAGTCATGGTTTCTCGCCTTGAGCGTCACGACGGCACCCCTCTGAACGGAGATGCCCATACGTCATGCAGTATAGGAGAGGGCCAGCCCCCTCAAAGTTCAATCACGGGGCAAAGAGCCCTCATTTCGTCGCGCAAAGGTCACGATGTGATCGAGTTCGAGGCGGATGCCGATGCGCTCACCCACCTGGTGATCGTGGTGGGAGGGCACGTGGGCCAGCACCGTCTCGCCGCTGTCCAGACGCAAGGTGTAGAGGAACTCGGCGCCACGGAATGCCTTGCGTTCAATGCGAGCCTGCACGGCACTGGCGTCGTCGTGCACCAGGTCGTCGGCCCGCAGCAGCAGGTCGCAGGGCCCCAGGCCCCACTCGGGCGGCATCCCGCCGGGCATGGGCCACTTGCCCAGGGGCGTGCTCAGACAGGCCAGCCCCTGGGCACCGGTGTCGACCCGGGACGGCAGGAACACGCCGTGGCCGACGAACTCGGCCACAAAGCGCGTGGCCGGCTGGTGGTAGAGCTCGTAAGGGGTGGCCCACTGGTCGAGCCGACCATGGCGCATCACGCCAATGTGGTCGCCCAGGGCAAAGGCCTCCAGCTGATCGTGCGTGACGAACAGGGCGGTGGTGCGCGTCTGCTTGAGGATGGCGCGGATCTCGTGGGCCAGCCGCTCGCGCAGATCCACATCCAGGCTGGAAAACGGCTCATCGAGCAGCAGCAGGCGGGGGCTGGGCGCCAGCGCCCGTGCCAGGGCCACGCGTTGCTGCTGACCGCCGGAGAGCTGGTGGGGCCAGCGCTGGGCCATGGCGGCCAGGCCCACCAGATCCAGCAGTTCGTCCACCCGCTGGCGCCGCTCGGCGCGCGTCAGGTGGGGCACGCCAAAACCCACGTTCTGGGCCACCGTGAGGTGCGGAAACAGGGCGAAGTCCTGGAACACCATGCCGATGCGGCGGGCCTCGGGCGCGGTGTAGCGGCCCGCGTCACCATCGACCACCCGTTCGCCATCCAGCTCGATGCGGCCGGACTGCGGCTGCTCCAGGCCCGCAATGGCGCGCAGCAAGGTGGTCTTGCCACACCCGGACGGGCCCAGCAGCACGCCGATGTCGCCCCGGGGCAGGGCCAGGCTCACATGGTCCACGGCGGCACGCGCCAGAGCGGACGCGCCGCCAAAGCGAACCTGTAGGTCATCGACTCGGAGAAACATGCAATCCATGATACCCTCAAAACGCAAATGAGAGTCGTTCGTATCCATTGGAGTTTCTGGGTCGCCCTGCTGCTGGCCATGCCAGTGCTGGGCGTGTTGTCGTCCTGGCTGAGCTTGAATCAGGCCAGCCTGGATGTGCTGACCCACCAGTGGGACACGGTGATGGGCCCCTATGCCCTGAGCTCGCTGTGGCTGTCGCTGGGCGTGGGCATCGGCGTGGCCATCGTGGGCGGCCTGACGGCGGCGGCCGTGACCTTGCTGGACTTTCCCGGGCGGCGCACGCTGGAGTGGGCCCTGCTGCTGCCCATGGCCATGCCGGCCTATGTGCTGGCCTATGTCTACACCGACACCTTGAGCTTCGGGGGGCCCGTGCAGACGCCCCTGCGCGACTGGCTGGGCCTGGAGGGGCGACTGTGGCCCGATGTGCGCAGCCTGCCCGGCGCCATCGTGCTGTTCGTGGTCTGCCTCTACCCTTATGTCTATCTGTTGACGCGCTCGGCGCTGGCCGGTCAGGGCGTGCGTCTGATGGAAGCGGCCCGCCTGCTGGGGGCCGGTACGGGCCGTCAGATCCGCACCATCGCCCTGCCGCTGGCCCGCCCGGCCCTGGCCGCGGGGGTGGCCCTGGCACTGATGGAGACCCTGGCCGACTATGGCGTGGGCTCCTATTTCGGGCTCAACACCTTCACCACCGGCATCTACCGCGCCTGGCTGTCGATGGACGACCGTCAGGCGGCCGCGCAACTGGCCACCTTACTGCTGCTGGCCGTGGTCGGCTTGATGGCCTGGGAGCGGTATGCACGGCGCGGCCTGCGAGTGGCCTCGCCCCGCGCTGGCGCCACCCAGGCACAGACGGCCGCACGCCGTTTGCCGGCGTGGCAGGGCGTCCTGGCTCTGCTGCTGTGCAGCCTGCCGGTGCTGCTGGGTTTCTTGCTGCCGGTCGGTTTGCTGGGCCGGCTGATGTGGCAGGAAGCCACCTATGGCGAATTCGGCCTGCCTTGGGACGCCTTTGGGCAGTGGGCCTGGACCAGCCTGATGCTGGCGGCCGTGAGCAGTGCCCTGGCCGTGATGCTGGCGCTGGCACTGGGGCATGCGCTGCGGCGTCACCCCTCCCCCCTGCTGCGCACGACCACGCGCGTGGTCTCGCTGGGCTATGCGGTGCCCGGGGCCGTCATCGCCGTGGGGCTGCTGCTGCCTGTGGGCATCCTGCAGCAGTGGTGGCCCAGCGACCCCGCCTGGGCGGCCTGGGGGCCCAGTGCCATCGTGACGGGCACGGTGACGGGCCTGATCTATGCCTACCTGGTGCGCTTCTCGTCGGTGGCGCTGCAGTCGGTCGAGGCCGGTTATGCGCAGATCTCACCCACGCTGGATGAAAGCGCCCGCCTGATGGGCGGCACGGGCTGGCGCCTGTGGGCGCGCGTGCACGCCCCCCTGCTGTGGCGCCCGGCGCTGGCCGCCACCTTGCTGGTGTTCGTGGATGTGATGAAGGAGCTGCCCGCCACGCTGGTGCTGCGCCCCTTCAACAGCGACACGCTGGCCGTGATCGCCTACCAGATGGCCCGAGACGAGCGCCTGGGCGAAGCCGCCCTGCCCTCGCTGGCCATCGTCGCGGTCGGCCTGATCCCGGTGGTGATGCTCTCGCGCGCCATGCGTCAGGGCATGGGTGCGAAGTCCACCGGCACCCAGGCGTAACGGCCTTTCCCGTCGGCGCGCACATGGCCGATGCCCGGGAAGGGGTGGTGCGCACCGGCCACCAGCAGCACGTCCTTGGCCGTCCACTTGAACAGCTTCAGGCGCGTGGCCAGGGCCTTGGCGGGGTCGCTGTCGAACTCGATGGTGACGGTGGGCTGCGGGAACTGCACGGCGGCGTTGTGCACGATGTCACCCCACACCAGCAGCTTCTTGCCCTTGGACGAAAACAGGTAGCCGGTGTGGCCCGGCGTGTGCCCATGTTCGGAGACCGGGGTGATGCCCGGCAGGATCTCGGCCTCGCCCTCGAAGGTCTTGAGGCGATGGGCCTTCACATAGGGGGCGGTCGAGTCCTGCGCCATCTTGAAGAAGCCCTTGGCCGCCTCGGGGGCCTTGGCCATGGCCTCGGCGCTCAACCAGAAATCGGCATCGACCTTGGGCACGTGCACCGTGGCGTTGGGAAAAGCCACCTGGCCCTCGGCCGTGAGCAGCCCGCCCACGTGGTCACCATGCAGGTGGGTCAGCAAGACCGCATCGACCTGCTCCGGCGCATAGCCGGCGGCCTTGAGATTGGCCAGGACATGGCCCAGCGTGGGGCCAAAGAGCTTGGCGGCGCCCGCATCCACCAGCACCAGTTGCTTGCCCGTGTTGACCAGGTAGGCCACCACAGCCGTGGGCGTGGGGTTGTCGCGGAACATCCGCGCCAGCAGGGTCTGGATCTGCCGGGGAGATGCGTTCTTGAGCAGCTTGGTGTCGAGCTTGATCTCGCCGTCGTACAGGGCGGTCACCTCGAAATCGCCGAGGGCGTGGCGGTAATAGCCCGGCACCTGGGTCTTGACCTGAGGCGCCTCGGCCCAGGCGAAGGGGCCCGCCAGACACATCGCTGCGGCGACAATGGCGCTCCGCGCCCGCAAGGACATCATGTTCATCCGGATCTCCATGAAGAAATATGTGGCCCACAGTCTAGAGCCTGGATCCCCCCACCGTGGCCATTCACCTGAAAGCCCTCTGGCCACACATGGCCGACGCTGCTAGGCTTGCGCCTCAAGCTATTCACTGCCGGGAAATCAAGGACATGCCTCTGGCATCCGCCACCACTTCACCCTGGGTCAGGGGTGTCATCACCTTCGTCGTCTATGTGATCACCGGGCTGGCGTCGATCGCCCTGTCACCCACGGTGGCCGGCGTGTCGCAGCTGTACCTGGCGGCCGGCCTGGGGCTGGCCCTGGTGATCGGCTGGGGTCGCGCCATGGCCATCCCGGTGGGCCTGGGCTCGGCCCTGGTCAATATGGTGGCCGCCCTGTGGTTCCAACACATCGATGTCAACGCCATCACCCTGGCGTGTTTTGCATCGGCCGGCCTCGGCAGCGGCCTGCAGGCCTGGGCCGCAGCGCGCTGGACCCAGGGGGCCGACCCCACCCGCACGCTGCCCCTGGACCGTGTCCAGGACATTGGCCGCTTCCTGCTCATCGCGGGTCCGCTGGCCTGTCTGATCAGCTCCAGCGTGACTCACACGGTTCGTGTCGCCCTGGGGACGCTGCCACCCCATGAATGGCTGTCGACCTGGGTCAGTTGGTGGGCGGGCGACACCCTGGGCGTGCTGATTGGCGCCCCCATGATGCTGACGCTGGTGGGCCACCCCACGCGTCTGTGGGCGCAACGACGGCGGGTGCTGGGCCTGCCCCTGCTGGCCGCGGCCATCCTGCTGGGCCTGGGCATCCGGCAACTGCAGGCCTGGGACAAGGAGCGCGACATCGCTGCCTTCCGTCAGCAGGCCGATGCCACGGCCAACGCCGTGCGGCTGAGGCTCACGGGCTACCTCCATGCCACGGAGGCGCTGCGCGGCGTCTACGACTCATCGGACAACGTCACACGCCAGGAGTTCAGGCGCGCTGCCAGTCACTGGCTGACACAGCTGCAGGGCATCCAGGCGCTGGGATGGGAGGAGCGGGTGCCCGCTGCTCAATTGCCCACCTTTGAACAGGCTCAGCGCGCCGACGGTGTGGCCGACTATCGCGTCTTCGATCTGCCCCGGCGTCAACCGCCCGCCGGCACTGAGGTCGTGGCCTTGCGCTTCATCGAGCCGATCCGCGGCAATGAACGTGCGCTGGGCTACAACGTGCTGTCGCGCGATGCCACGCGGGAGGCCTACGCGCAGGCCACGGCGCTCAACGAGCCCGTGGCCACCACCGTGATGACGCTGGCGCAGGAGGCCGAGCAGCAACGTGGTGTGGTGATCTACCGCCCGGTCTACCGCGTCCCGGATGCGGGCCCCACCGAGCGCGCAAGCCAGGTCCGCGGGGCCGTGTTCCTGGCGCTGCGCATGGACGATACGCTGACGGCCATCCTCAAGGGATCGCCCAGCTTTCTGCGGATCTGCCTGCTGGACAGCACGTCCGGCACACCCGCCTTCCTGGGTGGCGATCCGGCCTGCCTGAGCGGCCGCCCGCCCAAGGCACCGCTCAGCCATGCGGTCGTCATGCCCTTTGCACAGCGGGAATGGACGCTGGAGATGTGGGCCGTCGATCCTTCTCCGCTGGGCGGGGGGCCCGCCTCCTCCTGGCTCTTTGCCGTGGGAGGCGTGGCCCTGGCAGCGGCCCTGGGAGCCTTGCTGCTGGTCATCACAGGCACCACCGAGCGCATGGCAGCGGCCATCGACGAGGCACGCCGGCAACGTGAGGCCGCCGAGGCCGCCAACCAGGCCAAGAGCGAATTCCTGTCGCGCATGAGCCACGAACTGCGCACCCCTCTCAATGCCATGCTGGGTTTCTCGCAGGTCATGGGTCTGGACCGCCATCATCCCCTGGATGCCGCCCAGAGCGGTCGACTCGAACAGATCCAGCAAGCCGGCTGGCACCTGCTGGACATGATCGATGACGTGCTGGACCTCTCCCGCATCGACACCGGCACCTTGCGCCTGCACACCGAACCCCTGGCCTTGCCGCCGGCCCTCCATGCCGCCCAGGATCTGGTCAAAGAGCTGGCGATCAAGCAAGGCATCCAGTTGTCTGTGGATGGCACGCTGCCTGCCCTGTGGGGTGTTCAGGCCGATGAGACCCGGTTGCGCCAGATCCTCACCAACCTGCTGAGCAATGCCATCAAGTACAACCGGCCCGGCGGCAGCGTGCATGTCCAGGCCGCACTGATGCGCTCCATGGCGCAACCCCCGATGGTCAACATCGTGGTCACCGACAATGGCCTGGGCATGAACGAGGCGCAACTCGCTCAGTTGTTCCAGCCCTTCAACCGCCTGGGCAGGGAGCGCCACTCGCCCGACGGCACCGGCATCGGCCTGGTCATCAGCCGCCACCTGGCACTGCTGATGGGGGGCCAGCTGGAGGTGGTCAGCACCGAGGGCTCGGGCTCCACCTTCACCCTGTCGCTGCCCGCCGTGCCCCTGCTGCCACCGCCCCCCCTGACGGAGGCGCCGGCCATTGCCCGGGACAGCCTCGGCACCGACACGGACTCGGCGACCCGAACGCGCCATGTGCTGTACGTGGAGGACAACGATGCCAACACGGCCCTGGTGCAGGCCGCGCTGGAGAGCCGCCCGGAGATCGTGCTGACCGTGGCCGGCACCATCGAGGCGGGACTGGCCGCCCTGCACGACCGCCTGCGTGCGCCCTTGCCCGAACTGATCCTGCTGGATGTGCACCTGCCCGATGCCTCCGGGCTGGACTTCCTGAACCTGGTCAAGGCCAACCCGGCCACCCAGCCCATCCCGGTGGTGATGATCTCCGCCGACGCCATGCCCGAGCAGGTCGATGCCTGCCTCAAGGCCGGTGCGGCGTGTTACCTGACCAAGCCGGTGCAGATCGATGCGCTGCTGCAGCAGGTGGACGACCTGCTGGCCCAGCGCTGAGGTGGGTGCTCAGCGAGGCGCGTACTCGGGCACCAGCTCGTGCAGACGCGCACGCAGCACCGCCGGCGGGGTCGCGGCCTCGTCGCGGGCCAGCGCCAGCATGCGGTCGATCCAGTCGGCCGGCAGCTCGCCCCGCAACTGCGCCAGACGCAGGCGTGGATGTGGCGTGGGCAGGGTCGTGTCCGCATCGGCCAGCAACTCTTCATAGAGTTTCTCGCCTGGCCGCAGCCCGCTGAACACGATGGGGATCTCTGCCTCGGTGTGGCCCGTGAGGCGGATCATCTCGCGCGCCAGGTCGGTGATCTTGACCGCCTGGCCCATGTCCATCACGAAGACCTGCCCCGTCTCGGCCAGGGCGGCGGCCTGGAGCACCAACTGGGCCGCTTCGGGGATGGTCATGAAGTAACGCGTGATCTCCGGGTGGGTCACCGTGACCGGCCCCCCCTTGGCAATCTGTTCCTTGAACTTGGGGATGACGCTGCCGCTGGAGCCCAGCACATTGCCAAAGCGCACGGCCATGAACCGCGTGCCCGGGGCCTGGGTGGCCCAATGAGACACCACCATCTCGGCGGCCCGCTTGGTGGCACCCATCACATTGGTCGGGTTGACCGCCTTGTCGGTAGAAATCAGCACGAAGCGCTGAACGCCCTGCTCGGCTGCCGCCTGGGCCACCAGGTAGGTGCCCAGGGTGTTGTTGCGCACGGCGATCCAGGCGTTGTCATCTTCCATCAAGGGCACATGCTTGTAGGCCGCCGCATGGAAGACCAGATCGGGTGCATGCAGCGCCATGACGCGCTTGAGGGTGATCAGGTCTTTCACATCCCCCACCAGGCGTGACAGGGGCAAGTGCGGGAAACGCTCGCTGAGATCCTGCTCCACCTGGTAGAGCGCGAACTCGCTGAGCTCGAACAGCACCAGCCGCGAGGGGCCGAAACGCGCGATCTGCCGGCACAACTCCGAGCCGATCGAGCCCCCGGCTCCGGTGACCATGACCACATGGCCACTGATCAGAGAGGACAGCGCCGACTCGTCGAGCTTGACGGCTTCGCGGCCCAGCAGGTCCTCGGGTTCGACATCGCGCACCCGGTCCACACGCGAGCGCCCTTCGCGCAGTTCATTGGCACTGGGCACGGTGACCACCGGCAGCCCGGTGGATGCGGCCAGATCGAGCGCGCGTTTGCGCTGCGTGCCGCTGGCCGACGGCATGGCCAGGATCAGGTGGGTGACGTCCTCCAGCACCTCCGGATCGGACAGGCGTTCCAGCCCACCCCGGACCGTGACGCCCGCCACGCGGGCCCCATGCTTGCGGGTGTCGTCGTCGAGCAAACCCAGCACGGTCCAGCCGCGGTGCTGGATGCCAGCGATCAGCAGCTTGGCCGCGGCCCCCGCGCCCAGCACCAGGGCGCGCTGGCCCGTCACGTCGCCGCCCGTGCGGCGCGCGCGGGATTGCTCATGTGCCATGCGCACCATCACGCGCGCCAGGGTCAGGGCCATCAAGGTGATCAAGGGGTGCAGCGCCAGCACCGCACGAGGGATCTCGACCAGTTGCGCCATCAACACCAGCACGGCCGACGCCAGGCCCGCTCCCAGGCACATCCAGCCCAGGCGAGCCACCTCGTTGAAACTCACATAACGCCAGGCGGCCTGGGGGACCCGCAAGGCCCAGGACACACTGCTGTAGACCACGATCACCCCCAACAAGACCGCCCAGTCGTAGAAGGGGCGCTCATGCAGCCAGCGCTCGACCCCCATGCGGAACAGGTAGGTGGCATGCCAGGCCAGCATGATCAGAAAGGCGTCGACCAGAATCACCGCCATCTGTCGACGGGGGCGCAGGCGGTCCAGCAGGCGGTCAAGGCGGGTCCAGAGCATCGAAAGCACCAGTTCTCAGGAATCAGGGCGGGTCGCGAAACCCGCCATTGTGCCCCTGCTTGCCCGATCTCAGCGCAGGTAGTGCGCCGCACGCATCTTGCGCTCGGCGGCCTGCTGGGCGCGCGCCAGGGCCGCATCGACCTCACCCCCCTCAACCAGCAAGGTGCTGATTTCCTGTCCCACGGCGGTCCCGATGGCCTGGAATTCGGGGATGGCAGCGAACTGGATGCCCGTGTAGGGCGAGCGCGGCAAGGTGGCATCCCCCGGGTTGGCCGTGGCGATGGCCTCTCGCTCCACCCTGGCATAGGGGTTGGCCTTCATGAAGTCGGCATTGGCATAGGTCGACGAGCGCGTGCCCGAGGGCACCGCACCCCAGCCATTCTGGGCTGCAACCAGGCGGATGTACTCGCGGGAGGTGGCCCACTTCACAAAGGCCTGAGCGACCACCGGTTGCCGAGATCCCACCGGCACCGCCAGGGCCCAGGACCACAACCAATGCGAGCCCTTGGGCGTGCGCGCCACCGGCGCCTGAGCAAACACCACCTGCCCGGCCACACTGGAGAGCCGAGGCTGCTCGACAAAGGCGCCCGCCACCGTGGCGTCGATCCACAAGGCGCATTTGCCGGCACTGAACAAGGCCAGGTTCTCGTTGTAGCCATTGGCCACCGCGCCGGGCGGCCCCCATTGGCGCATCAGCTCGATGTACAGGCTCACCGCCGAACGCCAGGGTGCCGAAGTGAGCTGGGGCCGCCAGCCCATGTCGAACCACTGCCCCCCCATGGTGTTGGCCATGGTGGTGATCAGAGACATGTTCTCGCCCCAGCCCGGTTTGCCCCGCAGGCAGATCCCCGACACCCCCTTGGCTGGATTGTGCAAACGCGAGGCCAGCAGACGGATCTGATCCCAAGTGGGCCGCGCCGGCAGGCTCAGTCCCGCCGCCTTGAGCAAATCGGCTCGCGCCATCGTCATGGAGCTCTCGCCGTAGAAGGGTGCGGCGTACAGCCGCCCCTCGACCGACAGCCCCTGCCGGATGCCGGGCAGGAGGTCATCGACGTCCCAGGCCGGATCCGGGGTGATCGGGTGCAGCCAGCCGCGCCGCCCCCAGATCGGCGCCTCCATCAGGCCGATGGTCATCACATCGAAGCGCCCGCCGCGCGTGGCAATGTCCCTTGACACCTGCTGCCGCAAGGCGCCCTCTTCCAGGGTGACCCATTTGAGGGTCACCCCCGGGTGCGCCCGCTCGAACTGAGCGGCCAGACGCTGCATGGTGATCATGTGCCCGTTGTTGACCGTGGCGATCACCAGCTCCACCGCGAGGGCGGGTGACACCACCAGACAGGTCCACAGCGCCGCGAGCACGTTCCTCATGCGGTCATCCCTTTTTGTTCAATCAGGGCAGCACCCTAAGACATTCCCCCTCTTCTGGCAAGCATCAACGCCATAATGGCTCCATCCACATCCCCAGGAGGGCCCGCTCAGCCATGGCGCGACTCGCTCAGGCACTGTCCATCTTGTCTCCCAGGCACAGTGTGCGCACCCGCTTTGCGCTGTTCATCGGCGCCAGTGGCCTGCTCCTGGCGGTGGTGGTGGCCCTGCTGGTCGAGCGCGATCAGCACCGGCAGCTGGAAGACACCATCCGTCAGGCCACGCAGCGTGAGGCCCAGTTCCTGGGGCGCACGATCTCGCTGGCCCTCCAGGAGCGCCTGCTGCAGATCCAGCAGGTGGCCGCCTTGCCCGAGGTCAGCAACGGCCTGTCCGACCCCGCCCGCCTGCGCCTGACCCTGGAGCAGGCCCGCACCCACCACCCTGCGCTGACCTGGCTGGCCATCACCGACGCCCATGGCCTGATCACCACCGCCACGGGCACCCTGCTCGAAGGCCGCCAGGTCGCTGGCGAGACCTGGTTCAAGCAAGGCATCCGGGGGCCCTGGATCGGCACGCCTCAAGCGGCCGGCGCCCTGGCCGACCGACTGCCCCTGGACAGCAACGGCCAGCCCCGCCAGTTGCTGGACCTGGCCGTGCCCGTGATCGACTACGACGGCCAGACCATCGGCGTGGTGGTGGCCAAGGTCGACTGGCAATGGATCCGTGAACTGCACCAGGCCCTGACGATGGACGCCGGTCGCCCTGGATCCGAACAGGAGAGCCTGCTGCTGACCCCCTCCGGCGACGTGACCCTGGGGCCGACGGACCGTCTGGGCCAGCCCCTGCGCCTGGAAGGGCTGGACGCCGTGATCAGGAGTGGTCGCCCCACGGTGCTGACCTGGCCGGGGGGCCGCGCCTACCTGACGGCATCGGCCAAGCTGCAGGTGGCGCCCGGGCCCTCGGCCCCCACCTGGGTGTTGATCGTGCGCCAGGACGCGCAACAGGCCATGGGGGCCGCCACCCGTCTGCGTGAGCGCATGCTGGTGAGCGGCACCCTGCTGTCCCTGCTCTTCATGGCCTTGAGCTGGCTGCTGGCCAACCACATCTCCCGCCCTCTGCGGCGGCTGGCCGACACCGCCGTGAGCATGCGCCACGGCGACGCCGTGGAGTTCCCCCCTGTGCCCCCGGGCGCCACCGACGAAATCGCCGACCTGGGCACGGCCCTGCGCGACATGGATGCCGCGATGCGCTCGCAGATGGAGCAACAGCGTCAGGCCGCCCACCGATACCTGGCCCTGTTCGAGACCTCGCCCAACGGCATCTTTGTGACCATGGAGGGTCACCTCACCCTGATCAACCATGCCGGTCTGCACCTGTGCGGCGTGACGGACCCCAGCGACGTGCTGGGCACCGCCGTCACCGAGCGTTTTCATCCTGACGATCGCGCGCTGATCCAATCCCTGCTGGATCGACTCGGCCGAGAGGACACCCCCAGCACCGCCGAGCAGGCCCGGCTCGTCCGCAGGGACGGCTCCACCATCGATGTGGAATTGATCGCCTGGTCCTTCGAGGATCAGGGCCACCGGGCCATCCACCTGCTCCTGCAGGACATCACCGATCGCAAGCGGGCACGTCAGGAACTGGAACACCACCGTGACCACCTGGAAGAGCTGATCGCCGAGCGCACGCTGGAGTTGCGGCAAGCCCGCGACAAGGCCGAAGCCGCGAACGAGGCCAAATCGGCTTTCCTGGCCAACATGAGCCACGAGATCCGCACCCCCATGAATGCCATCATCGGCATGACCTACCTGGTGCGCCGCAAGCCCGACGATCCGGCCAATGCCCAACGCCTGCAGTCGGTGAGCGAGGCCGCCCAGCATCTGCTGGAGATCATCAACGACATCCTGGACCTCTCCAAAATCGAGTCGGGCATGCTCACCCTGGAGCACATCGACTTCGCCGTGGCGGATGTCTTGCAGCGCAGTTGCGACCTGATCGCGCCCAAGGCGCGTGACAAGGGCCTGCGGCTGCTGATCGACAACGCCATCGACACGCCCCACCTCAAGGGCGACCCCACCCGTCTGGCCCAGGCCATCATCAACCTGCTCAGCAATGCGGTGAAATTCACCGATCGTGGCACGATCACGCTGCGCGCCAGCGTGCAGGACCGCGATCAGCACATCGTGCGCTTCGAAGTGCGCGACACGGGCGTGGGCATCCCGCAAGAGCAGATGGCCCACCTGTTCAAGCCGTTCGAACAGGGGGACAGCTCGACCACACGCCGCTTTGGAGGCACCGGCCTGGGCCTGGCCATCACCCGCAACCTGGCCGAGCGCATGGGCGGCACCATTGGCGTCACCAGCGAGCCCGGGGTGGGCAGCCTCTTCTGGTTCACCGCCCGCCTCCTGCCTGGAGAGCAGACCGCCTTGCCACCCCCGGAGCAGGCGCCGGCCGCCGCAGCCGAGGTCATCGCGCCCGAGATGGCCGCCGAGCAGCGATTGCGACAGCGACATCCGGGCGCCCGGGTGCTGCTGGCCGAGGACAACGCCATCAACCAGATCCTGGCCACCGAGTTGCTGAACATGGCAGGGTTGGACGTGACCGTGGCCAGCACCGGCAAGGAGGCAGTGGCGTGCCTGCGCGAACAGGCATTCGACATCGTCCTGATGGATGTGCACATGCCCGAGATGGACGGCATGGAAGCCACACGCCAGATCCGGCAACTCCCGAGCCCGAGGGCCCGCATCCCCATCCTGGCCATGACGGCCAGCGTGCTGCGCGGTGAGCAGGAGGCCTGTCTGAACGCGGGGATGAACGGGCATGTGCCCAAGCCCATTGATCCCCTGTCGCTTTACGAAGCTCTCAACCACTGGCTGGATGCCTCGCCACGTCCATGACACACACTCACCGTACCGCATTGCTGGGCCAGGGTTACCAGGTGCCCGAACACATCCGGGGCAATGACGACCCCATCTTTGATTGGCTGAGACGGCACCCGCCCTCGGGTGGCGAGCTGTTCACCGGGCTGAAGTACCGCCGTGTACTGGCCCGCGCGGATGGTGTCGTCGACCTGATGGTGCACGCCTGCCAGGATGCGCTGGCCCAGGCTGGACTGCGCCCAGGGCAGATCGACATGCTGCTGGGTGGCGGTTCGGTCGGACAGTATCTGGCACCCAATGACCTGTGCCGCGTGCACCACGCCCTGGGCCTGGGTAGAGACTGTCGCGTCATGCCGCTCAACAGCGACTACACCACCTTCCTGGATGGCATGAAGCTGGCCCACGATCTGATCGGCCAGGGCAGCATTCGACATGCCCTGGTGGTCAGCGGCAACAACTGGACGCACCATGTGGACTACCACGAGGCCGTGTCCCTCGCGGCCTCGGACGGTGCCGGCGCGGCCGTGGTGGGCCCTTCCGACGATCCGCATCACTTCCGGCTGATCGACTGGATCAACCGAACCGATACCCGCTGGTTTGGCGCCTTCCACCTCGCGCCGCGCCCTGCACCGACGGCGCCACACCGCGACTACACCCCGGCTCTGATGACCATCGCCGATCCCGAGGGCGGGCAGGCCTTCAAGGCCTTCGGACTGCAGGTGCCCGGGCCGATGGTGCAGGACCTGCTGGCACGCCACGGCCTGAGCGGCCAAGACATCACCCTGGTGGCACACCAGTCATCCCAGGTGGTCATCGATGCCTGGCAGCAGGCCATCGCGCCCGCCCACTATGTGAACACCCTGGCAGACTTCGGGGACATGGTGTCATCGTCCGTCCCCGTCAACCTGGCGCGCTGCTTCGACGAGATCCGCACGCGCCATCTGGTCCTGCTGGGCATCGGCATGGAAATGCATGCCACGGCCCTGCTCTACGAGCGGGACTGACCCTCCCCCGGCATGAACGGCGGGGGCGGCAGTCCCAGACAGCGCTGCAGCATGTCCTCCGCCGTGGCCAGGGCCCCCTCGACCCAGCCCTGGTCGTGCGAATACGCCTCACCACAGATGTAGACGGCCACCCCGGGCACGGGCTGCACGATGCGGTGAGCCACGTCGTAGCTCTCCACATACTGACGCCAGAAATTGGCGCCCCCACCGAAGGGGTCCTCCCCCCAGTCACGGTAGGCCGCCGCATAGGGTCGCAGGTCCGGGTGGTCCTCGACGCCGTGCATGATCAGCAGTTGCCGATGCGCCTCCTCCACCATCACCGCCGGGGCCGGGTAGTCGGCCCAGGGCGAGGGCTCCAGGCCACTGTCATCGGGCGGCTGCGCAAACTTGAGGGGATGCTTGCGCAGGTCCGTCCAGTAGTCCATGTCCAGCACATCGTTGTAGATCAGGATGGCGCCGCCCTGCGCCTGATCCCCCACGGGCCAGTAGTAGCACTTGCGAATGGGCAGATCCGTCACCGACTGTCCTTGCGTGATGCCCAGCTTTTCCCACCAGCGCGTGCGGTAGCACAGTGCCAGCTTGAACAAGGGGATGGGCTCGACCGACTCGATCAGTTCATGCACATGACGATGCTCGGGCGCCAGCACCGCACCGCTCTGGTCCAGCAATTCCAGCGAGCGCCGTGGCATGGCCAGGATCAGCTTGCGCGCCAGCAGCACACGCTCTTGCTCACCATGCTGGAAATGCAGTTCGATGGCGGGTGAACCGTCCACCAGGTGGACGCGATCAAAGCGCGTGAGGCGCGTGTGCAGATGGATGTGCCCCCCCGCCGCCTCCACGCGCTCGGCCAGGGTCTCCGGCAGCGTGGCATACCCCTGCACCAGCCGCTCATAACTCACCGTGCGGCCATAGTCCGCCAGGTTCCACGGGAAGCCGTCCACGGCGTTCCAGGTGAAGTAGATGCTGTCGTAGCCACTGGTGTCCTCGGCGAACTGGAAGGCTTCATGGCTGACCGAGCGGTTGTAGACATAGCGCATGCTCAGGTCGCGCAGCAGATGCCCTTCATAACGCCCGGAGCGGGCCAGCTCCGTCCAGGGCACCTTGTTCAGATCCACATGGGGTTGGTGCAGCACCTTCTGCAAGAAGCGCTGCGCGGCCAGCACGGTCATGCCATCGCTGAGGCTGGCCTGCTCTTCAGTGCTCAGCACATAGGGCAGCTTCTGTGCATCCGTGAGGTCGGCCGTGCGCAGACGGTGACCCCGCAGGTAGGCCACATTGGCATCTTCGGATACGGCAAAAGGTGCCGTGGCCAAGCCCAGGTAGTCCACCAGGGATTTGACCCGGATGTGCCCGGTGGTGTAGCGCATGCCGCCGAGTTCCACACGCCCCTGCGGCAAGCCTGGCGGGGTGACCGACAGCAGGCGACCGCCCACCCGACCACTGCCCTCGAACACCGCCACGGTCGGCGGCGCATCCCCACTGTCTGTCAACAGGCGCCAGGCACTGTACAGGCCCGACACGCCTCCCCCGACGATGGCCACGTCCAGAACATGACCGCAAGAAGTATCTCTTTTCATCGCACGCCCCTTGAGAGTTGGTCGGTAGATTCTTCCAGCGACGCGACACGGCAATCCCGCCAAATGCGTCATCAAAGGGGGTCTACACCATGCACCAAAATCAGTCATCGACGGGCGCCAGCCCCGCCACCACCACCCTGAACTGCACCGTCGCGCGCCTGCTGATCGAGAGCCTCAAGGCCGAAGGCGTGCGCAAGATCTTCGGCATCCCGGGGGGCGCCGCCGTCTGGCTCATGGACGAGCTGCGGCATGGTGATCACCTCATCGATTACGTGATCTGCCGCCACGAAAGCGGCGCCGCCTACATGGCCGATGGCTGGGCGCGAGCGGGCGGCGGCCTGGGCGTGGTGCTGACCACCTCCGGCCCCGGTGCCACCAATGCGGTGACCGGCGCCATGAATGCGCAAGCCGGCCACTCGCCGGTGCTGATCATCACCGGCGAAGTGCCCGAACCCTATTTCGGCAGAGGCTATCTGCAGGAGGGCACCGACGCCAAGCTGGACGTCAACGTGATCTTCCGCAATGCCGTGCAGTCGAGTTCGCTGATCAGCAGCCCGCTCAATGCGCAGACCTTGCTCCAGCAGGCCCTGCGCGATGCCTGCTCCCTGCCCTACCGTGCGGCCCACATCAGCCTGCCCAACGACGTGGCCGGCAGTTGCGTGCAGGTGGACACCGCCCGGCTCCGACCCGCCAGCTACCGACCGCAGACCGCCTGCACTGACACTGCGGCCGTCGGGCAGACGCTGCACGAGCTGGTCCATGCCCGCCAACCCCTGATCTTCATGGGCAACGGCAGCCGTGAGGCGTTGGGCGATCCCGAGCGGCTGCGCGCCTTCACCGAGATGGTCGAGCGCTTTGCCATCCCCGTGATGACCACCCCGGACGCCAAGGGCATCTTCCCGGAAACCCACCCCCTGTCGCTGCGCAACTACGGCATCTGCGGCTGCGCCTGGGCCCCGATCTACATGGGTCACAGCGGCCAGCCGGACCACTACGATGCCCTGCTGGTGCTGGGCTCCAGCCTGGGTGAGCTGAGCACCTCCGTGGTGGCCTCCGAGCTCTACAGCGGTGACCTCTGCCCCAGTGGGCCCTTCACCCAGGTGGATCTGGACAGCGGCATGATCGGGCGGGACTTCCCCATCACCCGGGGCATCGTCGCCGAGGTGGGCGCGACGATCGAGTCGCTCTGCCATCAGGCGCGCCACCTGCCCGTGCCGCACGAACGCGTCGAGCAGCGCCGCCAGCGCATCGCCCAGATCAAGGCCAGCCACGCCCCCGAATCCGATCCCGCAGGCCGCGCCAGCGATGCCGCTCCCGTCCACCCGGCCGCGCTGATGCGGGTGATCAACGAACAGATGCAGGACGGTCAGATCTTCATCGACGCCGGCAACTGCGTCGGCTGGTCACTCAACAACCTGGTGATCGATCCGCCCCTGCGCTACCAGAGCGCGCTGGCCATGGGCCCCATGGGCTTCGGGGTGGCGGCCGTGGTGGGCGCCAAGATGGCCGCACCGGATCGACCCTGCCTGGCCATCGTGGGCGATGGCGCCTTCATGATGCACGGCGCGGAGATCTCGACCGCCGCACGCAACCGAGTCGGGGCCGTGTGGGTGGTGCTCGACGACAACGACCTGGGCATGGTCAGCCAGGGCATGGCCCAACTGCTGCCGCCCGCCCAGGAGTGGGACGGCTACTACCAACTGGGTCGCCCCGATCTGGTCAAGTTCTCTGAAGGCCTGGGCGCGCGTGCCACAGCGGTGTCGCATGAACAAGGATCGGACGCTGCCGCGCAGGCCATCGCCGATGCGCTAGCATGTGCGCAGGCGACATCGCAGCCGCAGGTGGTCGTGGTCCACATCGACACCCGCCCTGCGCCTCCCTATGGATGGCCTCGCCTGACACCGCCTTCGTGCGCCACGCCACCGGCAGGCGCCTGAACCAACTTTGAGACCAGAAGACATGCTGTACGACGTCATTGTGGTGGGTGCGCGATGCGCAGGTTCCGCGATCGCCATGCTGCTGGCCCGGCAGGGCCACCGTGTTCTGATGATCGATCAGGGCAGCTTTCCCAGTGACGTGCGTACCTCCACCCATCTGGTGTGGCATGCCGGGGTGGACCGTCTGGCCCGCTGGGGCTTGCTCGACACCCTCCAGCAGCGCGGCTGCTACCTGCTGCGCGAGCTCAGCCTGGATCTGGGCGATGCCGTGATCCAGGGCCATGCCGCCGGCGCAGAAGTTGGCGCGGCCATGGCCCCTCGACGCATCGTGCTCGATCAAGTCCTGCTGGAAGCCGCCCTGGCCGCAGGCGCCCACTTGCGTGAATGCACCAGTTTTGAGAGCGTCATCGAGCAAAACGGGCGCGTGGTCGGCATCCGGGTGCGTGATGCCGAAGGACAGGTCTCCGAACTCTCATGCCGCCTACTCATCGGTGCCGATGGCCGAACCTCGCCGGTCGCACGGGCTGTCGGTGCCAGGGTCTACAACGAGTTCAGCAAGACACAAGGCGCCTACAACACCTACGCCTACTTCACTGGTGTGAAGACGCACGACATCGAGTTCTTTGGCCGTCCTGAACGCATGATCTACACGTGGCCCACCAACACCTCTGGCCAGGTCCTGGTGGGCATCCTGCAGCCTGGCGGCGCACCTCGGGTCGACCGTGAGCATATCGAGACCCGCTTCTTCGAGGAGCTGGATGCCCTCGTGCCCGAGTTGGCCACTCGCCTGCGCCAGGGCCAACGAGTGGAAGACTGGCTGGGCGTGAGCATCAACACCCAATGCCGTCAGGCCAGTGGCCCCGGCTGGTGCCTGCTGGGCGATGCGGGCATCACCATCGATCCCTTCACGGCAGGCGGCATCACCAATGCCTTGCGTGATGCCGAGGCACTCTCCGTGCGACTGCACTGCGGGCTGTCTGGCCAGGCTGATCTGGACGAGGCTCTTGCTGGCTTCGAGGAGGAGCGCAACGCGGTCTCGCTGCCGCTGTTTCACTTCGCCCAACAAGCCGCAGAACTGGCCTTGCCCAGCGAGGACATCATGAAGATGTTCGAAGCACTCATCGGCAACCAAGCCCAGATCGACCGCTACTTCGGTGTGTACGCCCAAACGGTGCCGATCGATGACTTCTTCGGCCCGGAGAACCAAAAGACACTCCTGGCCGAACACGCGGCACGCGCTACCCAAGCCGCATCCGCCGTCACGGCGGATTGAGTGGCTGCCCCAGCAGGGCTTGCGCATCCGCCTCGGCGCGCACCAGCCAGCTGAGTGCGCCCTGCGAGCGCGCCACGGCAACCGCCTGCGCCAGACTGTCTTGCACCTGGCGCCGATCAGCCTGAGGATCCTGGGCCAGCAGCACGGCACGCACACGGTGCAACTCTGCCTCATGCCAACGCTCACCGCCTTGCTGCGTCTGGGCCCAGGCCTCCTGCAGCGCGGCCAACCCCTCACCCCAGCGCCCCGCCTGCCCCAAGGCCTCGGCCAGCAAGGTCTGGAAATAGGGCACGGCGATGCCGGCCCCCGTGGCGCGAAAGGCCGCCAGCCCGGATGCCATCTGCCGGACCCCCTCGGTCACTTGACCGCGCTGAACCTCGCACCATCCCATCATCAGGGTGGCCATGGCCTGGACATAGGCAAAGCCATGCACGTCTGCGATGCGCCGACCTTCGGTGACACGCTGCCAGAGCGCCTCGACATCTCCCCGGTGCAGGCTGGTCATGGCCCCCCAGGTCAGCATCCAGGCCAGACTGTAGGGGTGCGCCAGCATGGTCGCGTGGCGCTCGCAATCCCGAACGAGATCAGGGGTATCGTCCGTCTCACCGAGGATCCAACGTGCATGGGCCCCATGCACCGATGACACCAGTTTGAGATCGGTTGAATACAGGGCAATCAGTTGACGATCCTGCACCGTGCTGTAGCGATCGTCGACCTGTTCTGTGTGCCCGGGCACCTCGTTGAATCGACCGGCGTAGAAGCACAACTGGGTGTGCATCATGTTGGTCACCAGCCATGCAATACGGCTGTTGGACTGACGTGCCACAGTCATCATGCGACGCCCGATGGTCTCCGAGCGTGTGACATCGCCGTGAACCAGATGAAAGACGCACACCCCCCACAGCGGCCAGATTGACTCCTCGACCTTGTCGACCACATTGGCCAGGGCATGGGCCTGTGCATAGGCCCGCGCCACCTCGGGC
>NZ_DASUIT010000017.1:0-67984 GCF_036279655.1 Aquabacterium sp. | reverse complement strand
CTGCTGGGGGGCCGCTGGCGCAGGCCTGGCACAGGCAGGCCTTGCGCAGCGAGTTGGCTGGCACCCGTTGGAGGGCCGACTCACTCACCTGGATGTGGGTGCACCAGCAGGGGGTCGAGAGCTCACCCGTCCTGGCAGGGGCGCATTGATTGGGGCCCCCGCACAGGGGGCAGGCATGGTGAGGAAGGGCTTGCACGGTGAGGGGGGGCAAAGGGACAAGGGCATCCGGTGCGCTGTGACACAGCGTCAGAGCGCATGCGCATTGTCTCTCCAGTAGGCCTGCAGGAGGAGCAGTCCGTGATTGCCGCTTGCCTGGGGGGCGGGTGGGAGCGCATCGACCTGGCTGTGCCACGCCGCGTTCTGCAAGGCCAGCACGGTCGATGCGGGTGCGTGTGACAAGCCCATGAACCAGCGAGAGAAGGCTCGTTCATCGATGGGTTTGTTCAGCAACTCGTAGATCGAATGGTGCGCACGGCTCCGGCGAACGCGCGCATAGGCCTGGGTGACCCCCTGGAGCGGCCCTTCCATGTACTGAAAGAACGTGCCACCGCTGTAGAGCAGCACGCCGGTCACGTGAGCTTGCTCATTGAACCGACGGGCATCCTGGAGCAGCGTCTCCAGCGCTTGATCTTCAAGGCGAGACCAGGCAGAGCTCACGTAGACGATGCAGTACAGCGCTTCCATGGAGTGCACTGTAATGCCAAAGCACCTAGGCCACCATGTGCGGAATGCCTCTTCGACGTCCGGTATGTATCGTTTGGAAGGGGGCAATGAAACAGCCCATCCGCGCATGCGAGATGGGCTGCGTGCCGAAGGTGCTCACCGCACCTCCTGGTGTCGCGACATGGTTCGCGGCACCGTCTCCCCCTACATCGAGGGCTCCGTCTCACCGACGGACGGGTCATGGCAGAACCATCCTGCTGGTCCGATGCATGCACCAGACCCAACCCGTGTGACCACCGATACCCGGTGTGTCCTGCGGCTGGATGAATTTCATCGATCACCGCCACACCAGTGTGCAACAGGTGGGGCCGAAAAGGGGTGGCCTGTGGCACGCTGTGGCCTGAAAATGGTGAAGACTGCACGACCTGCCCCAGAAAGTGTGATGCCCATGAGTGATCTGACCTCGAGTTGCCTCTTGTCCTGTCGGCAGATGGGTCTGGCCGATGCCTGGACCATGACGCATGGTGTGCCCGGCATCGAGTTGATGGAGAACGCCGGGGCCGCGGTGGTGCGCGCCATCCGCCAGCGCTGGAGCCCTCGGCCAGTCACGGTGCTGTGCGGTCCTGGCAACAATGGCGGTGACGGTTATGTCGTGGCCCGGCTGCTGGGCCAGGCTGGCTGGCTGGTGACGGTCGCGTCGCTGCAGCCCATCGAGCAGCTTCGCGGTGATGCTTTGCACCATGCGCGCCTGTGGCAGGCCTGGTGTGTGGAGTCCAGTGGTGAGGCGTCCGCCGGGCAGCCTTTGCCGCTGGGCGATGCGGCCCTGATGGGCACCGAACTCGTGGTGGATGCCATCTTTGGCGCAGGCCTGGACCGCCCGCTGGAGCCCACCGTGCATGCTCTGCTGATGCGGGTGCCGCAGATGGGGGTGCCGCTGGTGGCCGTCGATGTGCCCTCGGGGCTGCAGGGCGATACGGGGCAGAACCTGGGGGCCACGCACAGCACGCTGACGGTGACCTTCTTTCGCAAGAAGCCGGGCCATGTGCTGATGCCCGGGCGTGCCTTGTGTGGCGAGTTGGTGGTGGCCGACATCGGCATCGCCGAGCAGGCGATCGATGCGCTGTCGCACGATGGTGGTGATCCCCTGGTGCAAGAGAACCATCCGGGTCTGTGGGCCAGCCAGTTGCCGCCACCCGCCTTGGCGGCTCACAAGTATCAGCGCGGACACGCCCTGGTCCTGGGTGGTGCCCGCATGGTGGGGGCCGCCCGACTGACGGCCCGGGGGGCTGCCCGGGTGGGCGCCGGGCTGGTCAGCCTGGTGGTGCCGCGCGCTGCCTGGCCGGTGTATGCCGCCACCTTGCTGTCGGCCATGGCGCAGCCACTGGAGGACGGGGACGCGCAGACGCTGATCGCCTCCTGGGGCCAGCAACTGGAGGCCTTGCACTGGCATGCCCTGGCCTTGGGGCCGGGTGCACGGCAGGGCCTGCCCGGAGACGCTTCGGAGACCTTGCGCGCCCTGGTGCGCACCGCCTTGAGCGAGCCCCTGGGGCGACCCATGGTGCTGGATGCCGATGCCTTGACGGTGTTCCAGGAGGAGCCTGCGCAGTTGTTCGACACGATCGGGCAGGGGGCCTTGTCAGTGGTGCTGACGCCGCATGAAGGTGAATTCAGTCGCCTCTTCGGAACCCTGGCGCAAGGACAAGGGCAGGACAAGGTGGCCCGCACCCGGGCAGCGGCCGTGACCAGCGGTGCCGTGGTCCTGCACAAAGGGGCGGACACCGTGATCGCCGCGCCAGACGGGCGGGTGGTCATCAACACCAATGGCCCTCCCTGGCTGGCCACGGGGGGCTCGGGCGATGTTCTGACCGGCTTCATCGCCGGTCTGCTGGCCCAGGGCCTGGAGCCCATGGAAGCGGCTTGTGCGGGGGCCTGGTTGCATGGCGCCTGTGCCCAGGTCTTTGGACCGGGCCTGCTGGCCGAGGATCTGCCCGAGCAGTTGCCCCGGGTGCTGGGCACCTTGTGGGGCCGCTAGCCGTACCCGTGCTCAGGCGACACAGGTGCGGTTCTTGCCCGTGCGCTTGGCCTCGTACAAGGCCAGGTCGGCGCGGTCGAGTGCCGCCTCGATGGCTTCGTCCTGACGGTACTGGGTGACGCCCGCCGAGAAGGTGATGAACACCTTGTGGTCGTCCTGGGTGAAGAACTCCGCGCTGAGCTGGCGCTGCAGGCGGGTCAGGATCTGCTGCCCCTCCTGCACTTCGGTGTCCGGCAGCAGGACCACGAATTCCTCACCGCCGTAACGGGCCACCACGTCACTGGGGCGCAGGCTCTCGCCCACACGGCGGGCCAGGAACTTCAGGGCCTCGTCACCCGTCTGGTGGCCCAGCGTGTCATTGAGCTTCTTGAAGTTGTCCACGTCCAGCAAACCGACGGCCAGCAGGGCGCCCTGGCGGTCGACCCGGGCACGCTCGGCCTCGAACGCGCGGTTCAGTCCCCGGCGGTTGGCGATCTGTGTGAGCGGGTCGGTCGAGACTTCGTCGGAGAGCTTGCGGATCTCGTCTTCGAGCTGGCGCACCTTCTCGGTGAGCTCGCTGGCACGGGCATGCTCCGTGTGCAGACGCTCCTGCGCCTGCGACACCACACCGTGCACGGCGCGGCTCTCCTCGACCATCTCGCGGACTACGCCGGTCAGGCTTTCCAGGCTGTTGGCCTCACCGATGGTGTCGGCGTAGCGTGCCAGATTGTCCTGAAAGCGCCCGGTGGTGTGGCCCAGCTCTGCGATCTCGTTGAGCATCTGATGAATGAGCTGCTTGAGGCCGTTGCGCGCGGCTTCCCGCTCCGCGCGCAGCACCTTCTGGCGCAGGCGAGTGTCTTCCAGCAATTGCTGCATGCGCCGTGTGCCGCGGCTGCTCAGGCCCTCGGACAGTTCGGCCTGCATGGCCTCGCACTGGCCGCGCACCCAGCTGTCGTCTTCGGACAGATCGACCAGGCTGTCCGTCAACGACTGACACAGACCGACCAACTGGTCGACCAGATGGTGGCGGTGTTCGATGACGCGTCGCGCCTGCGCGCAGGCATCCTGCAAGTCCTGTCCGATGCGTTGCGGATCGGAGGCGGGCGCCCAGGTCAGTGCCACGGCCCGCTGGAGCTGCTGCTGAACCTCGGTGGCAGCCGCATCGCTGCCGGGCAGCGCTGTGGACACCGTGTCGACCAGGGCCCGGGCGACCTGACGCATGTCGGGGCTGCTGGCGGGCAGCTCTGAGGGCACAGCGGGCGTGGCCGTGTTCACGCCCGGCTCGATGCCGGGGATGGCAGGTGTGGCGCTGGTCACCGTGGTCGGTGCATCGAGGTCGGCCGAGCCGGTCTCTGGTGCGGCCTCGTCCGCCTGATCGCTGTCCCAGCTTTGCACGAGCTGGCCGAGCCGTTGCAGCAATCGGGTCGAGGAATGGCGGCTGCCTTCCAGCACGCGTTGCAGGCTGTCCTTCTTGCGTGCGGCGGTCCATTGCCGGTTGCTGCGCTCCTGCCCCCGGGAGATCCTGCCGATCAGTTCCGCCCAGCGTGGGCCGTCATCGCTGCCGGCCTCTGCCGCGGGGACGGCGGCGGTGGTCTGCGGCACAGGCTCGGGTGGCCGCACGCCCTGGGCGAGGCACTCGGCCTCATAGGCGCGCCGGAAGTTGTCCGGGGTGGGTTCCTGCTGCCCCTGGGCCAGGCGCAGCAAGGCTGCCTTGGCCAGTTGAGCGGGGGTGGGTGGCATGTTGGCACTCATGGCGCCTGTGTCCTGGCCGTTGGGCGTGGGGGTCAACCACCCCCCAGCACGGAGCCATCCGCGCTGGCGCCGCACAGATCCGTGCGAATCTGGGGCAGGGGGGGATCATGAGGTTGCCCGTTGAGCCACTGGTCGATGTCGGCGGCCGGCATGGGACGGGCAAACAGGAAGCCTTGACAGACCTGACAGCCCAGGTTGTAGAGCACCTCCATCTGAGAGACCTGTTCGACACCTTCAGCGATGACACGCAGGCCCAGAGCACGCGCCAGGGCGATGATGGCGGATACCACGGCCGAACTCTGAGGGGTGGTGCCCAGATCGCGCACGAAGGATCGGTCGATCTTGAGTTCGCTGATGGGCAGGGAGGTCAGGTAGGCCAGCGACGAATAGCCCGTGCCGAAGTCGTCGATCGAGATCTCGATGCCCAGCTGGTTGAGCTTGTGCAGGGAGGGCACCACGCCTTGCAGGTCCTTCATCAGGCCGGTTTCCGTGATCTCCAGCTCGATGGCGCTGGGCGATACCCCCTGGGCCTTGATGATGCCTTCGATCATGTCGACCAGATCGGCGCGTTCGAACAGGCGGCTGGGCAGGTTGACGGCAATCGAGGCATCGAAACCAAAGCGGTCACGCCATTCGCGGGCCTGACGCGCTGCCTCGGTGATGGCCCACATGCTCATGTCGTTGATCAGACCGGTGGCCTCCGCCAGGGGGATGAAGTCGCCTGGAGGGATGAGCTTGCCATCGCGCATCCAGCGCATCAGGGCTTCGGCGCCAATCATGCGGCTGGTGCGCACATCGATCTTGGGCTGGTAGTACAGCACCAGTTCGTTGCGCTCCAGGGCCTTGTGCAGGGCCGTGTCCAGGTCCAGGCGGATGCGCCCCTTGCTGGCCAGTTGCGGGTCATAGAGCATGAAGGAGTTGCGACCCTGCGTCTTGGCCATGTCCATGGCCACATCCGCGTGACGCAACAGGTCGGCCACCGTCATGCCGTGAGAGGGGAAGCAGGCGACACCGACGCTGGCGGTGATGAAGCACTCCTGCCCGGCGGCCATCATGGGTTCGCGCAGGCTGTCGAGGATGCTGCGTGCCACGCTCATGGCTTCCAGGGGGTCCTTGACCTCCGGCAGCAGCACGACGAATTCGTCGGCGCCCAGCCGGCCGACCGCTTCCAGAGTGCGGTGGCTGCGGTGACCATGCAGGTCCAGGCCGCCCTCGAAGACCTGCTCGGAGTGGCGCACGCAGGTGCGCAGGCGCCGAGAGACTTCGATCAGCAACTCGTCACCGGCATGGTGACCCAGGTTCTCGTTGATGACCTTGAAGCGGTCCAGGCCGATCTGCAGCACGGCCACGCTGTGATTCAGGCGCTTGGCGTGCTCGATGGCCCGCTCGCTGCGCCAGAAGATCTGGCGGCGGTTGGGCAGGCCCGTGAGCGTGTCGAAGTTGGCCAGGTGCTTGATCTTGTCTTCGGCCATGCGCCGGTCAGTCACGTCCTGGACGATCCCGGTGTAGCCGATCAGGTTGGCCAGCTCGTTGAATTCGGGCTCGGCCTCGACGTGCAGCACGCGCATGCGGCCATCGGCCAGCGCGACCTGAACGTCGTTGCACAGCACCGTGCCGTGTTCGAGCACATCGCGCAGGATGCGGCGGAACACCTGCTGGTCCTCGCCCGGCATCATGCGGATGATGCGGCGCAGGGTGAGCCGATCGTTGGGCCCCATGCCGAACACCCGCATGCCTTCCAGCGAGAAGCTCAGGCCGCCGCCGTCCTTGCGCCAATCGAAGCTGCCCATGCGGGCCAGATCCTGGGCGCGTGCCAGCTTGGCCTTGCTGCGTTCGAGCTCGTAGCGGGTGCGCGAGGCGCGTAACAGGTAGCGCAGGCGACCGGCCAGCAGGCTCCACTGATTGCACTTGACGAAGAAGTCGGTCGCGCCGACTTCGTAGGCGCGCTTGATGGAAGCCTCGTCTTCCAGGCCCGTGAGCATCAGCACAGGGATGGACTCATAGCCCGGCATGTGCCGCAGCTCCTGACAGGTCTGGAACCCATCGAGGCCCGGCATCACGGCGTCCAGCACCACGACATCGGGCAGCCATTCGGAAATCATCTGCAGAGCCTGATCACCTGAGGAAGCCTCGTGGATCGAGAAGCCTCGCTCGCGCAGGGCGATGGAGGTCAGCAGCAGGTTGACTTCGTCGTCGTCGACCAGCAGCACCCGAGGCTGCTCTGTCAGGTCTTCGTCCTCGAAGGGCGCGTAACGCGTCATCGACCCGCCTCCAGCAGGAGGGGCAGGGCCGCCAGCACGCGTGCAGCCTGTTCCCGAAGGTCAATGATGAGCGGGCTCAAATCGTTTCCAGTCTGATCACGAATCACAGTTTCGATTTCGACACAGCATTGTGACAACTTGAGCGCGCCCAGGTTGGCCGAAGATGACTTCAGTGTATGTGCCACATCTCTCACGTTTTTGAGATCGCCAGCACGCCAGGCATCCTCGATCTGACCAATGTACTTGTCAACGGAGCTGGCAAACATCTTGGTGACGCGTTCGAGCAGGTGATTCTTGCCGGAGGGGTCCAGTTCGACCAGTCGTTGCACGGCCTGTTCGTCGAAGACCTCGCCCCAGGCACCCGGGGCCTGCGCCACCGGGCGGGGAGGCAGGTCGCGGTGCACATCGGCCTGGGCGCTGTCGGCTGCGTGTGTTTCGTGGGGGAGGGCCTCGCCTGGCTCGGGAAGGCTTGCGGGCGGGGCCTCCACCGTCGTCTGCAGCACACGTGCAAGCTGCTGCAGACGGAAAGGCTTGGGCAGGTAGGCGTCGAAACCCTGATGCAGGAAACGCGACTCGTCGATGTTGGCGGTGACGGCAATGACCGGCGTCTCGGGCGGGGTGATGAACTTGAAGCGCGACTGGGTGCGGCTGCGGAACTGCTGCAGCGCTTCCTCGCCGTCCATGCCGGGCATCTGGATGTCCATCAGCACGACGTCGTAGCGGGCATCACACAGCTTGCGCAGGCCCTCCATGGCCGAGCTGGCCAGTTGCACGCGGCAGCCCAGGCGGGCCAGCATCTGGCTGCAGACCTCCTGGTTGATCAGGTTGTCTTCCACCACGAGCACGTTCAGGCGCAGGGGGGCGAGGTCGGCCATGGGTTGCATCAGGTCGGCGGACAGACCCAGGATGGCCTGCCGCAGTTCGGTCTTGCGCAAGGGCTTGGGCACGAAGCGGTCGTAGCCCGAGTCCTGTGAGCGGCGGACATCGTCCACGGTCGACATGGACGACAGCAGCACCAGCTTGATGTGGGGATAGCGCTGGGAAGCCTTGAGCTGCTCAGCAAAGCCCAGACCATCCAGGCGCGGCATGTTCATGTCGACCAGGGCCATGTCGACATCGAGGTCGGTGGGGGCGTTGAGCAGCAGGTCCAGAGCCTCCTGGCCGTCGTGCGCGCAGCTCACGCGCATGCCCCAGGCCGTGAGCATGTTCTCGATCACGGTGAGGTTGGTGGCGTTGTCGTCCACCACCAGGATGTGCAGTGCGGGCATCTCCAGATCGTCCAGCAGGGCCATGTCCGAGGGCGTCTCTGCCACGGACACCGGAATGCGGAAGATGAATTCCGAGCCGACGCCGGGAGAGCTCTGGACCTCGATGTGCCCCTGCATGAGCTCGACCAGTTGCTTGGTGATGGCCAGACCCAGGCCGGTGCCGCCATAGCGTCGGGCCAGACCGGCATTGGCCTGCGTGAAGGCGCTGAACAGACGGGGGATCACGTCGGCCGGGATGCCGATGCCGGTGTCGCGCACATTGAACTCGAGCTCGATGGTCTGACCGACCAGCTCGGCGGCACTGCGGCCGAGGTCGTTGTCGACGCGGCGGACATTGACCACCACTTCGCCGTGTTCGGTGAACTTGATCGCATTGGCGACCAGGTTGGTGATGATCTGCTGCAGCCGCAGGGAGTCCGCGTGGATCACCGGGGGCAGGCCGGGCTGGAAATGGGCTGTGACTTCCAGGCCCTTTTCGTGGGCACGCGGGGCCATGAGCTCCAGCGTGTCGTCCAGCATGGTCTGCAAGGAGAAGTCGATGGGCGCCAGCTCCAGGCGCCCGGCCTCGATCTTGGAGAAGTCGAGGATGTCGTTGATGATTTCCAGCAAGGACTCGCCCGAGCGGTAGACCGCGTGCGCGTAGCGGCGCTGCTTGTCGCTCAGGGGGGTGCCCATCATCAGCTCCGTCATGCCCAGGATGGCGTTCATGGGGGTGCGGATCTCGTGGCTCATGCTGGCCATGAACTGGCTCTTGGCCTGGCTGGCGCTCTCGGCGGCATCGCGGGCACGCTGCAACTCCAGGGCCTGCTGGTGCTCGTCGGTCACGTCGGAGATCAGGCCATAGACGCGGCGTTCGCCGTCGTCCAGCTGGCGCAACCGGCTGCGGCGGCGCAACCAGCGCAGTCCCTTGGTGGGATGCTGGATGCGGACCACGACATCGGATGGGGCGACGGCATCGATCACATTGCCCTCGGCGTTGGCAGCATCCAGCAGGTGTCGGTCGCGCGGCAGCACCAGGCTGTCGAACAGGCCATGCTCCTGTTGCAGGGCTTCGGCGCTGACGCCCAGCAGTTCGGGCGTGCGTGGGCTGAGGTAGACAAAGGTGTCGTGGTGCTCGGTGGCCACGTACACGCAGTCATCCATGGACTCGACGAGTTCCCGGAAGCGGCGCTCTGATTCCTCAAGGTCAAGGCGTGCCTGGCGCTGGGCCGTGATGTCGCGCGCAAGGGTGATCAGCAGGCGGGGCTGACCATTGGAGTGCCGGAGCGCAAAGTGGCGCGCGTTCACCACGAACCGGCGCTCAGAATTTTGCCATACGAAATCGTGATCCACGGCCTTGCCGGTGCGGATGGCCCTGCGCATCTGCGGCTCGGTGAGCTTGAGCACCTCGGGCCCCAGGAAGTCGGCGATCGGACGTTTGATCACCTCGTTGTGCTTGAGGCCCAGTTCGTACTCGGCATAGCGGTTGATGGCCGCCACGGTGAGGTCGACGGGATCGAGCACCATCAGGCTGATGGGCAGATTGCCCAGCAGGGCCTCCAGGAATTCCTTCTCCTGGGCCTGCAGGTGCTCCTGCTGCTTGCGGGTGGTGATGTCATTGAAGAGGCAGACATACTGGCTGCGCCCTCCGGATTCATCGAGCATCAGAATGGCGTCGATCTCGCCCCAGTAGCGGGTCAGCGCGCCGTTGCTGTGGCGTGTCGATTCATAGGAGATGCGGAAAGGCCCGCCCCCGGCCATGAGCTGGCGCACCTGCTCCACCTGCTCAGCGTCCTGCACTTCCTCGGCGAGCAGGTCGGGCAGGCTGCGGCCCAGCACCTTCTGGTGGGGCCAGCCCGTCAGGGCCACAAACATGGGATTGATCCATTCGATCAGGCCATTGCGGTCCAGCACGGCCACGCCGCTGCTGATGCGGGAGGCCACCAGGCCCAGGCGCCCGAGGTTTTCGGCGTCGTTGGCGATGCGGGCCTGGGTGTTGTCGCGCTGAGCCACAAAACCCAACTGGATGGCGGCCATCTGCAGCACGATGTGCAGGTCGGCGCTCAGCGGCAGGGGATCGAGGTATTCCAGCAGGGCCACCGGCCAGTTGTCCACGACGATGGGCACGGCCAGCACGCGGCGCCCGCCATGCTGGCGCCAGGGGGCATGGCCTGGGGCGGCTGTGCCCAGGGGGCCGATGTCGGCCAGGCAGGGTTGACGCAGGCTCAGGGCCTGGCCCAGGGGGGCGTCGTCGCGCCCGACGGAGGACATCGAGCCGGGGTCGATGTGGTCGTCGCCATCGTGACCTGTCTCCATCCAGGGGCGCAGCAGGGCCGATTCGCCGTTCCAGCCTTCGACCCGCAGGCAGACCCAGGACTGCGAGCCCAGGTGTTCATGGAGCATCTGCCCCACATCGTTGAGGGCCTGGGGCAGGGAGCCGGCCTGACGGGCTTTCTCGGCGATGTCGCGCGAGAGATACAGCCAGCGCTGTGTCGGGTGCCTGGGGTCGGGCAGGGTGCTGGGGGGGGCTGTGTCCGGGGCGCTGGGGTCGGGCACTTCGGTGTCCGGCGGCTGGGTGGCGTCCGAGCGGGTGGCCAGCACGGTGGTGCTGAGTTCCTGGGGTGGGAGGTCGTCAACGGCGTCGTTCTGAGGCAGACCATGGCGCACCATGAAGCCAACGCCTGCGGCTGCCCACAGCACAAGTGCCAGGCCCAGACCGCTCCAACCCAGGGGCCATGCCAGTGCGCAGGTGAGCAGCACTCCGAAGATGGCGGCCAGGGTCAACCAAGTTTTTCGCGTCGAATTCTCTGCCTGCGACATCGTGAACCCACGAGTGGGGATTTACACCCCTTTACCCCCGATGAACACGGGGCATACTTCACACCATCTGTCCAAGCGTAGCAATGTAAGGCCTATTGCGGATTTCATACAGTCGAAGAAACCCCGTCCTGCCCTTCTTACAATCAATTTGATGCAGGAAATCCAAGCTCCCGGCAAACCCCCCTCTGAACTGCGCTCTGCGGGCAGGGGGATGGCGTGGCTGATCGTTGTTTCATGCGGCTTGGCGGCCGGTGCGGGGATGTTTCTGCTGAGTTCCATCTGGATTGGCGTTGTATTTTTGCTGCTGTGTGGCGTGGCGCTGCATCAGGCGCTGAGGGTTTCTCCCGCAAAGCCCCATCCGGCATATTCGGCGTCCGTGTCGCCTGGATATTGGCAGGACTGGTTGGCGGGGTGGTACTGGCAAACCGATGCCATGCATCGGCTCGTGGTGCTCAAACCCGATCAGGACACGGCAGAGCACTGGTTGCGGGCGCAAAAACTCACCCAGGACCCACAGCCGCTGTGGTCCTGTTGGACGGGTTCGGTGGGGGCTGCGCCGCCTGAGGGTGTGCAGGCGGCGTTGGCCATGCTGCAGACGCGGCTCAAGGCCGGCCTGCCCATCGACATCATCGGTCTGCCTTGGCCGCTGGGAGGGGGCGCCGACAGCGCTCAGGCGACAATGAACTGCCACCTCCAGGGCATGCCTCGGTTGCAGGCCGACGGCACTTTCATGGGTTTTCATGGCGTCTTGCGCCCTGTTGTGCAAGACAGTGTGTGCGAGTCGCCCTCCGAGACCACCGCACCCGATGCGGCCGAGCAGGCCTCTCTCAACGCCATGACAGAGTCTGAGCAGGAAGTGCTGCGTTACGCCCTGTCGCATGATCTGAGGGCGCCCTTGCGGGTCGTGGACGGCTTCTCTCGCATCCTCAAGGAGGATTACGGCCGCACGCTCGATCGCCTGGGCAACGACCACCTCGATCGGGTGCTGGCTGCCACGGCACGCATGAACGGCATGATCGACGCCATCCTGGCGCAGGCGCAGCTGTCACAGACACCCATCGAGCGCTGCACCATCGACCTCAGTGCGCTGGCCAAAGAAGTGGCGCAGGAGCAACAGGCGGCACGCCACTCCAGCCTGGAGGCCAGCGGGCAGAACCTGGCCGTGGAGTGGGTGATCGCGGAGGGCTTGACCGCTCTGGGCGATCCGCCCCTGGTGCGACGGGTGCTCGACAACCTGATCGGCAATGCCCTGAAGTACAGCGGCAAGGTGGCGCATCCGCGCATCGAGATCGGCATGGTGCCGGCCACCGATCCCACGGTGTACTTCGTGCGCGACAACGGCGCGGGCTTCGACATGCAGCATGCCGACAAGCTGTTCGGGCTGTTCCAGCGTCTGCACAGCACCAAGGAGTTCCCTGGCACCGGCGTGGGCCTGGCGGGCGTGCAGAACATCGTGCGCCGCCATGGCGGTCGGGTCTGGGCGGAGGCCGTGCCCGGCGAAGGTGCCTGCTTCTACTTCACGCTGGCGGGCTCAGGTGCCGTGCAAGCCAAAGGGACGGCGCCGCGTCAGTGAAGCGGGCCCAGTCCCGAGAGCACTTCCTGGGCATCGAGCAGACGCAGGCTGACGGCCTCCAGGGTGCGCCCATCATGCAGGGCCTGGGCCTTGAGCCGCTCCAGCGCAGCGATGCGCGAGAGCGAATGACGATGCATCACGATGCCCACCGCCAATGCCACGGTCTGCTCCAGCGGGTTGTCGTCGTCCAGCGGCAGTGCCGATGCCGTGGTGGATGCGGCGGCCGCGGCGGCAAGGGCCTGCGGACGATTGGCAAAAGCCGCTTCCACCGCCGGCACGATCTGCTGGATGTCCAGCGGCTTGATCAGATAGGTCAGGGCGCCGAGCGCCTTGACCTGGTTGATGGTCGCCTCGTCGGCGAAGGCCGACAGGAACATGAAGGGAATCTGGCAGTACTCGCGCAGGTAGGCCGCCACGTCAAAGCCGGTCTTGCCTTCCATGCGGATGTCCAGCAGCGCCAGATCCGGCTTGTGCTGTCGGGCCAGGAGGATCGCGTCATCACCGTTGTCGGCATCGATCACTTCATACCCGGCCTGGGAAAGCCCGTGCGTGACCGTGGCCAGCACCAGCCGGTCATCATCCACCACCAGGACTTTGCCTTTTGTCGTCGGATTCATCGTGTCAGTCGAACTGCCCCGGCTGCTTTTGTCTCGTAGCCAACCGGATATTTTTGATGTCGTTTAATGATTCGCGTTAACGAATCCCCAAGTCTCTATTGTGGCCAAAGTGCGTACTGTTGACCAGCGGGTTCACCTAGAGTGGGGGGGGGAGCTGACAAACTGATACCAGGAGGCGTCAGTTGCAACTGCGTTAATACCTGCTCACCGGCCTGGGTGATGGTGATGCTGGAGCTGCGCCGAGGCAGCAGGGCGCGCACCAGGCCCAGACCCGACACCCCGCCCCGGATGCGGTCCATGCTGAAGCCCTCGGGCAATTGCGCCGTGTTGTCGATCAGGATGTTGACCGCCTGGTCGTCGCTGCGCAGGGTGCAGTGGATCTCCCTGCCGGGAACGCCGTGCTTGTGGGCATTGGTCAGCAATTCATTGAGGCTCAGGGCGATCGGGATGGATTCGGCTTCGGGCAATCGCCACTCCTGGGCGTGTTCGCCCTCCATCTTCAGGCTGATGGGCCGCCCGAAGGTGCGTTGCACTGACGAGGCAATGGCTTCCACCACGCTGTGCAGCTTGAGCGGGCCGCCGGCGCCGACCTGCAGGCCATAGACCTGGGCGATCGCCTGTACCTGCCCGACCACCTCGGAAATCGCCGAGGCCACTTCGGGCTTGCGCGCAGCGATCTGCTGCAGCAGGCCAGCCACCCCCTGCAGATTGTTCTTGATGCGGTGATGCACTTCGCGCACCAACATCTCGCGCTGGGCGATGGCCGCGTCCAGGCGGGCCTTTTCCGCCGCCCGTTGCTCGGTGACATCCGAGGCGACCATCAGCAACTGATCGGTGGGCTGGCCATCGCTGCTCAAGGGCAGGTAGTTGACATCCCAGATCTGGTCGGAGCCGTTGGCCTGCTCGACGCGGTGCTCGCGGTGCAGGGGTTTGTGGGTGTCCAGCGCGGTCATCATGGCTGCGCGCAGCAGTCGGGCCTGTGGCGCGGGGAAGATGTCTTCGAGCGATTCGCCCAGCGGCAGTTGCAGGTCACGCTGCATGAAGGCGGAGGCGTTCTTGTTGGCCTGCAGCACACGCAGGGTGGGGGCCTCGTGCACGCTGATGGCCATGGGGGCCATCTCGATGATGCGCTTGAGGGTGGCCTCGGCCTCGGCCAGGCGGGATTCGGCCTGGCGGCGGCGGTCGATGTCCAGCAGGGCGTAGGTGAGCTGGCGATGCTTGCCCTCGCCCATGGTGACCACGGCGTTGCCCACCACCCAGAACACCCGGCCATCACGCCCCATGACCTGGCATTCGAAGGTGTGCGACTGCCCATCCTCGAGGTCGTCCAGGTAGTCCGTCATGCGGAAGGGGTGGTCCAGATCCTGGGTGGCCACGGTCGACAGGGGCTGGCCGACGAAGTCGGGCAGATCGCCGCCGAACATGCGGCGAGCCGACCGGTTCATCCAGGAAATGCCGTTGTCATCCAGGGTGACGATGCCCACGAAGACCGAATCGAGGATGGCGCGGGTGCGGTCGGACTGCTGGGCCAGGTGTCGCCCCATGGCCTCCAACTGCGCTTTCTGGGCACGGGTGCGGCTGATGTTGGAGAGCACGGCGATGGCCTCCAGCGGCTTGGTGCTGGAGCCGATGCGCTTGATCGACAGGGCGTACCACATGGAGCGCTGCCCGGGAGAGACGACCTCCAGCTCGCTTTCGTAGTGGCCCTCGTTCTGCAGGCGGGCGATGGATTCGGTGGCCACCTGCTTGATGCGGGGGTCATGCGCTTGCAGGATGTCCAGGCGCTGGCCGGTCAGGGCGCCTGCGGACAGGCCCAGCATGCGCTCGAAGCGGTGGTTGCAGCGCACCAGGGTGTCTCCGCGCAAGTAGGCGATGCCCGCCGGTGAGCTCTCCAGGATGGTGCTGAGTTCGCGCAGCAGGGATTCGCGCAGGCCGCCGTCAGCGTGCGTGGGCCCCTCTGCGGCAGAGGGTGCCGCGATGACGCACAGCAGGCGGCGTGACCCATCGGGGTGGGCCGTGCTGGTGTGAACCTGAGCGCTCAGCAGTCCGGGAGCCGGCCCCGAGGCGCTCGGGAGGGTGGCGCACGTGGGTTGAGGTCCTTCGTCAGGGTGTCGGCCCAGCAAGGCCAGCGGGGAGTCCCAGCCCAGCAGTTGCTGCACATGGGGCGGCAAGGTCGACAGCGACTGCCCTGCCTGTGGGGCCACCTGCAGCAGCGTCTCGAACGCGCGGTTGTGCCTGAGCCAGCGGCCTTGTTCGTCGAACTCGGCCATCGGGGTGGGAACCAGATCAAACCAGGCGTCTGAGGGGCTCGAATCCATGGGGCAGCGTTGCTTGGGCAGATGAACAACAGGGGTGGACACTCAGGCCTGGGGGGGCGTGTTCACCACGGACACGGAGGGGATCTTCGATGAGTAGTCCTTGGGCAACAAGGATAAACGCGCCGCCATGCGTCGGGCGATGTCCTTGTACAGGGCGGCAGGCCGGCTGTCGGGGTCGCTCACCAGGGTGGGGCGACCGCTGTCGGCCTGTTCGCGGATCTTGAGGTCCAGGGGCAGGGCGCCCAGCAGGCTGACGCCACCTTCCTGGGCCAGGCGTTCACCGCCGTGCTCGCCGAAGATGTGGGCCTCGTGTCCGCACTGGGGGCAGTGGTAGACAGCCATGTTCTCGATCACGCCCAGCACCGGCACGCTGACTTTCTCGAACATGCGCAGGCCCTTGCGGGCATCCAGCAAGGCGATGTCCTGTGGCGTGGTGACGACCACGGCGGCGGTGAGCGGGGCGCGCTGGCTGATGGACAGGTGGATGTCGCCCGTGCCCGGGGGCATGTCGACGATCAGGTAGTCCAGGGGCTCGCTGGCGTCGCCCCAGTTGGTCAGGCGCAGCAACTGGTCCAGCGCCTGGGTGGCCATGGGGCCGCGCCAGATGGTGGGGGCCTCGTCGGCCACCAGCAGGCCGATGGACATCATCTGCAGGCCGTGGTTGACCGGCGGGTTGATGGTTTTGCCGTCGGGGCTCTCGGGTTTGCCGCTCAGGCCCAGCATCAGGGGCTGGCTGGGGCCATAAATGTCGGCGTCGAGCATGCCCACGCTGGCCCCTTCGGCGGCCAGGGCCAGGGCCAGGTTGACGGCGGTGGTGCTCTTGCCGACGCCGCCCTTGCCCGAGGCCACGGCGATCAGGTTGCGCACGCCCGGCAAGGGGGCGATGCCCCGGGGGGCGGCATGCGTGAGGATGTGGGTGGACCAGTTCACCTGCACCTCGCGCACGCCCGGCAGGTCGATCAGGGCCTGGCGCACCCGTTCGGTGTAGGCGGGCCACTGGCTGCGGGCCGGGTAGCCCAGGGTGATGTCCAGCGTGGCGAGGCCATCGTGGAGCGACAGGGCCTTGAGTGCTCGGGTGCTGACCCAGTCCCGTTCGGTCAGGGGATCCTGGACGCCCTGGAGGGCATCGATCAAGGCTTGTTCGGCGGGGGAGGGAGAGGTCAGGCTCATGCGAAAAGGGGACTGCGGTTCGGTCTGCGAGATCGGGGTCGGGTGCCTGATGCACCCACTTTGCCAGTCTAGCGCCCTAAAATGGAAGGATTTTCCCTGTACCTGCCTTTACCTCCTGTAAAGAAGGTCAACCCAGACTCGCACCATGCCACGCCAGCTCTTCGTCACCACCGCGCTACCCTATGCCAATGGCCATTTTCACATCGGCCACATCATGGAGTACATCCAGGCCGACATCTGGGTGCGATTCCAGCGCCAGCAGGGGCATCAGGTGCACTTCGTGGGGGCGGACGACGCCCATGGTGCGCCTATCATGATCGCCGCCGAGAAGGCGGGCAAGACGCCGCAGCAGTTCGTGGCGGACATTGCGGCGGGCCGCAAGCCCTATCTGGACGGCTTTCACATCGCCTTTGACCACTGGTCCTCGACCGACAGTCCCGAGAACCACGCCCTGGCGCAGGACATCTACCGTGCCTTGCGCGAGCAGGGGCTGATCGAGGTGCGCGCCATCGAGCAGTTCTTTGATCCGGACAAGGGCATGTTCCTGCCCGATCGCTTCATCAAGGGCGAGTGTCCCAAGTGCGGCGCCAAGGACCAGTACGGCGACTCCTGCGAGGTCTGTGGTGCCGTGTACACGCCCACCGAGCTCAAGAACCCCTACTCGGCCCTGTCGGGTGCCACGCCGGTCATGAAGACCAGCGACCATTACTTCTTCAAACTGTCCGACCCGCGCTGCGCCCAGTTCCTGGAGGCCTGGACCCAGGATGGCAAGCTGCAAAGCGAGGTGGCCAACAAGATCAAGGAGTGGTTCACCAAGGACGAGAACGGTCAGGGCGGCCTGGGCGACTGGGACATCAGCCGCGATGCGCCTTACTTTGGCATCGAGATCCCCGACGCGCCGGGCAAGTACTTCTATGTCTGGCTGGATGCGCCCATCGGCTACCTGGCCTCGCTCAAGAGCTATTTTGCCCATGGCGGCCCCCAGGCCCGCTACGGCGAGACGCGCAGTTTCGACGAGTTCATGGCCGATCCGGCCGTGGAACAGGTGCACTTCATCGGCAAGGACATCACCTACTTCCACACCCTGTTCTGGCCCGCCATGCTCAAGTTCAGTGGCCGCAAGCTGCCCAACCAGGTCCATGTGCATGGATTCATGACCGTCAACAATGGCGAGAAGATGAGCAAGAGCCGCGGCACGGGCCTGGATCCGCTCAAGTACCTTCAGTTGGGCATGAACCCCGAGTGGCTGCGCTACTACATTGCCGCCAAGCTCAACAGCCGCGTCGAGGATGTCGACTTCAACCCCGAGGATTTCACGGCGCGTGTCAACAGCGATCTGGTGGGCAAGTACGTCAACATCGCCAGCCGTTGTTCCAACTTCATCCACAAGTACTTCGAGGGCGCGCTGGTATCCGTGGGCCCGGCCGACGAGGCCCAGTTCCTGGAGATGATCCCGCTGCAGGCGGTGACCAGCCGCGAGGCATCGATTGCCGATGCGCTGGACAAGCGCGAGTTCGGCAAGGCCCTGCGCGAGATCATGGCGGCCGCCGACGAGATCAACCAGTACTTCGACACGGCCAAGCCCTGGGAGCTGGCCAAGGACAGCAGCCAGCATGTGAATGGCAGCGCCCTGCACGAGGTGTTGTCGGCCTGCCTGGAGGGCTTCAAGTACCTGACGCTCTTCCTCAGCCCCATCCTGCCCGATGTCACCCGCCGCGCCTTTGATTTCCTGGGCTTCGATGGCCCTCTGAGCTGGCCTGAGCGCGCCAGCCGTGTGAGCACCATCCGCAAGTACGAGCACCTGATGACCCGCGTCGATCCCAAGTTGCTCGACGCCCTGTTCGAGGCGCCCCCAGCGCCAGTGGCTGAGGCCGCTCCGCTGCCCGGCGGCGAGGCGATCGCCCCCACCATCACCATCGACGACTTCGTCAAGGTGGACCTGCGCATAGCCAAGATCGTCAATGCCGAGCACGTGGAGGGCAGCACCAAGCTGCTGCGCCTGACCCTGGATGTGGGTGAGGGCCGCACGCGCAATGTCTTCAGCGGCATCAAAGAGGCCTACCAGCCGGCAGACCTGATCGGCAAGCACACCGTGATGGTGGCCAATCTGGCGCCGCGCAAGATGAAGTTCGGCGTCAGCGAGGGCATGGTGCTGGCCGCCTCGCATGCCGATGAAAAGGGCACGCCCGGCATCTATGTGCTGGAGCCCGTGGCGGGCGCTCAGCCCGGCATGCGCGTGCGCTGAGTCAGGGGCATGCCAGCTTGACCTGGCATCCCCCTTGCTGTGCAATGGTCACTCATGGCGCAGCATCCCATTCCACCGAACGATCCCGGTGCCTCCCAGGGCCGCTCATCCATCGGGCGCAAGCCTGCCTGGCTTGCCGCCCTGGATCTCGCGCCGTTTCGTCCCCGTTTGCTGGATGCGCTTCGCGGCTACAACCGCGAGCGCTGCCTGAGCGACGTCGGTGCCGGCCTGACCGTGGGCATCGTGGCCCTGCCACTGGCCATGGCCTTTGCCATCGCCTCCGGGGTCAAGCCTGAAGCGGGGCTCTTCACGGCCATCATCGCGGGCTTCCTGATCTCCGCCCTGGGCGGCTCGGCCGTGCAGATCGGTGGGCCGGCGGGGGCCTTCATCGTCATCGTCTACGGCATCATCGAGCGCTATGGCCTGGCCAATCTGCTGATCTCGACCGCGCTGGCCGGTGGGCTGATGTTTCTGCTCGGCCTGTTCCGTCTGGGCGCCCTGGTGCGCTACATCCCCGTCAGCATCGTCATCGGCTTCACCAATGGCATCGCCGTGCTGATCGCCCTGTCGCAACTCAAGGACCTGCTGGGCCTGAGCCCGCCGCGGATGCCGGCCGATTTTGTCGGCCAGATCCGCACCTTGTGGGCCTACCAGGATCAGTTCAATCCCCATGCCCTGGCGCTGGGGGCACTCACGGTCCTGGGCCTGATCCTCTGGCCCCGGCTGGCGGCCATGCACCGGCGTCTGCCCATGCCCTTGCGAGACAGCTGGCCGGTGCGTGTCGCCGCGCGTCTGCCGGGGGCCATCGTCACCCTGATCACCCTGGGCATGCTGACCGCGCTGCTGGAGCTGCCTGTGGCGACCATCGGCACGCGCTTTGGCGGTGTCCCTCAGGCCTTGCCCAGCCTGGCCTGGCCGGACTTCACCTGGGATGGCGTGCGTCAATTGTTCATCCCCACGGTGACGATCGCGTTGCTGGGCGCCATCGAGTCGCTGCTGTGCGCCCGTGTCGCCGACAACATGACGGATCTGCCCCGCCATGACCCCAATCAGGAACTGATGGCCCAGGGTGTGGCCAATATGGTCACGCCCTTCTTTGGTGGCATCCCGGCCACCGGCACCATCGCGCGCACGGTGACCAATGTGCGCTCGGGCGCCACCAGTCCGGTGGCAGGCATCGTGCACGCCCTGGCGCTGCTGCTGGTCGTCTTGCTGGCGGCGCCCTGGGCCTCGCATGTGCCCTTGCCCGTGTTGTCAGGGGTGCTGCTGTATGTGGCCTGGAACATGGGCGAGTGGCACGAGTTCGCCAAGCTGCGGCAGTTCAACTACACCTATCGCATCATCCTGCTGGGCACCTTCTTTCTGACAGTGGTGTTCGATCTGACGGTGGCCGTCGAGGTGGGGCTGGTGCTGGCCTGCCTGTTCTTCATCTACCGCATGAGCCACCTGTTCACGATCGAGGCCATTGATCTGGGGGATCGGTCGTTGCACTCGGGCGTGTGTGCCTGGCGGCTTTATGGGTCGCTCTTTTTCGGTGCCGTGGGCAAGGTGGAGCAACTGGAAGAGCAGTTGCACCAAGACACCAGGGTGGTGGTGCTGGCGCTGGATCGCCTCATTTCGCTGGACACCTCGGGCCTGGATGCGCTGGTGCAACTGCGTCGCACGCTGGAGCGGCGGGATGCCGTCCTGATCCTGTGCGAGCTCAACCATCAGCCCCTGAGCCTGATCCAGCGCAGCCGGCAGGACGTGCTGTTTGGCCTGAGCAATCTGCAGCCCACGCTGGAGGCGGCCCTGTCGCAGGCCCGGCGGGTGGCCGAGCGCTGAACTCAGGCGGCCGGGTGGGCCGTGTTCAGCCGGGTGCCGACCAGCGCTGACAGCACATCCAGACTCCACTGCGTGGTCTGCGGATCGCGGGCCAGAGCCTGGGCGCCCTGGAGGTCGCCGCTCGCGACCAGGGTGTTCAGGCGGTGGGCCAGGTGGCGGGTGTCCTCTGCAAAGTGAGGTGGCAGGGCCTCACTCAGGAGCGGTGAGGAGTTCAGTGCGTCCAGCAGTTGAGCGATGCACTGGCGCCAGGCCGTCAGGACCGCCGCACCGCCGGGGCGCTCCGTGGCCAGTTCGGCCCCATGGCCAGCGCAGGCATCGAGCATGGCCGAGAGCCATGCACGCCAGCCAGCGGGATCGTCCTGCTCGGGCACCGTGCCCGGGGCCGGCACCACCTGGGCAGCCACGATGTGCCCCGAGGCGGCCTGAGCGGACAGGCGTGTGCCCTTCATGGCCTTGGACTGCACGTCCAGCCACAGATCGTGGCGCGCCACCCAGGTGCGTGCCTGAGCGATGACCGCCAGGGGGTGGCCCGACAGCAGTTCCAGCTCCAGCTCGGCCAGGGGCTCGCGCAGGACCCCGGCGCGGATCTCACCACGGTCCAGGCAGACCTGGACCCGGCCCTCGGCGCTGTCGCGGTCGGCCTGCCAGCGATCGAAACAGGTCTCATACAGGGCGCCCAGGCCCACCTGCAGCCCCTGCGGATCGGTGGCTGGAGACCACTGAGGCAAGACACGCTGCAGGGCCGCCTGCACCTCGGCGCCATGGCGGGACAGGTCGGGCCGAGGGCGGCCATCCGCCGGGGGGGGCACCGGCACGTTCTCTTCCAGGCGCGTCATGGCATCGGCGCCTGCGCCCTTGAACGTCTGCACCCAGGCATCGCCTTCCCGCCGCACGCGCAGGGCCATGCGGTGGCGGGCCAGCCGGTGCTCGCCGGTGTCGAAATAGGCAGCATGCAAAGGCAGGGCCTGTGCGGCACCGATGTCGGCATGGATGGCCTTCACCTGCGCAGCCGGGATCTGGAATTTCAGCTCGATTTCATTCATGTGTGCATTGTGGCGCCAGCAGGATGCGTTGCCAGGGCAGGCTTGCGTTATGCTGAAAGCTGTCAATCATTCATGCGAGAGACAACGTGGGACTTCTTGATGATCTGAAAAAGCAGGCCGAGCAACTGCGTGTGAACCAGGGCCAGGACAGCGCCGCCCTGAAGGCCAATATCGAGACCACCGAGGTGGCCTGCCAGATGGTCTTCAATTACTGGGTGGAGCTGGCCAAGCAGCTCAGCGTGATCAAGCCGACCTCCAAGGGCCGCTACACCTTCGACGCCCGGCTGGCCACCTTCGAAGGTCTGACCTTCACCAATTTCCGCTCGGACATCCGCATGCGGGATTTGAACAGCCGCCAGGTCACCGATCACATCACGCTGTTTTTCGATCTGCGCACGGGCCAGGATGTTCGCCTGACGGTGGATTTCCCCCCCGAGATGGAGCGTCTGGAGGCCCGCATCCGCCAGTCCGGCGTACGCTGCATCCCCGATGTGGTCCGCAACCACGAGACCAGCAAGATCGTCGAGGTGCATTACGAGTTCAGGGCCGACATGCAGGGCCAGGTGTGCATGCGCGCCTACCACGAGGAGGCCCGGGTCGAGTTCATCGTCGACAACGTCGATGGCCTGGTGCACTGGGTGATTGGTTTCCATGCGGCCGACATCCACACCGAACTGCTGGATGAGCTGGCCAAGTGGCTGCTGGGACAGCCGCACCACTTCCGTGACAAAGGCAAGGTCCTCGAGATCCGCGAGTTGTGATCCCCACGCCCGGCATCGTAAAATGCCGGTTTCCCATCGTCCTTGACGCACGACCACCATGCCGCTGTTCTGGAAACCCTACAAGTCCGATGCCACGCAGTTCATCGAGAGCCTCAAGCAGCGTGACCCTCAACTGGAGTCGCGGCAGCGTGAAGGCCGCGGCCTGCTGTGGGACCAGGAGATCGACCGCCAGGCGCAGGCCGAGTGGCGTGATGCCCGTGTGGCCCAGAAGCCCTACGTTTATCACAACAAGGGCTGAGGCCCGCCTCGACACCTCCTTCCCAAGCTGGCGTGAGCGAAAACGTTCTGGCCCCGGAAGCGGGCGACACACCGCCGCCACCGCTGGACGATCTGGGTCAGCCGGAGGTGGTTGATCACGTCGCCGTGGCCCGCCTGTATGGCGAGCCGCTGTTCGCACTGCCCACGGATCTTTACATCCCGCCCGATGCGCTGGAGGTCTTCCTCGACTCCTTCGAGGGGCCGCTCGATCTGCTGCTCTACCTGATTCGCAAGCAGAACTTCAACATCCTGGACATCCCGCTGGCCGACGTCACGCGCCAGTACCTGACCTACGTCGAGCAGATCCGCAAGACCAATCTGGAACTGGCCTCCGAGTATCTGCTGATGGCGGCGATGCTCATCGAGATCAAGTCCCGGATGCTGCTGCCACCCAAGAAGGTGGAGGGCGCCGACGAGCCGGAGGATCCGCGTGCCGAGCTGGTGCGCCGCCTGATCGAATACGAGCAGATGAAGCTGGCCGCCGCAGGCCTGGATCGGTTACCGCTGCTGGGCCGCGATTTTTTGCGCGTGCAAGTGCACCACGATCCTTCCGCCCGTGTGCGCCACCCCGATGTGGCACTGCCCGAGCTGCGCGAGGCCTGGATGGAGATCCTCAAGCGCGCCAAACTCCATACCCACCACACCATCACGCGCGAGGAGCTGTCTGTGCGCGAGCACATGAGCATGGTGTTGCGCACCCTGCAGGGGCGGCGCTTCGTCGAGTTCGAAGAGCTGTTCGACCCGTCGCGCGGGTCTCAGGTGCTGGTGGTGACCTTCATCGCCATGCTGGAGCTGGCGCGTGAGCGTCTGCTCGAAGTCACCCAGGCGGAGGCCTTTGCGCCCATCTACGTGCGTCTGGCTTACCAGCCGGCCTAGAATCAGGTCAAACCCGAGGCCATGCATCTTGTGGATGCGATGCCCGCCCAGGGGCGCCCCAGGTGCTCAACGCTGAGGACAAGCAGGACATGACAACCGCCACTCCCACCCCTCCGGGCGCCCCCGTGCGCAAGCCCATGACCCTGCATCGCCTGCGGGAGATGCACACCCAGGGCGAGAAGATCACCATGCTGACCAGCTACGACGCCATGTTCACCCGCCTGGTGGACGAGTGCGGCGTCGACTGCATCCTGGTCGGTGATTCACTGGGCATGCTGGTGCAAGGTCACAGCAGCACCGTGCCGGTCAGCATGGACGACATGGTCTATCACACCCGCTGCGTGGCCCGAGGCAACCGCTGCGCGTGGATCGTGGGGGATCTGCCTTTTGGCAGCTACCAGGAAAACCGCGAGCAGGCCCTGCGCTCCAGCGTGGCCCTGATGCAGGCCGGCGCCCACATGGTCAAGCTCGAAGGTGGCGGCTGGACGGCCGAGACCGTGCACTTCCTGACCGAGCGCGGCATCCCCGTGTGCGCCCACCTGGGTCTGACCCCGCAGAGCGTGCACGCGCTGGGGGGCTTTCGCATCCAGGGCCGTGACCAGGCTGGAGCCGATACCCTGCGCCGCCATGCCAGCGAGCTGGCCCAGGCCGGCGCCGCCATGATGGTGCTGGAGTTGATGCCCTCGGCCGTGGCCGCCCAGGTGCAGGCCGACAACCCCGGCGTGATCACCATCGGCATCGGGGCGGGGGCCTCCACGGCCGGTCAGGTGCTGGTGCTGCACGACATGCTGCACGTCACGCGGGGCAAGCTGCCACGCTTCGTGCGCAATTTCATGGCCGAAGGCGGCTCCATTGAGGACGCCATCCGCCGCTATGTGGCCGAGGTCAAGGGCGGGCGCTTCCCCGACGAGACCCTCCACGGATACTGAGTGAGCCCCATGCACATCACCCACACCATCGCTGACTTGCGCGAGCGTCTGGCCGCCGCGCCGGCCCGTCCCGTCTTCGTGCCCACCATGGGCAATCTGCATGCCGGGCACCTGGACCTGATCCGTCGCGCCCGCGAGATCGCCGCCCCCACGGGCGCCCCCGTGGTGGCCAGCATCTTCGTCAACCGCTTGCAGTTCGGCCCCAACGAGGATTTCGACACCTACCCCCGCACCTTGGCGCGTGATGCCGAGTTGCTGGCCGAGGTGGGCTGTGATCTGGTGTTTGCCCCGTCCGAGGCTGAGCTCTACCCCGAGCCCCAGGGCTACAAGGTGGTGCCCCCGACAGAGCTGGCCGACATCCTGGAAGGCGCCTTCCGCCCCGGCTTCTTCACGGGTGTGAGCACCGTGGTGCACAAGCTGTTCAACCTGGTGGGGCCACAGGCTGCGGTGTTTGGCAAGAAGGACTACCAGCAGCTCATGATCCTGCGCAACATGGTGCGCCAGATGGGCCTGCCCATCGAGGTCCATGGCGCCGACACCTTGCGCGCCGAGGATGGCCTGGCGCTGTCCTCGCGCAACGGCTATCTCAGTGCCGAGGAGCGGGCCGAGGCGGTGCAGTTGATCACCTTGCTGCGCTGCGTGCGTGATCAGGTGGGGGCCTTGCGTGCGGCCGGCACCCTGTCCCATGCGGCGGTGGCCCAGATCGAGGCACGGGCCATGGAGGCCCTGCGTGCACGCCAATGGCAGCCCGACTATGTGGTGGTGCGTCGCCAGCGTGATCTGCTGGTGCCCACCGAGGCCGACCTGGCCCAGGCGGAGCCCCTGGTCAGCTTGACGGCGGCCCGGCTGGGCAAGACGCGCCTGATCGACAACCTGGAGCTCTGAAGCGCTTCACAGCAGCCGGAACGCCAGCACGGCCACCAGGGTCGGTGGCAAGGCGGCGATCAGCAGCCCCAGCGGCTGGATGGCGTGGTCGGAGAACTTCTCTTTCAGGATCGCCGCTCCCGCGGGGTTGGGGGCGTTCGCAATCAGGGTCAGGCCGCCACCGGTCACCGCCCCGGCCACCAGCGCGGTCTTGAAGTCGAGGCTCAAGCCATCCACCAGCGAGCCCAGATAAGTCAGGGCGGCGTTGTCCGTGATGGCCGTCAGGGCCACGGCACCGAAGAACACGGAGTTGGCGTCCATGCTCATCAGCACGGGCTCCAGCCACCACTGCTGAACGCCTCCCAGGACGACCAGGCCCGCGAGGAAGAAGGCGACCAGGAAGGCTTCGCGCAGGATGAGCGGATTCTGATGGCGCAGGTAGGCTGAGGCGAAGCCCAGAAAGAACAGGAACAGCCCCATGAACACGGCCGGATGGTGTGCAAAGACCACGACGCCCAGCAGGAACATCAGGTGCACCGCGATCATGGCCACGGGCACCAGCGCAGCCTGCTCCTTGGGCTGGGCGGCCATGTGCCCCAGCTCCCGGCGAAACAGCAGCATCGCGGAGCCCGCGTTGAACAGGACGGCGATGGCGGCCTTCCATCCGAAGTTGGCGATCATGAACCAGATGTCCCAGTTCCATTGGCCTGCCACCATGAGCACCGGGGGCGCAGCAAAGGGGGTCAGCGTCCCACCGATCGAGATGTTCACAAACAGCACACCCAGCGTGCCGTACTTCAGCTGGGTGGACACCTCGCGCGAGAAAAGGGTGTCGCGCAACATCAGCGCCGCCAGGGTCATCGCAGCGGGTTCGGTGATGAAGGAGCCCAGCAGGGGCACGAACGACAGCAGCAGGAAATACAGCGCCATGCCGTGCGGCAAGGGCAGATAGCGCGCCATGAAGCGAACCGCCGCACCGGCGAACTGCAAGATGGGCCGGGTCGCCGCGATCACCATGATGGCGAACACGAACATCGGTTCTGTGAAATTACGGGAATCCAGATAGGCGGTGGCCTCTTGTGTGCCGCTGATGCCGAACATGAACAGCATCAGCACCATGGCCCAGAAGCCGAAGACGACCTCCACCTCGCCCAGAAGATGCCACAGGCCCGCATGACGATGCTGCGTGTGGGCGAGGCGCTCGAAGTACTTGGTGGAGAAGGTGTGCAGGACAGCCAGGCCAAACAGCGTGGCGCCGATCACTTGGATCAGGGTGGGGGTGTTCATGGTGCGTGTTCAAGCCGCGAGGCGGCCCGACCTTCGCATGAACCTGCCGAGCCCCTGTGGCTGCGACACCCTGGTCTTATTCTATCCAGGGATGATGGGCACGACCACCCTGAGTCTGGGTCTCGACAGGCATGGGTGCCTCAACCGAGGGCGCCGGCCAGCCAGCGGGACCAGACCTGGTGCGCCGCCGTCTGCAGTGCCGGGCCATGCCGGGCGTTGTCGGCGCGCAAGGCATGCACATCGATGTGGGCCGCGGTCAATTCCGCCGTGTGGCCAATGAGCCAGCGCTCTAGATCCCGGGGTTGAGCCTCCAGATGGCATTGCAGCCCCAGGACCTTGGGGCCCAGGCTGAAGACCTGGTGTGCCACCACATCGGTGGAGGCCAGCAGCGTGGCACCCTCGGGCAGGTCAAAGGTGTCGCCATGCCAGTGCAGGACCTGGTGGCCGCAGGCCTGCAAGGCACTCAGGGGCGATTGCTGGCCTGCCTCGCTGAGGATCAGGGGTTTGAAGCCGATCTCCTTGGCGGGACCAGGGTAGACACGCTGACCGCTGGCGGCCGCCATCATCTGGGCCCCCAGGCAGATGCCCACAAGGGGCCGTCCGCTGTCCAGCCGCTCCTTGACGCGCGCCAGCTCGTCCGGGATGAAGGGATAGCGATCGCCCTCGTACACACCGATGGGGCCACCCAGCACCACCACGAGATCGGCCTCTGCCCATTCGGCCTTTGCTTCGGGGCTGGCCAGATCATCGACCCCGGCCTGGCGGTAGCGGATCTGGAAACCGCGGTCGATCAGCACATCGCCCAGCGTGCCCAGGTCTTCAAAACTCACATGCTGCAGGGCCAGGCAGGTGCGGGGAATGTGGCGCTTGTTCATGGTGTGGGCTCCTTGATGGCGTGCAGAAAGGCGATGGCCTCATCCTGCACCCGGCTGCGACGCATGGGCGGCAGGCTTTGCCAGATGCGGCGGCCGTAGGGTTTGTCGATCAGACGGGTGTCGCAGATCATGAGCACGCCGTGGTCCGTCTCGCTGCGGATCAGGCGACCCGCGCCCTGCTTGAGCGCGATGATGGCCTGGGGCACCTGATGCTCCATGAAGGGGTTGCCGCCCTGCTGGGCCAGCAGCTCCAGGCGCTTGGCCAGCACCGGGTCGTCCGGTGGCGCAAAGGGCAGCTTGTCGATCACCACCAGGGTCAGGGCATCGCCCTTGACGTCGATGCCTTCCCAGAAGCTGTGGCTGCCCACCAGCACGGCACGCCGGATGCGACGGAAGTCGTCGAGCAGCATGGGTCGAGGCGCATCGCCCTGCATCAGCACACTCAGACCCAGGCCTTCGGCCTCAATGCGCTGGCGCAGACGCTCGGCTGCACGTTGCACGGCGCGGTGGCTGGTGCACAGCAGGAAGGCACGGCCCTCGTTGGCCACGATCAAGGGCAGCGCGGCGTCGACGACCGCATCGGTGAAGTGCGGTGCATTGGGTGCCGGCAGATCCTTGGGCACATAGAGCATGGCCTGCGTGGGGTAGTCGTAGGGGCTGGACCAGGCCTGGCAATGGGCATCGTGCAGGCCCAGTGCATCCTGGAAGTGCTTGAAGTCCTGCTTGACGGCCAGGGTGGCCGAGGTGAAGACCCAGGTTTTGCGCGGGCGATCCTGCGGCTGGGCGGGGGGGTCGTCGTCCCAGGCCGGCGCCTCGCCATCCAGATCGGCGGTGGGTGGTGCATCGTCACCCAGGCGCTGGCGCCGGAACACATCGGCCACGGAGATGGGGGTGCGGTGCAGTTGCACGCCCAACTGGGACACATCGATCCAGCACAGCTCGGGCTGGTCTGCGCGCTCGGGGTGCCCCCACAGGCACAGGCGCTGCATGAGCTCGTCCGCGCGGCGATGCAACTGGGCCAGGTCGGGGCTGCGCTCGGCCTGGGCCTCCAGCGTGTCACGCAACTCGCGCAGCGCACCGCGCAACGTGTCCAGGGCCGCCCACACGCCATGCGTGGCGGGCAACTGGCCCTGCGCCCATTTGGACAGTCCGGCGTCGAAACACAGGCGCAAATCCTTCAGGGCCTTGTCGGTGGGGGCGATGGCGTCGGGCCACTGCACGGCATCGCGTGCATGCGCCAGGCCGATGGCCTTGGTGTCGCGCAGCAGGTCCATGATCTGGGCGCTCGACACCGTGTCCCCAAAGAACATGGTGGCCGTGTCGGGCAACTGGTGCGCCTCGTCGAAGATGATGGTCTGCGCGTTGGGCAGCAGCTCGGGCACGCCTTCTTCGCGCAGCATCAGGTCGGCAAAGAAGAGGTGGTGGTTGACCACGACGATGTCGGCATCCTGCGCCTCGCGACGGGCCTTGAGCACGAAGCAGTCGTTGTAGCGCTCGCAATCGCTGCCCAGGCAGTTCTCGCGGGTGGATGTGACGCGCATCCAAATCGGTGCGGTCTCGGGTACCGACGCACACTCGGCCTTGTCGCCCGTGGGCGTGAGGTGGATGAAGCGGTTGATCATGCCCAGGTCACGCACCTCCTGGCGGCTGCCCAGCAAGGTGGCATCCTGGTTGGTGCGCTCCAGGTGGTGCCAGCACAGGTAGTTGCTGCGGCCCTTGAGCAGGGCCACCTTGACCGGCAGGGCCAGCGCATCGCGGATGTGGGGCAGGTCGCGGTTGAAGAGCTGGTCCTGCAGGGCCTTGGTGCCCGTGGAGACGATGACCTTGCCGCCGGCCAGCAGGGCAGGCACCAGGTAGGCTGCGGTCTTGCCCACGCCCGTGCCGGCTTCCAGCACGGCGGAGTGGCCTTCTTCGATGGCCTGCAGGATGGCCTGCGACATCTCGATCTGCTCGGTGCGCACGTGGTAGCCGGGCAGGGCGCGCGCCAGCGGGCCGCTGGCGGCAAACAGGCCGGGCAGATCGATGCCGCTGCGGCTGCCTCGGCGGGGCGCAATCTCACTCATGTCCATCACTCAAGGGGTGCTGCGCACGACGCTGGCGTCCAGGGCGCGCTGCAGGGTGTCCAGGCAATCTCGGTGGTGGGCCTGCGCCGTGCCGTCGGGATCACCGCCGCGCGACGCACGCCGCAGTTGTTCGATCAGCAGGCGAGCCTGCTGACGCAACTGGGCGCGCACATCGGCGCGCGTGCCGCCACGCAGGATGCCCAGGCTCAGGCGATTGACGTGGTCGCGTTGCAGATTGCGTCGCCAGGAGGCCGTGGCCTCTCGGTTGGCGTCGATCCGTGGGCCCGGAGGGGACCAGATGGCCTCGCGCACACGGCGGTGCAGCTCGCGCACTGTCAGGGGCTGAGGTTCGCGGTCACGGGTCTTGTCGATGTTGTCCAGCAGCCGCTCGGCCAGTGCCTCGTTCATGAGGCTGCCCAGCACATCGCGTTGCAGGCGTGCGAGCTGATCGGCCACGGAAAAATCGGTCTGGATCATCTGACCATGGGCATCGAGCACCCCCTCGCCCCGCTCGAAGTAGTCCGGCGCCAGCTGGCGCTGCAGGGCGGGCGGCAGGTTCAGGGAGCGTGGCGACAGGAACTCGTCGAGCAGGAGCGTGAGCGCGGCGCGCTGCTGCTCGGCGGGCAGCGGGTCCAGCAGGGCGCGGCCGCTGCCTGGGGCATCACGGCGTGTGACGAGGCCGCCCACCTGCCGGGTCAGCACGGTCGAGGTGCGGGCGATGTCACGCAAGGCGTAGCTGATGCGGCGTCGGGGCAAGGTGGCGTCGTCCTCGGTGCTCCAGGAGCCTGCGGCCTGACGGGCGATCAGCGCGCGAGCCAGGTCCAGCCGGTGGCGGGCGAAGGCAACCGGATCACGCCCCAGATCGAACGCCAGGGCCTGCGGGTCGATGCCCAGCGCGTTGTCCTCGTCGGTGCCGTAGTCCAGCGCGATCTGCCAGGCCGGGTCGGCCTGACGTTGAGCGATGCGGCGCAGGGCCTGCGCCTGCTCTGCGGGCGGGCCGTCCAGCGGCTTGTAGCCGTACTCGATGGCCCAGTGGTCATACGGCCCCAGCGTGGTCTGGAAGGGGTCGCCCCAGGGCTGGCCCGGGCGGCCCAGATTGATGGGCACATAGTCCATCACGGAGGCGCTGTTGCCCTCGGGCTGCGGGCGTTGCAGCTCGGCCTGGCTGCGCCAGCGCGAGGCCCGGAAGTTGTGACGCAGGCCCAGGGTGTGACCCACCTCGTGCATGGTGGTGTCTTTCAGGTAGGCCAGCACAAAGGCCTTGACCTCGGCGCTGTCGGGCGGCAGATGGCCTTGCGCCATCAGCAGGTCGAGTCCGTAGGCCAGTTGTTCGGCGGCCAGCTCACCGTGCTCGCAGCGCTCAGGGTGCATGGCCTCATTCGCATCGGTGTGTGTGCCGCCGTCGATGCCGGGGGCAGCCTGCAGGATCTGCGCACGCGCACTGCGGATGGCCCGCGAAGACAGGCTCTCCAGGGCGATGTCGGCGGTGAGGATCTCACCGCTGCGCGGATCCACATGGGTGGGCCCGATGGCGCCGAAGCTGGGCTGATGGTTGGTCATCCAGCGGATGATGGCCTGCCCCTTGCCGACGATGTCCAGAGGTTGCTGGGCCGGATCGTCGCGCACCTCGATGGCCTGCTGGATGCCGATGGCCTCGAAGGCCTTGTTCCAGGCCAGGATGCCCTCGGTGATGGCACCCCGGTAGTCCTTGGGAATGCTGCCATCAAGCCAGTACACCAGCGGGCGCACAGGGGGCGAGAGCGGGGCCTTGGGGTCTTTTTTCTCGATCTGCCAGCGGTTGATGAAGCGCTGGCGGGGTGTGCGTGCCAGGTCGTCGCTGAAGTCGGCCACCGTGGTGGTGAAGTAGCCCACGCGGGCATCGGCCAGGCGGGGTGTCATGGCCTGGGTGGGCAGCGGCGACAGCGTGTACTGCACGGTGATGAACAGGCTGCGCGGATCCGGCAGGGCGGTGGGCACGCTGGGTTGAGGCCCGGTACTGCCGGAGGGCGCCGCCAGGGTGCCGGTGGCAAAGTGCTGCTGCACCTGCAGCACCAGCCCGGCGGGGCTGCCGCGGGTCTGGGTGATGGCGGTGTTGCGCGCATCCAGGTTGTAGCTTTGCCGGAAGGCGCGCTGCAACTGCTGCCCCAGGCCCAGCACATCGCCCGTCAACAGGCTGGACACCTCGACCAGCACACTGCCCCGTTGGGGGTGTGCGGCGCTGGCCACAGCCACACTGGCGAGCATGCTGGGAGAAAAGGCGGCTTGCACGGCCTGCGCCTGCGGCGTGTCCGGGCTGGCTCTGAACGAGCCATTGATGGCCACCAGTTGCACCTGCTGGTTGACGCGACGGAACTCCACCCACTGCGGGCGCCCGATCTGGGCCCAGCGACTGGACAGCAAGCCCCCCAACAGCCCAGCCTCACCGACGCCGGTGACCAGCTTGGGCGACAGGAAGAAGGCCCGCCCGAAGTCCTTCGGACTCAATTCGATCCAGACCTTGTCCTGGCGCTTCCACAGCGGCAGCAGCCCCTCTTGCCGTTCCGCATCCTTGATGACCACATCGAAAGCCGGCGGGGCGCCGGGGGCCTGTGTGGCCGGGGGGGACGACGGGGCCGTCTTGGGAGGTGCGCCGGGCGTGGGCGATGCCGACGGATGGACCGCACGCAGATGCGTGCAGCCGCTCATCAGGATGACAGTGGCCAGCGCGAGGGTGGTGGGTAGGCCAGGAAAGGGGCGTCCGATCATGGGCGTCACCTTACCATTTGAGTGGTGCGTCGCCGTGCGTTCACCCTTAGGGAGGTGTTGTGCAAGGCCCAAGAAAAAGCCGCCCGGTCTTCGCGACGGGGCGGCGGGTGTGGCTGGCAGCGCGATGCTTACAGCGCGGGGGGCTGCGGGAACAGATCCTTGATGAAATGCAGGCTGGGAATGTCTTGCACCAGCAGGGGGCCAAAGGCCACCAGCATCAGGCCGGCCAGCATCACCGTCGAGGGCAGGATCCAGCGCTCGTAGCGGCGGTAGAAGCCCAGGTGGCGCACTTCGGCATCGGCCTTGTCGATCTCATCCTCACCAATCACCTGACGGGTCAGCAACTGGTTCAGGGCCACGGGGGGCGACAGATAACCCAGCTCGAAGGCCACCAGCACCACCATCCAGAAGTGCAGGGGGTCGATGTGGTTGGCATAGGCGATGGGGGCCAGTGTGCCGGACACCAGGATCACGGCGCCGAAGGGGTCCATGACCATGCCCAGGAAGATCAGGATCAACAGCAGGAAGCCCATGGCCAGCCAGACGTTGTCGAACACGGACGGTGCCAGGCTCATGACCTCGGAGCGCTCGATCACGCCGCCGATGGCCAGCGACAAGGTCATCAGGGTGATCAGGGCACCGATGTGACCGATGGTCTCGTTGGTGGCATAGCGGATGGACGACTCCACACCGGGTTGACGATGGCTGGCGTAGTCAGGCGTGATCTCGGCCTTGCCCTTGTTGATGATCTTGTCGAAGATCAGGATGATCAGCAGCATGATGGGCATGATGATCGGCGCCGTGATCTCGTTGAGCTTGGTGTCCAGACCATACTCATAGAGGGCAATGACCACCGCGACGACGGCCACGAAGGGCAGCAGGGGCGGGATCTGGCGCAGCATGGCCGGGATGGCCACGGCCGGCGACTCGATGTTGGCGCGCTGGGTGCGCAGCATCTGCGAGGCCAGGAAGAACATCGTCGAGGTCACCAGGAAGACATAGAAGCCCCAGTGATACAGGCCGTTGGTGGTGACCTGCTTGTTCAGCGCGGCGATCAGCACCACCAGCAGGCAGGGGCGCAGCACCACGCCCAGCGAACCCGACATGGCCGTGGCGGCCGCCGCGAACTGACGGGCACCACCCGAGGCGCGCACCTCGTGGTAGATGATGCCGCCCGCAGCGATCACGAAGATGCCCGAGGCGCCGGTGTAGGCGGTGGGCAGGGCTGCGGCCAGCAGGATGATGTAGGTCAGCAACTGGGGCGACAGGCGCCAGGGGCGCAGCAGGTTCATGAACAGGTCGACCACGCGGCTCTGCTTGAGCATCATGCCGGCCAGGATGAACAGGCCCAGGTTCAGGAAGATGGCAGGCAGCTCCATCAATTGGCTGATGTAGATGGCCAGACCGGCCTTGTGCCCATTGAGCAGGAAGTAGATGCCCGCGATCAGGCTCATCTGGGCGAACAGCGGCACGGCCAGTGTGGCCAGACCCCAGCTGCCAGCGCCATCCGGGCAGGCGGGCGGCATGATCAAGCGCTTGACATTGATGGCCAGCATCACGCCAAAGAAGATCCACCACAGATAGTGCAGGTGCACATGTTCAACCACGGTGCCCGTGGCCAGCAGGATCTGGTAGTAGCTGACACAGGAGTACAGCAGCAGACCCGAGGCGATGGCCATGATCAGGGCCGACAGCACATGGTCCTTGGTGTAGCGCGGGGGGCGGATGCCGATGTGGTGGTTGCCCAGGGTGGTGGTGATGCCCGCGATGACGACCATCAGCAGCAGGATGAGGGGACGATTGGACGTGCCCATCTCGAACAGCGCGAAGAAGCTGGTCTCCAGCATGCGGTAAGCCTTGACCTCGGGAGTCTGGTGGTCAAGGATGCGCTTGTACATGTCGTGCTTGGTCTGGCAGATGCCATTGGCCTGCTCGATGGACTTGCGCAACTCTGCCGGGTCGACCTTGGTCTCTCCAAAGAGATCGTCGATGTCATCGCCCCCGCCACCGCCGGATGTTTCTGCCACTCGCTTCTGGACTTCGGCGTCGATGTCCTTGATGGGGACACAATCGGGCCGGGTGGGTTCTGCGCGCAGCATGAAGTACTGAACTCCAGCCGCTTTGTTGCCAAACATGGATTCGCCAGCCTTGAGCAACTGGCCGTGCACCATTTCACCAGTGCCGATGATCAGGGTCATCAGGAGGAGCGCGAACACTGGCAGGCTGGAAAACCACTCCAGCAGGGTGCGGCCCAGAATCTTGGGGGAGGACGAGGTGTGCATGCGATCTCGCAAATGTTCGGCGCGTGAACGCGACCAAACTCAAGAAAACGGGGGCGTGTACTGCCCCCCGTGGAGCGCGCAGGATGCGCGCTGGATCCGGACGTGAGCGGAAGGCTTACTTCCAGTCCTCTTCCGACTTGGTGGAGCACTCAGGGTCCGCGGCGTTCACGGCGCAACGGATCTTCTTGATCACCTTGAGGCCGCGCTTGTCGTACAGGCCCTTCTGTGCAATGTCGATGCGAGACTCGCGCAACATCAGCGTGTATTTGTAGGCATTTTCGGGGCTCAGTTCCATCCAGGTGCTGGCTGGCACGGTGGAATCGGCCTGCTTGATCAATTGCATGGAGCGGTCGAACTGGGTCAGCCAGTAATCACGCGACTTGTCACCGAAGCCCTCGGGGAACTTGGTGCGGTTGATGATCATCTGGTAGGTCAGGATCATGATCGGGAAGCGGGCGATGGCACCTTTGGTGCCGATGCCCTTGTACAGCTCCAGCGGCTTGTAGGCCAGCGTGGGCGCTGCGATCATGTCGAGCGAGCCATTGTTGAACTTGGTCGAGAAGTTCGTGATGTCGGCGGACACAGGCTGCGCACCAATGCGCTGGATCATGACGGCCTGGGCACGATCGTAGTCGAACGACGCGATGCGCTTGCCTGCCAGGGCTTCGACGGTGTTGATCCGGCGGTCGTTGACGATGGGATAGGCCGCGCCGATGGGCACGATGCCGCCCACTTCATAGTTGCCTTCCACCATCAGTTTGGCGACCAGAGGTGAAGATGCTGAATAGGTCTGGACCAGCTTGCGAACCACGTCGTAGCTGCTGGCCATGTCGATCTTGCCGTCGCGCACGATGGTGGTGGCGCCCAGAGTGTCGGTGGATGCTGCGACAGAGTTGAATTGGCGGGTGCGGAAAGCGGTGGCGATCACAGCATCACACTGGCCGGTGCGGAAGTCTTCGGTGGCCACGCCTTCGTTGTTGTAGGCCTTGAGCTCGACCGTCACGCCATGACGCTGCATGGCCACGACATAGTCCTTGGCCATGTTGAACAGATCACCCGAGGCCCCCAGCATGTCATAGGCACAGACCTTCTGTGCAGCCTGTGCGGTCAGGCTCGTGGTCAAGGCAAGCGCGGCCCATGCCAGCTTGCTCGAAGTCTTCGTCAGCGTCATAAGTCTCCTAGATACCAGAGAGAGGGGGTGGCCCCCTTGCGGATCACCAGACAGGTCGTTCAAGGCAGCCTGACGGCTGCCGGATTTGAACGACTGTATGAAAAGAGTAACTATATCTTTCGCGCACTTTCAAAAGGCAAACCCTCCCCCGCACAGAGGGGGGAGGGTTTGCCCGGGGACGCTCAGTTCAGGAAGTTGTCGGTGTTGACATCGCTGCCGGCCGCCTTGTCATCCCAGAACTTGCCCAGGCTGTTGAACGGGGTGCGCGAGCCGGTGGCTTGCGTCCACATGCGGTCGGAGATGAACTGCAGTTGCATCTTGGCGATCGCATCGAAGATGCGGTAGTCAGGGTTCTGCTTGAAGTTCTCGACATTGGCAAAGCGCTTGATGGTCTGGCGCACGGTGGCCGTGTCATCCGCCGACGAGGCGGCCACGGTGGCGAGCACGTGGGACAGGCGCACGCCCTTGGCTTCACCCAGGGCCATCGAGTTCTCGAAGGTGCCCTTGACATCCTTACCCTCGGAGCCGCCAGGCAGCAGCGACCACACCGCCGCACGAACGGCCTGAGGCACACCCCACCACTTGGCGTTGTCCAGGCAGGTCATGGCGAACTCGCTCAGTGGTGCGATGTCGGTGGGCACGCCCACCGATTGCTGTGAGGACATGTCGTTGGTGATGGCCAGCAGGCCCGACAGGGTGCCGGCCAGATAGGTCAGCTCGTCGAAGTCACGCTTGAAACGGGGGCAGGTCTTGCCGTACTTGAAGAAGTACTTCTGTTCCAGCTTGTCGCGCATGCGTTTGAACGCGGTGTACTGGCGGTCGGTGGACAGAGCCAGGTAGCGCTTCTGGGCGATGCGGGCATCCTGGGCTTCGTCGGGGCGCTTGTCACGTACGGCGCGCATGTAGCGCAGCTCTTCGTTCAGTGCGTTGGTGTCCGAACAGACGGCCGCAGTGGTGTATAGCGTGGCTTCCATCAGCGAGGGGTCGCCATGGAAGGCTCGGGCTGCACCCACCAGCGGTGCATTGACGGTGGCGAAGTTGCAGACCATGTCCGCGTCGGTCAGCTTCAGCGCGGGGGGGGTGAAGCCTTCTTCGAGGATGTTCAGCGTCACGCCGCTGGCGCCCGATTGCAGCAAGGCGCAACCGCTCATGGTCATGGCTGAGACGGCCATCACGGTGGCGGTCAGAAGTCGGGTCATCCTCGGAATCATTGATCAGTCTCCACTAAGGGGCTCCGACCAGCAGAGCGGCAGATCACGCCGCAGCTTGGCTGGTGATGGGGCAGGGGGTGAGGGTTGGCAAGTACTTGTAACGCTCGGCGGCATTCCGCCAAAAAGTCCTCAAAATTCTAGCGGCCCATACGCTGGTGACCGCCCCAACAAACCCTAGGGTTCTCCCGAAAAACTCAAGCCACACAAGGCCTTGCGGACGTCTGGATGAAAAAAGCCTCATCACGTATTTTCAGGGGTTGTTGTGTCACCTGATGTGCGCTTTGTCGATGCATCGCGGGGCGTGGGCTGAGCCAACTTCCGGGTGGGCTTCAATGTGGGTGGTCCCGTCTTCGACGGAACCACCCACATTGAAGCCCGGCCGCGTGCCCCTTCACCCCGCGCCCCGCGCTGCACCGCAAGAACACAAGATCTCGGCGCATGAAAAGCGACCTAGAAACTCCGCGAAGAAGCAGAAAAAAGCCCGGTGCGGTGACCGGGCTTCGTGGTGAGGCAATGTGCTTACTTGATGGGCTTGAAGCGCACACGCTTGGGACGTGCGCCTTCTTCGCCCAGGCGCTTCTTCTTGTCGGCTTCGTACTCCTGGTAGTTGCCGTCATAGAAGAACCACTGCGAGTCGCCTTCGCACGCCAGGATGTGCGTGCAGATGCGGTCAAGGAACCAGCGATCGTGGGAGATGATCATGGCCGAGCCTGCGAACTCCAGCAGGGCGTCTTCCAGGGCGCGCAGGGTTTCGACGTCCAGGTCGTTGGAGGGTTCGTCCAGCATCAGCACGTTGCCGCCCTGGGCCAGGGTCTTGGCCAGGTGCAGGCGGCCGCGCTCACCGCCGGAGAGGTTGCCCACCAGCTTTTGCTGGTCGTTGCCCTTGAAGTTGAAGCGGCCGATGTAGGCGCGCGAGGGCATCACGAACTTGCCCACCACGATGTTGTCCAGACCGCCGGAGACGTCTTCCCACACGGTCTTGTCGGCGGCCAGGCCTTCGCGGCTCTGGTCGACGAAGGCCAGTTGGGCGGTCTTGCCGATGGTCACTTCACCGCTGTCGGGCTTCTCGACGCCCTGGATCATGCGGAACAGCGTCGACTTGCCGGCGCCGTTGGGGCCGATGATGCCGACGATGGCACCTGCCGGCACCTTGAACGACAGGTTGTCGATCAGGCAGCGGTCGCCGAAGGACTTGGTGACGTTCTTGAACTCGATGACCTCATTGCCCAGACGCTCGGCCACGGGGATGAAGATTTCGTTGGTCTCGTTGCGCTTCTGGTATTCGACGTCGCTCAGCTCTTCGAAGCGGGCCAGACGGGCCTTGCTCTTGGCCTGGCGGCCCTTGGTGTTCTTGCGAACCCATTCCAGTTCCTGCTTCAGGGCCTTGGCGCGGGCGTCTTCGGTCTTCTGTTCGGCCTCCAGGCGCTTTTCCTTGGCCTCCAGCCAGTCGGAGTAGTTGCCCTTGTAAGGGTGGCCTGCGCCGCTGTCGAGTTCGAGGATCCACTCGGCGGCGTTGTCCAGGAAGTAGCGATCGTGGGTGATGGCCACCACGGTGCCCGAGAAGCGCTGCAGGAACTGCTCCAGCCAGTCGACGGACTCGGCGTCCAAGTGGTTGGTGGGTTCGTCCAGCAGCAGCATGTCGGGCTTGGACAGCAGCAGGCGGCACAGGGCCACGCGGCGCTTTTCACCACCGGAGAGGTTGCCGATCACGGCATCCCAGGCGGGCAGGCGCAGTGCGTCGGCGGCCAGTTCGAGTTGCAGGTCGGTGTTCTCGGAGCCGCCTGCAGCGATGATGGCTTCCAGCTCACCCTGTTCGGCGGCCAGGGCGTCGAAGTCGGCGTCGGGTTCGGCATAGGCCGCATAGACCTCGTCCAGGCGCTTCTTGGCGGCCAGCACCCCGCCGATGCCTTCCTCCACGGCTTCGCGCACCGTCTGTTCGGGGTTCATGACGGGCTCCTGGGGCAGGTAGCCGATCTTGATGCCGGGCATCGGGACGGCTTCGCCCTCGATTTCCTTGTCCACGCCTGCCATGATCTTGAGGAAGGTGGACTTGCCCGAGCCGTTCACACCCAGCACGCCAATCTTGGCGCCGGGGAAGAAGCTGAGGGTGATGTCCTTGAGGATCTGCCGTTTCGGGGGAACAATCTTCCCCACTCGGTTCATCGTGAATACGTATTGGGCCATGGTGGTGCCTGCATGCCCGAAGCGTCATCGCCCCGGCATGGGATGTAAGGTGCAAAAGCGTAAGCTTAGCAGCCGGGTCAAGCCCCCCGCCAGCCGAGCCTCACCAGCGCCACTGCTGTTGGTGGATCTGCTCGGCGATTTCCGGCGTCAGCGGCACATAGCCCTGGTGGCTGTCGTGGAGCACGAACACGGGTTCGCCGCACTGTGCCGGATCGAAACCCGCTGTCTTGAGGTCGCCCTTGCGGTGCTTGAAGGTGTCCGTGACGGACTGGTCCTTGCGTAAGCGCAGGAAGAGTGGCACGGCATAGCGGGGCAGTCGTGCGCGCAGGTGCTGTGCGAGTGCTTCGCCGTGCAGGGTCGGCTCGTCGTCTCGCAGGCGCAGGGCCGCCATGCCTGCGCGGCCTTCGCACCCGGGGACCTGCACGCCATAGACCACGCTTTCTTGCACCTGCGGGAAACCGTCGATGGCGCTTTCGACCTCCCGTGTGGCCACGTTCTCGCCCTTCCAGCGGAAGGTGTCCCCCAGGCGATCGACGAACTGCACATGCCGCCAGCCTTGGTCGCGCACCAGATCCCCCGTGTTGAACCAGCAGTCGCCTGGCTCGATCAGGTCGCGCAGCACCTTCTGTTCGCTGGCACGTGCATCGGTGTAGCCGTCAAAGGGCTTGCGATCATCGATCTGTGTGACCAGCAGGCCCACGCCGCCAGGTGGGACGCTCCTGGCGCGTCCCCGAGGATCCCGCAGGGGCTCGCTGCTGTCGGTATCGACCTCGATGATGGCGTAGGTCAAGGGGCAAAAGCCCGCGGTGGCCTGCAGATTGAAGACGTTGACGAAGACCAGATTGCATTCGCTGGCGGCGTAGAACTCTCCGACCCGTTCGATGCCGAAGCGCTCCTGGAACTGCGGCCAGAGGTCGGCGCGCAGACCGTTGCCCAAGGCCAGCGTGACCTGATGGCTTCGATCCTGGGGTGTGGGCGGGCGCTCCAGGAGGTAGCGACAGATCTCGCCGATGTAGCAGAAGGCGGTGGCGCCATGGCGATGCGCTTCGTCCCAGAAGCGGCTGGCGCTGAAGCGGCGCGACAGGGCCAGACAGGCGCCGCCTGCCAATGCCGCGCCCCAACTGATGGTCAGGGCGTTGTTGTGATACAGCGGCAGCGGCAGGTAGAGCACGTCCTCGGGGCCCAGGCGCGCGGTGGTGTGGCCCACGCCCGCCATGGCGCGCATCCAGCGGTAATGCGTCATCACCGAGGCCTTGGGGAGTCCGGAGGTGCCTGAGGTGAAGATGTAGAAACAGCGTTGGCGCAGCAGGACCTGAGCCGTCTCGGGCGGGTTGTCTGAGCTGGCCGTGGCGCAGGCCTGGGCCAGGGCGATCACATCCAGGCAAGGCGTGCGGTGGTGCGCCGATGCGGGGTCATGCTCGGTGCTCGACAGGGCGGCCGTGCCGGCCTCGTCCACCAGAAACAAGGCGGGGTGGATGGCCTGGATGCTGTGCGCCAGAACCTGGCCACGCTGGTGGTGGTTGAGCATGCCGGCCACGGCGCCCAGCTTCACCGTGGCTGCGACGCAGGCCAGGCATTCGGGGCTGTTGTCCATGAGGATGCCCACCACATCGCCAGCGCGGATGCCGCGATCACGCAGCACGGCGGCCAACTGATTGACCCAGGCATTGAACTGCGCGTAGGTCCACTGGCGATCCTGAAAGCGCAGAGCGAGGTGCTCGGGCCAGCGGCTGGCGCGGTCTTCCAGCAGGGCACCGATCGAGTGGGGCATGTCGGGCTTGAGGCGCAGCAGCCACCACAAGCCCTTGAGGATGGATGCGCTGCCTGTCAGGGAGCTGGCGACACCCTTGAGCAGGGAGGGGAGGCTGATCCTTGACGTGTCGGGCATGGTGAGTGGTGGCCTCTTGTGTTCAGAGGTCTGCAGCATCGCACAGTGTGGGTGGCGCGATGCGGGTGACCATTGATCATGGGCAAGGAGTGTGCCCCAAGAAAAAACCCGGCCAATGGCCGGGTCTGTTTTCAGGAGCGAGGCGGTTCACGCTGCGCGGCGCAGGCGGTTGAGCAGCTTGTCGGTTTCGAGCTGGGCCTCGCAGGCGGCGAGCTCCTGATCATGCAGTTGAGCGAGCTCCTGCAGGGAGGCCTTGAGGCTCATCAGGCCGCTGTGCAACTCGAACAGGGCGTTCTGCACATCATTGAGCTCGAAGGAGGTGGACTGGGCGGCCGGTTGCTGGCTGGACATGAGAGACTCCAAGCCTCCGATCACAAGAGAGGACTCCACCGGGGTGAAGTCTGGCTGCGCCTGGAGGCACAGGCTGTGCAGCCATGCAAGCACTGTAGCCCTGCCGAGCTGTCTGACCAAGCGCCCGATTGAGGGGGCGGCCCTCGCTTGAGGGGGGGCTGGTGGCCAGTCTTTTCAAAGGGTGAGAACGCTCTGCCGGGTGAGCCAGTCCACCACGGCCGCCTCATCGATCTCCAAGGCCCATTGCTTGCGTCGGCCACTGGCGCCACGCAGCAATTCCACGCGCGACTGCGGGATGCTCAGCTCTTGCGAGAGCCAGCGCCTCAAGGCCTCATTGGCCGCGCCATCCACGGGTGGGGCCGATAGCCGGACCCGCAGGGCACCGTCGTGCCAGCCGACCAGTTCGGTCTTCTTGGCATTGGGCGAGACGCTGATGTCGAGGATGACGCGTGCGCCTTTGCCATCGACTCTCAGGCAGGGCCAGCTTTGGGGTGAGTGGGAGCTCATGTCCATGTGCCAATGAAAAAACCCGGCCGAAGCCGGGTGGAGAGCGGGGGCCGGAGCCCCCGTTCATGCAAGCCTTGAGGGATCAGGGCTTGTTGCCAGTCGGGAAGGGCCAGGCAGCCTGAGGGCTGAGTGTGGTCTTCGCGGCAGGCGCGGCAGGCTTCTTGGCCGCAGGGGCAGGCTTGCTGGCGGCAGGCTTCTTGGCTGCGGCCTTCTTGGCAGCAGGCTTGGCAGCAGCCTTCTTGGCGGCGGGCTTGGCCGCAACCTTCTTGACAGCAACCTTCTTGGCAGCGGGCTTGGCGGCAGGCTTGGCAGCTGCCTTCTTGACCGGTGCTGCAGCCTTCTTGGCGGGAGCGGCCTTCTTGGCGGGTGCTGCTGCCTTCTTGGCAGGAGCCGCCTTCTTGGCCGGAGCGGCCTTCTTGGCGGGCGCTGCCTTCTTCGCAGGAGCGGCCTTCTTGGCGGGTGCTGCCTTCTTCGCAGGAGCAGCAGCCTTCTTGGCGGGAGCCGCCTTCTTGGCCGGAGCCGCAGCCTTCTTCACGGGAGCGGCCTTCTTGGCCGGCGCTGCCTTTTTGGGAGCGACCTTTTTCGCAGTTGCCATACGTATCTCCTTGATCAAGTTGCAAAGCGCACTGCACCACAGCATGCGGTACAGCGATTCCTCACCCAACGCCCCCTAGGATCTGAGCGTGGTGTGATGAATGAGGTAGGTCGGGAGTTCATGTCTTGTTGAGTGGTCCGGCCGTGCAGTGCGCTGCTCAGACTCAATCCCAGGACAGGGCACCGCCCGACTGGTATTCGATGACGCGGGTTTCGAAGAAATTGCGTTCCTTCTTCAAGTCAATCATTTCGCTCATCCACGGGAAGGGGTTCTCCTCGTTGGGGAAGAGCTCTTCCAGGCCGATCTGCGTCGCACGGCGGTTGGCGATGTAGCGCAGGTAGCCCTTGAACATGGATGCATTGAGACCCAGCACACCACGGGGCATGGTGTCCTCGGCATAGCGGTATTCCAGCTCGACGGCCTTGATGAACAGGGCCTTGATCTCGGCCTTGAACTGAGGGGTCCACAGATGCGGGTTCTCGAGCTTGAGCTGGTTGATCAGGTCGATGCCGAAGTTGCAGTGCATGGACTCATCGCGCAGGATGTACTGGTACTGCTCGGCCGCACCGGTCATCTTGTTCTGACGGCCCAGTGCCAGGATCTGCGTGAAGCCGACGTAGAAGAACAGGCCTTCCATCAGGCAGGCGAACACGATCAGCGACTTGAGCAGGGTCTGATCGGTCTCGGGGGTGCCGGTCTTGAAGTCGGGGTTCATGATCGCTTCGATGAAGGGGATCAGGAACTCGTCCTTGTCGCGGATGGACTGCACCTCGTTGTAGGCGTTGAAGATCTCGGACTCGTCCAGGCCCAGCGATTCAACGATGTATTGATAGGCGTGGGTGTGGATGGCTTCTTCAAAGGCCTGGCGCAGCAGGAACTGGCGGCACTCGGGCGCCGTGATGTGGCGGTAGGTGCCCAGCACGATGTTGTTGGCGGCCAGGGAGTCGGCGGTCACGAAGAAGCCGAGGTTGCGCTTGATGATGCGGCGCTCGTCTTCGCTCAGGCCATTGGGGTCCTTCCAGAGGGCGATGTCGCGAGACATGTTGACCTCTTGAGGCATCCAGTGATTGGCGCACGTGGCGAGGTACTTCTCCCAGGCCCATTTGTACTTGAAGGGCACCAGTTGGTTGACGTCGGTCTGACCATTGATGATGCGCTTGTCAGCGACGTTGACACGACGTTGCGTGGCAGTGGGTGGTGTCGATGCCGTGGTGGCGGGCGTGACAGCGTGAACGGGTGACGGATGCGTGTCCCGTGCGATACCAGCGAGTGGTGGCACAGAACCGGAGAGCGCATTCAATGGCGCATTAGAAGGGGTCGGTGTGTTGTCTTCCCAGACCAACATGGTGTGCATCCTATGGGGTTGGATTATGGAAGGGTGTTGTTAAAAACACCAAGCACTTCTTGACATCAACAGCCCATGTTTGTTGCGGGCGTGCATCGAAATATCGATCAAGTCGTGAAGAGTGGTGTTGATCAACGGATCGGTGAAGCACTTGATGAGCAACGAGGCCTCATCGTGGAGGCCTCGTGCTCATCACTGACAGGCTTCGCAGTCAGGGTTGTCGATCGAGCAGAACTTGATGTCGGTGGCCGGCTCTGCGCTCAAGGCATCCGCGCTGGCTTGCGGTGCAGCAGCCATCGAAGTCGAGCCCGAGGACACAGCGTTGAGCTGGCCGCGCGAGACCGTGGACTTCTCTGCATGTGTGGCGCCCACCGTGCGCAGGTAGTAGGTGGTCTTGAGACCACGCACCCATGCGAGCTTGTAGGTCTCATCGAGCTTCTTGCCCGATGCGCCGGCCATGTAGATGTTGAGCGACTGGGCCTGATCAATCCACTTCTGGCGACGCGATGCGGCTTCGACCAGCCACACCGGCTCGACTTCGAAGGCCGTGGCGTACAGGGCCTTGAGCTCTTCGGGCACGCGGTCGATGCGACGCAGCGAACCATCGAAGTGCTTGAGGTCCATGACCATCACGTCGTCCCACAGGCCCAGCTTCTTGAGATCACGCACGAGGTACTCGTTGATCACGGTGAACTCGCCCGACAGGTTGGACTTGACCGAGAGGTTGCCGAAGCAGGGCTCGATCGAGGCATCCACGCCGATGATGTTGGAGATGGTGGCGGTGGGGGCGATGGCCACGCAGTTGGAGTTGCGCATGCCGTGGGTGGCGATGCGAGCGCGCAGACTGTCCCAGTCCATCGAGGTCGAGGTATCGACTTCGACGTAGCCACCACGTTGTTCAGCCAGCAGCTTGAGCGAGTCGATGGGCAGGATGCCGCGGTCCCACAGCGAGCCACGGTAGCTGGAGTAGCGGCCACGCTCCTGCGCCAGTTCGGTCGAAGCCCAGTAGGCGTAGTAGCAGACGGCTTCCATGGAGCGGTCGGCGAACTCGACGGCTTCCTGGCTGGCATAGGGCGTGCGCAGCTGGTAGAGCGCATCCTGGAAGGCCATGATGCCCAGGCCCACGGGGCGGTGACGCAGGTTGGAGTCGCGTGCCTTCTTGACGGCGTAGTAGTTGATGTCGATCACGTTGTCGAGCATGCGCATCGCCGTGGTGACCGTCTTTTTGAGCTTGTCGTGGTCGATGCCGCCGTCCTTGATGTGCTGGGACAAGTTGACCGAGCCGAGGTTGCACACGGCGATCTCGCCCCCATTCGTGTTGAGCGTGATCTCGGTGCACAGGTTGGAGGAGTGCACCACACCGACGTGCTGCTGGGGCGAGCGCACGTTGCAGGCATCCTTGAAGGTGATCCAGGGGTGGCCGGTTTCGAACAGCATCGACAGCATCTTGCGCCACAGGTCCACGGCCTTGATGCGCTTGAAGGGCTTGATCTCGCCGCGGTCGGCCTTGGCCTCGTAGGCCACATAGGCTTCTTCAAAGGCGATGCCGAACTTGTCGTGCAGGTCGATGCAGGTCGAGGGCGAGAACAAGGTCCAGTCGCCACCTTCCATCACGCGACGCATGAACAGGTCGGGGATCCAGTTGGCGGTGTTCATGTCGTGGGTGCGACGGCGGTCATCACCGGTGTTCTTGCGCAGCTCCAGGAACTCTTCGATGTCCAGGTGCCAGGATTCCAGGTAGGCGCAGACGGCGCCCTTGCGCTTGCCGCCCTGGTTCACGGCCACGGCCGTGTCGTTGACCACTTTGAGGAAGGGAACCACGCCTTGCGACTTGCCGTTGGTGCCCTTGATGTGCGAGCCCAGGGCGCGCACCGGGGTCCAGTCGTTGCCCAGGCCGCCGGCGAATTTGGACAGCAGGGCGTTTTCCTTGAGAGCTTCGTAGATGCCTTCGAGGTCGTCGGGCACCGTGGTCAGGTAACAGCTCGACAGCTGCGAGCGGCGGGTGCCGGAATTGAACAGCGTCGGGGTGGAGGACATGAAGTCGAAGGAGGACAGGACTTCATAGAACTCGATGGCGCGCGCTTCGCGGTCGATTTCATTGAGGGCCAGACCCATGGCCACGCGCATGAAGAAGGCCTGGGGCATCTCGATGCGTTCGCCATGCACGTGCAGGAAGTAGCGGTCGTACAGGGTCTGCAGGCCCAGGTAGTCGAAGTTCAGGTCGCGCTCGTGCTTCATGGCCGCGCCCAGGCGGGCCAGGTCGTACTGGGCCAGGCGCTCGTCGAGCAGTTCGGCTTCAATGCCGCGCTTGATGAAGGTGGGGAAGTACTCGGCGTAACGCGTGGCCATGGCGGCATGCGTGACTTCTTCGCCCAGGATCTCGCGGCGGATGGTGTGCATCAGCAGGCGGGCGGTGGCGCGGGTGTAGGCCGGGTCGTGCTCGATGCGGGTGCGGGCGGCCAGGATGGCGGCCTTGTAGACCTCGTCGATGGAGACGCCGTCATACAGATTGCGTTGGGTCTCGGCCAGGATGGGGGCGGCCTGGACATCGTTGCCCAGCCCTTCGCAGGACGATTCGATCAGGGCCTTGAGCGCTGCCAGGTCCAGGGGCACGCGCTGACCGCGATCGATCACGGTCAGGGTGGGCTGGGCCTGGGCCTGCTGGGTCTCGGCCTGCTTGGCTCGCTCTTGCGTGCGGCGCTCGCGGTACAGCACGTAGGCCCGTGCGACTTCATGGTGGCCGCTGCGCATCAGGCCCAGCTCGACCTGGTCCTGCACGTCTTCGATGTGGAAGGTGCCGCCTGCGGGGCGCGAGCGCATCAGGGCGCGGACCACGTTTTCGGTCAGACCATCGACCACTTCACGCACGCTGGCGGAGGCCGCACCCTGGGTGCCATGCACGGCCAGGAAGGCCTTCATGAGGGCCACGGCGATCTTGCTGGGTTCGAAGGACACGACCGCGCCATTGCGTCGGATGATCTGGTAGTTGGCGTAGGCCGTCTGGCGGGCGGGTGCGCCCTGGTCGGCGCTCAGGCCGGTCGGCGTGAAAGCCTGGGAGGAGGGGGCGCTGGTCGTGGTCGATTGCATGGGAATCCCTTCGAGAAAACAGCCCCGGTTCAAGCTGCGCGGGGCTGTGAGGCACATCGGAGCGCCTGTTTGGCGCAAATGCTGCAGACACTAGATGTGGTGTTTTTTGGCTGGTGAAGCACTACCTGTAGTGTCTGGGCTCGACTATAGCGTGTTTTTCCCTGTCCCCCACGTTCAAGGGGTCAAAGAGGGAAAATGCTGATGGGGCAAGCCAGGGTAGACCGGCATCGCGGCCTTTGTTCCTGCCCGTGAACAGGGCCTTGTCGCGGCTCAGGTCGAGGGCAACAACCCTGACGGGAACGCGGTGTCGGGCCAATCCAACATCCGCTGCAGGCCTGCCCAGTCAAAGGCCTGGCCGGGGTCTTTCTTGCGCCCTGGCGCCACGTGCTCATGGCCTGCGACATGGGTGAGCGGGCAGGTCTGCCGCAGCGCCTGGAGCAGGGAAGTCAGGGCCAGGTATTGCGCCTGTTCGAAGGGGTGATCTTCCAGGCCTTCGAGTTCGATGCCCACGCCGTAGTCGTTGCAGTTGTCCCGCCCCAGCCAGGAGGAGCGACCGGCATGCCATGCGCGGTCGAGCACCGAGACGAACTGCACGACCTCGCCGTCGCGGCGGATCACGAAGTGGGAGGACACCTCCAGGCCGCGGATCTGCTCGAAGTAGGGGTGGGCCGACCAGTCGAGCTGGTTGGTGAACAACTGCTCGATCTCCGGGCCCCCATATTCACCGGGTGGCAGGCTGATGGAATGGATCACGGCCAGGGTGATGGCCGCATCAAGCGGTCGAGGGCCGAAGTTGGGCGAGTGCACATGCCGGGCTTGTGCCCACCAGCCCGCCGACCAGTCCGGGTGCTCGGGCCCACTCATGCCGGGTGGTCGGGATCGGGCAGATCCGGATCGAAGCGCTCACCGATTTCCACGCCATCGCCGGTGACTTGCACACCCAGTCGGGCCATGCGGTAGCGCATCTGTCGCAAGGACAGTCCGAGGCTGGCGCCTGCGGCTGTGCGGTTGAGTCGATGTTTTTCAAGCGCCCGCACCAGGATGTCTCGCTCGATCTGATCCAGGTGGCTGACAAGATCGGATGGCAGGCAGGGGCTGGCGGCAGACTCGGGGAGAGGGATGGGTGTGCGTGGTGTCGTGGGCAGGAAGGGGGAGCTCTCGGGCACCAGGGGCAGCGGGGCGGACGAGGTGCTGGGGCTGCTGCCAGCTCGGCCAGCCAGCGCCAGATCGTCGGCCTCGATTTCGTCGCCGCCGCTCAGGGCCACTGCGCGTTGCAGGATGTTTTCCAGTTCGCGCACATTGCCGGGGAAGGCGTAATGCTGCAGGGCGCGTTCGGCCGAGGGCTGCAGGATGGGCACCTGGGTCTGGCCCGATTCCTGGGCGATGCGGCGCAGCACCTGATCGCAGATCAGGGGCAGGTCGTCCAGGCGGTCGCGCAGGGCCGGCAGGGTGATCAGGATCACATTGAGGCGGTAGAACAGATCCTGACGGAAGTGGCCGACGCTGACCTCGTGACCGAGGTCCTTGTGCGAGGCGCTGATGATGCGCACGTCCACGGGCACTTCCGCCACGGCGCCCACGGGGCGCACGGCACGCTCCTGAATGGCGCGCAGCAGCTTGGACTGCATGGACAGGGGCAGATCGCCGATCTCGTCGAGAAACAATGTGCCGCCCTGGGCGGCCTGGAAGAAACCTTCGCGGTCATCATGGGCGCCGGTGAAGGCGCCCTTGCGGTAACCAAAGAACTCGGCTTCCAGCAACTGCTCTGGAATGGCGCCGCAGTTGACGGCCACGAAGGGACGATCTCGGCGCACGCTGACATCATGGATGGCGCGCGCGACCAGCTCCTTGCCGGTGCCCGATTCGCCCCAGAGCAGCACGGGCGCCATGCTGCGAGCCACTTTCTCGATCAGGTCGCGCACCTCCTGGATCGCGCGCGACTGACCCACCAGCCGGGCCATGGCAGCACTGGGTACGGTGGGCGGTGTCGGTGTCGGCGTTGGCGTGGTGGCTGCGGTGGTGTCGAGCGCGGCGTCCCGTTGACTGTCGCGTTCGGCGCTGGCCGCACGGGTGGCGTCGGCGCGTCGCAGGGCTGAGAGGTCCTTGAGCACCGGCGTGGCTTGTCCCGCCGAGGCCAGTGCCGATGCCACGGCCGTGCGGAACTGCTTGAGGTCGACGGGCTTGGTCAGGTAGTCGAAGGCGCCCATCTTGAGCGCCTCGACAGCATTCTCGGCCGAGCCGTAGGCCGTGATCACGATGGCCTTGGTGCCGCGTCCTTGTGTCTCGATGTGCCGGAGCACGTCCAGACCGCTGCCATCGGGCAGGCGCATGTCGGTGATGACGGCGTCGAAAGCGTGTTCGTCGAGGGTCAGGCAGGCATCGTCGACGCAGGAGGCGGTTTCAACGTGGTAGCCCTCGCGCAGCAGGGTCAGCTCGTACAAGGTCCGCAGATCGGGCTCGTCATCGACCACCAGCAGGCGAAGGGATGAGGCGGGCGTGTTCATGGCAGCGGGCTGTTGGGTTCGGCCACAGGCATCAGGATGTAGAACTCGGTGCGGTGTTTCTGCGTGGGCGGGTGGCTGCGGTAGTCGATCGTCGCGCCATGCTGCTCGCACAACTCTCGGCAAATGTACAGGCCCAGGCCAGTGCCGCGGCTGCGGGTGGAGAAAAACGGTTCAAACAATGAGCGTTCGACGTCGGTGGCCATGGGGGTGCCATCGCTGAACACGGACACCATGATCTGGGGGACTGTGTCCGGGTTGCCGATCCACTGCGCGCTGACCACGATGGACTCCGTGTGACCACTGCCATGTCGCAGGGCGTTGTCCAGCAGATTGACCATCACGCGGCGCAGGTGATCGGGCTCGAAGCGGACCATGGCGGGGGGGCCCAGCTCGCGTGGCGGCAGGCCATGCAGGTCCAGCTTGAGCAGTTGTCCTGCACGGACCTGGGGGTGCAAGCCCTGCCATTCGTCGATCAGGGCGCGCAGCACGGTTTCCAGGTCGATGGCGGGCGAGGGCGGGCGCAGGCCCGGGGCGACCGTCAGGATGTCGTCGACGATGCGTTTGAGGCGCTCGACATTGTCGGCCACCATGGTGGTCAGGCGCTGCTGCGTGGGCTGGGTAGCGTCTTCGGCCAGCAGGGCATTGGCCTGGGCAATGGCGGCCAGAGGGTTGCGGATCTCATGGGCCACCCCGGCCGACATGCGACCCATGGCCGCGAGCTTGTCCTGACGGGCGCGGGCATGGATCAGTCGCAGATCCTCCAGAAAGACCACGCAGACATCGTCGTGGTGCTGCTGGTGGCGGCTGCGGGTGAACTTGAGTCGCAGGCGCAGACCGCGTCGGGTCTGGTCGTCGAAGGTCAGGAGGATCTCCCGGCTGTCGTCGTGCAGCCGCCTTGTGCCGGCGAAGGCCTCTTCGATGGTCTTGACCAGGGGCGCCCAGGCGGGCACCCCTCGCAACTGGAAGGGGGCGGGTGCTGTGTGGCCATGGGCCGACAGCAGTTTGCGTGCCGATGGGTTGGCGGTGCGCACCTGACCTTGTCGATCGACCACCAACACGCCTTCGGGCATTTCGTCGATCACCAGGCGGTTGAGTTGTGCCTGCTGGCGTGCCAGGGCCATATTGCCGCGGGCACTGCGTTGCTCTCGTGCCAGACGCGAGGACAGCTCGCTGACCACCAGGGCCACAGCGAACAGGCCGAAGCCGGTCAGGCCCGCGGAGGGCAGGGAGCTGCCCAGGTTGTTGCGCAGCAGGTTGTCGACAATGGCGGTTCCCAGCAGGATCAGGGTGGCCGCAGCGGCGGCCCCCAGGGCCATGAAGCGCGGCATGAGCACCGAGGCCATGAGCACGGGCAAGGCCATCAGGGCTGCTGGGTTGATGTTGATGTTCCTGTCAAGCTGGTTGAGCAGCCCGAAGAACACCAGATCCACACCCACGGTGGCCAGAGACTGCCGGGACGAGAGCCCCAGCTCTCCGGAGCCTCTCAGGGTGCGCTGTGAGGGCCACCACCACCAGACGACCGCCAGGACGGCATAGACCGAGGCCACGGCCATCAGTTGGGGATTGAATTCACCACGCTCCAACAAGGTGGAGGTGGCGATGCCCGCGACGACGATGAGGCCCACGGCGGCGCGTGCGGCCAGAAAGGCCCGATACAGACGGATGTAGGCCGACGGGTCCGACGCGATGCCAGGCAGGTCGGAGGGAGGTCCGATCAGATCGACAGGGTCTTCTGCGCCAAACCACGACGCCTGGCTGTCTGCGGGCCGGGTGCTCTGGTCATCCGCGCCGCGCAAGGTGCTGCGCGTGCTGCCTCGGGTGGTGGCGGTGCGATGGCTGCGGGTCATGGGCCTTCAGCGTGAGCGGCTCGGGCCTCGTTGGAGGTGTTCCTGGCCGCAGTAGTACTCACGCCCTTGCGGCGTGTCGCGGCAGACCGCCTCGGACGCCGGCAGGTGCACGCCGCAGTGGGCGCAGGGCACCATGTTCTGAGCGCCTTCTGCGGGTGGCGAGGGTGAGGGAGGCTGCTCACGGTCGCCGCGGGTGTTCGACGATGAGATCGTGCGCTTGAGCAGCAGCCAGGCCACAAAGGCCAGCAGGGCAAACAGCAGATATCGGGCCATGGTGGCAGGTCCAGAACGTCAGGCAACAGGGGGCGCACGGTGCAGCAGCACTTCGAGCACGAAGCGCGAACCGACATAGGCCAGCAACAGGAGCGCCGAGCCGGCGTACAGCCAGCCGATGGCGGTGCGGCCGCGCCAGCCCAGCCAGTGGCGGCCAGCCAGCAGCACGGCGAACACGGCCCAGGCCATCACCGACAGCACGGTCTTGTGATCCCAGCGCCAGGGCTGGGCAAACCAGGCACCGGCCATCAGGGTGAGCGTCAGCATCACGAAGCCCGCCGACACAAAGCGCAGCGTGAGCGATTCCAGCCTCAGCAAGGGAATGCCGGTGCCCTGCAGGTGGCCGGGGGCACTGCGGTGTCGCAGGCGTCGTTCTGCCAGGCGCATGAAGGTGGCGTGCAGCAGGGCGGCCCCGAACAGTCCATAGGAAGCCAGGCCCATGACCCAGTGCAGTGGTGTCAGGCCATGGCCCATGCGGGGGTGGAGCTGCCCTGGAAACAGCCAGGCCAGCACCACGCTGCCGGCAGCCAGCGCGGCCAGCACCCGGCGCACCACATGGGATTGCAGGCGCAGACGTTCGAGCGCATAGACGGCCAGCACGAACCAGAGCGTGACGGACAAGGCCGGTGCAAAGCCGAAGCGGGCCCGCAACGGTGTGGCGGACCAGTCCACGGCATCGGCGCAGATGGCCACGGCCTGGGCCAGCCAGCCCAGGGCTACCAGCCACCAGGCAGCGTCTGGTCCCTCGACGGCAGGCGCGGGAGACGAGCGGGAAGAGGGGTCGTCGGACGGGGGGCGACGCTGTGGCCACAGGGCCGCCAGCGCATAAGCACCACTGGCCACAAGGGTGGCCAGGGGAGAGAGCAGGGCGGACGATAGAATCATCCAGACAGTGTACGGTTGTTGGCACCCGGTGTTCGTGGTGCCCAGCCCTTACTTGAAACAGTTCATGGCCTCGACCCTTACCGACCGACTCAGCCGCCTCGTCAAGAGCATGCGCGGCCAGTCCCGCATCAGCGAATCCAATGTTCAGGACATGTTGCGCGAAGTGCGCATGGCCCTGCTCGAAGCCGACGTGGCCCTGCCCGTGGTGCGGGACTTCATTGCCCGCGTCAAGGACAAGTCCCTGGGCCAGGAGGTCGTGGGCTCGCTCACGCCAGGCCAGGTGCTCGTCAGCATCGTGCACAAGGAGCTGGCGGCCACCATGGGCGATGGCGTGGCGGACCTCAATCTGTCCACCCAGCCGCCCGCCGTGATCCTGATGTCGGGCCTGCAGGGTTCGGGCAAGACCACGACGACGGCCAAGCTGGCCAAGCACCTGATCGAAAAACGCAAGAAGAAGGTGCTCACGGTCTCGGCGGACGTTTACCGCCCCGCGGCCATCGAGCAGCTCAAGACCGTGACGGGTCAGGCCGGCGCAGAGTGGTTCCCCTCTCAGCCCGACCAGAAGCCCCATGACATTGCGCTGGCGGCACTGGACCACGCGCGACGGCATTACTTTGACGTGCTGCTGGTCGACACGGCCGGCCGTCTGGCGATTGACGAGGCCTTGATGGCCGAGATCAAGGACCTGCACGCCACGCTCAACCCCATCGAAACCCTGTTCGTGGTGGATGCCATGCAGGGGCAGGATGCGGTCAATGTGGCCAAGGCCTTCAAGGAGGCGCTGCCGCTGACCGGCGTGGTGCTGACCAAGATGGACGGCGATTCGCGCGGCGGTGCGGCGCTGTCCGTGCGCCAGATCGCCGGGGCGCCGATCAAGTTCGCCGGGGTCTCCGAGAAGATCGACGGTCTGGAGGTGTTCGACGCCGAGCGTCACGCCGGTCGCGTGTTGGGCATGGGCGACATCGTGGCCCTGGTCGAAGAGGTGCAAAAGGGCGTGGACATCGAGGCCGCCCAGAAGCTGGCCGAGAAGGTCAAGTCCGGTGCCGATTTCGACCTCAATGACTTTCTGTCCCAGATCTCGCAGATGAAGAAGATGGGTGGGCTGTCCACCCTGATTGACAAGTTGCCCGCCGAGATGGCGGCCAAGGCCGGTCAGGCCGACATGGACAAGGCCGAGCGCGATGTGCGTCGCATGGAGGGCATCATCAACGCCATGACGCCGCTGGAGCGCAAAAAGCCCGACCTGATCAAGGCCAGTCGCAAGCGCCGCATCGCGGCAGGCGCTGGCGTGCAGGTGCAGGAGGTCAACCGCCTGCTCAACCAGTTCGAGCAGATGCAGTCCATGATGAAGAAGATGAAGGGTGGCGGCCTGTTCAAGATGATGAAGCGCATGGGGGGCATGAAGGGCGGCTTTCCGGGTCTTCGTTGATTGATTCGGACCCCTTGTGCTGTTAGTGTGGTGAGCCTTGATTGAGCCAATCGCGAGATGTCCTTGGAACTCCTTGCCCCTTACTTGCCGGTGCTGATGCTTTTCCTGGTCCTGATGATCGGGTTGGCGGTGCTGTGGCGCCGTCGGCAACAGGCTCGCCGGCTCCATCACGGTCGCGGCAAGCAGGCCCAGGCGGAAGAACTTGACACCGTCACCTCCTGGGAGCCCACCGCCACGCGGGTGCTCTCGACCCCTGAGCGTGAGGCCTACCACACCCTTCGTCGCGCCTTGCCAGAGCACATGATCCTGGCGCAGGTGCCCCTGGCGCGCTTCTTGAAGGTGCCCACCCGCAACTCCTACGCTGAGTGGATGCGCCGAGTGGGGGCGCTGTGTGCCGACCTGGTCATCTGCGACAGCCAGTCGCAAGTGGTGGCGGTGGTCGAGGTCCGTCAGCCCATGGGGCGGGCCAAGGAGCGCGCTCAACGTCGCCACGATCGCATGGACCGTGTTCTGGCTGCCGCCAACATCCCTGTGCATGTCTGGCTGGATGGGGCCTTGCCCGGCCCGGCCGTGGCTCGGGAAACCATTCTGGGTGCGGCCGTGGTCTTCACCACCAAGTCGGGCGCCACGCTGGTGGACACCGCAGCGCGCGCCAAGGCACCACCGTTGCCCGGTGGCGGGCGGGGGCTTGACGGTCTGGCGGTGAACGAGACGCCGGTGGACTTCGATCTGGATCAGACCGCTGACGAGGATGGGCCGGCATCGCGTCGCATGTCCATGTGGTTCGAGTCGGCCCAGCCGTCCTCAGGCGCCATGCCGCTGGACGAGCACGCTCGCGTTCAGGCCCGCTGAACCCGCGGACCACCGGGTTCGATCACTCGAGCAGTGCGCGCGCGAACTCCCGCGCATTGAAGGTCTGCAGATCTTCCAGCCCTTCGCCCACCCCGATGAAGTAGACCGGCACTGGCGTGCCGCGCTGGCGTGACCACAGCGCGATCGCAGCCAGCACGCCGCCTTTGGCGGTGCCGTCCAGCTTGGTCACGATCAGGCCGGTCAGGCCCAGCGTGTCATCGAAGGCCTTGACCTGGGCGAGTGCGTTCTGGCCCGTGTTGCCATCGACCACGAGCAAGACCTCGTGGGGGGCGCCATCCATGGCCTTGCCGATGACCCGGTGGATCTTGCGCAACTCTTCCATCAGGTGCAATTGCGTGGCCAGCCGGCCCGCGGTGTCGGCGATCACCACATCGCAACCACGGGCTTTGCCAGCGGTCACGGCGTCGAAGGTCACGGCCGCTGGATCGCCCCCTTCCTGGCTGACGATCTGCACGCGGTTGCGATCGGCCCAGACGGCCAGTTGCTCGCGAGCCGCCGCGCGGAAGGTGTCGGCCGCAGCCAGGAGGACGCTGGCGCCGTGTTCGGAGAGGTGTCGGGTGAGTTTGCCGATCGAGGTGGTCTTGCCCGCGCCGTTGACGCCCGCGACCATGATCACCGTGGGGGTGTGCTGTCCCACGACCAGGGACTTCTCCAGCGGGGCGAGCAATTCGGCAATGGCATCGATCAGCAGTGCCTTGACCCCGTCGGGCGTGGTGGCCTTGTGCTCCTTGACGCGGCGCTTGAGGTCGCTCAGCAGGTGCTCCGTTGCGGACACGCCTGCGTCGGCCATGAGCAGGGCGGCTTCGAGCTCTTCGTAGAGTGCGTCGTCGATCTGCGTGCCGGTGAACACCTGGGCGATGGACGAGCCCGTCTTGCGCAGCCCGCTCTTGAGGCGATCCAGCCAGGAGCGGCGGTCGGTCGACTTGCTCTGCGTCTCCGGGGTGGTGGCGCTCAGCGAGGGCGAGGCCTCGTGGGCCGGGCTCGGGGAGGCAGGGGCGGGCGAGGCGGTGGGGGCTGCCACGGCCTCGGGCGCAGCCACAGTGGGGCTGGCGCTGCCGGGGACCTCAGGCTCGGGCGTTGCTGGTGCCGGGGTCTGACCCCAGCCCAGCTTCTTTTTGATGAAACTGAACATGGCCCCGATTGTAGGGGCCCCACTACAATCGCCGCTCTCAGTTTCCTTGCGTCTGTTGCCCATGAGTCGCCGCTCCGACCGAACACCTCCCGCTCAGCCTGGGGCGCCCGCGCGCGCGGCCCAGGCCGTGGCGCGCAGTGCGCCGCAGGAGGTGCGCCTCATCGGTGGGCGGCTCAAGCGCACCCCCTTGAGCGTGCCGACCTGGCCGGGGCTGCGGCCCACGCCCGCTCGGGTGCGCGAGACCTTGTTCAACTGGCTGGGCCAGGATCTGACCGGCTGGCGTGTGCTCGATGCCTTTGCGGGCTCCGGGGCCCTGGGGCTGGAGGCCGCCTCACGCGGAGCGCAGGAGGTCGTCCTGATCGAACGTGAAGGGCCACTGGCGCAGCATCTGCGTGCCACGGTCAGCCGACTCAAGCTGACCGAGGCGCGGGTGCTGCAGGACGATGCCCTGAGCTGGATGCAGCGCTGTGCCCGTGAACAGGCCACCGGGCGCTTTGACCTGATCCTGCTGGACCCCCCTTTTGACGACGACCTCTTTGATCTGGCCCTGACACGGGCCGCTGCCTGCGTGCCGGTGGGCGGGTGGATCTATCTGGAGGCCTCCCATGCCTACGGCGATGCTGGGAGTGAGGGTGTGGCCACTCGCCCCCTGCCGCCAGATTTGCGCCTGCATCGTCAGGGGCGGGCGGGTGCCGTGCACTATCACCTGATTCAGCGCATGGGTGCCCAGGCCACCGCGCCAGCAACGCCAGCCTGAGCCCGTACACTTGCGCCCATCAACCCATCCGATCATCCCGGAGCGATTGCCTTGACCGCCACGACCCCCCTGACCGCTGTCTACCCCGGCACCTTTGACCCCATGACCCTGGGGCACGCCGATCTGATGGCGCGTGCCAGTCAGCTGTTCGGGCGTCTGATCCTGGCGGTGGCGGCCGGACACCACAAGAAGACCTTGTTCAGTCTGGACGAGCGCCTGGCCATGGCGCAGGAGCTGGCGCTTCCCCACCCCAATGTGGAAGTGGTGGCTTTTGAAGGGCTGCTGAGTGATTTTGTGGTGGGGCACCAGGGCAAGGTGGTCGTGCGTGGCCTGCGCGCCGTCAGTGACTTCGAGTACGAGTTCCAGATGGCGGGCATGAATCGTCATCTCATGCCGCAGGTCGAGACGGTGTTCATGACGCCATCGGATCAGTACCAGTTCGTGTCGGGCACCTTTGTGCGCGAGATCGCGATGCTGGGTGGCGATGTGTCGAAGTTTGTGGCGCCGTCGGTGCTCGAGCGCCTGAAGGCGCGCGTGGCCCGTCGCTGAGGTCCATGCCATGGCATTGAAAATCACCGACGAGTGCATCAACTGCGATGTCTGTGAACCCGAGTGCCCCAACCAGGCCATCTCGATGGGGCCCGAGATCTATGTGATCGACCCCAATAAGTGCACCGAGTGTGTGGGGCACTTTGGCGAGCCGCAGTGCGTGCAGGTCTGCCCGGTGGAATGCATCCCCAAGGACCCGCTGCATGTGGAGACACCCGAGCAACTGATGGACAAGTACCATCAGTTGCAAGCCCGCGCTCGGGAGGCCGCTCAGCGTACCGAGCTGGAGACACCCACGAGCTGAGTGTCCGGCACGCGGGCCACGAAGGGGCGCTCTGCACCCGGTTGGCGGCGTTGACGTGGCGGGTGCGGGCGGGTCTGCGCACCTCGGGCGCTGGTCTGGGCTTTGCAGCCCTCAAAGGGCCGCTGCCCCGTTTCGATGCAACTCAGGGCCACGGCCGACGCCTGTTGGCGTGCCATGCGGCGGGCCCAGGCCCGATTGGATTTTTCCGTCTGCGTCAACCAGCGCTGCTGTTGTTGCATCGAGGCCTGTGCCTGCTTCACCTGCAGGGCCTCGCGTGTGTCATCGACCTGGAGTGCGTGGGAGTCCTGGCCAGCGCAGGGTTGCGCCTGATAGAGCGTACCGCACCGGTACACCGTGCCGGCATGGCCGCTGGACGAGCTGATGAGGTAGAGCGCGGCGGCCTGCAAGGCCATGATGGCCGCCGCCAGCGCCATGTGGCGTGGTGTCATGTGAATCTCCCTGATGTGTGTGCAGTCCGATGCTGGCCGGGGCGCTCATGGGTGGCCCCCCTGGTCAGCTCGGGTCGATGGGGTCAAACCTTGGGGGCGGGTGGCTCCTGTGGGGGGGTGGCCGCCGGGCGGGGCGGTTTGGGGCGCTGCGCGCCAGCATGGATGGCGGCGGTGGCCTTGGCCATGTCGCCGCTCAGCAGGGCCTTGGTGGCCGACAGGGCCTTGTCGATGCTCTGCTCGATCAACTCCCGCTCGCTCAGGGGCGGTTTGCGCAGCACATAGGCCGCCACCTCGGACTTCACCCCGGGATGGCCGATGCCCAGGCGCAGCCGCCAGTAATTGGGTGAGCCCAGTTGCGCATGGGTGTCTCGCAGGCCGTTGTGGCCGGCATGGCCACCGCCTTGCTTGAGCTTGACCTGGCCGGGCAGCATGTCGAGTTCATCATGGGCCACGAGGATGTTCTCGGGCGCGATCTTGAAAAAGCGTGCCAGCGAGGCCACGGACTTGCCCGAGAGGTTCATGTAGGTCTGGGGTTGCAGCAGCCACACGGGGCCACCGGGCAGATTGGCCCGACCGACAAAGCCATGGTAGGCGCGGTCCATCGCCAGATTCACGTTCAGGCGACGTGCCAGATGGTCGATGTACCAGAAGCCCGCGTTGTGGCGGGTGTCTTCGTATTCGGTGCCCGGGTTGCCCAGGCCTACAAACAATCGGATCATGATGGTGTCGAATGGTGAGGGCGTTCTTGCCAAAAGAAAAGCCCCGCCAAAGCGGGGCTTGACTGGAAACCCGAAGGCTTCTCGGCGCGAAGCAAAGAATTACTTCTTGCCCTTCTTGCCCTTGGCGGGTTCGGCGGCCACGGGGGCGACGATGATCTCTTCGACCACAGGCTCCACCACGGTGGCGATGACGGGGTTCTTGCGGCCGTGGGTCAGCACCTTCATGCCGGCGTCCAGCTTCAGATCGTCCACGTGCAGCGACTGGCCGCGCGTCAGGGCGCCCAGATCCACGGTCAGGTGCTCAGGCAGCTTCTCGGCCAGGCACTCGATCTCGAGTTCGGAGACCACGTGGTTGATGATGCACTTGTCGAGCTTGACGGCAGGCGCTTCAGCTTCGTTGATGAAGTGCAGGGGGATCTTCTTGTGGATCTTGGTGGTGGCGTCGATGCGCTGGAAGTCCACGTGCAGCACTTGCTGCTTGTAGGGGTGAACCTGGTAGTCGCGCAGCAGGACCTTCTCTGCCTTGCCGCCCAGATCCATCTCGAGGATGGAAGAGTGGAAGGCTTCCTTGCGCATGGCGTGGTACAGCGCGTTGTGATCGAGTTCGATCAGCTTGGGCTCGCCGGCGCCATAAACAATGCCGGGCACCTTGCCGGCGATACGCAGGCGGCGGCTCGCTCCGGTCCCCTGCAGGCTACGCTCAAAAGCGGTGAATTTCATGGATGACTCCAAAAGTGAAGCGCCCGCGACCAGGCGCTTGAGAAAAAGCCCGACGTATGACGGTCGGGCCGGTGAAACGGATCAGAAGTTGTTGTTCTGTTCCGAGAAAAGGGAGGTCACCGAATCGCCATCGGTGATCCGACGGATGGTTTCGGCAAACAGGAAGGCGGTCGAGAGCTGACGGATCTTGGAGGTGCCCTTGGCCGCGTCGTTCATCGGGATGGTGTTGGTGATCACCACCTCGTCGAGGTGCGAGCCCTTGATGCGCTCGATGGCAGGACCCGAGAACACAGCGTGCGTGCAGTAGGCGTACACGCTCTTGGCGCCGCGCTCCTTGAGCACTTCGGCAGCCTTGACCAGGGTGCCGGCGGTGTCGATCATGTCGTCCATGACCACGCAGTTGCGGCCGTCGATCTCGCCGATGACGTGCATCACTTCAGAGACGTTGGCCTTGGGGCGACGCTTGTCGATGATGGCCAGGTCACAGCCGAGCTGCTTGGCCAGGGCGCGTGCGCGCACCACGCCACCGACGTCGGGCGACACCACCACGAGGTCTTCGTAGCGCTTGGACTGCAGGTCCGACAGCAGCACGGGCGAGGCGTAGATGTTGTCGACCGGGATGCGGAAGAAGCCCTGGATCTGGTCGGCGTGCAGGTCCATGGTCAGGACGCGCTCGACTCCCACGGTCTCGAGCATGTCGGCCACGACGCGGGCCGAGATGGCCACACGGGTCGAGCGAGGACGGCGGTCCTGGCGGGCATAGCCGAAGTAGGGGATGACGGCCGTGATGCGCTGAGCGGAAGCGCGCTTGAGCGCGTCGACCATGATCAGCAGTTCCATCAGGTTGTCGTTGGTGGGCGCGCAGGTGGGCTGGACCACGAAGACTTCGCGACCCCGCACGTTCTGCTGGATCTCCACCGTGGTTTCGCCGTCGGAAAAGCGGCCGACGGCCGCCTTGCCCAGCGACAAGCCGAGGTGGGTAACGATTTCCTGGGCCAACGCCGGATTGGCGTTGCCGGTGAACACGACGGTGTCAGAGAGCATGCGGCAAACTCAGAAAAAACCAATGCCGCCCAAGGAATGATCACGAAGATCAAAGGGCGGCACAGCGTGTTTTTTGAATCGGAGAGACTGTTTGTTCAAGCAGAACGGACCGGCGCGTAGTGTTGGCAGGGGAGGAAGGATTCGAACCCTCGTATGTCGGAATCAAAATCCGATGCCTTAACCAACTTGGCGACTCCCCTACACAGGTCTGTCTCTGTTGCCAGAGCAAGACCGTAACCGGTCATCTGCGTGAGCCTCACATTATATGTCGGTTTTTTCTGTCTCTGCCGGGTGTTGTAAAAAATTTTCAAACATTTTTTACGCTGCCTGGCAGCAGGCGACAGAGTCGACCGACCCATGTGGGATCTGCCAGACCGACATCGGCGGGGCTGAAGGACAAGATCGCTGGCGGCTGGTGGATGTTGTCGGGTTCGACCCACGAAAACACCGCACTGCCCGATCCGGTCATTCGGCTGTTGCCGAAGCGGTCTTGCATGATCTCAAGCGCCTGGACCACCTGATCGCTGTAAGCCTTGGCAGGCTCCTGCAGATCGTTGTGTCCGAAGCGCCTGGGCGCTGCAAGAAAGGCCGCAACTGTAGCACACGCTGTGTTGCGTTGGAGCCTGTCGCTCCCAAAAATCGCAGCGGTGGGCACAGCCACAGGGGGCTTGAGCACGGCCAGAGGGGTGCGCAGGACGTCATCGGGCAACGCGATCGGGGTGATCTGCTCACCCACACCCTCGACCCAGGCGTGCTGTCCCCGCACGAAGAAGGGCACATCGGCGCCCAGGCGCAGGCCCAGGGCTTCCAGGCGTGCCTGGGGCCAGTGCAGGCCCCACAGTTCATTGAGGGCCAGAAGCACCGTGGCCGCGTCCGAGCTGCCCCCGCCCATGCCGGCGCCCCAGGGCACCTGCTTGTCGATGTGGATGTCGGCGCCCAGCGCGCAGGCGCTTTCCTGCTGCAGCAGCCGGGCCGCTCTCAGGCACAGGTCGTCCTCGGGCAGGGCGGGACCCAGGTCGTGGCGCAGCAGGCGCCCGTCCTGGCGCGTGTCGATGTGCAGCGTGTCGGCCCAGTCGATCAGCACAAAGACCGATTGCAGCAGGTGGTAGCCGTCCGCACGGCGCCCCGTGACGTGCAGGAACAGATTGAGCTTGGCGGGGGCGCGCAGGTCGTGCAGGCTGGGCATGAGGGCGATCGGTGGAAGCGACGAGGGAATCAGCGGTCCAGCCGCAGGCGCAGGGTGGCGCCGCGCTGGCGGTCGTTGCCCGGGCGTTGGGCGCTCAGGATGCCCTCTGGCAGGGCCGTGGTGTCGACACGCCAGCCGGCCTGTTCAAAACCGGGTGAGGCGGTCTGTCCTGCTTCCGGGGGCAGGGCGATGAAGGGCTGGCCGGCATCGGGTTGCCCGGTCAGCCAGCTCATCAGGGCTTGCACCGGCAGGGGCTCGCCCAGCACCTGTGTGATCAACTCGTCCAGCGAGGCGTAGGTGGCTTGGCCATCGCTGGTGTGCAGCGCCGCCTGTGAGGGTGTCCAGCGGACCGAGGCCACCAGCGTGCCCAGCGGAGTGGACAGATCCAGCGCGCCTTGCCGCGCCTGTCCTTGCAGGTCGAAGCTCAGGCTCGCGCCTTTGGCACCGTCCGCGCCGAAGGGGGCCAGCTTGAGGCTGAGGTGTCCGCTCCAGCGGCCCTCGGACGTTTGTTCGCGTGAGTTGGCGGAGGTGCCGTCTTCCGCAGGGACAGGGCGCGGCGTCAGCGTGGTGCAGCCCGTGGCCAGGGTGGTGGCCACGAGGATGATCGACAGAGACTTCACGGTTGCGCCTGCAGTCGCTTGATGGTGCTTTGCAGGGTGTCGTTGCCCGGGTCGTGGTTCAGCCCTTCGCGCCAGATGCGCAGGGCTTCATCGCGTTGACCCATGGACCACAAGACCTCGCCCAGGTGAGCCGCGATCTCGCTGTCGGCTCGGCCGGCGTAGGCCTGTCGCAGCCATTTGAGGGCCTCTTCGGGCTTGCCGGCGCGGAACTCCAGCCAGCCCAGGCTGTCGGTGATGAAGGGGTCGCCCGGGCGCAGGGACAGTGCCTTCTGGATCAGGGTGCGGGCCTCATCCAGCCGGATGCCTCGGTCGGTCAGGCTGTAGCCCAAGGCGTTGTAGGCGTGCGGGTGGTCCGGGCGCAGGGCGATGACCTGGCGTAGCAGGGCTTCCGACTCGGCGTAGTGCTTGAGTGCGTCGGCTAGCATGGCCCGGTCGTACAGCAACTCGCTGTCGTCCGGGAAGCGCTGGCTGGCTTCGGCCAGCAGCTTGGCTGCGGCTTCCAGTTGTCGGCTGTCGCGCAGCAGCTGCGCTTCGGCATTGATCTTGAGCAGCGCGTCGCGAGGCTCCGTCTCGGGGACTGCGCGGATCAGGGCGCGTGCTTCGGCGAGCTTGCCCTGCGAGCCCATCAGGCGTGCGCGGGCAATCTGGATGCTGAGCTTCTCGTTGCTGGGGTCAGCCTTGCGCAGCCATTCGTCGGATTGCGCGGGTTGTTTGCGCAGTTCGCTGATCTGCGCCATGCGCAGGTAACCCTGGCTGATGTCGAGCGGCTGAGCGGTGACGTCGTCTTTGGGCGCCGCGTCCTGTGCGGTCGCCAGCGCGATGAAGCGACGGATGGCCTGCTCTGCCGCATCGAGTTGCTTGAGCTCGGTGCGCACGGCGCCCAGGGTCAGCCACGCCAGGGCGTTGTCGGGTTGTTGCACCAGGATGGCATCGAGCTGGATGGCGGCGTCGGCCAGACGTTGCAGGGTCACGAGTTTGCGTGCGTAGGCCAGCCGCAGGACCGCGGTGTCCTGTCGGGCCAGTTGCTGCTTGACGATGGTCTCCGTCGTCGGATCGTGTGCCATCAGATCGATGGCCAGCAGGCCCACATTGAGCAGATGCGGGTTGGCCGTGTGGGCGCGCCGCAGGCGCTCCAGTGCCTTGGCGGGGTCTCCTGCGCCGAGCCAGGCTTCGCTGCTGGCGGCCCAGGCTTCTGCCAGCCCGGGCAAGGGGGTCCGCCAGGACTCGGTGACGTCGTCCACCACGGTGGCGGCGGCCTTGCGGTCGCTCAGCCGACTGAGCGAGCGAGGCAGGGTGGCGATGATCTGCGCCTGCTGTGGCTGAGGTGCCAGGGTGATCAGGCTTTTCAGGGGTTCGGCGAGATCGCTGCTGCGACCCAGGGCCATGAGGATCTGGGCGGTGTACTCTGAAGCCTGTCGGTCCTGGGGCAGGGCCGTGTGCCAGGAGCGGGCGGCCGCCAGCGCCTGTTCGCCGGCCCGCGCCGACAGGGCGATCTCGACGCTGCGCTGGAACAATTGACTGTGGCGGTGTTGACGCGCCACTTCCAGATAGACCTGGTAGGCATAGCCCGGGTCGTTCTGGCGCAGGTGCAGCTCGCTGAGCAGGATCTGGTAGAACAGCTCGGCATCCATGGCCGAGTTGTTGATCACCTTGGCTGACGGACTGGCCGGTGCCGCAGCGGGCGCCGAGGCTTCTGGCGGTGGAGGGGTCTGCGCATGGGCCAGGCCATGCATCGAGGCCTGGGCGATCAGCAGGCATGCGGCCACGACCGCGAACTGGGTGAGTCGGGCCAGGGCGGGCGAGGGCGCGGTCAGGCGCGCGAGGGGGCGAAGGTGCATGAACACTCCATCTATGCAGTGCATTCTAGGCAAGGCTGAACGACTTGCGAGGGGGGTGTTGATCAAGCTTCGCACCCCAGATCTTCTTTTTGTGATGGCTTGTGAGCGATGATGGCGCAGCCTGGATCGACCACAGAGGATGGAGTGGGTGCATGCCCGAGTTGCCTGAAGTTGAAGTGACACGTCTGAGTCTGGCACCCATCATTGGTTCCCGGGTGCTGGCGGCGCGTGTGGGCAAGCCCTTGCGTTGGCCCATGGGTTGCGATCCCCAGGCCTTGTGTGGCCGGGTGGTGGGGGCGGTGTCGCGTCGCGGCAAATATCTCTGGCTGCCGCTGTCGGCGCCTGAGGGGCCTGAGTCTGGCGGGGTGCCCGGGGGCTTGCTGATCCATCTGGGGATGTCCGGCTCCTTGTCCTTCGAGGCGAAGCCCGCCCAGGCCGGGCCGCATGACCATGTCGACCTGGTCACAACGGAGGGCTGTCTGCGGCTGCACGATCCCCGCCGTTTCGGTGCCGTGGTCTGGGGCGAGGCGCAGGATCAGGGGCTGGTGGGGCGCTTGCTGGCGGGTCTGGGCGTCGAGCCCTTTTCCGATGCATGGACGCCCGAGCATCTGCGCGCAGGCCTGGTGGGGCGACGTGTGTCCATCAAACAGGCGTTGCTGGCGGGCGACATCGTGGTGGGGGTGGGCAATATCTATGCGAGCGAGGCCTTGTTTCGCGCGGGCATTCATCCCGCGACACCGGCCGACCGTGTCGGGCCACGCCGCTGCGCCCGCCTGGTGGCGGTGGTACGCGAGGTGCTGGCGGAGGCCGTTCAGGCGGGCGGCTCGAGCCTCAAGGATTTCCGCAATGCGCAGGGCCAGCAGGGGCATTTCCAACTGACGACCCGGGTCTACGACCGGGAGGGGCAGCCCTGCCGGACCTGCTGCACACCCATCCGCCGGCTGGTGCAGGGGCAGCGCTCCACCTTCTTTTGTCCACGCTGTCAGCGTCGCTGAGATACCTTTTGTGGCACTTTTGAGCCATGGACCGCTCATTTTTCCTCTCTTGGCCGGCCCGGCGATGAGCTAGGATGCAACGACGATGATGCCTACTTTTGCCAGTCACCTCGACGCCCTGGGACAGTGGCGCCTTGCCACCGATGCCCGCCTTGCCGATCTGGCGCGCTTCGTGCGCGAGCACGACCTGCTCGACGATGGCCTGTCCGAATGGTTCGAGGCCATGCGCTACCGCCTGTCCGGCGAAAAGCTCATGGTGGCTTTCGTGGCGGAGTTCTCGCGCGGCAAGTCCGAACTGATCAACGCCATCTTCTTCTCGGACAAGGGGCGGCGGATGATGCCGGCCTCGGCGGGGCGCACCACCATGTGCCCGGTCGAGCTGGGGTATGACGCAGACGATCCGGTGGGCCTGAGCCTGCTGCCGATCGACACTCGCCTGGAGCCGACCTCGCTGGTCGAGTTCCGCCGCATGCCCTCGGCCTGGACCCTGATCGAGCTGGATCTGACCAACCCCGATGGCATGGCCCAGGCGTTGGCCGAGGTCATGCGCACGCGCCACGTCAGCGTGGACGAGGCCATGCAACTGGGTTTCTGGGATCCGGAGCGTCCCGATGACAACCCCCCGTTGAGCAGCGACGGCTTTGTCGAGATCCCGCAGTGGCGACACGCGCGGATCAATCTGCCGCACCCCTTGCTCAAGCGCGGTCTGGTGGTGCTGGACACCCCGGGCCTGAATGCCATCGGCACCGAGCCCGAACTGACCCTGGGTCTGCTGCCTCAGGCGCATGCGACGGTGTTCATTCTGGGCGCGGACACCGGGGTGACTCGCTCGGATCTGAGCATCTGGAAGGACCACCTGTCCGGCCCCGCTCTGGCCCGCTTTGTGGCGCTCAACAAGATCGATGCCCTGGCCGATCCGCTGAGCACCCCGGAACAGGTCCACGAGACCATCGCACGGCAGTGCGACAGCGTGGCGCACACGCTGGAGATCCCGGTCGACCATGTGTTCCCGATTTCGGCGCGCCAGGCCCTGGCCGCGCGCCTGCATGGCGACCCCGTCGGGCTGGCTGCCAGCCGTCTGCCGGCGTTTGAAGAGGCGCTGTCCGAGGGTTTGTTGCCGCGTCGGCGCGAGACCCTGGCCCAGGGGGCCATCGACGGCGCCCGTGCGCTGCAGCATCAGCTGACGCGTCGCTTTGGCGAGCTGCGTCGGCAGTACGCCGAGCAGATGCAGGAATTGCGCGGTCTGCGCGGCAAGAGCAGTGGCAAGGTGCAACTGATGTTGCAGCGCGTGCAGGCCGAGGCCACCGAGTTTGAGCAATGCACGGCCCGCCTGACCGCCATGCGCAGCGTTCACGCCCGCATGCTCAAGGAGTTGCTGCGTGACCTGTCGTCCGAGCGCTTGCGCCAGGAGGTCGATGTCCTGCAGCAGGTGCTGGGTGGTTCCTGGTTGCCACTGGGGGCCAAGAAGGCCTTCATCGAACTGTGCGCGCGCCTGCGTCAACTGATCGAGCAGTCCCAGTCGAGCAATGAAGAAATCCATTCGATGCTGCAGGCCTCGTTTGTCAAGCTCAATGCCGAATTTGGTTTCAGCCTGGCGGCCGACCCTCCCATCGATGTGCGCAAGTACCTCGATGACCTCGACCTGATCGAGCGCAATTACGTGCAGTACCTGGGCCTGGGGCAGGCCTTCCGGTTGGCGCAACCCGGCTTTCAGGAGCAGTTCCGCCGCATGCTGATCTCGCGTCTGCGGGTGGTCTTCGAGACCGTGAGCAATGACATCGAGTTGTGGAACAAGACGGCGTCTGCTCAGGTGGACAGCCAGTTGCGCGAGCGGCGTCGCAACTTCAAGCGGCGTTATGAGTCGCTGGACCGGATCCAGTCAGCCTCCAATGAGCTCGATGTTCGTTTGCAGGAGGTGCAGGCGCAAGATGAGCGCGTGCTGCAGTTGCAGACCCGTCTGGCGACCCTGATCGATGAGCTGGTGGCGCAAGCGTCCAGTGACACGATGGTGCCGGAGCGCCGTGACACGGTGGCAGCCCCCGCAGCTGTACCCACCGAGCCGAGTTTCGAGACCTCGGTGGCCGTGCCCGGGCTGATGACCTTCAAGGCCTTGCCGGTCTCCCTCGATCCGTCGGCCTCCTCATGACCGTGTCGGCGTCTGATCGGCTGATGCGCTCAGCCGATGCGCTGGCGTGTGATCTCGCGCCTGCGCTGGTGCAGTGGCAGCGTGCGCAGGGGCGGCACCATCTGCCCTGGCAGGGCACGCGCGATCCCTACCGTGTCTGGCTGTCCGAGATCATGCTGCAGCAGACCCAGGTCAGCACGGTGCTGGGTTATTACGACCGATTTCTGGCCCGATTCCCGGATGTGGCGGCCCTGGCTGCCGCACCGCTGGACGAGGTGCTGACGCTGTGGAGCGGGCTGGGCTACTACAGCCGGGCGCGCAATCTGCATCGTTGTGCGCAGGCGGTGGTGGACTTGCATGGCGGCGTCTTCCCTGGTGATGCGCAGTCCTTGCAGTCCTTGCCGGGCATCGGGCCCTCCACGGCCTCGGCCATCGCGGCCTTCTGCTTTCATGAGCGCATCTCCATCATGGATGGCAATGTCAAGCGTGTGCTGGGGCGGGTGCTGGCCTGGGGCGAGGATCTGTCCGTGGCTGCCCACGAGCGGGCGCTGTGGCAGGCCGCGGCGCGGCTGGTGCCTGAGCAGGCTGGCGACATGCCCGCCTACACGCAAGGGCTGATGGATCTGGGCGCCACGGTGTGCACACCGCGCAAGCCCTCCTGTCTGGTGTGTCCGTGGGCGGCATGCTGTCGCGCACGGATCGAAGGCACGCCCGAAGCCTATCCGGTCAAGACACGCAAGCTCAAGCGCAGCCAGCGTGAGAACTGGTGGCTGTGGCTGGAGCACGAGGGGCACATCTGGCTGACACAGCGCCCCGAGACCGGGGTGTGGGCGGGTTTGTGGACCTTGCCTTTGCTGGAAGACGAAGCTGCGGTCTCACGGGTGGTGTCGG
>NZ_DASUIT010000016.1:0-29904 GCF_036279655.1 Aquabacterium sp. | reverse complement strand
TATCGCGCTGAAGAACAACTTCGGTTTCGGTGGCACGAACGGTTCCCTGGTGTTCAAGCGGGTGTGATCCCGAGCGACGAGCTCGGTGATGCGCCGGTCTGGGTTGTGCCGCCCGAGCCGGCGTGGGTGCGTGCGCTCGGGCGTACCGCCGTGGTTGCACTGGCTTGGTTGGCCATGGGGTGGTGGGCCAGCCTGGCTCACGACGCGTGGCTGGGTCGCAGCTCGTGGTGGGGGCCTTTGGTGTCCGCTGCTGCACTGACGGCCTGGGGGGTGAGCGCGTGGCGTGGTCTGCGGTCTTCCAGTCTTGCATCGGACGCCGACGATCCGGCATGGCGCCGCCTGGCCTGGCGTGAACGGTGGTCCGATGAGTCCAGCTCGCCGTGGCGCAACGCCGCAGGCGAGCCGGTCGATCTGTCCGTACGCATGGATCTGGGGGCGGTATTGCTCTTGCGCTTGTCCCTGAGGGATCGTGGCGTCACGGTGCATCGCTGGGTGCGTGAGGCCGATGTGCCTGGGTCCTGGCGCTGGCGTCTGACGATGTCCACCACCTCCGATTCGGGTTTGTCCGAGGCTTGTCGCGAGATCGTGGCATCATCGCGTTCGTCTTCATCATCACTGTCTTCCTTGTCTCCATCAACCAAGCGGGCGCCTCGTCCTTCTCAGGAGCGCGCATGACCACGCCGGATCGCCCCCCACTGGATCCCGCCTCGGCCACGGATGTGACCGAGGTGGCACCGCCAGCACCTGTCTCTGTGGATGTCGATGCGGCACTGGTGGAGCGCGTCCAGCGTGGCGATCAGCGGGCCTTCGAGATGCTGGTGGTCAAGTACCGCCGGCGCATCGAACGCCTGATCGCTCGCATGGTGCGTGACGTCGATCTGGTGGAAGACATCGCTCAGGAGGCTTTCATCCGGGCCTACCGGGCCCTGCCTCAGTTCCGAGGCGAGAGTGCTTTCTACACCTGGCTCTACCGCATTGCGGTCAACACAGCCAAGAAGTCGCTCATGCAGCTCAAGCGTGATCCCCTGGTGTCCGAGTCGGCGCTGGCGGCATCGTCCGATGACGATGATGACCATGCCCGTGTCGAGAATGAACTCACCGATGGCGAGACACCAGAATCCTTGCTGGCCAGCCGGCAGATTGCCGACACGGTGAACGAGGCCATCGAGGCCTTGTCGGATGATCTACGCCAGGCGATCACCTTGCGCGAGATCGAAGGCATGAGCTACGAGGACATCGCCGAAGTCATGAACTGCCCGATCGGCACGGTCCGATCGCGCATCTTCCGGGCACGCGAGGCCATTGCCCTGCGACTCAAGCCCCTGCTGGACACCCGTGAGGGCAAGCGTTGGTGAGTTCTTTCACGCGTGTGAAAACTTCAGTGAACTTTTTTGTCTGAGCGGTGTCTGTCCTGGGCAGATGCACAAGTGCCCGGTATTTCCGGGTGGTGCCCCTTGGAGGGCGGCGAATCGGGGTTGAGTCATGTCCGAACGAATGGATGACGCGGCATTTTCTTTTGAAGCCTTGTCGGCACTGACCGACGGTGAGGCCAATGAGCGCGAAGTGGCTCGTGCCTGTGCCGCTTGGCGCGACAGCGAAGAGGCCCGCGCACGCTGGCAGACCTATCAGCTGGTGGGCGATGTGATGCGCTCCGACGGCCTGGCACGTGGCAAGCGCAGCGATGCAGACTTCCTGGCCGGTGTCCGCGACCGCCTGATGCAAGAGCCTGTGGTGCTGGCGCCAGCCGCTCGCCCCTCGGCTCCGGCCCATCCATCCGCGCCAGCCCAGCCCGCCGTGGCGCAGGTGCTTCATCACCGCCGCTGGGCGGGGCCCCTGTCGGTGGCAGCGGGCTTCGTGCTGGTGATCGGGGCCGTGGTCAGCTCGCTCAATGGTGGATCACTGGCGCCCAGCATGACGCCTCAGGGGTCGCAGGGCGCCGTGATGGCGCAAGGCGCGACCGGCCAGGGTGGCGCGCCAGCGCTGGCTCAGGCCTTCTCGGGCGCGGACGCTCCTCTGCCGGCGGCCTGGTCCCCGGGGCTGAGTCAGGCGCTGACCGCAGACAGTGCAGGTCCGCAGCGAGTGATGAGCGCTCATCCTTCGTTCACGGAAAATACGCAAGGCGCGGGCAGTCGTGTAGGCTATGTTGTGTTCATGCGAGACGACCAACTGGATCAGTTGCTGGCCGCTCAGCGTGAACAGGCGGAGGCCCGCTCCCTGGCGTCGCCTTCCGGGTTGATGCGCAGTGTCTCCCTGGGGGCAGACGAGCGTTGATCGGCCCTGGCCTTTGATGGGCGCCCGTGTGGCGCCCATTTGTCGTTTGGGGCTGCTCTTTACCCAAAGAAACTTGCTTAGGCGGATTGTGCATAGAACTGTCAGCCGCCCTCGGTGATCACACGTTGAAGTCATCACTCCATCCCACTCAACTTACGAGGTTTTCTCTCATGGCTTTGTCGGATACGTCAGGTTTCATGCAGCACAGTGTCATTCGTCGCACCCTTGTGGTCGGCGCTGTGGTGTCCTCGGTGGGGCTGGTGCTCAGCTCCAGTCTGTTCCCGCACAGCTCCCAGGCGCAGCAGCAAGGCGTGGCGCCATCCAGTGCCAATGTCACGCAGTCGCCTGCGGTCGTGCGCGGGTTGCCTGATTTCACCGAGCTGGTCGAGCTGGTCGGCCCCTCGGTGGTCAATATCCGCACCACGCAGCGTGTCTCCTTGAACGAGGATGTGGCCGGTGGCGAGATGGACGAGCAGATGCAGGAGTTCTTCCGGCGTTTCTTCGGCACGCCCATGCCGGGTCAGCCTTCGCCTCGCAAAGGGACGCCCAGGAGTGGCAAGGACGACAAGCAAAGCGAGGAGCGTCCTCGTGGCGTGGGCTCCGGTTTCATCCTGACAGGCGATGGCTTCGTGATGACCAACGCCCATGTGGTGGAGGGGGCCGATGAGGTCTACGTCACCTTGACCGACAAGCGCGAGTACAAGGCCAAGGTGGTGGGCGTGGACAAGCGCACCGATGTGGCCGTGGTCAAGATCGAGGCCACCAGGCTGCCTGCCGTGCGCATCGGGCAGGCTGGCAAGCTGCGTGTGGGTGAGTGGGTCATGGCCATTGGCTCGCCCTTCGGTCTGGAGAACACGGTCACCGCCGGCATCGTGAGCGCCAAGGCCCGTGACACAGGCGAAGAGATCCGCTTCATTCAGACCGATGTGGCAGTCAACCCCGGTAACTCGGGCGGTCCGCTGATCAATATGCGTGGTGAGGTGGTGGGCATCAATTCCCAGATCCTCAGCCGTTCGGGCGGCTTCATGGGCATCTCCTTCTCCATCCCCATTGATGAAGCCATGAAGGTGGCCGATCAATTGCGCTCGGGTGGCAAGGTCATTCGTGGTCGCATCGGCGTGCAGATCGAGCCGGTCACCAAGGACGTGGCCGATTCACTGGGCTTGTCCAAGGCGCAAGGTGCCGTGGTGCGCATGGTCGAGCCCGGCGGTCCTGCTGACAAGGCCGGTGTCGAGGCGGGTGACATCATCACGAAGTTCGATGGTCAGCCCGTGGAAAAGGCCGGTGATCTGCCCCGCCTGGTGGGTGCCACCAAGCCCGGCAGCAAGTCGACCTTGCAAGTGTTCCGCCGCGGGGCCTACAAGGACCTGAGTGTCTCGGTGGTAGAGCTCGAAGGCGACAAGCCGCGTGCCGAGGCGCCTGCAGCCAAGCCGGAGGCCCGGCTGGCATCGACCGTGCTGGGGCTGACACTGAGCGATCTGGGCAACGACAAGAAGCGTGAACTCAAGCTCAACGGCGGTGTGCTGGTGCAGGACGTGGATGGCCCCGCAGCGCGGGCCGGCCTGCGCGAGGGCGATGTGATCCTGGCTGTGGCCAATGTGCAGATCGCCGATGTGCGCCAGTTCGAGTCCGTGTTGGCCAAGGTGGATCGCAGCCGTCCGGTGAGCGTGCTGGTGCGCCGTGGCGACTGGGCTCAGTACGCCGTGATCCGCCCCAACAACTGATCCTGGGTTGATTCACCCGCTCAAGCCCGAAACACCCTGGTGGTGTTCGGGTTTTTGCTGAGTGAAAAAACCCACGTTTCTAGGGGGATGTTGCGGTGCCGATGCATCTCCCCCTTGCTGTTGATAAGTGAAGGCGTCCATGTGCAATGAGTCCGGGAGCCTTCCCTGGGATTGGCTACAATCCCCCCAGACGCTTTTGCCGGATCAAATTGCCCACAGGGGCCTGTTGATAAGTTGTTGATAACACCCTCGGGGGTGGAGGGCAACCAGGGCAGCGCACCAGTCGACGTGACTTCCCACAGGATGCTTTTGGCTACAATGAAAGTCCAACAAGCAGTTGCCATACGTTTTTGTTGGAAGGCGCGTCACTCCTTTGGACGTGCCTTTTTTTTATGAATCACATTCGCAATTTCTCCATCATTGCTCACATCGACCACGGTAAGTCCACCTTGGCCGATCGCATCATCCAGCGTTGTGGTGGCCTCAGTGATCGCGAGATGGAAGCCCAGGTGCTGGACTCGATGGACATCGAGAAAGAGCGCGGCATCACCATCAAGGCACAGACTGCCGCCTTGCAGTACAAGGCCCGCGATGGCCAGGTCTACAACCTCAATCTGATCGACACCCCGGGCCACGTTGACTTCTCCTATGAAGTCAGCCGTTCGCTGTCTGCGTGTGAGGGTGCCCTGCTGGTGGTGGATGCCAGCCAGGGTGTGGAAGCCCAGACCGTGGCCAACTGCTATACCGCGCTCGACCTGGGCGTCGAGGTGGTGCCTGTGCTCAACAAGATGGATCTGCCCCAGGCCGATCCCGAGCGTGCCAAAGAAGAGATCGAGGACGTCATCGGCATCGATGCCACGGACGGCATCCCGTGCTCGGCCAAGACGGGCATGGGCATCGAGGACATCCTGGAAGCGGTGGTGGCACGCATGCCCGCCCCCCGAGGCAATCCGGATGGCCCCTTGCGCGCCATGATCATCGACGCGTGGTTTGACAACTACGTGGGCGTGGTCATGCTGGTGCGTGTGGTCGACGGTGTGCTTCGCAAGGGCGAGCGCATCCGCATGATGGCAACCAACACCGTCTATCCGGCAGAACACCTGGGGGTCTTCACGCCCAAGTCGACGCCGCGTGACGAGTTGCGTGCCGGTCAGGTGGGCTTCATCATCGCGGGCATCAAGGAACTGGCCGCCGCCAAGGTGGGTGACACGGTCACCGTCGAAAAGAAACTGCCCAACAATGCCGGCCCCGCGACCGAGGCCCTGCCAGGCTTCAAGGAGATCCAGCCTCAGGTGTTTGCCGGGCTCTATCCGACCGAAGCCAGCGAGTACGACCAGTTGCGCGATGCCCTCGAGAAGCTCAAGCTCAACGACAGTTCGCTGCGTTATGAGCCCGAGGTTTCGCAGGCGCTGGGCTTTGGCTTCCGCTGCGGCTTCCTGGGCCTGCTGCACATGGAAATCGTGCAGGAGCGCCTGGAGCGTGAGTTCGATCAGGATCTGATCACCACCGCCCCCAGCGTGGTCTACGAGGTCCAGCTCAATGGCGGCGAGGTCATCCAGGTCGAGAACCCCTCGAAGATGCCTGAAGTGGCCCGCATCCAGGAGATCCGCGAGCCCATCGTCACCGTGCACCTGTACATGCCGCAGGACTATGTGGGGCCGGTGATGACGCTGGCCAATCAGAAGCGTGGTGTGCAGCTCAACATGGCCTACCACGGCCGCCAGGTCATGCTGACCTACGAGATGCCGCTGGCCGAGATCGTGCTGGACTTCTTCGACAAGCTCAAGAGCGTGTCGCGCGGTTATGCCTCCATGGACTATGAGTTCAAGGAGTACCGTGCCTCTGATGTGGTCAAGGTGGATCTGCTGATCAATGGCGATCGGGTCGATGCCCTGTCCATCATCGTGCACCGTGCGCAAAGTGCCTACCGCGGTCGCGCGGTGGCGGCCAAGATGCGCGAGCAGATCCCGCGTCAGATGTACGACGTGGCCATTCAGGCGGCCATTGGTGGCAACATCATTGCGCGCGAGAACATCAAGGCGCTGCGCAAGAACGTGCTGGCAAAATGCTACGGTGGTGACATCACCCGCAAGAAGAAACTGCTCGAGAAACAAAAGGCCGGCAAGAAGCGCATGAAGCAGATCGGTGCTGTCGAGGTGCCGCAAGAAGCTTTCCTGGCCATCCTACAAGTGGAAGATTGATGAGTTTGATCACTGGTGTGTTGTACGCGGCGCTGATCGCGTACCTGGGGGGCTGGTATCTCGGGCAGTGGCAGGGCAACTTTGCCTTGTTGCTGTTCACCTTGACCATCGTGACCTTGCTGTACTGGCTGGCCGAGCGCTACAAGTTCCAGCCGGCCCGCGAGGCAGCCGCGCGTCAATTGACCGAGCAGGACCAGGCGCGCCGCGCGCAACTGGCCTCCAAGGGCATTTCGCAGGTCGATGGCAATATCGAAGAGGCCAAGGCCAAGTTGCTCATGCAGCCCTGGTGGCTGGACTTGACTGCCGGTCTGTTCCCGGTCATCTGTGCCGTCTTCCTGATGCGCTCCTTCCTGTTCGAGCCCTTCAAGATTCCTTCGGGCTCGATGGTGCCGACGCTGCTGGTGGGCGATCTGATCCTGGTCAACAAGTTCCACTACGGTGTGCGCCTGCCGGTGATCAACAAGAAGATCATCGACAATCACAACCCCGAGCGGGGTGATGTGATCGTGTTCCGTTATCCCGTGAACCCCAGCATCGACTACATCAAGCGGGTGGTGGGTGTTCCCGGTGACGAGGTGGCCTACATCAACAAGCGCCTGACCATCAACGGCAAGCCCGTCGAGACGCTGCCGCTGGCCGAGTTCTACGACGAGGACAGCATGCGCTACGCAGAGCAGTACTCGGAAAAACTGGGCAAGGTCAATCACCGCATCCTCAATGACAAGGAGCGGCCACCCTATATCCCCGAGCCCGCCATCGAGGATTTCCCATTCCGCGACCAATGTCGCTACAGCGGTGAGGGTGTGGTCTGCAAGGTGCCGCCCGGTCATTTCTTTGCCATGGGTGACAACCGTGACAATTCCCAGGATTCGCGTTTCTGGGGCTTCGTGCCCGACGAAAATATCGTGGGTAAGGCCTTCGTGGTCTGGATGAACTTTGGCAATCTCAAGCGCGTCGGCGTCTTTCACTGAGAGTCATGGGGGTCAGGATGAATATGGTGCGTTCTCACAACTCGGTCGCTCGCCGTCAGCGGGGCATCTCTCTGTTCGGCCTCCTGTTTTGGGCGGTGGTCGTGTCGGCCACGGCCGTGGTGCTCATGAAGGTCTTCCCGGCGGTCAACGAGTACCGCACCATTCAGAGCATGGTCAACAAGCTGGCTCATGATGGCGGCACCAGCGTGCCGGAGATTCGCGCCTCCTTTGAGAAGCTCAGAGCCGTGGAATACGGCGTGGACTCCATCAGCAGCGCGGACCTGGACATTTCCAAGGAAGACGACAAGATCGTGATCGGTTTTGCCTATGACAAGGAAATTGAACTGATGGACCCGGTGTACCTGCTGATCAAGTTCAAGGGCGAGTCCAAGTGAGTGGTCGCAGTCCGTCCAGGACGGGCGCTTCTCGTGTCGGTGGCGCAGCGCAGCACCCTCTGACCGCGCTGCAGGATCGTCTGGCGTATCCATTCACGGATGGCCGTCTGCTGGTGCGGGCGCTGACGCACAAGAGCTTTGGCTCCGATCAGAACGAGCGCCTGGAGTTCCTGGGGGACTCGGTCCTGAACCTGGCGGTCTCCGATCTGCTCTATCAGCAGTTCGATCGCAATGATGAGGGTGATCTGACGCGTGTACGCGCGCACCTGGTGCGTCAGGACACCCTGCACAAACTGGCGCTGGGTCTGCAGTTGCCTGAGGTGCTGCGCATGAGCGACGGCGAAGCCAAGGGGGGGGGCGCGCAGCGTCCGTCCATCCTGGCCGATGCCCTGGAAGCCGTCATTGGCGCCGTGTATCTGGATGGCGGTTTCACCGCTGCCCGAGCCCTGGTGTTCCGGCTGTTCGAGCCCTTGGTGGCCCAGACCACCTCCGAGGTCTGGCAGAAAGATGCCAAGACCGCCTTGCAGGAATGGCTGCAGGGGCGCAAACTGCCGCTGCCGACCTACCGCATTGAGGCCACCCGTGGCAAAGCCCACGAGCAGGTGTTCGTGGTGGTGTGTGAACTGGCTTCGCAGGGCTGGTCGGTGAGCGGCGAGGGCGCGTCCCGGCGTGCTGCCGAGCAACTGGCTGCCCAGCAGGCTCTGCAGCGCCTTCAAGCTTCCGCCTCCTGACTGCCCAGACGGGCCGGTCGACGTTTTCTTTGATTCTTTTTGATGTCCGTGAACCTTCCTGACGACAACGCGCCCGAGGCGCCTCCCGAGGCGCAAGCCAACCCTGATCTGGACGCCATGCTGGCCGGCCTGGCCCTGGCCAAAAAGGGGCAGGAGGGGGCGGGCTCGGTGGCGCCGGGCGAGCAGCGCTGTGGCCTGATCGCCATCGTCGGTCGCCCCAATGTGGGCAAGTCAACCTTGCTCAATGCCCTGGTGGGGCAGAAGGTGTCCATCACGTCCAAGAAGGCGCAGACCACGCGCCATCGCATCACGGGCATCCGCACCGAAGGCGATACGCAATTTGTCTTTGTGGACACGCCCGGCTTCCAGACGCGCCACGTGGCGCGCGGCACGGCTGCCCTCAACCGCAATCTCAACAAGACAGTGCAGGCCACGCTCGCCGATGTCGATGTTGTGCTGTTCCTGGTCGAGGCCGGGCGCTTCAGCATGGACGATGCCAAGGTTCTGTCCCTGATGCCTGCCGACAAGCCGGTCATCCTGGTGGCCAACAAGCTCGACACGGTGCAGCGTCGCACGGACCTGCTGCCCTGGTTGCAGAGCATGCAGGAGCGCCATCCTTTTGCCGAATACGTGCCCTTGTCGGCCCAGAAGCTCGACGACGTGCGCCGCCTGAGCGCCATCGTGCGCCCCTATCTGCCCCAGCAACCCTGGTGGTATGACGAAGAGGCGCTGACCGACCGCACCGATCGTTTCCTGGCCAGCGAGATCATCCGGGAAAAGCTGTTCCGACTGACGGGCGACGAGTTGCCCTACACCTCGACCGTGGTGATCGACACCTACACGGAAGAGCCCTCCAACAAGCCGGGCGGTCGCCCCATGATCCGGGTGGCGGCCTCCATCATTGTGGAGCGTGACTCTCACAAGGGCATGGTGATTGGCGATGGCGGTGAGCGTCTCAAGCGCATCGGCACCGAGGCACGCATGGAGCTCGAACGCCTGATGGACACCAAGGTCTTTGTCGAGATCTGGGTCAAGGTGCGCTCCGGCTGGGCCGATGACGACACGCGCCTGCGCACCTACGGCTACGAATAAGCAGGCGAGCGGGCTGTGGCGACTTCCGCAGGATCGGGTGCAAGCCGCCCACCGGTCAAGGCGGGGGCGCGGTCTCCGACCCTGGCCTATGTGCTGCACAGCCATGACTGGAGCGAGTCCAGCCTGATCCTGGACCTGTTCACGCGTGATCAGGGGCGCGTGGTGGCCGTGGCCAAAGGGGCCAAGCGCCCCTATTCGCAATTGCGACCCGTGCTCATGCCTTTCCAGCAGATCCTGGTGACCTTCGGCGCCAAGCAGGGCCCCGATGCCGAGGTCTGGCTGTTGCGGCAGGCCGAGTGGGGCGGTGGTCCTGCCTGGCCAGGGGGCTCGGCCTTGTTGCCCGGCTTTTACGCCAACGAGTTGCTCATGCGGCTCTTGCCGCGCCATGATCGCCTGCCACGTCTGTGGAGCGCCTATGCGGGCTTGCTGCCCGCCTTGACCCTGTCGGGCAGCCTGCAGGCCTCCTTGAGGGCCTTCGAGCTGATGGTGCTGCGCCAGCTTGGGCACCTGCCGGACCTGTCGCTGCACAGCGCCAGTGGTCAGCACGTGGATCACGATGTGCTCTATACCCTGCACCCCGAATTGGGCGTCACCGAGGCCACGGCCGAAGACCCCGCCTTGCCTGGCTGGCTGATGCAGCAACTGGAGTCGGCGCTGGGGCCGGCCTTCGAAGACTTCAGCGAGGGGCTGCCGGAGCCCCTGCTGCAGGCCTGCCTGCTGGCCTCATCCGACATGCGCTCGCTGTTGCGGGCTGTCCTTCACTATCATGTGGGTCCTCAGCCCTTGCGCACACGCCAGCTGATGATGGACCTGACCCAATCGATATGAGCTTCTCTCCCTTGCAATGGACCGACACCCACAGCGCCCTGCTGGGGGTCAACATCGACCATGTGGCCACGCTGCGCAATGCGCGCGGTGGTCTGTATCCGGATCCGGTGGCCCTGGCGGCCCTGGCGGTCGAGGCCGGTGCCGACATCATCACCTTCCATCTGCGTGAAGACCGTCGCCACATCCGTGATGCCGATGTCGAGCGCATGAAGGAGCACATCCGTGCGCCGTTGAACTTCGAGGCCGCCGTGACCGATGAGATGGTGACCCTGATCGAGCGCATCCGCCCCGAGCATGTCTGCCTGGTCCCGGAGCGTCGGCAGGAGATCACCACGGAAGGCGGTCTGGACGTGCGGGGGCAACTCGCTCGTGTGAAGGACGCCTGCGCGCGCCTGGCGGCGGCTGGCAGCCGCGTGTCCCTGTTCATTGGCGCTGACCCTGAGCAGATCGATGCGGCGGCCGAGGCTGGCGCGCCTTGCGTCGAGTTGCACACCGGCCCCCTGGCCAACGCCTGGTGGGCGCAGGACGATGCGGCCGTGCAGGCCGAACTCACCCGCCTGAAGCAGGGCCTGGCCCATGCGCGCGGCCTGGGCCTGCGAACGCACGCCGGGCACGGCCTGGCGCTCAGCGACACCGGCCCGGCCATGCCCTGGATGCCCACGGTGCAGCGCACCAGCAGTGCGGCACTGATTGCGGCATTGCCCGAGGTGATGGAGTTGCACATTGGGCATGCCCTCATCGGCCATGCCGTGATGGTGGGACTGCGTCAGGCCATCGGCGACTTCAAGGCCGAAATCGTGCGGAGCCGCCGCGCATGATCGTGGGCATCGGCACCGACCTGTGCGACATCCGCCGCCTCCAGTCGACGCTGGAGCGCCAGGGGGACCGTTTCGCGCAGCGGGTGCTGGGCCCTCAGGAATGGCTGATCTATCAGCAACGTCTGGGCGAAGCGCCCGGGCGTGCGCTGCGCTACCTGGCCACGCGCTTTGCGGCCAAGGAAGCATTCTCCAAAGCCATCGGCACGGGCATGCGCGCGCCCATGTCGTGGCAGCATTGCGAGATTCTCAACGCGGCCAGTGGCCAACCTGCGCTGGCCCTGTCGGGCGAGCTGGCTCCCTGGTTCGAAACGCGCTGCTGGACGGCGCATGTGTCCGTGTCCGATGAAGTCGATCATGCCCTGGCCTTCGTGGTGATTGAACGTCGCCTTGACGAGCCGCCAGCGGCCTGACCCTGTTCACCCTTTTACCTGTGTAGCATCATGGCCAAGAAACCCATCACCAGTGCCCCCACCATCGCCCACTCACCCGTGGTGCTGGACATTGAAGGGCTGAGCCTCAACGCCGACGATCGCCGACGCCTGCGGCACCCCCTGACCGGCGGGCTGATCCTCTTCGCTCGCAACTGGCAAAGCCGTGCCCAGCTCACGGCCCTGTGTGCCGAGATCAAGTCCATCCGTCCTGACGTGCTGATCTGCGTCGACCATGAGGGCGGGCGAGTGCAGCGTTTCCGCACCGACGGCTTCACGCACTTGCCCCCCATGCGTGACCTGGGCGAGATGTGGATGAAGGACGACAAGCGCCCCCACGGCCATGGCGCCATGGTGGCCATGGACGCGGCCAGTGCCTGTGGCTATGTGCTGGCCAGCGAGTTGCGTGCGTGCGGCGTCGACCTCAGCTTCACGCCGGTACTCGATCTGGACTGGGGTGAAAGCTCGGTCATCGGTGACCGCGCCTTCCACGGTGATCCGCGTGTGGCCACCACCCTGGCACGTTGCGTGATGCAGGGGCTGCTGCACGCCGGCATGGCCAACTGCGGCAAACATTTCCCCGGCCATGGCTTCGTCAAGGCCGATTCCCATGTGGATGTGCCGGTGGACAAGCGCAGCCTCAAGGCCATCATGGCCGACGATGCCAAGCCCTACGAATGGCTCAGCACTGTGCTGACCAGCGTGATGCCGGCCCACGTGATCTACCCCAAGGTGGACAGCCTGCCCGCCGGCTTTTCACGCCGCTGGTTGCAGGACATCCTGCGTGGACAGCAAGGCTTCACGGGCGCCATTTTCAGTGACGATCTGAGCATGGAAGGTGCCAGCGTGGCCGGCAGCTATACCCAGGGGGCCATTGCGGCGCTGACGGCGGGCTGTGACATGGTGCTGCTGTGCAACCAGTCGCTCCAGGGTGGCAAGCCGGTCGATGAATTGCTGGATGGTCTGAGCCAGGCGCTGGCCGATGGCCTCTGGCAGGCCAGCGCCGACAGCGAGGCACGCCGCCTCGATCTGCTGCCTCAGATGGCCCCCATGACCTGGGACGACCTGATGCACCACGCCCCGTATCTGCAGGCCCTGGCACGCCTGCCGCTGTGACCCCGGCGTGGTGGCTGATCGGCCTTCAGCCTACCCGCCACTGCAGCCAACGCATGATGCCGCGCAGGGCCTGATGCTTCCAGGGGCGCATGGGCTGATAGGTGAGCCAGCGGGCCAGCATCAGGCGCCAGGATTTCAGCACTGCGCGCTCGTGTGAGAAGGCCATGAAGCCCCAGCGGCCATGCGAGGCGCCCTGACCGGAGTGGTTGACGCCCCCGAAGGGCAGATTGCCATGCTGGCTGTGCAGCACGCAGTGGTTGATGCACATGCCGCCCGAGCTGGTGCGGGCCTTCACGGCCTGGATGTGCTCGTGACGTGAGCTCCACATGTACAGGGCCAGGGGCTTGGGGCCCCGGTTGATGCGCTCGATCACTTCGTCCAGTGAGCGGTAGCCCACGATGGGCAGCAGGGGACCAAAGATCTCTTCCTGCATGATGCGCGCGTGGTCAGGCACCTGGTCCAGCAGGGTGGGGGCCACATAACAATCTTGCAGGTCGACCTGACCGCCGCAGAGCACGCGCGCGCCCTGGGCTCGTGCGCCGTCAAGCAGGCGGGCCAGCCGCAAGGTGTGATGCGCATTGACGATGCGCGTGAGCGCCGGGTTGGCGCGGATGGCCTCGTCGTTGTGCCCCCATCCTTCGCGCAGCACCGCCAGACATTGTGCGATCAGCGCCTCCTTGACGCGCTCATGCACGAACACATGGTCAACGGCCAGGCAGACCTGGCCACTGTTGATCAGCTTGCCCCACATGATGTTCTCCGCGGCCCGGCGCAGATCGGCGCTTTCGTCGACGATCATGGGCGATTTGCCGCCCAGCTCCAGCGTCACGCTGGCCAGGTGCTGCGAGGCAGCGGCCATCACGGCCTTGCCCACCTGGGGCGAGCCGGTGAAGAACACATGATCGAAGGGCAGGGCGAGCAGGGCTTGCGAGGTGGCCAGTGCGCCCTCGAAGAGCGCGACCTCGTGGGGCTCGAAGGCCTGCTCGACGATGCGGGCCATCACGGCCGAGACCTGAGGGGTCATCTCCGAGGGCTTGAGGATCACCGGGTTGCCGGCGGCCAGAGCCGACACCAGTGGCCCCAGGCTCAGATTGAGCGGGAAGTTCCAGGGCGCGATGATGAGCGAGCGACCCCGGGGCTGAACCTCCAGCCAGGCCGAATTGGTGGCCGAGATCAGGGTGCTCCACACCGGACGGGGGCGCATCCAGCGGCCCAGATGAGACACCGCATGCTGGGCTTCGGCCAGGACAGGCAGCAACTCGTGGCTATCCACCTCGACGGTGCTCTTGCGGAAGTCGACGGCGAAGGCTTCGTAGAGGGCCTCACGGTGGTCCATCAGCGCGCGGACCAGCCGCTGGATGCGGGCAATCCGCTCCGCCGCGGTCGAGGTGCGCCAGGCCAGCGCGGTGGCTTGCTGCGATGCGAACACCGCCTGCAATCGGGCCGGATCGGCCTCCTGGATGAGGGGCTCAGTCACGGTACAGCCGGTCAATCAGCGCCTGGTGTCGGTCGATCACGACCTTGCGCTTGACCTTCATGGTGGGCGTCAGCTCGCCACCCTCCACGGTCAGGGGCTCACGCAACACGGCGAACTTGCGGATGTGCGCCACCCGTGCCTGGTGCTGGTTGACATGGTCGATGGCGTGCTGGACAGCTTCCAGCACCTGAGGGTGATCGTGCAGGCCCTGTTCGCCCAGTTGATTTTCCTTGGCAAACTCGGCCAGCATCTGGGCATCGAGGGTCACGAGCGCGCTCAGGTAGTGGCGGCCATCCCCGCAGACCACGGCGTGTTCGATCAGATGCGTGTCCATCAGATCGGCTTCGATGTTGGCCGGCGAGATGTTCTTGCCACCCGAGGTGATGATCAGGTCCTTCTTGCGGCCCGTGATGTAGATGAAACCATCGGCATCGATGTGCCCCAGGTCTCCGCTGTAGAGCCAGCCATCGACCAGTGTCTCGGCCGTCGCTTGTGGCTGCCCGGCGTAGCCCTGGAAGATCTGCGGGCCACGCACCAGGATCTCGCCATCGTTGGCCACGCGAACTTCAGAGCCCGGCAGCGGTTTGCCCACGGATCCGATGCGTGTGTGACCCGCCGTGCTGAGCGAGGTGGGGCCGCAGGCTTCGGACTGCCCATAGAGCTCCCTGATCACCAGGTCCAGACCCGTGAAGAAGCGCAGATTGTCTGGTGCGATGGGGGCGGCCCCGGAGATCAGCAGGTGGGATTGATCGAAGCCCAGGGCCGCCTTGACCTTGCCGTAGACCAGTTTCTGCGCCACCCCACGCTGCAGGTCCAGCCAGGCGCCGGGTGCTCGACCCGCGAGCGTGCGGGCATGCCATTCACGCCCGACGCCCATGGCCCAGCGCGCCATCACCGCCTTGATCCCCTGGGCCTGCTGCAATTTGCTCTCGATGGCGGCCTGCATCTTTTCCCAGACGCGCGGCACACCAAAAAAGATGGTGGGGCGCACCTCCTTGAGGTGATCGCCCAGCTCTTCCATGCTGCGTGCGAAGTACACCGTGAAGCCGATGCACGCCTGGTTGTGCATGCAGCCCATCTGCTCCGCGATGTGGGCGAAGGGCAGGTAGGACAAGATGCGGTCGTGTTCGGTGGCCCTGAAGGCCCGTGTCAGGGCCAGGGCCGTCCAGGACAGATTGCCATGGCTCAGCACCACGGCCTTGGACGGGCCGGTGGTGCCCGAGGTGTAGATCAGCGAGCCGATGTCCTGGGGCCCGATGTCGCCCAGACAGCGCTCCAGGGCTGCTTCCAGACCCAGATGCCCCATGGCCATGAAGTCTCCCCAGTTGATGACCTGGGCTTGATCGGGTGGGACGCTCTGGCCCATCATCACCACCTGGCGCAGATGGGGAGCGTTGGGTAGGCAGGGGGCAACCTTGTCGAAGCGGGCCAGGTCCTCCACCACCAGCACCGGGGCCTGGCAGTGGTTGAGGATGTAGTCGATGTCCTTGCTGGAGGCGGTCCAGTAGATGCCCACCGGGATGGCGCCGACCGACATGGCGGCAAAGGCGGCGACCGACCATTCAGGCCGATTGAAGCTCAGGATGGCGACCGAGTCGCCCTTTTGCACCCCCATGGAGAGCAGTGCGCGCGCGGCGCAGCGGACCTGGGAGGCGTAATCCCGCCAGGTACTGGCTTGCCAGCCGTCCTGGGTGCGGATGTAATAGGCAGGGCGGTCTCCCAGTCGGGTTGCCGTGGCCATCAGTCGCAAGGGCGCCGCCACAAAGTCCTCCAGAACAGCCGGATGGGGCTGGGGTGCCCCAGTGCCGGTGGTGGACGCGACGGACGGTTGTGCCATGCAGGGCTCCTCGATGCCTGTGGATGCGTGAAGGCATTAGAAGCACGATTGACGTTAACGTCAATCACCTATCGTATAGGTAAAACCCTTTGTTGCGTGAAAGTGCGCCAAAGCGAAAGTGGACAAAAAAAGGCGTCACGGACTTTCATCCGTGACGCCAGAATGGCTTGTCGATGCAGATCAGGCCGTGGCGGCGTCTTCCGCAGCAACCACCTTCTTGCGGCGGGCCATCATGCCCAGCACGCCCAGACCAGCGATGGCCAGAACGTAGGACTCGGGCTCCGGAACCGCGGTGGTCACGGCACGGATCTCGTTGTCGAGCAACTTGGCGGTGCTGGCGTCGGTGGTGTCGGCCCAGTCATAGCCGTTCACGAAGACATAACCCAGGCCCACGGCGCCACCAATGATGGCGGTGGCGCCGCTGGAGCCACGCGTGGCCAGGATCGTGCCGCTACCGATGGACGCGAAGTCCTGGAAGAACTCGGTGCCGCCACCCGCCTGGTAGCTGGCGCCCAGGCCAGAGCCCAGGCCCAGGACCGTTCCTGCGGCCGTGAAGACCACCGGGTCAGACGTGACGTATGAACTGTAGTTGTCGGTCACGGTGGCACCCAGCAGGGAGCCACCATAGCCAGACGACGACCATTCCGTGATCAGCGTGCCGCCTGCATTGACAAATGCGGTCAGGTCAGAGTTGCCAGTGGCCTGGCGAATCATCAGAACGGCATCCAGACCGGCCAGATTGCTGGCGCTGAAACTGACGTTGCCAAAGTCGGTCACGGTGTGACCCAGTGCCGACAAGGAGGAAACGTAGTCGTTGCCATAAGAGCCGAACACGCCCACATTGGCGGCCTGTGCGGTGGCCGAGACGCTCAGCACGCCGATCAGGGCCAGGCGAGCGAGTTGTTGTTTGATCATGTTGTGTACCTCAAGTTATCAGTGGAAGGCGCCAATCTATACAAAGAGTCACATATGAGACACCCCTAGAACAACAATGACCATTCAAGTGAGGGGGCATGAAAAAAGCCCCGCTTGCGCGGGGCTTGGTATAGGAGTCTTTCAGAAGACTCTGGCGTCAGGCGGCCGATTCGAACGGCAGCTTGATCTGGCTGAGGTCCTTGCGGGTCTCGACCAGGACCAGAGGGCCTTCGTCCAGGACCGGTGCGGGCTTGCGCTCGCGGGGCACATGGACAGGCTTGGGCTCTGCTGCGATGGCTTCCTGCACAGCGCGGATCTTGTCCGCATCGGAGTTCACCCATTCCAGGCCGGCTTCAGCGGCCAGAGCAGCCAGATCCGCCAGCGGCAGCACGAAGGACTCCGCCACGGCAGCGGGTGCCTGGGCAAAGGCCGGCGCGTCATTGGCGGCAGGTGCAGCGCTGACTTCTTGCGTGGCCTGCAGCGCAGGCTCCGCAGCCGGAGTGGCCACGGTCACCTCGGTGGACTCGGGGGCCAGGCTGAAGGGGCCGGTGCCGACATCGGCAGGCACGGGCAGGGCCATGCTCAGTCCGCTGTCCTGCGCTTCGCTGCCTTCGCCTTCGCGGCGTTCACGACGCTCACCACGACGGTTGCGTTCACGACCACCGCGACGGCGACCCTCTTCACCCGTCTCCGAGGTCTCGCTGGCGCCAGAGGCTTCAGCAGACTCATCGGTGCGGGTGGTGTCGCCAGCGGATGCGCCGTTGTCTTCACCCTGCGCGGCATCCTGCTCGCCACCACGGCCACGGCCACCACGACGGCGACGGCGACCCCCTTCACGGGCTTCTTCGGCGCCCATCTCATTCGAGGGGGCGTCCACCTGCGCCTGGGCTTGACCCAGCTGGGTGTCGACTTGCTCGTTCAGGCCTTCGGTGACGCTGGTCTCGCGGGGAGCGCGGTCACCGCGCTCGCCACGGCGACGACGGCTGTTGTCGCGTGCTTCACCTTGTGCATCGGGGGCGGCATTGGCATCCGTGGCGGGTCGCTCGTCGCGCGAACCACGGCGGCCACCACGGCCTTGACGCTCCTCACGACCTTCGGCGTTGTCGCCCGCGGGACGCTCGCTGCGGTCGCCTCGACCGCGGCGCTCACCGCGACCGCCTTCGTTGTTGCGTTCACCACGCTCGGCGCGCTCGCCATTGCCGTTGCGTTCGCCACGGCGCTGGCCATCGCGACGACCACGTCCCTGGCCCTTGCCATCGCGGCCACCAGGCTCTGCAGGCGCGACGGCCGGCGTGACCGGTGCCGCCACTGGCGCCGGTGCAGCTGCGGGGGCCTCGCCGCCGGTGAACAGGCGCTTGAGCCAGCCAAAGAAGCCGCCGGAGCTGGCCGGGGCCACAGGTGCCGCCACGGGGACCGGCGCGGCATGCTGCACGACCACCGGCTGGTTGTCGGCCACTTCCAGCTTGGAGGCAGCCACGGGTGCGGGCTGATCGGGCAGCACGCCCTTGATCACGGGCTCCTGCTTGGGCTTGCCGGTTTTTTCGCGGCGGGTGATGCCCACATCTTCCTCGACCTCTTCGACCATGGCGTAGCTGGCCTGGATGTTTTCCAGGCGCGGGTCGTCATGGCGCAGGCGCTCCAGCTTGTAGTTGGGCGTTTCGAGGTGGCGGTTGGGGATCAGCAGCACGGTGACGCGCTGCTTGAGTTCGATCTTGGTGATCTCGGTGCGCTTCTCGTTGAGCAGGAAGGAGGTCACTTCCACCGGCACTTGCACGTGCACGGCGGACGTGTTGTCCTTCATGGTCTCTTCCTGGATGATGCGCAGGATCTGCAGCGCCGAGGACTCGGTGTCACGGATGTGGCCGGTGCCGTTGCAGCGCGGGCAGGTGATGTGCGAGCCTTCGGACAAGGCCGGACGCAGACGCTGACGCGACATCTCCAGCAGGCCGAACTTGCTGATGGTGCTGAACTGCACGCGGGCACGGTCAAAGCGCAGCGCGTCGCGCAGGCGTTGCTCGACCTCGCGGCGGTTGCGCGACTCTTCCATGTCGATGAAGTCGACGACGATCAGGCCGCCCAGATCGCGCAGACGCATCTGGCGGGCGATTTCGTCGGCGGCTTCCAGATTGGTGCGGAAGGCGGTTTCTTCGATGTCGCTGCCACGGGTGGCGCGGGCCGAGTTCACGTCGACCGAGACCAGAGCCTCGGTGTGGTCGATCACGATGGCGCCGCCTGAGGGCAGGTTCACCGTGCGGGCAAAGGCCGTTTCGATCTGATGCTCGATCTGGAAGCGCGAGAACAGGGCGGCATCATCACGGTAGCGCTTGACGCGGTTGGCCGTGTCGGGCATGACGTGCAGCATGAACTGCTTGGCCTGCTCGTAGATGTCGTCCGTGTCGATGAGGATTTCACCGATATCGGCGGTGAAGTAATCGCGGATGGCGCGGATCACCAGCGACGATTCCTGATAGATCAGGAAGGCGCCCTTGCCCTCTTGTGCGGCGCCGTCGATGGCGGTCCACAGCTTGAGCATGTAATTGAGGTCCCACTGCAGCTCGGCGGCGGTGCGACCGATGCCGGCGGTGCGGGCGATCAGGCTCATACCCTTGGGGTATTCGAGCTGATCCATGGCTTCCTTGAGTTCTTCGCGGTCGTCACCCTCGATGCGACGGCTCACGCCACCGCCACGGGGGTTGTTGGGCATCAGGACCAAGTAGCGGCCGGCCAGGGAGACGAAGGTCGTCAGGGCGGCGCCCTTGTTGCCGCGTTCTTCCTTTTCGACCTGGACCAGCAGGGATTGCCCCTCCTTGATCACGTCCTGGATCTTGGCCGAGCGGACGTCGGCGCCTTCCTTGAAGTATTGACGCGAGATTTCCTTGAAGGGCAGGAAACCGTGACGCTCTTCGCCGTAATCGACAAAACAGGCTTCGAGCGAGGGCTCGACGCGGGTGACGATGGCTTTGTAGATATTGCCCTTGCGCTGTTCGCGCCCTTCGATTTCGGTTTCGAAGTCGAGCAGTTTCTGTCCATCGACAATGGCCAGGCGCCGCTCTTCGGGCTGCGTGGCGTTGATCAGCATGCGCTTCATGTGCACTCCTGTGAACATCGAGGCTGTCCGGGATGGCGGCCGGACAAAACCTCATGGCGCCCCAGACCTTGCGGGTCTGTGGCAACGCTTATGCACGAATCAACGCGAAAGAATCGAGGTAAGGAATTGCCTGGGCTGCCTGGAACGCGCGTTTGTGGTGGCGCTTGTGTTCAGTGCAGCAAGGGCGCGTGCGGCAACAGCGCAGTCATGCAGCTTGAGCCCACGCGATCAGGCCCTGCCCGCAACGCCGTGGCGCCCGGAAACATGGACCAGAAGGGAGGAGGGATCAGGCATGAGGGGTGAACCTTCACAGGTGCTTGCGACCGCGCCCGCGCCTGGGCGTCTTCCGTCGTGCGGAAGGTGGCCTTGCGGGGGGTATCAGCAAAACAAGCCTTGGAGGGCCCCATCATGTGCATGCGTGTCTGTTGACGCGGACATCAGCGTTTCAAAAAGGAACTCGCTGGCATCCATAAACCTTGTTCGTGATTCGATCGGTGCTGACTCTGACACGACCACCATGCCCGCAAAACCGCACCTTGGGCGGTTTTCTCGAACCTGATGCGACGTGCTGCATCACCATCGGCCTCATTGGAATGGCGCCCGGAGGGTTCAGAACTAAGCGCCTGAACGGTACACTCTCACCGGGCCTTGCCTGTATTGCAATTTACCAATCACAACACACTTTTCAAACGTGGCCAAGCCCATTATAGGTGCGAAAACCTCTTCCCATCGGGCGAAAAATCCCGAAAAGGCCGCGCCAGACCACCCTTTGGCCGCCGCACCGGCCATGGCTGCCCCCGCTGTTCACTACGTTCGCATTGACGAAGGCAGCGAAGGTCAGCGCCTGGACAATTTCCTGATCAAGACCCTCAAGGGTGCGCCCAAGACGCTGGTATACCGCATCATCCGCAGTGGCGAGGTGCGAGTGAACAAGGCGAGGGCCTCGGCCGACACCCGTCTGACGCTGGGCGACGAGGTGCGCGTGCCGCCCGTTCGCCTGCCCGAGCCACAGACCGAGGCCGCCAGTGTGCCGGCCCGCGAATTCCCCATCCTGTTCGAGGACGAACACCTCATTGCCATCAACAAGCCGGCGGGCGTGGCGGTCCATGGAGGCAGCGGGGTGAGTTTCGGCGTGATCGAACAATTGCGCCGCGCCAGGCCCCAGGCCCGCTTCCTGGAGTTGGTGCACCGCCTGGACAAGGAGACGTCCGGCGTGCTGCTGGTTGCCAAGAAGCGCAGCGCTCTGGTGACGCTGCAGGATTGCTTTCGTCATCGCACCGCCCACAAGACCTATGCGGCCATGGTGATCGGCCAATGGCCGGTGGCCCGCAAGGTCATCGATGTGGCACTGCACAAGTTCCTCACCGGTGACGGCGAGCGGCGGGTCAAGGCCGTGGCCGAGGATGCCGATGAAGGACGTCGCTCCATCACCCTGGTCAAGGTGGTGCAGCAGTTCAGCCGTTTCGCCTTGCTGGATGTGACCATCAAGACGGGACGCACCCACCAGATCCGGGTGCACCTCGCTCATGAGGGGCACCCCATCATCGGCGATGAGAAATATGGTGATTTCGCCCTCAACAAGGCCCTGGCGCGGGGTGCCATGGTGGAAGGACTCAAGTTTGACCGCATGTTCCTGCACGCGCGCGAGTTGCGTTTGCCCCACCCCGTCACGGGGGAGGAGCTCGCACTGATGGCCCCACTGCCCGCAGAATGTCAGGCTTTGGTGGATCATCTGGGCTGAGCCCACAACTGTTGTCTTTATCTTGAACGATCTTCGCCCACGCCAGTTCGACCTCATCGTTTTCGATTGGGACGGCACGCTGTATGACTCGACGGCCCTGATCGTCGGGTGCATCCAGTCGGCCTGCGCCGACCTGGGCTTGCCCGTGCCCGGTCGGGAGCAGGCGGCCTATGTCATCGGCCTGGGATTGCACGATGCCTTGCAGCATGTGGCGCCTGATCTGGCGCCCGAGCGGGTTCCCGAGTTGGGGCAGCGCTATCGGCATCACTATTTCGAGAGTCAGCATGCGCTCAGCCTCTTCGAGGGCACGCTGGACCTGCTCGCCATGCTCAAGCAGCGCCAGCACTGGCTGGCCGTGGCCACTGGCAAGTCACGTCAGGGGCTCAATGAGGCGCTGCACCATGTGCAGTTGCGTGGCGTGTTTGACGCCACCCGGACGGCCGACGAGACCCGCTCCAAGCCGCACCCCCAGATGCTGGAAGAGCTGATGAGGGAGCTGGGCGTCGAGCCCGAACGCACCCTGATGATCGGTGACACGACGCACGATCTGCAACTGGCCGCCAATGCCGGCACGGCGTCCATCGGGGTGAGTTACGGGGCGCATGATCCGCAGGCCTTCGCGGCCTTCCCGACCCGGCTGGTGGCCCATTCCGTGGCCGAGCTGCATGACTGGCTGCAGAAACATGCCTGAGTTGAACCTGGCGCCGCAGTGGCTGTGCGAGTCCGCCTCGCTGCGCGAGTGCGATGGCTCGGTGACTTTCGAGGTGCTGGAGCACGGGGCGGTGGCGCCGGCTTTTGCGGTGCGCTTTGACAATGTGGCGCAGGCCTACCTGAATCGCTGTGCGCACATCCCGTCCGAGATGGATTGGCAGCCCGGTGAGTTCTGGGATCAGGACAAGCGTTTCATCATCTGCTCGATCCATGGGGCGCTGTACGAGCCCTCGGACGGGCGGTGTCTCAGTGGCCCCTGTGCAGGCGCCCGCCTGACAGCCATCGCCCTCCAGGAGCGCGATGGGCAGGTGTATTGGTATCCTAACGAGCAATTTCAGCCGGTATTTTGACCATGAACCAAGAACAGATGTCTTCGCCCGTCGGGGGCATGAACGCGGTGCAGCAGCAGCTGCTGGCGGATTTCGCTGGGGCCTACCTCGCCGAGCAGCGCCGTCAGGCACGTTGGCGCTGGGTGTGGCGTGTGCTGTGGATCGGTCTGATCCTGGCCATGATCTGGGCAACGATCGCCAGCGTGCCCGAGGCCACCGCGCCCGTGACGCCCCACACGGCCCTGGTCGAGGTCCGCGGCGAGATCAGCACGGAAGCCGAGGCCAATGCCGACGACCTGAATTCGGCCCTCAAGAGCGCCTTCGAGGACAAGGGGGCCCAGGCCGTGGTGATCCGCCTGAACTCCCCGGGGGGCAGCCCGGTGCAGGCGGGTCTGATCAACGACGAGATCCGTCGCCTCAAGGCCCTGCACAAGAAGAAGGTCTACGCCGTGTGCGAGGAAATGTGCGCTTCGGCGGCCTTCTACATCGCCGTGGCGGCGGATCAGGTCTATGTGGACAAGGCCTCTTTGGTGGGCTCCATCGGCGTGCTGATGGATGGCTTTGGATTCACCGGTGTGATGGATAAGGTCGGCGTCGAGCGTCGGCTGATGACGGCAGGTGCCAACAAGGGCATGCTCGATCCTTTCTCGCCCCGCAATGAGTCGCAGGATGCCTATGCGCAAGCCATGCTCAACCAGATCCACCAGCAGTTCATCAAGGTGGTGCGTGAGGGCCGGGGCAAGCGCCTCAAGGAGTCCGAGGACACCTTCTCGGGCCTGTTCTGGAACGGCGAGCAGGCCATCGCACTGGGTTTGGCCGATCACCTGGGCAGCCTGGATTCCATCGCCCGCGATGTGGTGAAGGCGGAAGAGATCATTGACTACACCGTCAAGGAAAACATCGCCGAGCGTCTGGCCAAGCGGTTTGGTGCCGGCTTCGGTGAGGCCGTGGGCTCGGGCATGGTGCAGGCCATGCGCTCGTCCGTCAGCGTGCGCTGATCAGTGGTCCATGTCCCGGATCTTGCGGGACGCGGCTTCGCTGGAGATATTGAGCAGTTGCGCGACATCGTCGATGTCGTCTGGCAGCGCGGCCTGCGCATTGGCTGAATCCCAGCCGTACTGCGTATGCCGTGCGATGCGCACGGCCAGCATGACCGTGCGCACCTGGGGGTGCTCGGCATGGCGGTCGTCGGTGCAGCGGATCAGCAGATAGGGCAGTTGCCAGGCCCGCATCAGGTTCTGCGACAGATCGCCCACCTCGATGCCCAGGATCTCACGCTGCACGTCGGCCGAGCGCAAGGTGTGGTCATGGGCCAGCTTTTCTGCGATCACATGCATCAGATCCGGGGCGTGACACCATAAAAGCAGCTCGCCAAAGCTGTGCAGCAGTGCGGCCTCCTGGATGATGGAGGCATCCTCGTCCTGCCGGTGCATCGCGAAATGCACGGCGAAGTGGGCGGCGCGGCGGCTGCGCCGGATCACACGGTGCAGGCCCATCATGGCTTGGGGCTTGTCGCGCAGCCAGTGGTCGACGTTCTCGATGTCGCTGAAATCCTTGAAAAACGGATTGATGCCCAGCATCACGATGGCGCCGGTCAGGGTTTCCGGCGGCTCCACACTCAGGCGGGTGCAGTAGCGGGAGACGTGCGACAGCACCTTGAGGGTCATCAGCGGGTCATTGCCGATGCTCTGGGCCAGCGTTTGGGCATCGACCGTGCCTTTGGCCTCTTCGATCTGACGCAACTCGGCGACATGCAGCACCGTGGTGGCGAGCACCGGGATGTCCGCACTGAGCAGGGCATTGGTCCATGCTGTCAGATGAGGCAGTGCTTGAGAGATCATGGGTTCAACTCGCCATTGAGTGGCGTTGAACCGTTATCGACCTATTTCAAGATCTGCACAAGCGGGAGAGCCCCTGACAAGGGCCATGTCAGGGGGGTGGGGCCGTGAAATACGGCCGTTAGCGGCGCGCTTGTGACGATTTGTCGCGGATTGGCCTCACTTGCCGCCGAGCAGGGAGGTCTTGAGGTCGGAGTCCACCGGGTCGTCGCCCAGCCAGATGCGCAGCATGGCCTGATAGAAATCTTCACCGGGGATGTCGGCGCCACGGCGCTGTCCGTCCACGATGATCCGTGTGCCGATGCCGGGCAGGTAGTCGATGTGCACGGAGGTCCCCTTGGGGGCCTTGCCCACGGCGGTCATCATGGTTTCGAGCTGTTCCAGGCGGGGCATCAGGCGCGCGACATCGGCCGCGCTGTTGTTGGCCTTGAAGCCCTTGATCATGGCGCTGACGAATTCGTCGGCCGTCAGATCGCGCAACATCACGGCCTGCACGCTCTTGGCACCGGGGGCGTGAATGACGCCCTGGGCGGTGGTCTGTTTCTGGGGCAGGTAGAGGCTGGCGGCGTAGATGTTGAAGACCACCTTGACCCGCAGTCCGGCGCCATTGAGCTTCAGGGGCTGACTGGCCACTTCGTAGGTGTCGGAGAACTTGACGCCCTTGATGTCGACCGCGGCCCAGGCCGGGCTGAGCAGAAGGGCGGAGACCAGAAGGCTGTTGATCAGTGTGTGTTTCATGGCTTGGGCCTTTTGTAGATGCGCGAGACCAGATATTAGTGTTTCTACTAGGTTTTGGCTGTATGAATGTGTTGCGATGGGGGCTTGCGACCTGTGAACGAGGGGGAGATGTGGTGAAAAAATCTCTCTTGCCTTCGCCCGGCGGGCCCGCCAAACCAGAGATACAAGGGCAGAATCGCGGCAGGACCTCATCATCACAAGACGAGGCATGGCCCAACCTGGGCGCGTTTCGCCACGATGAGGAGGGGAACGTGCCTGTCCTTGGCAGCATTCATGACATTTCTGGTCATTGACATTGGCAACTCACGCTTGAAGTGGGGCCTGTATGACAGCGCGGATCCGGACGCCCCCTTGCAGGCGCACGGGGCCGTCATCCTGGAAGAAATCGACCAGTTGTGGTTCAGTGTCTGGCGGCACCTGCCGCGCCCTGACGGGATGCTGGGCTGTGTCGTGGCGGGCGACGCCATCAAGCGGCGTGTGGAAGAACAACTGGCCCCCTGGGGCCTCAAGCCGCAGTGGCTCGTCTCCAGCGCCGTGGGCGGTGGTGTGCGCAATGGTTATGACCATCCGCACCGCCTGGGCGCGGATCGATGGGCCGCCCTGGTGGGTGCGCGCCATCACGCGGTGCGCGACGGCCGGCCCGTGCCGGCACTGGTGATCATGGTGGGCACGGCGGTGACCATTGATGCCCTGGATGCGTCCGGGACCTTCCTGGGTGGGGCCATCATGCCCGGCTTTGGTCTGATGCTGCGGGCCCTGGAGACGGGCACGGCCGGTCTCAAGGTGCCCATGGGTGAGGCCACGGACTTCCCCACCAACACCAGTGATGCCCTGACCAGTGGCGGCACGGATGCGATCTCGGGTGCAATCGAACGCATCTACCGCCGCCTGGCGCGCCGCGAGGGGGTGGATCCGCTGCTGCTGATGTCAGGCGGTGCTGCACCCAAGCTGGCCCAGTTGGCGGATGAGCTGCCCTTGCGACAGATCGATCATCTGATTTTTGAGGGTCTGCTCACCCTGGCGGCCGAGCAGCGTCAGGCCGCGCGACCCGTGGGTGCCACGGCGGTCGTGGCGGGGTCGGCGGGCTGAGTCTGTCATTCAGAGGATGAAGCGCGACAGATCCTCGTTGCGCGACAACTCGCCCAGGCTGCGGTCCACCTGATCGGCATCCACTGTGTGGGTCTGCCCGCTCTGGTTGGGGGCGTTGAAGCTCAGTTCGTCCAGCAGGCGCTCCATGACCGTCGACAGGCGGCGCGCACCGATGTTTTCGGTGCGCTCGTTCACGTCAAAGGCAATCTGGGCCAGTCGGCGGATGGCGGGCGGGGTGAACTCCAGCGTCACCCCTTCAGCGGCCAGCAAGGCTTGGTACTGCTTGATCAGGCTGGCGCTGGGTTGCGTGAGGATGGCTTCAAAGTCGTCCACTGACAGCGAGGCCAGCTCCACCCGAATCGGGAAGCGCCCTTGCAGTTCAGGGATCAGGTCACTGGGGCGGCTGAGGTGGAAGGCCCCCGAAGCAATGAAGAGGATGTGGTCCGTCTTGACCATGCCGTACTTGGTGTTGACCGTGGTGCCCTCGACCAGAGGCAGCAGATCGCGCTGCACGCCCTGGCGCGAGACCTCGGCGCCCTGTCCCTCGGCGCGGCTGGCCACCTTGTCGATCTCGTCGATGAAGACGATGCCGTTTTGCTCGACTTTGTCGAGCGCGCGGGTCTTGATGTCGTCTTCATTGACCAGTTTGGCTGCTTCTTCGTCGATCAGTTGGCTTCTGGCGTCAGACAGCTTGATCTTGCGCAGCTTGCGCTTGTCCTGACCCAGCTGCGAGAACATGCCGCGCAGTTGCTCGGCCATGTCTTCCATGCCGGCGGGCCCCATGATCTCGACCGTGGGCTTGGCCTCGGCCAGCTCGATCTCGATGTCCTTGTCGTCCAGCGTGCCTTCGCGCAAGCGCTTGCGCATGATCTGGCGCGCGGTGCTGTCGGCGGTGGCCGTGCCCATCGGGTCGTGGCTGGGGGGCGGCACCAGCACGTTCAGCAGGCGTTCTTCGGCGGCATCCTCGGCGCGCACGCGCTGCAGCTTGATCTGATGCGCGCGCTCTTGCTTGATGGCGACTTCGACCAGATCGCGGATGAGGGTGTCCACGTCCTTGCCCACATAGCCGACCTCGGTGAACTTGGTGGCCTCGACCTTGATGAAGGGGGCATCGGCCAGGCGAGCCAGGCGGCGTGCGATCTCGGTCTTGCCCACGCCGGTGGGGCCGATCATCAGGATGTTCTTGGGCGTGATCTCGCTGCGCATTGGCTGCTCAACCTGCTGGCGGCGCCAGCGGTTGCGCAAGGCAATGGCCACGGCACGTTTGGCATCGCGCTGGCCAATGATGTGACGGTCGAGTTCGCTGACGATTTCTTGGGGGGTCATGGCGCTCATGGCGTCAGTCCAGGGTTTCGATGGTGTGGTTCTGATTGGTGTAGATGCACAGGTCGCCTGCGATCTCTAGCGACTTCTTGACGATGTCGGCCGGGGACAGGGCGGTGTGCTCCAGCAGGGCGCGCGCGGCCGCCTGGGCATAGGCGCCGCCGGAACCAATGGAGATGATGCCGTGCTCGGGCTCCAGCACATCCCCATTGCCGGTGATGATCAAGGAGGTTTCCCGGTCAGCCACAGCCAGCATGGCTTCCAGGCGGCGCAGGACGCGGTCGGTACGCCAGTCGCGGGTGAGTTCGACGGCGGCACGCGCGAGATGACCCTGGTGCTTTTCCAGCTTGGACTCGAAACGCTCGAACAGGGTGAAAGCATCGGCCGTGGCGCCTGCAAAGCCGGCAAGCACGTGATCACGGTAGAGCTTGCGAACCTTGCGTGCGCTGGCCTTGACAACGATGTGGCCCAGGGTGACCTGACCGTCGCCGCCCAGGGCAACTTGCCAGCCATCGGGGGTCTGGCGGCGCACGCTGACGATGGTCGTGCCGTGGTAGCTTTCCATGGATCTTCCTGGCAAAGGGGAGGGGAGTCCGGCAGGGCCGGGCCCGTGCCAGTGGTGTTTATACCGCCTGGAGCTTGACCTTGGCGTGTTCGGTGATGCCCATGGCGCCGAAGAACAGCGCGATCAGGCGGTGCGGGTTGATGAACTCGATGCTGCGCTTTTCCGCGCGGCGTGCCAGCACCCAGTTGAGCAGGTCGCCTGCGGCGATGAAGTCCACCCGGATCAGGTGGGCGCAGTCGATGGCCAGGGCCACGCTGGAGCCCAGTTGGGCATCCAGATCGCCGAGTGTGTCGCCGATGTCGCCCACCAGTTGCCCCGACAACTCCAGCGATGCCAACTGGATGAACTCGATGTCCTCGTGCAGTTGGGACTCGACAAAACTGGTCGACACATCGCCGATGTGGCTGAGGGAGACGGTCTGCGTGCAGGCTGCATCGCTCATCAGCTTGACCGTACATTGCGTGGACTCCCAGGACGGCGGGGAGAGCTCGTAGGTCACGCAGTAGTCGATGGCGGTCTCATCGAACTGGTCTGGCCGGTTGCACAGGCGCAGCAGTTCCATGCGCAGCATCCAGAAGGCCGGGTCCGCATCGCGGTTGCCTGTGGGCGATAGCTCGCTCAAGGCGTCCAGCAGGCGATCGACGCCGATCCAGGTCATGGCCACGGTGTCTTGCGCCCAGACCTTGAGTTGCGAGGTGAGCTGGCCAGCCGCCTCGGCGGAAATCGATTCAACCCCCGCCCAGTCCATGGCCCAGGGGCGAGGCAGTTGCAGGACCTCGCAGCGCAGGCGCCCCACGGCCTCGACATCCAGGTGCGGCGGCGCAATCCAGCCTTCCAGGGCCTTGGGCAGGTCCATGTCGGTCACGCGGTGAGCCAGCACATTGGGGTGAGGTGTCTCGGCAGTGACGCCTTGCACCTTGAGAGAGAGGTGGTGGGAGACGCGCTCCGGCAGGGAATACCACTGCGGCGCCGACAGGCCGAACTGATGAACGAATGACACCGCCAGGGCATCGAACTTGGCTGGCAGATCAAGGGCGCGGTAGAGGTCGAAGAGCACCATCCAGGTGTCGGACTGCTCATGGCGCAGGCCCCCGGGCTGGATCAGGTGCAGCAGATCGCGCTCGCATTGCTCGAAGTCGGCGTTCGCGAAAGCAATGACGGCTTCGTCCAGGTCCGGGTCCAGATTGACCTCGCTGACCTCGACGGCGAAGTTCGTGGAATAGCCGTGATGGATCTGGTGCTTGTGGCTGGCCGGCAGCGGGGACAGTTCGGGATCGACCACCATGCTGGGCTGATGCGCCCGCGCGGCAGCCAGCACGCTCTCTGAAATGGTGATGGGTGCCTCGTCATCGGCCGTGGCCGGCGAGGATGCGCCCGGCGTCGCACTGAAGGGGCGCGTATGGGCATAGCCGTCGGCTGGCAGGCTGGCAGGTTGCGTTGCGCCGCCAGGGATGGTGGTGCTGCCACTCAAGGTGGAGGCGCCGGCTGCCGAGCGCCGCGACTCTCCCGAGCCCACCATCTGTTGCTCGATTTCGTCGATCTTGGCCTTGACCGTCATGTCCGACCTGGCACTGCCCGTCATGCGGGAGGAGTCGCTGTCGAGGTTGGATGGCGTGGACAGGGCCAGGGCACTGTCGTGGCTCAGGCCTTCACGGCGGATCTTGCGCAGCATGTCGAG
>NZ_DASUIT010000015.1:0-16241 GCF_036279655.1 Aquabacterium sp. | reverse complement strand
GGGAGCGGCCAGCGACCCGTCTGCTCAGGCACGATGGTAGGGATGGTTGTTGCGCAGCGACCAGGCGCGGTAGAGCTGCTCCAGCAGCAGCACGCGGGCCAGCGCATGGGGCAAGGTCATGTCCGACAGGCGAATGGCTTCATCGGCTGTCTGTTTGAGGGAGGGGTCGATGCCATCGGCCCCGCCGATGATCAGGGCCACATCCCGCCCATCGTGCAGCCAGGCTTCGCTGCGCTCGGCCAGTTGCACGCTGGTCAGGCGACTGCCACGCTCATCGAGGATGACGCGCCGCACCCCTCGCTCCAGCGAGGCTTCGATGCGAGCGGCCTCTGCCTGCATGATGGCGGCCACAGGCTTGCCCTCACGCGGTTCGGCCTTGAGGGCCTTGACCTCGACCTTCCAGTCGGGCGGGAAGCGCTTGAGGTAGTCCTCGCAAGCCTCATTGGCCCAGTCAGGCAATCGATGCCCGATGGTCACAACCGTCAGTTTCATGGTTCAGGCGCAGCCCCGAAGGGCCGCGTCATTGGACAGACATCAGCGAGCGGTCTTGCGGGCGGGCGCCTTCTTGGCCGCCACCTTTTTGGCGGCGACCTTTTTGGCGGCGACCTTCTTCACGGCCGGACGCGGCGCACTGGGGGCCGAGCGGGCCGGCGCCTTCTTGGCGGCCACCTTGCGCGCTGGCTTGGGCGCATTGACCACGATCTTGGTCACCGTCGACGGCGCCTTCTTGGCGGCCGTTTTCTTGGCCGGCGTCTTGGCGGCGGGCTTGACGGCCGTCTTGGCAGGCGCCTTGGACGGGGCCTTCGCGGTGGTCTTCGCGGTGGTCTTGGGCGCGACCTTCTTGGCTGCCACTTTCTTGGCCGGAGCCGTGGTGGCCGCCTTCTGGGCGGCCGTGACCTTGCCCGCAGCCTTCTTGGGCTTGACGGGAGCCTCGTCGTCGATCGGCTCGGAGGCCTTGACCAGACCGGTCTTGGCCGCCTTGAGTTTGATCGCGACCGGCTTGTCACCCCAGATCTCTTCGAGCTGGTAGTACTGGCGGATGGCCGGCTGCATCACGTGCACGACGGCGGCAGCGCAGTCGACGATGATCCATTCGCCGTTGTCCTCGCCCTCGGTGCGCATGACCTCGAAGCCCGCTTCACGGACGGCCTTGCGCACGCTCGCGGCCAGGGCCTTGGCTTGCCGGTTGGACGTGCCCGAGGCGATGACCACGCGCTCGAAGAGCGGTGAGAGGTGTTCGGTGTTGAACACCACGATGTCCTGGGCTTTGACGTCTTCAAGGCCATCGACGATGGCGCGTTGCAGTTTTCGGATGTCCATTCAGCGGTGGTCGCCTGGGGCGTAGAGTTGATGGTTGGCAATATAGCGTGCCACGGCCTCGCTGGCCATGGCATCACCGAGAGATTGAGGCGACTCGCCTCGGGCAAGGCGTGCGCGGATGTCGGTGGACGACACCCGCATCGGGGGCAAAGGCAGGGTCTGGCAGTGGTGCGCCACCCCCTGCAAGGCCGCAGGTGTCTGTGGGGGTGCGTCCCCCCGACAGGCCACAGCCAGCGTGACACGCTCCAGCAGTTCAGGCCAGCCATGCCAGGTCGGCAAGTTGGCGTACTGATCCTGCCCAATGATCAGGAACCATTGCGCCGGCACAGTGGCTCGGTCGGCCTGCTGCAGCTCACGCACCGTGTCCAGGGTATAGGACGGGCCGCTGCGCAGCGTCTCGATCGGATCGACCACGAAACGCGGCTCATGCGCCGTGGCCAGGCGCACCATGGCCAGCCGATGTTCAGCGCTGGCCAGTTGCCGGGCCTTCTGCCAGGGCTGCCCCACCGGGATCCAGCGCACTTCGTCCAGAGCCAAGGTGTGCAAGGCGACCTCTGCCAGGCGCACATGCGCCGCGTGAACGGGGTCGAAACTCCCGCCCATCAGGCCGATGCGGCGGGGCGCAGACTCGGGTGGCGTGGTGCGTGTCAATGGACCGGCCCGCTCACACCCAGGCCCGGGGCGGCAGGAAATCGCTGTACAGCCGCGCTTCGGGCGTGCCGGGCTCGGGATGCCAGTCGTAGCGCCAGGTCACCACCGGCGGCATCGACATGAGGATGCTCTCGGTGCGCCCACCGGACTGCAGGCCGAACAGCGTGCCCCGGTCCCACACCAGGTTGAACTCGACGTAACGCCCCCGGCGGTAGGCCTGGAACTCGCGTTCACGCTCGCCATAGGGCGTCTCGCGACGGCGTTGCAGAATGGGCAGATAGGCGTTGATGAAGGCATCGCCCACTGAGCGGATCAGGGCAAAACCGCCCTCAAAACCCAGCTCGGAGATGTCGTCAAAGAAAATGCCGCCCACACCCCGCGCCTCGTTGCGGTGCTTGAGGAAGAAGTACTCGTCGCACCATTGCTTGAAGCGCGGGTGCTTGTCCTCGCCAAAAGGCGCCAGGGCGTCCTTGCACACCTGATGAAAGTGCCGGGCATCCTCTTCAAAGCCATAGTAGGGCGTCAGGTCCATGCCACCGCCGAACCAGGCCACCACCGTGCCATCGGGCCGGTGGGCGGCCATCATGCGCACATTCATGTGCACCGTGGGCACATAGGGGTTGCGCGGATGAAAGACCAGCGACACGCCCATGGCCTCGAAGGGGCAACCGGCCAGCTCGGGCCGGTGCTGCGTGGCCGATGGTGGCAGGCTGGGGCCCTTGACGTGCGAGAAATTGCAGCCGCCGCGCTCCAGCACATTCCCGCCCTCGACCAGGCGCGAGCACCCATCGCCCTGCAGGCGCTCCTCTGGGCCACGCACCCAGGCGTCGCTCACGAAGACCTTGCCATCCTCAGCCTGGAAGGCCGAGATGATGCGCTCCTGCAAGCCCAGCAGATAGGTGCGGACGATGGCGGGGTTCAACTCGGTGCTCATGCGGTCTTTCGGTGTCCCTGGGATCAGCGGGCCTTGATGGCGCGCCAGCCGATGTCGCTGCGGAACTGCATGCCATCGAAATCGATGCCACGCATGTACTCGTAGGCACGCTGCTGGGCCAGCTTGGCCGAATCGCCCAGCGCGGTCACGCACAGCACGCGCCCACCACTGGTGCGCACGACACCTGCGTCGTCCATCGTGGTGCCGGCATGGAAGACCATGGCGTCGTCGGCATCGGCGGGCAAGCCGGTGATGATGTCGCCTTTCTTGGGGTCCAGCGGGTAACCACCGGCAGCCATCACCACGCCCAGGGCGAAGCGGCGATCCCATTGCAGCTCGATCTGGTCCAGCGTGCCATCGGTGGCGTGCAGAAAGACATCGATCAGATCGCTCTTGAGGCGCATCATGATGGGCTGCGTCTCGGGATCCCCCATGCGGCAGTTGAACTCCAGCGTCTTGGGGTTGCCCTGCGCATCGATCATCAGGCCGGCATACAGGAAGCCGGTGAAGGGGATGCCATCCTTGGCCATGCCCGCCAGCGTCGGCTGGATGATCTCCTGCATGGCCTTGGCGTACACATTGGGCGTGACCACCGGAGCGGGCGAGTAGGCGCCCATGCCTCCCGTGTTGGGGCCGGCATCAGCGTCCAGCAGGCGCTTGTGGTCCTGGCTGGTGGCCAGCACGGACACGTTCTTGCCGTCGGCCAGCACAATGAAGCTGGCTTCTTCGCCGGCCAGGAACTCTTCGATCACGACCCGGGCGCCGCCCGCGTTGTGCTGCACGCCCAGCTTGTTGTCCAGCAGCATGAAGTCGATGGCCTCATGGGCCTCGGCCAGTGTCATGGCCACGACCACGCCCTTGCCCGCAGCCAGGCCATCGGCCTTGATCACGATGGGCGCGCCGTGCTTGTCCACATAGGCGTGGGCATCGGCCGCATCGGTGAAGGTCTCGTAGAAGGCCGTGGGGATGCCATGGCGCTTCATGAAGTCCTTGGCGAAGGCCTTGGAACTCTCCAGTTGCGCGGCCTTCTGGGTGGGGCCGAAGATGCGCAGGCCACGGGCGCGGAACTCGTCCACCACACCGGCAGCCAGCGGGGCCTCGGGGCCCACCACGGTCAGCACAACCTTTTCGGCCTGGGCAAAGTCCGCCAGGGCCTTGACATCGGTCAGCGCGACATTCGTCAGGCGCGGGTCACGCGCCGTACCGCCGTTGCCCGGCGCCACAAAGACCTTCTGGGCCTTGGGAGACTGGGCCAGCTTCCAGGCCAGGGCATGCTCGCGGCCGCCCGAGCCGATCACCAGGATATTCATTGCGCGCTCAATTCAGTTCAGCGTTGTGAAAGACGTCCTGGACATCGTCCAGGTCTTCAAGGACATCCAGCAGTTTCTGCATGCGTGCGGCATCGTCACCCGACAACTCGATGCTGTTTTCGGCACGCATGGTGACCTCGGCCATCTCGGGCGTGAGGCCCGCCCCTTCCAGGGCATGCTTGACGGCTTCAAAATCCGTCGGGCTGCTGAGCACCTCGATGGAGCCGTCCTCATGGGTGATGACGTCCTCGGCGCCCGCGTCCAGGGCCACTTCCATGACCTTGTCCTCGCTCACGCCCGGCGCAAACAGGAGCTGGCCGACGTGCTTGAACTGGAAGGCCACCGAGCCTTCGGTGCCCAGGTTGCCACCGTGCTTGCTGAACGCATGGCGAACCTCGGCCACCGTGCGCACGCGGTTGTCCGTCATGCAGTCGACGATGATGGCCGCGCCGCCGATGCCGTAGCCCTCGTAGCGGATTTCCTCGTAGGTCACGCCGTCGAGGTTACCTGTGGCCTTGTCCACATTGCGCTTGATGTTGTCGGCCGGCATGTTGGCCGCCTTGGCCTTTTCAATGGCCAGACGCAGGCGCGGGTTCATGGCGACATCGCCCCCGCCCGTGCGGGCAGCGACGATGATTTCGCGCGTGAGGCGCGTCCAGATCTTGCCCCGCTTTTCGTCCTGACGACCCTTGCGGTGTTGAATATTGGCCCACTTGGAATGACCTGCCATGGCAGCGTGCTCCGAGAGAATGTCTGATGTGAACGACACAAGGCGCCCCGGCACAAAACCGGTGCGCGCATGGAATGTGCTCGTCTGTCGAGCTGAGTGATACTGTGATTTTACCTTCGAGCCAGGGTTGACCCTGGTCAAGACCGTTGTCAACGCGCCCGGAGCCCCTTTTCCGGCGCCTTTGCTGGAGTGCCCTGCCATGGCCGATCCCATCCTTGTTGCCGCTCACGGCGAGACCCAGTGCCACCTGCTGCCCGCCCTGGCCAACCGCCATGGCCTGATCACCGGGGCCACCGGCACCGGCAAGACCATCACCCTGCAGACCCTGGCCGAGAGCTTCTCGCGCATCGGCGTGCCCGTCTTCATGGCAGACGTCAAGGGCGACCTGACCGGTATCTCGCAAAAAGGCGTGGTCTCGCCCAAACTGGCCAAGATCCTGCAGGAGCGCGGCCTGGCCACCCCCGAATCACTGAGCTGCCCCACCACGCTGTGGGACGTGTTCGGCCAGCAAGGCCACCCGGTGCGCGCCACCGTGTCCGACATGGGCCCCCTGCTGCTGGGCCGCATGCTCAACCTCAATGACACGCAAGAAGGCGTGCTGCAACTGGTCTTCAAGATCGCTGACGACAACGGCATGCTGCTGCTCGATCTCAAGGACCTGCGCGCCATGCTGCAGCATGTGGGCGACAACGCCAGTCAGTTCACCACCGAATACGGCAACATCAGCCCGGCCAGCGTGGGCGCCATCCAGCGTGGCCTGATGCAGATCGAGGAGCAAGGCGGCGACCAGTTTTTTGGCGAGCCCATGCTGGACATCGCCGACTTCATGCAGACGACCGACGGCCAGGGCGTGATCAACATCCTGGCGGCCGACAAGCTGATGAACTCGCCGCGCCTGTACGCGACCTTCCTGCTGTGGATGCTCTCTGAGCTGTTCGAGACCCTGCCCGAGGTGGGCGATCTGGACAAGCCCAAGCTGGTGTTCTTCTTTGACGAAGCCCACCTGCTGTTCAAGGATGCCCCGGCCGCCCTGGTCGAGCGCATCGAGCTGGTGGTGCGCCTGGTGCGCTCCAAGGGCGTGGGCGTGTACTTCGTCACCCAGAACCCGCTGGACATCCCCGAGACCGTGCTGGGCCAGTTGGGCAACCGCGTGCAGCATGCCCTGCGCGCCTTCACACCACGCGATCAGAAGGCCGTGCGCTCGGCCGCCGACACCATGCGCGCCAACCCGGGCCTGGACATCGCCACGGCCATCACCGAACTGGGGGTGGGAGAGGCCCTGATCAGCCTGCTGGACGAAAAAGGCCGCCCCGGCGTCACCCAGCGGGTGTTCGTGCTGCCACCGGGCAGCCAGATCGGCCCCATCAGCCAGGAGCAACGCCAAGCGCTGATCGCCAGCTCGCTGGTCGCAGGCGTCTATGAAAAGACCGTGGACCGCGAATCGGCCTACGAGAAGATCAAGGGCCGCGCGGCCCCCGCCACCACCGAAGCGCCTGCCACGGCGCCTGAGCGTGGCCGCTCCATGAAGGACGAAGCCCTGGATGCGGTGCGCAACAGCGCCGATCAGGCGGCGTCCGAGGCCGCAAGCACCGGCGGCGGCGCCATGGGGGGCTGGCTGGGCGATGTGGCCGGCGGCCTGCTCAAAGGCAGTGGCCGCAAGGACTCCATCCTGGAAACGGTGGCCAAGTCCGCCGCACGCACCATCGGCTCCAGCGTGGGCCGCGAGATCATCCGTGGCGTGCTGGGCTCGCTATTGGGTGGCGGCAGCCGTCGGCGCTGAGTCGGCCCGGAGTGGGCCGTTGCCCACCACGCAGACACCCGATCAACCGTGCCCGTGGTGCCCATCCGTGCGGGCGATCGCCAGCAGGCGCTCGACCTCTTCACGGTGATGGATGGTATTGCGGTGGTGCCACCAGCCGATCCAGGCCATCACGGCCGCCACCACCACGCCAAACATGGTGATGGCGCCAAAGGCCGACAGGCCTACCAGGGTGGAGCCCGCATACATGCCGCCCAGCACCAGGATGCAGGCCTGCTCATTGAAGTTCTGCACGGCAATCGAGCGCCCGGCCCCCATGAGGTTGTGACCGCGATGCTGCAGCAGCGCATTCATGGGCACCACCAGGAAGCCGCCCAGCCCCCCCACCAGGATCAGGAAGGGCACGGCCACCGTCAGGTCGCGGATGGCGTTCATGCCGATCACCAGCACCCCCATGGCCACCCCCAGGGGGATGACCCGTGTGGCCCAGTCCAGCCGCATCCACACCGAGGCCACCACGGCCCCCACAGCGGTGCCGACCGCCACGACGCCCACCAGGGATGAAGCCTGCGTGGTGCTGTAGCCCAGCGCCGCCGCCGCCCAGGCCAGCACGATGTAGCGCAGATTGCCCGACACGCCCCAGAACAGCGTGGTCGTGGCCAGGGAGATCTGCCCCAGCTTGTCCTGCCACAGGCGACGGTTGCAGCCCCAGAAATCGGTCGCCAGCGACCAGGGGTGTGCCGGCAGCGGCTGCAGGGGCGCGTCCGTGCGCGGGATGTTCAGGTTGAAGATGGCCGCAGCGATGTACAGGAACACCATGCAGGCGATGGCCGCCTGAGGTGCTGTCTCGATGCCCGGCACATTCAGGGCCAGCAGATGTGGCGAAATATGGGCCCCCATCAACTGCCCGCCCAGCACCACGCCCAGGATGATGGAGGCGATCGTCAGCCCCTCGATCCAGCCATTGGCCTTGACCAGTTGGGAGGGCGGCAGCAATTCGGTGAGGATGCCGTACTTGGCCGGCGAATAGGCCGCTGCACCCAGCCCGACCAGGGCATAGGCCGCCAGAGGGTGCGTGCCGAACAACATCAGCAGACAACCCGCGACCTTGATCGAGTTGGACACGAACATGACCCGCCCCTTGGGGTAGGCATCCGCGAAAGCGCCCACAAAGGGGGCCAGCACCACGTAAAACAGCGCGAACATGGGCACCAGGGCCGCGCGCTGCCATTCGCCCGAGCCCGAGATCCTGAGCAACTCAACAGCAGCCACGAACAAGGCGTTGTCCGCGAGCGAGCTGCAAAACTGCGCCGCCATGATGGTGTGAAAGCCTTTTTTCATCGTGGACGAAGCAGCGAAAACCTCAAAGCGGGCCAGACAGAAGAGACGAACCAAGAATCCCGCACAACAACGAGATTCACTGGGCGCCGGTTATAGCACGACACCCCCCGTGAGAGGGTGCCTGGCGGGCACATGAACGCGGGTTTGTGTCGGCTGGCAAAATAGCGCCATGCCCCGCCCGCTTGAAGCCCTGATCCACACCGACGCCCTGCAACACAACCTGCGACGTGCCCGAGCGGCCGCCCCGGACACCCAGGTCTGGGCGGTGGTCAAGGCCAATGGCTATGGCCACGGCATCGAGCGCATCTTCGAGGGCCTGCACGCCGCCGATGGTTTTGCCCTGCTGGACATTGCCGAAGCCGAGCGCCTGCGTCGCCTGGACTGGCGCGGCCCCATCCTGCTCATCGAAGGCGCGTTTGATGCCCGCGATCTGGAATGGTGCTCTCGACTCAACCTGTGGCACACCGTGCACTGTGATGAGCAGATCAACTGGCTGGCCATCCACAAGACCGAGTGGCCGCACCGCGTTTTCCTCAAGATGAACACGGGCATGAACCGCCTGGGCTTCACCCCCGATGCCTTCCGCAACGCCTGGGTGCGCCTGTCCGCCCTGCCCCAGGTGGACGAGGTTTCCCTGATGACCCACTTCTCCGATGCCGACGGCCCCATCGGCATCGAGCAGCAACTGCAGGTGTTCGAGGCCACCTGCGCCGACCTGCCCGGCGAGCGCAGCCTGTGCAACAGCGCCGCCACCCTGCGCCATGCCCAGGATCAGCGCGTGCGCGGCGACTGGATCCGCCCCGGCGTGATGCTCTACGGCGCCTCCCCCGACTACCCCGAGCACGATGCCCAGGCCTGGGACTTGCGCCCGGCCATGACCCTGCGCTCCAGACTGATCGCCATCCAGCACTTGCGGGCGGGTGACACGGTGGGCTATGGCAGCCGCTTCGTCGCCCCGCGCGAGATGCGCATTGGTGTGGTGGCCTGTGGCTATGCCGATGGCTACCCCCGGCACGCACCGGACGGCACCCCCGTGCTGGTCGACGGCATCAAGGTGCCGATTGCCGGGCGCGTGGCCATGGACATGCTCATGGTCGACCTCAGCACCGCCCCCCGCGCGCAGGTGGGCAGCGAAGTCACCCTCTGGGGCCAGGGCCCCCTGGTCGATCACCAACCCACGGTGCTGTCCATCGATGAGGTGGCCCACCATTGCGGCACCATTGGCTACGAGCTGATGTGCGCCGTCTCCCAACGCGTCACGATGGAAGTGCGAGAAACCCATGGAACTTGACGCCCAGCGCCACCAATTGCGCATGACTGTGCTCATGACGCCGGACATGGCCAACTTTTCCGGCAATGTGCACGGCGGCACCATCCTCAAGCTGCTCGATCAGGTGGCCTACGCCTGCGCCAGCCGCTATGCGGGCTGCTATGTCGTGACCCTGTCGGTCGACCAGGTCACCTTCCGCCAGCCCATCCACGTGGGCGAGCTGGTCACCTTCCTGGCCTCGGTCAACTACACGGGCACCTCGTCCATGGAGATCGGCATCAAGGTGGTGACCGAGAACATCCGCAGCCAGGTCGTGCGACACGCCAACAGCTGCTTCTTCACCATGGTGGCGGTCAATGACGATGGCCAACCCACCCCGGTGCCCCCACTGACCCCCATCACGCCCGACGAGATCCGGCGCTTCAGCGACGCCAGGCTGCGCCGCCAGTTGCGCCAGGAACTGGATCAGCGCTTCAAGGCCATGCAGGCCGGTCAGCCCTGATCACCATGGCCAAGGAAAAAACCGTCTACACCTGCAGCGAATGCGGCGGCACCAGCCCCAAATGGCTAGGCAAGTGCCCTCACTGCAGCGCCTGGAACACCCTGGAAGAAGGCCGAGCCGAGCCGGTGTCCAAGAACCGCATGCAGGCCCTGGCACGCGGCCTGACCGCGCCGCAACCGGTGACCACGCTGTCCGACATCGCTGCGGCGGATGTCTCGCACACCCCCACCGGCCTGGATGAACTCGACCGCGTGCTGGGTGGCGGCATCGTCGCGGGCGGCGTGGTGCTGATCGGCGGCGACCCCGGGATCGGCAAATCCACCCTGCTGCTGCAGGCCCTGGATGCGCTGTCGCGCCAGATGCCCGTGCTCTACGTGACCGGCGAAGAAAGCGGCGCCCAGGTGGCCCTGCGCGCCCGGCGCCTGGGGCTGGAAGGCAAGGCCGTGCGCGTGCAGGCCGAAATCCAGCTGGAGAACATCCTGGCCACCCTGGAAGCCGAACAACCGGCCTTCTGCGTGATCGACTCCATCCAGACCATCTACACCGGCGAGCTCAGCTCGGCCCCCGGCTCGGTGGCCCAGGTGCGTGAATGCGCAGCCCACCTGACGCGGGTCGCCAAGGCCAGTGGCTGCGCCATCGTGCTGGTCGGCCATGTCACCAAGGAAGGCGCCCTGGCCGGCCCGCGCGTGCTGGAGCACATCGTCGACACCGTGCTGTACTTTGAGGGTGACACCCACAGCAGCTTCCGTCTGATCCGCGCCATCAAGAACCGCTTTGGCGCGGTCAACGAAATCGGTGTCTTTGCCATGACCGAAAAAGGTCTCAAGGGCGTCACCAACCCCAGCGCCATCTTCCTGTCCACCCATGGCGAGCCGGTGCCCGGCTCCTGCGTGCTGGTCACCCTGGAGGGCACCCGCCCCATGCTGGTGGAGATCCAGGCCCTGGTGGACCAGGGCGGCCCCAGCCCGCGCCGCCTGAGCGTGGGCCTGGAGCGTGACCGCCTGGCCATGCTGCTGGCCGTGCTCAACCGGCATGCGGGCGTGGCCTGTGGCGATCAGGACGTCTTTGTGAACGCTGTGGGCGGCGTGCGCATCAGCGAGCCCGCCGCCGACCTGGCCGTGCTGCTGGCCATCCAGAGCAGCCTGCGCAGCAAGGCCCTGCCCAAGGGCTTTTTTGCCTTTGGCGAAGTGGGCCTGGCTGGCGAGGTGCGGCCTGCCCCCCGTGGGCAGGAGCGCCTGAAAGAAGCCGCCAAACTGGGCTTCTCTGTCGCGGTGGTGCCCAAGGCCAATGTGCCCAAGAAGCCCATCGAGGGGCTGACCATCCACGCCGTCGAGCGCATTGAAGAGGCCGTGGCCCTGCTGCGCGGCCTGTGAGGGGCGATCAGGCGCCTCAGCGGCGCAAGGTCTGGCGCAGATTCAGGCCCGTGGCCATCAAGGTGCCAAAGTACACCACCGCCGCGCCCAGCAGGCACAACGTCAGGGCGCCAATGCGCACCATGGGCTGCGCGCGCAGGCCCACCCAGTCGATGTGGTGGGCCGCCAGCCACAGCCCCACGCCCAGCAAGGCCGTGGCCAAGATCACACGCCCGGCATAAAGCCACCAGCCAGCTTCGGGCTGATAGCGCCCCGCACGGCGCAGGCCCCACAGCAGCATGCCGGCATTGACCAGCGAGGCCAGGCCGATGGACAAGGCCAGCCCCGCTTGCGCCAGATAGGGCACGAACACGACATTGAGGATCTGGGTGAGCACCAGCACGCCGATGCCGATGCGCACCGGGGTGCGGATGTCCTGCGTGGCATAAAAGCCCGGCGCCAGAATCTTCACGCCGATCAGGCCCATCAGGCCCACGCCGTAGCCCATCAGGGCCAGCACGGTCTGCTCCACATCCTTGTGCCCGAACTGCCCATAGTGATAGAGCACGGACACCAAAGGGGTGGCAAACACCAGCAAGGCCACGGCGCACGGCAGGGCCAGCAGCAGCACCAGACGCAGGCCCCAATCCAGCAGGGATGAAAAACGCGCCTGATCCCCACTGGCCTGGGCCTTGGACAATTGGGGCAGCAGCACCACGCCCAGGGCCACGCCCAGCATGGCGGTGGGGAACTCCATGAGCCGGTCGGCATATGTCAGCCAGGACACGGCCCCCGCCCCCAGATGGGAGGCGATCTGCGTGTTGATCAGCAAGGACACCTGCGCCACCGACACGCCCAGCAGGGCCGGCGCCATCTGCCGCAAGATGCGGTGCACGCCATCGTGAGCCCAGGCCGCCTTGAGCGCCCCCCAGGTCAGCGCCAGACGAGGCACCACCCCTCGGCGCGCCAAGGCCGGGATCTGGATGCCCAACTGCAGCACCCCGCCCACCATGACCCCCACCGCCAGGGACAGCACTGGGTCGTGACCATGGGCCTGAAACACGGGCGCCAGCCCCAGCGCGGCTCCGATCACGCACAAGTTGAGCACCACGGGCGTGGCCGCCGGCATGGCGAAATGCCCCCAGGTGTTGAGGATGCCTGCGCTCAAGGCCACCAGGGACATGCAGAAAATGTAGGGAAACATCCAGCGGGTCATCACCACGGCGGCGTCAAACCCCCCGCTTTCCTTGAGGCCTGAGGCCATCAGCCACACCAGCACGGGCGCTGCCACCACGCCCACGATGGACACCACCAACAGCACCCAGAAGAGCACGCTGCCGACCGCATCAATGAGTTTGTGCGTGGCCTCATCGCCCTGACGGGCGCGGCTTTCAGCCAGGATGGGCACAAAAGCCTGGGAAAACGCCCCTTCGGCGAACAGGCGCCGCAGCAAGTTGGGGATGCGAAAGGCCACCTGGAAGGCGTCAGTGGTGGCACTGGCCCCGAAGGCCGCAGCGATCAGCAGCTCTCGCACCAGCCCGGTGATGCGCGATGCCAGCGTCAGCAGGGACACGATGGAGGCGGATTTAAGCAGACTCATCCGGGCATTATAGGAATGCCCCCGCCGGGCCCTTGGCAATGCATCTGGACCGCGCTATAATGTTCGGCTTTCCAACCAACTTTGGTTTTGTTGGGTGCGAATTGGCCAGAGGGCTCCCACGTCTTGAGATGTGTGAATCAACCGGCCAGGCATCGGCAAGGCCCCAAAAATCATGGCATCAGCCTCCAAAGTCAAAAAGACCGTCCGCATCGCTTCGGGTCGCAAGCGCGTTCGTCAAGACGTCAAGATCAACGCCGCCAACTCGGCTCTGCGTTCGAAGTTCCGTACCGCCATCAAGGGCGTGCTCAAGGCCGTTCAGGCTGGCGACAAGGCCAAGGCCGCTGACGCCTTCAAGGCCGCTCAGAGCGTGATCGACTCGATCGCCGACAAGGGCATCTTCCACAAGAACAAGGCCGCTCGCCACAAGAGCCGCCTGGCTGCCAAGGTCAAGGCCCTGTCGCTGGCCGCCTGATCTTTCGGCCCCTGTGGCCGTCAGACAGCAACAAGCCCGCTTCGGCGGGCTTTTTCACGTCTGGACGGTGACGGCCAAGCATCTGCAGGGGGGTCAACGGGGGGGATCCGGCAGCAGACACGCATCGGCCACCTGCAGGTCGTTGTCGCGGGCAAAGTTCATCACGAAGTCCCAGGCCATGGGCTCGATCTTCCTGAGCGCCTCATTGACGACCACGCACTTGACCTGCCCGATGGTGGTGGGAACGCAATAGGGTGAGTAGCCAATGTGGGCGCCGATGCCCCCTTTGGCGCCCCCGGGGCGGAAACAGGACATGGCCCCGGCCAGTCGCTCGGCCCAGTCGCTGGGGCGAAAGGTGCGTCCGTCGGACGTGACCCCCTGGATGAAGACTTCACGGGGTTTGGCGATGGCGATCGCCGCGGCAGAACCTGCCGGTACGGTGGTGGACACGTTGTTCGTTCCCACGAGCTGTGCAATGGGTGCATTGACAGGTTGAACAGGCACAGCGCCCGATTGTGTCGGCACACTGCGGTGGCTCGGCAAAAACGCTGGAGGGTGTTCCAGTGCGTTCACCGGGCCTGACAGCACAGGGTCAAGTTCTGTTTCCATCAGGCAAGCTCCCATTGTCCAACGACTTGCTGGATCTCGCAACATCAATGCCAGAGCCCACGCCCCGTGCTGGGGCAGAATCTGGTGTTAACCCCAGGTATCGACCATCCGAGGATGAATCTGAAGTCGTCAACGCTGCTTGGCGACACCCTCATCCATTCCTTACAATGCCCAAGGCGCGGTCCTCAAGCACTGCGCCTTTTTGTTTTGTGAAACCAGCGAGACCCTCATGACTGCCGCCGCTTCGATGCCCCACGTGATGCCCACCTATGGTCGCCTGCCCATTGCCATCTCGCATGGCCAGGGCTGCCGAGTCTGGGACACGCAAGGCCGACAGTACCTTGACGGCCTGTCGGGCATCGCGGTGAACACCCTGGGGCACAACCACCCTCAACTGGTGCCGGCCTTGCAGGATCAGCTGAGCAAGTTGATCCACTGCTGCAACTACTATCAGGTGCCCCTGCAGGAAGAGCTGGCCGCCCTGCTGGTCGAGCGCTCGGGCATGACCAATGTCTTCTTCTGCAATTCGGGCCTGGAAGCCAATGAGGCGGCCCTCAAGATTGCCCGCAAGTTTGGTCACGACAAAGGCATCGATCGCGCAGAGGTCGTGGTCTATGAAAAGGCCTTCCATGGTCGCTCGATCGCCACCCTGTCGGCCACCGGCAACCCCAAGGTGCACGCTGGCTTCGAGCCCCTGGTCGAGGGCTTCGTGCGCGTGCCGCTCAATGACATCGCCGCGCTGGAAGAGGTCGCCCGCACCCGCCCCAATGTCACGGCCGTCTTCCTGGAGGTGATCCAGGGCGAAGGCGGCATCAATGCCGCCCGCGCCGAGTATCTGCAGGCCGTGCGCGCCCTGTGCGACAGACAAGGCTGGCTGCTGATGCTCGACGAAGTGCAATGTGGCATGGGCCGCACCGGCAAGTGGTTCGCCCACCAGTGGTCGGGCATCCAGCCTGACGTGATGCCTCTGGCCAAGGGCCTGGGCTCGGGCGTGCCGATCGGCGCCGTGGTCTGCGGCCCCAAGGCCGCCCATGTGCTGCAACCGGGCAACCACGGCACCACCTTCGGTGGCAACCCCCTGGCCATGCGCGCCGGCGTGGAGACCATCAAGATCATGGAGCGCGACGGCCTGCTCGCCCATGCCGAACGCATCGGCCAGCGCCTGCACGCTGCGCTGGTGCGTGAGCTCGGTGAACTGCCGGGCGTGACCGAGATCCGCGGCCAGGGCCTGATGATCGGCATCGAGCTCGACCGCCCCTGCGGCGTGCTGCTGACACGCGCCATGGAAGCCGGCCTGCTGCTGAGCATCACCGCCGACAAGGTCATCCGCCTGCTGCCTGCCCTGATCATCACCCCCGAGGAAGCCGATGAGATCGTGGCCATCCTGGCCCCGCTGGTCAAGGCCTTCCTGTCTGAAACCAACGCTGCCTGAACATGAAACCCGGTCACAGCCTGATCAAGCATTACCTGCAGTTCAAGGACCTGCGTGAGCAGGAGTACGCCTACCTGTTCGAGCGCGCGGCCATCATCAAGAAGCGCTTCAAGAACTACGAGAAGTACCAGCCTCTGGCCGACCGCACCCTGGCCATGATTTTCGAGAAGGCCTCTACGCGCACCCGCGTGAGCTTCGAGGCCGGCATGTACCAGATGGGGGGCTCGGTGGTGCACCTGACCACGGGCGACAGCCAGTTGGGCCGCAGCGAGCCGATCGAGGACAGCGCCAAGGTCATCTCGCGCATGGTCGACATCGTCATGATCCGCACCTACGAGCAGGCGAAGCTGACCAAGTTCGCGGCCAATTCGCGTGTGCCGGTCATCAATGGCCTGACCAACGAGTACCACCCCTGCCAGATCCTGGCCGACATCTTCACCTTCATCGAGCACCGTGGCTCGATCAAGGGCAAGGTGGTGGCCTGGGTGGGCGATGGCAACAACATGGCCAACACCTGGCTGCAGGCGGCCGAGATCCTGGGCTTCACGGTGCATGTGAGCACGCCCAGCGGCTACGAGATCGACGCCGCGGTGGCCGGCATCGGCAACACGGACTGCTACAAGGTCTTCAAGGACCCGATGGACGCCTGCCGTGGCGCCGATCTGGTGACCACCGATGTGTGGACATCGATGGGCTACGAGGCCGAGAACGAAGCGCGCAAGAAGGCCTTCGCCGACTGGTGCGTGGACCGCGACATGATGGCGGTAGCCAAACCCGACGCCCTGTTCATGCACTGCCTGCCTGCCCACCGTGGCGAAGAAGTCGAGGCCGACGTGATCGACGGCCCCCAGTCCGTCGTCTGGGATGAAGCGGAGAACCGCTTGCATGTGCAAAAGGTACTCATGGAGTACCTTTTGCTGGGGCGCATTGGCTGAAGGCCTGGCCTGTCAGCCTTGCAT
>NZ_DASUIT010000014.1:0-24737 GCF_036279655.1 Aquabacterium sp. | reverse complement strand
GCCATCTGATGTCGGGTCTGACTCACCAATGTTTGGAAGCTGACGCCTTCATCAGTCAGGCGGCGTTGTAGAGAGCGTTCGCTCATTGCAAGTTCAGCGGCCACCGAGCGAATATCCGGGCGACCGGCTGTCAAACGACGTCGCAGAACCCACTTGGTCTGCTCCGCCACAGAATCGGAAGCTCCGTGATGCTTGAGGCGCCTGTCCAGTTCCGGTGCAAGAACATCGAGCAGTTCCTTGTTGTGAGTGATGAAAAGCTTGTCGAGGTCTTCTCGTCGGAACGCAATGCAGTCGACCTTCGTGTCGAACTTGATCTCACAGCTGAAGTACCTCTCGAGTGCCGACCTTGACGCGGCCGGACGAGCGAGCTCCAGCGACAGAGGTGCGAGGCGCTCACCTGTTCCTCTGCGGCCCAGTTCCACGAACGATGCCATCGTCGCGTCAACCAACGAACGCGGGGCCACTTCTGAATCTCCATGAGGCCACCGGATGACGAGCTCACCATGGTCAGCAAAATCTTTGACCGAAACGTCTTCGGGTGCGCACAAGCGCTTGAAACGGGCAACCCGACTCAGTGCGTCGCGGAACGTTCGTGCGTGCTGTGCCGCGACAAAAGCGAGAGGCATCACAGCCCTGTCCAGCCCCGTTGCAATGCGAAGGCCAATGGTCGAGTCTTGGCTGACCGCTTCGATGGCCCGCCACAGGGCGAAGAACTGCGTCGTGGCAATCGGCGCGTCGTTCCTCAGGACGCTCAGTGGCAGGTTCGCGCGTCGAATGACCTCTGCACGGTCAACCCCTGTCCGCTTGAGGCCCTCCCACAGCGTGGCCGGAATCTTCAACTTGTCTGGAACGGTGCTGTTCATTGCCCTTACTTCGCTTGGAAGCCGCCATCCACGTTGAGGATATGACCGGTGACGAAGCTGGCTTCTTCCGACAGCAGCCAGCAGATGGCGTTGGCGACTTCTTCGGGGCGGCCCAGGCGATTCATGGGGTGCATCGCCGAGATGCTTGCCTCGTTGTAGTTGGGGTCACTGCCGCTGAGCTGGGCGGCGATGATGTCGGTCTTGATGGCGCCAGGAGCCACGCCGTTGATTCGGATGCCTTGAGTCGCGTGATCCAGGGCAGACGACTTGGTCAGGCCCACCACTGCGTGCTTGGTCGAAGCGTACGGTGCACTCCAGGGGATGCCATTCAGACCGGCGATGGACGCCAGGTTGACGATAGCGCCGCCACCTTGCTTGACCATCTGAACGAGTTCGTGTTTCATGCTGAAGTACACGCCCATGATGTTGGTCTCGACCATCTCACGGTAGTTTTCACTGCTCGACTGCACAAGCGTGCCAGTCTCGTTGGAGACGCCTGCGTTATTGACCGCCATGTCCAGGCGACCGAACTCAGCCACGATGCTGTCAATCATCTTCTTGACCGCGGCTTCATCGGCCACGTCGTTTTGCACGAAGCGAACTTGTGCACCGTTGCGGGCCGCAGCGGAAACCTCGGCAACGGCTGCCTTGCCAACTTCGGCTCGACGACCGCTCAAGATGACAGTGACGCCTTTGGCGGCAAGCTTGAGGGCGACGGCTTTGCCGATGCCAGTGGCGCCGCCAGTGATCAGGGCTACTTGATTGGACATTTCAGACTCCTTTTGATAGATCGAGAGAAGATCGCGGGATGCAAGAAGTCTAGGAGTTCGATGGCATGAGTCACATTCGGATCGCGCCACATGATATGCAAAATACGCCAACCATGGCTAGGCCAACTGCTTGGTCCGAAGTTGCCGGGCAGCCTATACCAGCATCGGGAAGACTAGGACCTGGCTCGTTCCGAGTTCTACAGGGGCCGCTCTGAGGATTGCTGTATCGAGCTTCGATTGATCGCCCTGGGTCGAAAGCGGCCATAGGCGGGTCAGGCACGACCGGCTGCTCTCAGCCTCATCCGGTCATTCAAAGAGTCCGCGCGACGCGCTCGTCACTTGCTGGGTAACGGAGGATGAGGCAGGTCAAGGGCGCCCTCCGCTCAAGCCTTGACTTCCACCACCGTCTCGAAGCCACCAAAGATCATGCGCTTTCCATCGAAGGGCATGGGTGGGTTGCCCGGTGTGGCCGGATCCATGCGGGGGTCTTCCATCATCTTCTTCATGCCTGCGTCGCGCGTGGCCTTGTCCGGCCATTCGACCCACGAAAATGCCACCGTTTCCTCGGCCGTGGCCTGCACGGCGCGGCGGAAGTCGGTGACTTTGCCGTCGGGGACGTCGTCGCCCCAAGCCTCGATCACTCGGATGGCACCCAGTTCTAGGAATATCGGGTCGAGCTGGCGCGCGTGCTCAATGAACTTCTGCTTGTTGGCGGTGGGGACCGCGATGACGAATCCATCGATGTATGACATGTCTTCACTCCTGTTAAGTGGGCCGAGGGGACCTTCGCAATCTAACGGGCACGGGAGTAGCCACACTTCATCCAAGGGGATTTCATGTAACTATGATGGTTGCATGAAACGAGACAGTCGCCTCTCTGGTGTCCTCCACTGCCTGCTCCACATGGCCGAGCTTGGCCGACCCGCAACCTCGGAGTGGCTCGCTCAAGCCATGCAGACGAACCCCGTGGTCATTCGCCGCCTGATGGCCGGCCTGCGGGACGCCGGCTTCGTCGCTTCCGCCAAAGGGCACGGGGGCGGGTGGCTCCTGTCGTGTTCGCTGGAGCACATCACGCTGCGTGACATCCACGAAGCCGTGGGCGCCCCGGAGTTGCTGGCCGTAGGGCACCGCGAAGAAAGCCCCGGTTGTCTGGTGGAGCAAGCGGTCAACGCCGCGCTGGAGCAGGCCTATCGGGAGGCAGAGGCCGTGTTGCTCGCGCGCCTGGGCTCCGTCACCCTCGCCGCGCTTGCGCGTGACTTCCATCGGCGGCTCGCGGCCAGCGGCCGCTCCCTCGCGGCGGTATCCCATGACGTTTGACCTCTGAGGCTTCGATATGCAGGACCAGCACTCGCACTTCACGGACCCGGCGGCCATCGCGTCTTACGCGACCGACACACCACGCAAGGTGCCCGGCCTCGCCGATCTCCATCGGATGGCGATGCTGCTGCTGGCCGAGGAAGCTCCGGCTGAGGCCCATGTGCTCGTCGTTGGCGCTGGCGGCGGGCTGGAGCTCGTGGCTCTGGCCACGGCACAGCCGGGGTGGCGCTTCACCGGCGTGGACCCATCGCCCGCGATGCTGGATCTGGCGCGCCAGGCCCTTGCACCGTTTGCTGAGCGCGTCCAGCTCGTGACGGGGATCATCGATCAGGTCTCTGCGGGGCCCTTCGATGGCGCCACCTGCCTTCTCACGCTGCACTTCCTGGACCGAGGTGAACGGCTGCGGGCCCTGCGCGAGATCCACCGCCGCCTGAGGCCGGGCGCACGCCTGGTCGTGGCCCATCACGCGCTGCCCGAAGGAGACGCCGCGCGGTGGATGGCGCGATCGCTGGCGTTCGGCGCCGGGGCACATCCGGATCGGGCGAGCACCGCGGCTGGCGGCGAGCTGATGATCCAGCGGCTGCCCCTGCTCACCTTGCACGACGAGGAAGAGCTGCTGCGAGAAGCCGGCTTCGTCGACGTGGAACTGTTCTATGCAGCGTTCTCGTTCCGGGCCTGGGTGGGAACGCGGGGCTGAGTCGCCATCCTCCGCTGGGCTTTGCAGCTCACCCGCCCACCTCGCTCTCATGCCACCCTCCCAGCACCTGCCGTGTCACCCAGCTCAGCCCGCCAAACACCCCCATCCCCGTCACTGAAATCAGCACCAGCGCCGCAAACATGCGGGGGATGTTGAGCTGATACCCCGACTGCAGGATCTGATACGCCAGCCCGCTGCCCGTGCCGCCGGTGCCGGCCACGAACTCGGCCACCACGGCGCCGATCAGGGCCAGGCCGCCCGAGATGCGCAGCCCGGCCATGAAGTAGGGCAGGGCCGAGGGGATGCGCAGGCGCATCAGCACCTGCCAGCGCGTGGCCCCCTGTAGCTGGAGGTAGGCCGCCAGCCCCGGTGACACGCTGCGTAAGCCCACGGTGGTGTTGGAGATGATGGGAAACAGCGCCACCAGCGTGGCACACACCACCAGCGAGGCGGTGGGGTCCTTGACCCAGATGATGATCAGCGGGGCGATGGCCACCAGGGGGGTGACCTGCATCAGCACCGCATAGGGCAGAAAGGCCGCTTCGATCCAGCGGCTTTGCACCAGGGCAAAGGCGATCAGGGTGCCCAGCAGCACGGCGCAGGCAAAGGACAGCACCGTGATCTTGGCCGTGACCCACCAGGCCGCACCCAGCAAGGCGGCATCGGCCACCAGGGTCTGCGCGATCACCCAGGGCGATGGCAGCAGGTAGCTGGGCACCTCGGCCCAGGTGGTCCAGCCTTGCCACAGGCCCAGCAGCAGGGCAGCCACCAGGGCGGGCAGCAGTCCTTGCAGGGCCCGCCTCATGCGGCCCCCTCGCTGGCGCGCGCCAGGCAGTGCTGCAACTGGCGCACGCGCTCGTTGAAGCGGGCGCTGGTGCGGTCGGTGTCCTCGGGGCCCAGCGGCTGCTGGGCGTCAGGCGCGCGCAGGCGCACGTCGTCCACCACGCGGCCGGGGCGGGCGCCCATCACCACCACGCGGGTGGACAGGGCCACGGCCTCGGCGATGCTGTGCGTCACAAAGACCACGGTCAGGCCCTCTTGCTGCCACAGGGTCAGCAGGTCGGCGTCCAGCTTCTGGCGGGTGATGTCGTCCAGGGCGCCAAAGGGCTCGTCCATCAGCAGCAGGCTGGGGCGGGTGACCAAGGCGCGGGCAATGGACACACGCATCTGCATGCCGCCGGACAACTCGCGTGGCCAGGCGTCTTCAAAGCTGGCCAGGCCCACGCGGGCCAGGGCCTGCCGGGCACGCTCACGCCCTTCGGCGCGGGGCACGCCCGCCAGGTCCAGCGGCAGGCGCACATTGGCTTCCACGCGCGCCCAGGGCATCAGCGTGGGTTCCTGAAACACGAAGGACAAGGCCTGGCGCGGCACAGGCACCATGTGCCCGCCCGTGGGCTGCAGCAGGCCGGCGATCATCTTGAGCAGGGTGCTCTTGCCGCAGCCCGAGGGGCCCAGCAAGGTCAGGAACTCACCGTGCGCGATGCTCAGGCTGACGGGCTGCAGGGCCCGCGTGCCGTTGGGGTAGACCTGTTCGGCCCCCTGGATCTCGATGACGGGGGTGGGCGGTGCCATGCCGACCATCTCAGGGCATGACCTTGAGGTCCTTGACGAAGCGGGTGGTGTAGGTGTCCTTGAGGTTCACCTTTTTCGGGTCCACCAGCTTGTGCTTGACCAGCATGTCGAAGGTGGCCTGCATGCGCGCGTCGGTGATCGTGCCGATGCCCTGGGTGGCGGCGTCACCGCCCAGCACCACGCCCGCTTCCTTGAGCTTGCCGATGCCGTAGGCCAGCAGGTCGTCCGTCATATTGGGGTTGTCGCGCTTGATCAGGGCGTTGGCGGGGGCGGGGTTGCCACCCAGGTAGCTCTTCCATCCTTCCATCGAGGCCTTGACGAAGGCGGCCACCTGGCGGGGCTTGGTCTTGATCGTCTGGGTGCTACAGACCACGGTGGTGGCGTAGGGGGGCCAGCCTTCGTTCCACAGCAGGAAGACGCTGGGCTTGAAGTGGCCCTGCTGCTCGATGCTGTAGGGCTCGGATGCCAGGTAGCCCTGCTGGGCGATGTTCTTGTCGGCCAGGAAGGGCTGGATGTTGTAGTTGTAGGGCCGCATCTGCGCATCGGTGAAGCCGAAGCGGCTCTTGAGCCAGGGCCAGTAGGTGACCATGCCGGCGCTGCCGATCATCAGGGTCTTGTCCTTGAGATCGGCCAGCTTCTTGATGTGCGGGTGGGCAATGAGGATGACCGGATCCTTCTGGAAGGCGGCGGCCACGGTGACGGCCTGGATGCCGTGTTCCCAGGCCTGGATGGTCTGCACGTCGTAGCCCATGACGCAGTCGGCCTGGCCGGCCATCATGAGCTGCATGATGTTGATCTGCGGGCCGCCCATCTTGATGCTCACATCCAGCCCGGCGCGCTGGTACAGGCCGGTGGCCTGGGCCTGGTAGAAGCCGCCGTGCTCGGCCTGCGCATACCAGTTGGTGAGGTAGACGAACTTGTCGGCGGTGTGGCCCAGGGTGGGGCTGAGCCATGCGCCCAGGCCCAGCAGGGCGGCGCAGGCAAGGCGGGAGCGGCGAGGGCTCATGGTCGGGGCTCCTGGTGAGTGCGGCCTTGGGCCGAAGCCTCGTTTGTACCGCAAGCCAGGTGCCCTGCGCAGGCCCCGGTCAATGCCCGCCCTGGCTGCCTCGGTGTGCCCAGCCTGTGGTGCGCTTTTCTACAACAGAAAACAGCTCGTACATGACCATGGCCATGGCCCCCACGACCACCAGACCGCCAAAGGCCAGGCCCATCTGCATGGACGATCCGGCGCTGATGAGCAGGTAGCCGATGCCCTCGTTGGAGGCGGTCATCTCCGACACCGTGGTGCCCACGAAAGCCAGGGTGATGGCCACCTTGAGCGAGCCGTAGAAGTAGGGCATGGAGCGCGGCAGGCCCACCTTGATGAGCACATCCCAGCGGCGGGCGCCCAGCACGCGCAGCACGTCCTCCAGCTCAGGCTCCAGCGTGGCCAGGCCGGTGGCGATGTTGACCATGATCGGAAAGAAGCTGATCAGAAAGGCCGTGAGCACCGCCGGCCCCACACCGATGCCGAACCACACCACCAGGATGGGGATGAAGGCGGCCTTGGGCAAGGCATTGAAGGCGGTCATCAGGGGGTAGATGGCGGCATAGGCCAGGCGCGAGCTGCCGATCAGAAAGCCCAGCAGCACCCCCACCACGATGGCGATGCCAAAACCCACCAGGGTCACCCACAGGGTACGCCAGGCATGCTTGAGGATCTCGGCATGGAACTCGACCACCTGACTGGCGATGCGCGCCGGGCTGGGGAAGATGTACTCCGACACATCGAGCGCCGAGCACAGCACCTGCCAGAGGATGACGATGCCCAGCAGCAGCACCCAGGGGGCCCAGCGGGCCCAGCGGGCCTGGACTTTGGCCGACAGCTTCATGATGCGATCTCCGGGGTGGGGGCGGCCAGGGTGCTTGGCTTGCGCATGGCGCCGATGTGGGCGCGCAGCTCGTGCACGATGGCGGTGAACTCGGGCTCGTAGGTCACCTCCAGATCGCGCGGGCGTGGCAGCTCGATCTCGCGTCGGGCCAGGATGCGGCCGGGGCTTTTGCTCATGACATAGACCGTGTCGGCCAGGAAGACGGCCTCGCGCAGGTCGTGGGTCACCAGGATGACGTTGAACTTCTGCTGAGCCTGCAGATCGCGCAGGGCGCACCACAGTTCTTCGCGGGTGAAGGCATCGAGCGCGCCGAAGGGCTCGTCGAGCAGCAGCATCTTGGGCTCGTGGATCAGGGCACGGCAGATGGAGGCACGCTGTTGCATGCCCCCCGAGAGCTGCCAGGGGAACTTGTCCTCATAGCCGCCCAGGCCCACGCTTTGCAGCAGGGCGCGGGCCTTGGCCTCGTATTCCTTGCGCTTGGCCTTGAAGCTGGATCGGTAGGGCTCGACGATCTCCAGCGGCAGCAGCACGTTCTGCACCGTGGTGCGCCAGGGCAGCAGCGAGGCCGCCTGGAAGGCCATGCCCGTGATCTTGAGCGGGCCGGTCACCGGCTCGCCCGCGATCAGGATGTGCCCCTTGGTGGGTTGGCGCAAGCCGGTGGTCAGCTTCATGAAGGTGGATTTGCCGCAGCCCGAGGGCCCGACGATGGCCACGAACTCGCCCTCGCGGATCTCCAGGTTCAGGTCCTCGACGGCAAACTGTCCCTGCGCCCACAACTCGTCGTTGTAGGCCAGCCAGACTTGGCGGAATTCGACAAAGGCGGTCATGGCCACTCCTCGGCTGGGGCGCTTACTTCTTGGGGGGCAGCACGTTGAGGTCGGCGGCCGAGGGCAGGTAGGCCGGGGTCCACACCCCATCGGGGTTGACGCGGGTCTTGGTGTTGTAAGCATCCCCCACCTGCGAAGCCATCAGGGCCAGACGGGGCAGCTTGACCTGGCCAAAACCTTCAGCGCGCGCATCAGGGCTGTTGATGACCTGATCGATGGCCATGAGCAGGCGGCGCTTTTCCAGGTCGGTGTTGATGATGCCGTCGCGGGCCTTGACGGTGGCCAGGCCCGCATCGGGGTTGCGCAGCACCTCGCCCGTGCCCTTGGCGAAGGCCTTGAGGAAGGCTTTGACGGCGGCCGGGTTGTCCTTGAGCAGCTTGGGCGAGGCGATGATGGCGTTGCCGTAGAGCTTCACGCCGTATTGGGCAAAGGGAAAGAAGACGATGTCCTGGGGCTTGGCGCCGCGGGCCTCCAGGTTGAGCAAGGACGTGAAGGAAAAGCCCGTGATGGCATCAACATCACCTCGCACCAGCATGGTTTCGCGCAGGGGCGGGTCCATGCTGGTCCAGGTGACGGCACCGATCTTGTTGGCCTTGGCAAAGATGGGCCAGGCCTTGCGGCCTGCGTCGAACACGGGGGCACCCAGCTTCTTGCCCGCCAGATCGGCGGGCGACTTGATGCCCGAGCTCTTGAGCGCGAACACGGCGGCAGGCGTGTTGTTGTAGACCATCATGATGGCCACGGGCTTGTTGGGTGCATCGGGGTTGTTGGCATGGAACTCCATGAGCGCAGCCATGTCCGCCAGGCCCATGTCGTAGGTGCCCGACGCCACACGGGTGACGGTGCCGCCCGAGCCGCTGCCCGCGTCGATGCTCACATCCAGGCCTGCCTGGGCGAAGTAGCCCTTGGCGGCGGGGTACAGGAACAGGGCTGCAGGCCCCTCGAAACGCCAATCGAGCTGGAACTTGATGGGTGTGCCCGCCTGCACCGACATGGGGACGGTGGTGCCCAGACAAAGGGCGCTGCAGAGGGCCAGGGTGCCAAACACGGAACGGCGAGTGCGCAGGGAAGACGTCATCTGGGGATGCTCCAAGGTCAAAAACTGTATACAAAGCAGTGTTGAGCAAGAAGCGTGCAAGGGTTCACCGCAGGGGCCAGGCCCGATAGAATGCGGGCCCAAACAGCCGAGAGAATCCCCACGTGTCTGACCGCCTTTTTGTCCTGTCCCAGTACATCCTGCCCAAGCAGGCCTTGACCTCGCTGGCCGGTGTCGGCGCTTCGGCGCGGGGCGGTGCACTCACGACCTCGGTGATCCGCTGGTTCATCGGGCGCTATGGGGTCAACATGGCCGAGGCGGCCAACCCCGACCCCGCGGCCTACCCGACCTTCAACGAGTTCTTCACCCGGCCTTTGAAGCCCGGTGCGCGTCCTTTGGCGCAGGCGGATCTGATCAGCCCGGTCGATGGCGCGATCAGCCAGTTCGGGCCCATCCGCAAGGACCTGATTTTTCAGGCCAAGGGGCACGATTACACGACGACGACCCTGGTGGGGGGCGACGCGAGCCTGGCCAGCCGTTTTGAGGACGGGCAGTTTGCAACGCTCTACCTGAGCCCCAAGGATTACCACCGCATCCACATGCCCTGCGATGGCCGCCTGACGCGCATGATCTATGTGCCGGGGGATCTGTTCTCGGTCAACCCGGCCACGGCGCGGGGCGTGCCCGGCCTGTTTGCCCGCAATGAGCGGGTGGTGTGCGTGTTCGAATCGGCCCAGGGGCCGTTTGTGCTGACCCTGGTGGGCGCCACCGTGGTGGGCAGCATGGCCACGACCTGGCACGGCGTGGTCAACCCCCCGCGCAGCCGCCAGGTGCGCGAGTGGCGTTATGAGGATCAGAACATCACCTTCAAGCAGGGCGACGAGATGGGCCGCTTCCTGCTGGGCTCGACCGTGGTGATGCTCTTCCCCAAGGGGCCCTTCACCTTCAACCCGCAATGGACGCCCACGCGGGCCATCCGCATGGGTGAGGCCATGGCAGCGCGCGGGGCTACTTGGCCGTCGGCATAACGAACTCGGGCCCCTTGCTCAGGCCCGTGCCCCAGCGCTGCATCACCGATTTCTGGCGGGTGTAGAAGCGCACGCCCTCTTCGCCATAGGCGTGCATGTCCCCAAAGAGGCTGCGCTTCCAGCCCCCGAAGCCATGCCAGGCCATGGGCACCGGGATCGGCACATTGATGCCCACCATGCCCACCTGGATGTGCCGGCTGAATTCGCGCGCCACATGCCCGTCGCTGGTGAAGCACGCCACCCCGTTGCCGAACTCGTGCGCGTTGACCAGATCGATCGCCTCGCTGAGCGTGGCCACCCGCACGCAGGACAGCACGGGCCCGAAGATCTCTTCGCGGTAGATGCGCATGCCGGGCTGCACATGGTCGAACAGCGTGCCTCCGGTGAAAAAGCCGCCTTCGCGCCCCGCGACTCGGTGCCCACGGCCATCGACCACCAGCGTGGCGCCTTCCTGCACGCCCAGGGCCACATAGCCTTCGATGCGCTCCAGCGCCTGCCGCGTCACGATGGGGCCCATCTCCATGGCCGCATCCATGCCGTCACCGATTTTGAGCGAGCGGGCCCGCTCGGCCAGCCGGGGCATGATGCGGTCGCCCACATCCCCCACCAGCACGGCGGCCGAGATGGCCATGCAGCGCTCACCCGCCGAGCCATAGGCCGCACCGATCAGGGCATCCACGGCCAGATCCAGGTCGGCATCGGGCATGACCACCATGTGGTTCTTGGCCCCTCCCAGTGCCTGCACGCGCTTGCCCTGCTGGGCTCCGCGCTGGTAGAGGTGGTGTGCAATCGGCGTGGAGCCCACAAAGCTCAGGGCCTTGACCTCGGGGTGATCCAGCAGGGCATCCACCGCGACCTTGTCACCCTGCACGATGTTGAAGACCCCATCGGGCAGGCCTGCCTGTGTCAGCAGCTCGGCCATGAACAGCGAGGCGGAAGGATCCCGCTCGCTGGGCTTGAGGATGAAGGTGTTGCCGCAGGCAATGGCCACGGGGAACATCCAGCACGGCACCATGCAGGGGAAGTTGAAGGGCGTCACGCCCGCGACCACGCCCAGGGGCTGTCGGAAGCTCCAGTTGTCGATGCCGGTGGACACCTGATCGGTGTAGTCGCCCTTGAGCAGCTGCGGGATGCCGCCGGCGAACTCGACGATGTCGATGCCGCGCATGACCTCGCCTTGTGCATCGCTGAAGACCTTGCCGTGCTCTTGCGTGATCAGGGCGGCCAGGTGGTCCAGGTTCTCGTTGAGCAGGGCCAGGAAGCGGTTGAGGATGCGCGCACGGCGGATGGGAGGCGTCTCGGCCCAGGCCGGGAAGGCACGGCGGGCACTGGCCACGGCACGGGCCACATCGTCCGCCGTGGCGGTGGGCACCTGGCGGATCACGGCGCCAGTGGCCGGGTTGTAGACATCCAATCGAGTGGCCGCATCAGGCGCCCAGGGGCGACCGTCGATCCAGTGGGACACGAGGGGCAGGGCAGATGTCGGCGTGCTCACGGGGCGTCTTTCTTGTGCTGTCAGGAGGCTGACAAGTCTAAGGTGCGACGCTGCCCGGGTGTCACAGCTTGGCCAGGAAGGTCTTCAGGGCGCCAACGGTCAGTGAGGGGTCTTCTTCATGCGGGACATGGCCCAGCTCGGCGAAGCTGACCAGTTGGCTGCCAGGGATGGCCGCGTGCAGGGCCTGGGCATGGTTCATGTCGAAGATGCGGTCCTTGGCGCCCCACATCAGCAAAGTGGGCATGGTCAGACGCTGGAGGCGATCGCACTCCTGACCCATGGTGTGCTGCTGCAGGCGCTGGCCCAGAGCGCGGCGGTTGCCGGGGCGCAAGGCCATCTCGAAGTAGCGTTGTTCCAGCTCGGGCGTGATCTTGGCGGGGTTGCCGTACACAAAGCGCATGCTGGCGCGCAGCACGCCGCGGGGCATGCTGCGGGTGGTGAGCCAGCTCATGCCGCGCATGGCCGCCAAAGCAAAGCCCAAGGGCATGCCAGTGGGGTGGGCATAGTAGCCCGCCGCATCGACCAGGATGGCGGCCCGCACGCGATCAGGCACAGCCGCAGCGACGTGCCAGGCGATCTCGCCACCCAGCGAATTGCCGCCGATGATGAAGCGCCCGCACACGCCCAGGGAGTCCAGCACCCCCAGGATGAAGCGGGTGTAGCGGTCGATGTGATAGTCCGCTTGCGGGTCCGGCCCTGTCAGGCCAAAGCCGGGGATGTCCATGGTGATGACACGGCGCTCGCCCTTGAGCGCCTGCACCCAGCCTTCCCAGGTGTGCAGGCTGGCGGCGGTGCCATGCACCAGCACGATCGGCCAGGGGTCATGGCGGGGGCCCTCATCACGGTAGTGCACCTTCATGCCCTGCAGATCCATGAAGCGCGACGGCTCGGGGGCCCAGCGGCGGATCAGCTCATCCAGGGGGAGATCAGGCTGGAACAGGGACATGCAGGGGCTCCGAGGCAAATGGGCCTATATTGTTACCCAGGTGAACAATGTGTGGCATCCCCCAATTCCAGGTGCCGCTGGCTCTCGAAGTGCCTGAACTGGCCGGTGATGGGGTCGGTGAAGGACAGGGCGCGGGCCAGCAATTGCAGCGGGCGGCTGAGGTCGGGCACCTGCCCCTCAGGGGTGTCGGGCCACAGGGTGGGGTAGATGCGGTCGTTGGCGATGGGCAGCCCCAGGGCGTTCATGTGCACGCGCAACTGGTGTTTCTGACCGGTGCTGGGCTGCAGGCGGTAATGGCCGAGCCCTTGAGCTGTGGTTCCCAGCAACTCGATGTGGGTCTCGGCATTGGGCGGGCCGTCGACCTCGTGCATCGCCATGAAGTGGGGGCTTTCCTCCAGGCGGCTGAGGCGGGTGTGGGGCCAGGCCATGTCGGGGTGAAGCGGGGCGATGGCCTCATAGACCTTGTGCACGGACTTGTCGCGGAACAGGCGCTGGTAGGCATCACGCGTGGCGGGCTGGATGGTGAAGGCGACCAGGCCGGCCGTCTCGCGGTCCAGGCGGTGCATGGGCACCAGGGTGGCGATGCCGGTGCGGCGCTTGAGGCGCACCAGCAGCGTCTCCTGCAGGTAGCGGCCCTTGGGCGTGACGGGCAGGAAGTGGGGCTTGTCCGCCACGAGCAGCCATTCGTCCTGGTAGACGATGGTCTCGTCAAACGGAATGGGGTGCTCGAAGGGCAGAGCCCGCCAGTAGAACAGGCGGCCATGGCGCCGTGCGTGTTCGCGGTAGGGCGTGTGCGGGGCAATGGCCTCGCCCTGGGCGGTGACCACCTCGCCCGCGGCCATGCGCTGATGCCAGTCGTCCCGCGCCACAGCGGGGATGCGGTCAGTCAGGAAATCCAGCACCGTGGCCCAGGAGCCCGCGGGCAAGGCCACGCAGCTGGCGCTGACGCCGTTGCGCATGGGCAGGTCGGGTGGGGTGGGGCGGCTCACAGGACGATGTCGAAACCAAAGGCTGCGCTCTCGAACAGCCGGGGGGCAGCGACGGCAAAGCCCAGCGAGCCTTGCCCGAAGAAGTGCATGCCGTAGAGCATGCCGCCAGTGTCGATCAGGGCCGCGCCGCTGTCCCCAGGACGCAGGGCGCCCACGTACTGGATCGTGTAGCCAAAGCTGAAGCGCTTGCCAGCGATGCTGCGGTAGTCAAAGACGATGGGGTGGAAGGTGACACCCACAAAGCGCACCTCCAGGGCCTGGGTGCGGAGCTCGGGGGGCTGCCCGTCGACGGCGGGTACCTGCTGGCGGCACAGAACGAACAAGGGGCCACGCTGATGCAGTACGGAGAGGTCAAAGTCAGTGGCTCGGCTCACGGGCCAGCGGCCCCACATCGACAAGGTGTCGATGTCTTCGTCTTCGATGCGCACCAGGGCGGCATCCATGGCCAGAGGCCCCCGGGTGCTGGCCGCCACCACGAGGGGCCCGATGCGCTGGCCGCTGTCTGACACGATGCAGTCCACCTGTCTGGGCAGGGTGGCGCTCATGGTGGGCGAGAACACATGGTGGCACGACAGCAGGTATTTGTGCGCGGGGTTGGAGGCCGAACTCACGGCGCAGCAGGCGCTGCCGTAGGACTGCGGGGTGCCCTTGTGGCGGGACACCAGGCCACCGGTCAGATCCAGCGCTGCATGGGGGCTCCCCGCTGACAGGTCGGAGACATCCGTGGGGATGCGGACCCGCACACGTCGATCGCCGATCAGGGGGTAGGCCACGATGTGGTCGGGGATGCGCGAGGCGCGGGCGCGCCGGTCTTGCCACTTCTGGCGGACGAGAAAGCGGATACAGACCTCGGACACCCGTTCGGGCTCGGCCCCGCGCAGTCGATAGCCCGCACCCACGCCGATGATGTTGGTGCTCAGTCGGCTGAGATCACGGCCCCGCCGCCGCGCCACATCCAGGGCGATGCGAAAGCGTTCGTCCTCGTCCAGTTGGGCCCAGCGGTCCATGGTGTCTCAGCGCTGGATGGTGATCTCGGTGACGTTCACCCCTCTGGCGCCCAAGGTGTTCTTGACCAGGATCTTGAGTTCGTCGTCGTCGGGCAGAGCGTCGAGCTCGCCAGCGGTGCCGCCACTGGTCTTTTTCAGGAGCACCTTGACGGCCCCCGCGGTGGCGCTCAGCGTGGCGGCAAAGAAGGCCTTGCCGCGTGTCTTGAGGGCTGGGCTGGAGAGCTCGATGTTGAGCGCCTTCTGCGCATCTGCCATCAGGCGCTGGCTGGGGTCTGATCCGCTGGAGGCGGTGTCGGTGTCCGTGCCGGCCAGGCCGTCCATCTTCAGGGACAGGCTGCTGTCCACATACTGCTGGATGCGCAGAGCCGAGTCGCCACGGGGGCTGGCCGCCTCGATGACGATGGCGTCGTAGGTGTTGAAAGCGATGTTGGTGAAGGGGGGCTTGGGCAGCAGGATGCGCTTGCTGTCGATGTCGCCGACCTGGGCGGCTGCGCTGGCCAGCTCTGCGGGTTTGAGGATAGGGTAGAGGCCCGGTGCGGCGATGCGCACCTTGGTCACCTTGAGCGTGACGGGCGTGCCGCCGGCATAGGTCTGCGCGCTCTTGCCGGGCTTGACCGCCGCGCTGTGGGGCGAGCCGCCCGAGAGCAGGGCCAGGGGCGCCTCGATCTTGGCGGTGGCCACTTTCTGCAGGGCGCCGATGGTGCCGGCGTAAAAGTCCAGCAAGGGCTTGGCCAGGGCGGAGTTGTCCACGGTGGCATCCAGCGATTGCAGGCTCCAGCCCTGACCCAGACCCAGCAGCACGCCGCTGCTGCCCAGGCCCTGGCTGACCTTGACGGCGTACTGCTCGTCAAAGTCGGGCAGCCAGACGATGTTGAAGTAGCGCGGCAGCGGGGTCACGGCATAGGCACTGTTGTCGTTGACGGCCTTGAAATGGCCCATGCCGGGGCGGAGCACGGGGTTGCTGGCGGCGCTGGCAGCGGGTGCGGCAGATGGGGGTGTGTCGTCCTTCTGGTCCATCGTGGCCGAGTGGGGGCGGCCTTCGGGGGCCAGGGGCGCTGCGCTGATTTGAGACGCATCGATTCTCAAGGCCCCCATGCGCTGATCGCCACGGATCAGCTTCTGATTGACCAGATCGTTCAGGCCCTGAGGCACTTCGGTCAGCAACACATGGCGGCTGTCGGGCGACATTTCGCCCGCGGCCAGATAGACCTCGCTGGCCACGATGAAGGGCTCATGCACCGACACATAGGGACGAGGCATGTAGTACCTCAGGCCTTCGGCCGCGCCCTCGGCGGGTTTGCCGCTTCTGGGGTCGAGCTTGAGGACGGTGACCGTCGAGCAGCCCCACAGCAGGCTGGATGCCGTGGCGATGAGCAAAATGTGGTGGATGCGCTTCATGCAGACTCTCCCGTTGCGCAAGCCTACCTCAGGTCTTGGGGTTCACCGAATCCAGGCGCCTGGCGCGTTCCAGCCGCCAACGCTCGTCGGGCGAGTCGTTGTAGACCTGATCGGCGGTGGTGGCGGTTTCTTGCAGGTGGGTGTCGATGGCCACCCGGTTGTCGAAGACGAAGAGCTCGCCCTCCCAGTCGCGGTCGGCGTCGGGCAGGGCCTGGAAGAAATTGACGATGCCGCCGTCGAGCTGGTAGACGTCCAGCCCCAGTTCGTGCTGCATCCAGGCGCTGGTTTTTTCGCAGCGGATGCCGCCGGTGCAGTACATGGCCACGCGCTGGCCCTCGGCCTTCCAGGTGTCGGCATGGGCCTGGACATAGGCGGGGAAGTCCCGGAAGTTGTCGACACGGGGGTCGATGGCGTTCTTGAAGCGGCCCAGCCGGTACTCGAAGCTGTTGCGGTTGTCGATGACGACGACCTTGTCCTGTGCCAGCAGATCGCGCCAGGCCGATGGGCTGAGGTGTTTGCCCTCGGCGCGGTCGCGCACGACGCCGGTGACGCCGTCCACCCCCAGGGCCACGATCTCGTCCTTGCGGTGCACGCGCACCTTCCAGAACGGGCGGGTGGTGCAGGCGCTGTGCTTGAAGGGCATGCCCAGGAAGGCACCGCCCAGGCGCGGGTCGTGCTGCACGGCGTGCTCGAAGGCGGCTAGCAGGGGCTCGGTGGCAGCCAGGGCGCCACTGATGCCCTCGTGGGCCACGAGCACGCTGCCGGTCAGCGGGGCGACCAGTTCGCGCAGGATCTCGACCACCGCATCGGGGGCCGGCAGGGCCACAAAGCGGTAGAAGGAGCTGTGGATCAGGGGCAGCGTGTCGGGGGTGGGCTCGGGCATGGTGGCCCGATTGTCTCAAGAATCGTCTCAGGAATCAGGCGGCGGGTTGCAGCAGGTCCAGCAGGGCGCGGGCCACGACTTTGGTGGCGCGCCGCAGGTCCTCGAGCACCAGGTGCTCGTCGGCCCGTTTGGCGTTGGATTCAAACACGGTGCGCGGCCCGGCACCATAGATGACGGCCGGGATGCCCCGCGCGCAGTACAGGCGCACATCGGTGTAGAGCGGGGTGCCGCTGGTGGGGATGGGCTCACCAAAGACGATCTCGCCGTGCTTTTGCAGGGCTTGGACCAGGGGCGCGTTGCCGGGCAGGGGCTGCAGTGCGTGGGCCAGCAGCAGGCGTTTGACATCCACGGTGATGCCGGGGATGGGCTCGCTGGCCTCGTAGATGACGCGGCGGATGTCGGTTTCAACCTGCACGGGGTCTTCTTCCGGGATCATGCGGCGGTCAAGCTTGAAGACGACCTTGCCGGGCACGACATTGGTGTTGGTGCCGCCTTCAATGCGCCCCACATTGAGGTAGGGGTGGGTGATGCCCGGCACGTGCGAGCGCACGAACTGATAGGCCTGGTTCTGCAGGTAGAGCGCGTGCAGGATGGTCACAGTGGCCTGCAGGGCATCAAAGCCCGTGTGGGGGATGGCGGCGTGGGCGGCCATGCCGTTGACGGTGACCTCCATCTGCAGGCAGCCGTTGTGGGCCGTGACCACCTGGTAGCTGAAGCCGGCAGCGATCAGCAGGTCAGGGTGGGTCAGCCCGTGTCGCAGCAGCCAGCCTGGGCCCAGCTCGCCGCCGAACTCTTCGTCGTAGGTGAAGTGCAGTTCGACACCGCCTTGCAGGGCGGGGGCCGGCCCTTGCTGGCAGAGGGCTTCGAGTGCGCGCAGGGCAAAGCTGTAGGTGGCGAAGTCGCTCTTGCTGACGGCCGAGGCGCGGCCATAGAGCTTGCCGTCGACGATCTCGCCGCCATAGGGCGGATGGGTCCAGTCTTCGCCGGGGGGCACGACATCGCCGTGGGCGTTGAGGGCGATGGTGCGCCCGCCCTCACCAAAGCGGCGGCGCACGATGAGGTTGGTCAGGCTTTGCAGGCCATAGGCGCGCACTTCGTTTTCGGGCACGGGGTGCTGCTCGGCCTGCCAGCCAAAGTCCTGGAGCAGCTCAGCCGTGCGCTGGGCATGCGGGGCGTTGTTGCCGGGCGGGGTGTCGGTGGGCACCTGCACCAGGGCTTGCAGGAAGCGCACTTCTTCATCGAAGTGGGCGTCGATCCACTGGTCCAGCAACTCGTAGGGCAAGGGGTCGCTCATAGGCTCTCCAGCAGGTGCATGAAGGCGTCCACACAGAGTTGGGCGTCGTCGTTGGTGATGGTTTCCAGCGGGTTGTGGCTGATGCCTGCATGGCCGCCCCGCACGAACAGCATGGCCTGGGGCAGGATCTCGTGCAGCTTCATGGCGTCGTGTCCCGCGCCGCTGGGCAGGTGGAACAGGGGCAGACCCAGGCGCTGCACGGCCGCCTCCCAGCGGGCCTGCCAGGCCGGGTGGGAGGGGCTGGCCGAGGCGCGCACCGACTCCTGGATGTGGATCTCCACCCCACGGCGCTTGGCCACCTCACGAGCACAGGCCAGCACATCGCGGGCCAGCGCATCGCGCTGCTCATTGGTGGGCGCGCGCAGATCGAGCGTGAAATCGCAGCGCCCCGGCACCACATTGATCGAGCCTTGCGGCACGTGCAGCACCCCCACGGTGCCCACCGAGGCTCCCGCGGGCGAGCCGCTGTCCTGGCGGGCGCGTTGTTCCGTGTAGAGCATCAGCTCGGCCACGGCCAGGGCCGCATCCTGGCGCATGCCCATAGGGGTGGTGCCTGCATGGCAGGCCGTGCCCAGGGCCGTGCCTGTCATGCGCAGGACCCCGTTGATGGAGGTGACGATGCCCAGAGGCATGTCGTGCTCGTCCAGCACGGGCCCCTGTTCGATGTGGACTTCGACAAAGCCGAGGTAGCGTGCCGGGTCGCGCCGAAGCGCGGCAATGTCGTCCAGCGAGGCGCTGAAACCCGCGGCCTGCAGGGCCTGGCGCATGGTGATGCCTTCGGCATCGACCTGGTCCAGCCACGCAGGCTTGAAGTCACCGACCAGGGCTCCGGAGCCCAGGAAGGTGGCGGCATAACGCTGGCCCTCTTCTTCGGCAAAACCCACCACCTCGATGCCATGGCGCAGGCGACGCCCCTGGCGGTGCAGTTCGCGCACGCAGGCCATGGGCACCAGGATGCCCAGGCGGCCGTCGTACTTGCCACCGTTGCGGACCGTGTCGTAGTGCGATCCGGTCAGCAGGGCAGGGGCCTGCGGGTCGCTGCCGTGGTAGCGGCCCACCACATTGCCCACGGCATCGATGCCCACCTCGTCAAAGCCGGCGTCCCGCATCCAGTCCACCAGTTGCCGAGCGCAGGCCTGATGGGCGGTGCTCATGTAGGTCACCGTGAGCGGGCAGGGGCCGCCCTCGGTGGCGGGGAGGCCTTCGGTGTGTGCCGCCAGCGCCTCGGCCCAGTCCCAGACCTGGTTGCCCAGGGTGGGGGTGAGGCCGAATCGGTCGTTCAGGCGGATCTCGGCAATGCGGTGGATGTGGCGCAGGCATTCTGCGCGTTCGAACTCGGGCGTGTGGCGCAGGCGGCGCTGGAAGGTGGCGATGATCTGCTCGCGGCTCAGGCCCTGGCCCCGTGGGCCGCGTACGGCCAGGATGAAAGGCCAGCCAAACCGGGCGTTGTAGTCCGCATTGAGCTGCTGCAGCAGGGCAAACTGCTCGGGGCTGCAATGCGTCAGCCCGGCGCGGCTTTGTTCGTCGGTGGATTCGGCGGTGAGGGCGCCCGCCACGGCGGCCTTGCCGGCCAGCTCGGGGTGGGCGCGGATCAGGGCCAACTGCTCCGCCTCGCTGGCCTCCCGCACGACCTTGGCCAGGGCCGCCTTGAGCTGGGGCAGTGTGTGGAAGGGGCGCTGTGCCCAGGCGGCACGGGCGATCCAGGGCGAGTGCTCGTAGATGCCGTCCAGCGCGGCGGTGAAGCCGTCGGCATCCAGGGCATGGAGCTGCGCGAGACTCAAGGGAGCGTGGGACATGGGTGGGTGGCCTTCCAGTGGCGGGCGATGTCGATGCGGCGGCAGATCCAGACGTCGCTGCGGGCCTGGATGTGATCCAGAAAACGCTGCAGCCCGGCAAACCGACCCGGGCGGCCCAGCAGGCGGGCGTGCATGCCGATGCTCATCATCTTGGGGCGGTCCAGGCCGGCCGGGTCGCCCTCGGCATAGAGCACATCGAAGCTGTCGCGCAGGTAGTGGAAGAAATGGTCGCCCGTGTTGAAGCCCTGCGGAGAGGCAAAGCGCATGTCGTTGGCGTCCAGGGTGTAGGGGATGACCAACTGGTGGGTGAGGCTGCCGTCGCTGCGCGCGGCCTTCATCCAGAAGGGCAGGTCGTCACCGTAGTAGTCGCTGTCGTACTCGTAGCCACCCTGGTCCAGCAGCAGGCGGCGGGTCTGGGGGCTGTCGCGGCCGGTGTACCAGCCCAGGGGCCACAGGCCACCCGTCATCTGGCGGATGATCTCGGTGCCCCGGCGGATGTGCTCACGCTCGGTGGCTTCGTCCATGGCCTGGTAGTGGATCCAGCGCCAGGAGTGGCAGGCGATCTCGTGGCCCGCATCGACCAGGGCCTGGGTGAGCTCGGGGTGGCGCTCCAGGGCCATGGACACGCCAAAGGCGGTCAGCGGCAGGTGGCGCTGCTCGAATTCGCGCAGCAGGCGCCACACGCCAGCACGTGAGCCGTACTCGTAGATCGAATCCATGCTCATGTGGCGGGCCGGGAAGCTGGCCGCGCCGATGATCTCGGAGAGGAACTGCTCGGAGCCGGCGTCGCCATGCAGCACATGGTTCTCGCCGCCCTCTTCGACATTGAGCACGAACTGCACGGCGATGCGCGCGCCACCCGGCCAGTGGGCATGAGGGACGTCGCGGCCGTAGCCGATCAGATCGCGCGGGTAGGGGGCGGTGCTGTCGTAGGTCATGTGGGGCAGGGTTGGGCGGTGAGCTGGCGCTCGACACTCAGGAGGTGGCGGTCGATGAGGTCGACCGCCCGATCGGCATCGCGGGCTTCGATGGCGGCCAGCAACTCGACATGTTCGGCATTGGAGAGCTCGGCATCGTCGTCGCTCTGGTACATCAGGGTGATGAGTGAGCAACGCGAGACCAGCTCCTGCATCAGCTCGACCAGCACGCGGTTGCCCAGCACCTCGGCCATGCGCACATGGAAGTCAAACAGCAGGCGGGTGCGGCTGGGCACATCGATGCGGCGCACGGCGGCGCGCTCGTCCTTGAGGTGGGTGCGCAGCAGGCGGATGTCGGCCGGCTTGATGCGGGCGATCAGCTGGCGCACCATCTGGCCCTCGATCATGCGGCGCACGGCGAAGACCTCGCGGGCCTCGTCGATCGAGGGGGCGGCCACGAATGCACCCCGGGCCGGCTCCAGCCTCACCAGCTTGAGCTCGGACAGACGGAACAGCGCCTGCCGCACGATGGTGCGCGACACCCCGAAATGGTCACCGAGTTTTTGTTCGACCAGCTTGGCGCCGGGCAGCAGCCGGTGCTCGACGATGGCCCGGGTGATGGCCACGACGATGTGTTCCGTGCTGGAGGCCTCGCCGTGCGGGGGCATGGCGGGCTCGTCACCCGGGATTGGCGCGGGGGCCACAGCGATGGCAGATTTCTTGCGTGCAGCAGTCATCGTGGTTAAAGTGTATACAGTTTTCTGAACTGCAGGCAACCCACACTTCTGGTCTGGATCTCACCGTGTCTCAAGCAAGTTCTTCGCCTGATGCCCCCACCCCGCCTGAACCGGCGGGCCGATTGACCACCCATGTGCTCGACACCGTCAAGGGCGGGCCGGCGCAGGGCATGCGCATCGACCTCTATGTGCGCGAGCCCTCGCTCGATGGCTGTGCCGATGGCCGCTGGCTGCCGCTGCGCAGCGTGCGCACCAATGCCGATGGGCGGGTCGATGGGCCCTTGCTGTCGGGCGTTGACTTCAAGACGGGGCATTACCGGCTGCTGTTCGGGGTCGAAGCCTATTTTCGTGAACAGGGCGCCGATCTGCCGGATCCAGCCTTTCTGGGGCAGGTGCCGCTGGACTTTGCCATTGCCAACCCCGAGGCGCATTACCACGTGCCCTTGCTGGTGAGCCCCTGGGCCTACTCGACCTACCGTGGCAGCTGAAAGGTGGACATGATGGAGGGCTCTCCCTGGTTGATCTATGCCCTGGACTGGGTCAATCTGCTGCTGCGCTGGGCGCACGTGGTTGTGGCCATCGCCTGGGTGGGCTCGTCCTTCTACTTCGTGTGGCTGGACAACAGCCTCACGCCGCCGACCGACCCTGAGCTCAAGGCCAAGGGGGTAGGAGGAGAGCTGTGGGCCGTGCATGGCGGGGGCTTTTACAACCCGCAGAAGTACCTGGGGGCGCCCAAGGCCCTGCCGCCGCACCTGCACTGGTTTTACTGGGAGAGCTATTCCACCTGGTTGACAGGCTTTGGCCTGTTCACGGTGCTCTACCTGTTCAACGCGGGCACCTTCCTGATCGACAAGACGGTGCATGACTGGACCCCGGTGGTGGCGGTGCACACGGCCCTGGGCTTCCTGGCGGGCTTCTGGTTGATCTATGACGGGCTGTGCCGCACAGTGGGGCGCATGCCGGGCAAGGACGCCTTGCTGGGAGCTCTGGTGTTTGGCGTGGTGGTGCTGGCCAGCTGGCTGGCTTGCCAGCTCTTTGCGGGGCGGGCCGCCTTCCTGCTGGTGGGGGCCATGATCGCCACGGCCATGAGTGCCAATGTGTTCTTCTGGATCATTCCGGGGCAGCGCAAGGTGGTGGCGGCCATGAAGGCGGGCCAGCCGGTGGACCCGGTGCATGGCCAGCGGGGCAAGCAGCGCAGTGTGCACAACACCTACTTTGTGTTGCCGGTCCTGTTCGCCATGCTCAGCAACCACTATGGCTGGGCCTACAGCCACCCCCAGAACTGGCTGGTGCTGGTGCTGATCATGATGGCGGGGGCCTTCATTCGGCAGTTCTTCGTGGCGCGCCACAAGACGGCCCTGGCGGGCCAGGGGGCGCCGTGGCGCTGGGCAGTGGCCAGTGTGGCCTTGCTGCTGGGCGTGGCGGTGTGGCTGGCGCCAACGCCGGTGGCGCCACAGGCGCAGGCCCCTCAGATCACGCCCGAGCAGCGCTTTGCTCAGGTGCAGGGCATCGTGCAGCAGCGCTGCGCCATGTGCCACAACGCGGATCTGGCCAACAAGGGGGTGGCCTTGCACACGCCCGAGCTGATCCGCCAGCATGCCCAGAAGATTTACCAGCAGGCGGTGGTGCTCAAGGCCATGCCCATGAACAATGCGACCCAGATCACCGAGGCGGAGAGGGCTCAGTTGGGGGCCTGGTTCACCACCTTGCCAGCAGCTCCTTGATCCTTTTGAAGCGGGCTGTATCCTCGGGGACATGATGTGTGCATGCCGAGGAGACCAACAATGATGATGGAGGGGGTGCCCATGCGGCACATGATGGCCATGCTGGCCCTGGTGGTGGGGGCCGTGTCGCTGCCTGCTCGGGCCGCCTTGCCGCCGCAGTTGTTCAAGCCGGAATGGCTCTTGCCACGCGTCACGGTGGATGTCGCCAGATCCGAGCGCGAGGTCCTGCCTCGGGCACCGACCGATCTGTCCAAGGTGAGCTACAGCTTCGCCGGTGCCACGCACACCCTGGAATCCTTCAAGGAACGCGGCAGTGTCAAGAGCCTGATGGTGCTGCACGAGGGCAAGGTCGTGTACGAGCACCACCGCTGGCCCTACGACGCGGGCTCGCGCCATCAGTCGTGGTCCCTGATGAAGCAGATGCTGTCGGCCCTGGTGGGCGTGGCCATTGCCGAGGGCAAGATCAAGTCCGTGGACGATCCCATGGACCGCTACGCCCCTGAACTGGCCAACAATGGCTTTGCCAAGGTGAGCTTTCGGCATGCGCTGCTGATGAGCTCGGGCGTGCGCTTCGATGAAGACGTCGAGCGCATCAACCTGTTCATGGAGACCATCGCCCACCGCTACAGCCTGGGGCGCATGGGCATGACTTTGCGTCAGCAGATCCTGACGCCAGAGGTGAAGTCCGCCCAGGTGCCCGGCGCCCGCTATGACTATGTCAGCATCAATTCACAGGCCATTGCCATGGCCTTGGAAGCCGCGACGGGGCAGCCGGTGCATCGCCTGCTGCGCGACAAGCTGTGGAAGCCCATGGGCCTGCCCGATGACGCCAAGGTGCTGACGGACGCCACGGGTCGGGATTTCACCTTCTGCTGCCTGTATGCCACCACGCGCAGCTATGCCGCTTTCGGGCAGCTCTATGCCCAGGGCGGGCGCTGGAAGGGCAAGCCCCTGCTCAGCGAGGACTGGGTGCGCCGCTCGACCACCTTTGCCGATCCGCAGTCCTGGCATGCCAAGGCGGTGCCGCGCAATGGCAAGACCATGGACCTGTTCGGTTACGGCTACCACTGGTTCGTGCTGGAGGGGGACCGGGGTGATTTCACCGGCTCGGGCATCCAGGGGCAGTCGATCTATGTCTCACCGCGCCAGAACGTGGTGGTCGTGCGCATGAGCGACGACTACACCGTGGGATCGCACAACGAGGAGGCCGTGTTCATGGCCCGCGCGGTGGCCGACCATCTGGCCGGGCCGGTCAAGCCTGCCCATCCTGCAGCAACTGGGCGATCACGGCGATCGCGATGATCGCGGGCTCCTTGCCCTGAATGCCCGGCAACCCGATGGGGCAACGCAGGCGGGCGATGGCCTGTGCTGCGTGCCCTCGCGCCTGCAGGCGGTGCTCGAAGGCCGCGCGCTTGGTGCGTGAGCCGATCATGCCGACCCAGGCCTGGCCGCTGCGAACGTCCTCGCGGCGCAGCAGGGCATCGACGATGGCCAGATCCAGGTCGTGCCGGTGGGTCATCACCAGATGGCGGCTGCCCCAGGGCGCCCGGGCCGCTTCGGTGGTGGCATC
>NZ_DASUIT010000013.1:0-8854 GCF_036279655.1 Aquabacterium sp. | reverse complement strand
GTGATCGACCCGGGTCGACTCAAGCAGGTGCTCTACAACTACCTCTCCAACGCCATCAAGTTCACCCCAGAAGGCGGTTGCGTGACAGTGCGTGCTTTCCCTGAAGGCCCCCAGCATTTCCGACTGGAAGTCGAGGACACGGGCATCGGCATCGCCGCGGCCGATCTGCCCCGCCTGTTCGTCGACTTCCAGCAACTGGATGCCGGCCACAGCAAGCAGCATCCCGGCACGGGCCTGGGCCTGGCACTCACGCGCCGGCTGGTCGAGGCCCAAGGCGGTCAGGTGGGCGTGCGCAGCACCCCCGGGGTGGGCAGCGTGTTCCATGTCGTGCTCCAGCGCGTCTGCACGGCGCCACCATCCAACACCGAACCCGCCAGGCACCGACTGCTCATGATCGAGAATCAGCGATCGCAGCAGGCGCAGGTGATCGAGCAGCTCTCCAGCGCGGGGTTTCACGTCGACACAGCCCCCACCGGCGAGCAGGCCCTGGCCCACGCGCGGGACCGTGCCTACGATGCCATCACCCTGGATCTGCTGCTGCCCGACCAGCATGGACTGGGCACGCTGGCCAGCATCCGACGCGAAGGGCCCAGCCAGCACTCACCCGTGCTGGCTGTCACCATGCCCATCGACGGCGGCGACACCGCCACCTTCGCGGTGGCCAATGTGCTGAGCAAACCCATTCGCACACAGGAGGTGGTGGCCGCCATGGCACAAATCCGCCCGGGCTCAACCGAGCAGCCCGGCCGGGTGATGGTGATCGACGACGACCCCTATGCCCTGGACCTGATGCGCGCCACGCTCTCGGGCATGGGCCTCCAGCCCATCTGTCTGCTCGATGGCCGCCAGGCACTCCAGGACATCGATCACCATCAACCAGACGCCATCATCCTGGATCTGATGATGCCGGAGTTCGATGGCTTTGCCGTCCTCGATGCGCTGCACCGGATGCCGCTGTGGCAACACACCCCGGTCTTCATCTGGACCAGCATGATCCTCACGGACGAGGAATACGAGAACCTGGCCCGATCTGCACGGGCGGTGCTGAGCAAGGGCGGCGGCGCGCTGGCGAACATGCTCCAGGCCATGAGCCGCTGGCGCCCTCCCGTGGACGCCCTACCGCACGAGGACGGGCCGTGACGCCAGCGCGGGTGCTCATCGTCGATGACAACGTCATGAACCTCGAACTGGTGGGGTTCATCCTGGACGCCAACGCCTTCGCCGTGGCGTCTGCCAGCCATGCCGATCAGGCGCTTGCGCTGATTGCCAGCTTCCAGCCAGACCTGATCCTGATGGACATCCAGTTGCCTGGCATGGACGGCCTGAGCCTGACCCGACAACTCAAGGCCGACCCGAACACCCGGCACATCGTCATCGTGGCCTTCACCGCCTATGCCATGAAGGGTGACGAAGCCAAGATGCTGGCCGCAGGCTGCGATGGCTACCTCTCCAAACCGATCGAGGTCGCCACATTCGCGTCTCAGGTGCGCGCGTTCATCGATGCGGCCACGGGCGCAGGTGCCTCTTGAGCGACCTGGCGTGAGGCCAGGTAGGCGTCAAAGTCGACCACCGGCATGGGCTTGCTGAACAGATAGCCCTGATAGCGATGACACCCGATGGAGCCCAGGAAGTCCCGCTGCCCCTCGGTTTCCACCCCCTCGGCGATCACGTCCAGGCCCAGGTTCTGTCCCAGACTGACCACGGTGTTGGCAATGGCTGCATCGTTGGGGTTGGTGAGCAGGTCGCGCACGAAGGTCTGATCGATCTTGAGCTGATCCAGCGGCAAGCGCTTGAGGTAGGACAGCGATGAAAACCCCGTGCCGAAATCATCCAGCGACAGACTCACGCCACTCGCCTTGAGCGCTGCCATCTTGGCGATGATGTCGTCGATGTCATTGACCAGCATGCTCTCGGTCAGCTCGATCTTGAGCAGGCGCGGATCGACGCCACAGCGCTCGACGATGCTGGACACCTGGGCCACGAAGTCCGGCTGGCGGAACTGCCGCGCGCTCACGTTCACCGCCAGTTGCAGGGATGCCGTGGCCGGATCCCGGGCCCACAGGGCCAGTTGGGTGCAGGCCTGCTTGATCACCCAGTCGCCCAGCGGCAGGATGAGGCCCGTCTGCTCGGCCATGGGGATGAAGTCACCCGGTGGCACCATGCCATGCCTGGGGTGCTTCCAGCGCACCAGGGCCTCGGCCCCGATCACCTGCCCCCGCGCGTCCACCTGTGGCTGGTAGTGCAGCACGAACTGTCCCTCGACCAGGGCGGCGCGGAAATCCGCCTCCAGCGCATTGCGCTCGCTCACGTCGGCCTGCATCACCATCAGGGCCATGTACAGCGTGGCCATGGCAAAGAGGTTGTTGCCCCAGGCATTGAGGGCACGCACCTCATCGGGCTGCACATAGGCCGGGCTCAGGCCAAAACTGGTCACATCCAAAAAGACATAGGCGGCCATGAACAGGCCCGTCACACCATGCCGCAACCAGGGGCCCTGCCCCCTGAAGAACATGAAGGCGCAGGCCGCCAGGGCGGGCATCAGGTGATGGGTCGAGCGTCCCACCGCGGCGGTGGGCACATCCAGCAGCAAGGAGAACGCCACCAGCGTGATGAACAGGATCGCCAGCAGCAAGATGCCGGCGGCATGGGCCTGTTTGCGCCGCGTCAGCAGGATGCCGACGATGCCCGCCACGATGTACATGATGTCCATCGGCACGACGATCCACTGTCCCTTGACGGCAAACAGCAGACCCCAGACCACCCCGGCGGTGATCAGAAAGCCGCAACCGATCAGCACCATCAGCTCGATGCGACGCTGGTGTTTGGCACTGGGGCTGCGCCAGGTGCTCTGGCTCGCGGAACGACTGGCCTGACCAGATGGCGGCATGGGGGGTGAACAGCTTGGAAGCGGACGACAGCCATCCTATCGGACGACTCCCTGGCGCGCTTGAGGGTTACCAAGGGTAAGCCCGAGCGGCAAACCCTGATCCGGGGCCCGCCGCGTGCATCCGTTCACACGCCCCGTAGCCGGCTCATTTGCCCCAGCCGTCCTTGAGCCCGGTGATCTTGTTGAAGACCGGTCGACCGGGCACATGGTCCAGGCGGTCGGCCACAAAGTAGCCAAAACGCTCGAACTGGAACTTCTGATCGGGCTGCGCCTGAGCCAGCGAAGGCTCGACGTAGGCGGTGACCACCTTCTTGCTGTCCGGGTTGAGGCTGGCCAGGAAGTCCTTGCCACCGGCATCGGGCTGCGGATCGGTGAACAGCCGGTCGTAGATGCGCACCTCAGCAGGCACCCCATCGGCCACGCCCACCCAGGTGATGGCGGCCTTGACCTTGACGCTGTCGGCCCCGGGCGTGCCGCTCTTGGTGTCGGGCACCAAGGTGGCCTGCACTTCGCTGACGCGGCCCTCGGCATCGCGAGTGCAGCCCGTGCACTCGATCACATAGCCGCCCTTGAGGCGCACCTTGTTGCCGGGGAAGAGGCGCTTGTAGCCCTTGGGCGGCACTTCTTCAAAATCCTCGCGCTCGATCCAGACCTCGCGGCCGATCGTGAACTGGCGGGCAGCCGGTTCCGGCACGCCTTCAGGCGGGTGGGGCAAGGCGGGCAGCGAGCAGGGCTCCAGGTGACCTGCGCCCATGACCTCATCCCAGTTGGTGAGCACCAGCTTGACCGGATCGAGCACGACCATGCCACGGTGGGCCTTGCTTTCCAGATCGTCGCGCAGGGCGATGTCCAGGGTGCTGTAGTCGATCCAGCTGTCGGCCTTGCTGACCCCGATGCGCTCGCAGAACAGCTGGATGGCCTCGGGGGTGTAGCCACGGCGGCGCAGGCCGACGATGGTGGGCATACGCGGGTCATCCCAGCCCGACACCACCTTTTCATCGACCAGTTGCTTGAGCTTGCGCTTGCTGGTGATCACGTAGGTCAGGTTCAGACGGGCGAACTCGTACTGCCTGGGTGTCGGTTGCTTGAGCAGGCCCCCTTCGGCCAGGCGGTCGAGCAGCCAGTCGTAGAAGGGGCGCTGGTCTTCGAACTCCAGCGTGCAGATGCTGTGGGTGATCTGCTCCAGCGCGTCCTCAATGGGGTGCGCAAAGGTGTACATCGGGTAGATGCACCACGTGTCACCCGTGTTGTGGTGGGTGGCGCGGCGGATGCGGTAGATGGCCGGGTCGCGCATGTTGATGTTGGGCGCGGCCATGTCGATCTTGGCGCGCAGCACCATGGCGCCGTCGGGGTGCACGCCGTCGCGCATCTCGCGGAAACGCGCCAGATTGTCGGCGGGCGAGCGCGCGCGGAAAGGGCTGTCCTTGCCGGGCGTACTGAAGTCGCCCCGGTTGGCACGCATTTCCTCGGGCGTCTGCTCGTCCACATAGGCCAGACCCGCCTCGATCAGGTACTCCGCTGCGCGGTACATGAAGTCGAAGTAGTTGCTGGCGTAGTACAGATGGTCCTGCGCCTGCCCATTGAAGTTCGAGGCCCAGCCAAAGCCCAGCCAGGACACCGCGTCCAGGATGGAGTCGACGTATTCCTTCTCTTCCTTCTCGGGGTTGGTGTCGTCAAAACGCATGTGGCAGACGCCACCGTAGTCGCGCGCCAGACCGAAGTTCAGGCAGATGCTCTTGGCGTGGCCCACGTGCAGGTAGCCGTTGGGCTCAGGCGGGAAACGCGTGCGGATCTTGGCGGGATCGGGTTGACCTTGCTCATGGTGGGCTGCGTCACCCGGGGTACCACCCCAGCGGCGGCTGGCGTAGGTGCCCTGCTCCAGATCACGGTCGATGATGCCGCGCAGGAAGTTGGTGGGCTTGTGGTCGTCTTTGCCGGCAGGGGTATCGCCAGGAATCGGTGCGTTCATGTGGGGTCGTGCCATCCAGAGGGGAATCCCGATTCTATCGAGCCCCTCGGCCTGGGATGCACACCCGATCCCCCGACGAAGACGGGATATCGCCCACGTCATGCAGAGATTGCGCCGCAAACCACCGTTTCAAACGATTGTTTTCGCGTAACCCTTACGCAGGAAAAAGACATTTCAAACAGAAACATCTTGATGGATGCACACATCACCTTGCCTTGAGGGTATGCCCTCTCTTGGGATTCAACTCTGAATTCGAGAATTCCTCACGCTCCCACCAGGTCTGTTTCAAACGCCATCATGCTCTACACCCACTACGTCAAGACACGCGATCTGCGGATCTTCGAGATCCTGCGGATGCATGCGATCTTCGAGACCTACTACGACCATGGTCCGATCGACACTTTCATGCGCGACCTGACCAAGAAGGACGGCGTCTTCCTGGTGCGACGCAAGAAGGACCAAGGCATCGTGGGCTTCTCCACCCTGGGCATCTACCACTTCGAGCATGAGGGCCGCCGGGTCAAGGGCCTGTTCAGCGGTGACACCATCATCGAGAAAGCCTACTGGGGCTCGCGCACGCTGCAGACCGCCTTTGCCCGCAAGCTGTTGATCGAAGCCCTCAAGCGCCCTTTCTCGAAACAGTACTGGCTGCTGATCTCCAAGGGCTACAAGACCTATTTGCTGCTGGCGCGCAACTTCCCGACCTACTACCCGGATCATCGGCAGGAGCACGCCGGCCTGAAAGACCTGGTGGTGAACTACTGCGAGCAGCTCTACCCCGGGCACCTCGATCAGGAACGCATGGTGCTGACCTTTGGTGAGCAGGCCAACTGCCTCAAGGAGGAGGTCGCCCCGATCACCGAGGCCCTGCGCCAGGCCGATCCGGCCATCGACTTCTTTGCGCAACGCAACCCTCTGTGGGCTCAAGGACACGAACTGCCCTGCGTGGCACAGGCCGATCTGTGGACCTTTGCCAAGGCCATCTGGCCCTTCCTCTGGAAGGCTTTGCGCGGCAGCCCGGCGGCCCGCCCCCAGCCCACTGCCGCCCGGGACACGGCCTCGGGCGCCAACCCCTGAAACGGGTGTCACCACCTCAGGTAAGTCCTCATGCCTGCCTGCATTGTTTTTGTTAGTGTGACGAACATTTAACGACACACCAAGAACAGGAACACACATGAGCACGCTCCCAGCTTTCCTTGCACGACAGACACTGCGACGCACCGTGATGGCCGCCTCGCTGGCTGCCATCAGCGCCCTGGCCATGGCCGGCGCACCGCGCGCCACACTGGAGCTCGCCCCACCGGGCGACAGCTATGGCGACCGCGCCGACCAGTTCGGCAGTGCGCCCTTCGTGGAGCAGGAGTTCTTCATCTCCGGGCAGGCACGCCGCTACAAGAGCGCCGGCACCCTGGGCAGCGACGGCAAATGGGCGGCCACGGTGGTGTCCAGCAACACTCCCTTCAAGACCGCCGTGATCGTGCGCCGCCCGGCCAACGCAGCGAACTTCAATGGCATCGTGCTGGTCGAATGGCTCAACGTCAGCAGCGGCTACCCGCTGGACGTCGACTGGGGCATGAACCGCGAAGAAATCCTGCGCAAGGGCTACGCCTACATCGGCCTGGCCAACCAGAAGGTCGGCATCGAGGGTGTCAAGAAGCTGGAAGCCTATGGCGACCGCTATGCCGCGAGCGACATCAGCACCGACGACATCTCCTACGACATCCTGTCCCAGGCCGGTCAGGCCGTGCGAGACCAGTACCAGGTGCTGCTGGGTGGACTCAAGCCCGTCAAGGTGCTGACCAGCGGTCACTCCCAATCGGCCATGCGCCTGACCACCTATGCCAACGCCATCCAGCCTCAGGACAATGTGTTCGATGGCATCCTGATCCATGGCCGTGCGGCCAGCGGCGTGCGCCTGGCCTCGGGTGACAACCTGCCCTCGACCACGGTGATCCGCGCCGACAGCAAGGTCCCCGTCTTCCAGATCCAGTCGCAAATGGATGTCTCGGCCTTCGGCTCGACCTCCAAGGCCATCGACACCGGCCTGGTGCGCTATTGGGAGGTGGCCGGCGCCGCCCATGCCGATCAGTACCTGCTGGACAACATCTACTCGGTCAGCGAGCGCGAGGTGGGCTTTGATCAGCCCGATTGCGGCAAGCCGCACAACGCCATGCCCTTTTACATGGCCCAGAACGCCGCGCTGCGCCATCTGACCAACTGGACGCTGACCGGCAAGGCCCCGCCTGTGGCCCCCCGCATGAAGCGCAACTGGCTGGGCAGCCTGCAAAAGGATGCCCATGGCAATGTGATCGGCGGCCTGCGCCTGCCCGAGATCGAGGCGCCCATCGCCACCTACGGCAACGCCAACTTCACGACTGGCTCTCTGGCCTTCCTGGACCTGTTTGCCTGCGTGGCCGGCGGCTACACGGAGTACTTCAGCGCCAGCAAGCTCAAATCGCTCTACCCGACGCATGCCGATTACGTGAGCAAATACAAGGCTGCTGCCGATGCGGCGCTGGCGGCCGGCCACATCCTGCCCGAGGACCACGCCAAGGCGCTTCAGCGCGCTCAGGCAGCGGCCGTTCCTCAGTGAACGGCGCTCAGGTCCGCGCCTGACCGGGCGCGCCTGGCGAGGCGGCCCGGGGTGATGCACCCTCGGCCGCCCGCTCCGCATAGCGGTTGAAGCGCCAGGCGGTGGACTCCAGCGTGATGCGGCGCCAGGTCTGGCGTTTTTCAGCGGGGCTCATCTCGGGCCAGAGCTGGACCTCGTCGAAGGTGCGGCCACAGCCCTTGCAGAGGTCATCGCCCTGGCTGGTCGAGCAGATCGCAATGCAGGGCGTGTCGGGCGTGGTGGCATACCAGGCTCCCCAGGCCTCCAGCGCGGCACGGGGCATGGTGTCCTCGTCGCAGACGCTCTCGTGGTAGTAGACCATCAGGGCATAGACCTCGGCCAGGCGCAGCAACTCGGGCGCAAGCCCGACGCCATCGGGCGAAGGCGCGCGCTCACGCCACCAGTTGATGGCCGCTTCAATGTCGGTGATGTGGATGCCGGCCATGGCCTGGCCTCACTCCTGGGCGGCCACCAAGGCGGCCAGGGCCGCCTCCACGCGGGCGCGGTCCACGCCTTCGGCCAAGCTCACGGGCGCTCCGTCAAGCACCAGAGCGCCCTCTTGCTTGAAGCGCTTGACCCAGTTGCCGGCCTCGCGACCCTCGGCAAAGGCCTGGCTTTGCAGCAACAGGCTGCCATCGGCGTCCGCCAGCTTGAAATAGAACTGCCCATCGGCCTCGCGGTATTGCTTGAACACCGGCAGATCGGCCTTGGCTGCATGGGCCTTGCCCGCCTGGGGCTGACCCACGGCCACCATGGTGCGCAGGCCCACGGCATGGCGCAACTCGGCCAGGAAGGGGGCCGACAGCGCGCGCGCCTTGTGGGCGCCCGCTTGCAGCACCTCCTCGATGTGCTCGGGGTGGGCCATCAGTTCGGCATAACGCTCACGCATGGGGCCCACATGGCCCTCGATCAACTGCACCACGCGCTGCTTGGCATCCCCCCAGCCCAGGCCCGCACGCAGGTCAGCATGGAAGGCGCTGCGGGTGGCCGCATCGGCAAAGGCATCGTGGATGGTGACCAGGTGAGCGCTCTCGGGGTCCTTGGGCTCACCGGGCAGGCGCGAATCGGTCACGATGCGTGCAATGGCGTCCTTAAGAGCCTTGGCGCCCCCTTCGAACAGGGGCACCGTGTTGTCATAGCTCTTGGACATCTTGCGCCCATCCAGGCCTGGCAGGGTGGCCACGCTGTCTTCGACCTCGGCCTGTGGCAGCACGAACAGCTCCTTGCCCTGGCCATAGAGGTGGTTGAAGCGCTGAGCCACATCGCGCGCCATCTCGATGTGCTGCACCTGATCGCGCCCGACCGGCACGCGGTGGGCATTGAACAGCAGGATGTCGGCCGCCATCAGGATGGGGTAGCAGTACAGCCCCATGGTCACGCCCGCATC
>NZ_DASUIT010000012.1:0-5311 GCF_036279655.1 Aquabacterium sp. | reverse complement strand
CACGGCCAGCTCGGACGATGAGCCGTCTTCGGTCACGTACAGCAAGGACACGATGCCCTGGGTCGGAAAGTACACATGATTGAGCTTGCCGCCCGACTCGTAGATGGCCGAGCCCAGCGGCATCACCACCCGTTCCAGCTTGGGTGCCCAGCGGAGCCACTCGGCTTGGGGTAAAGCTGCAAGGAGCCGATTCGCTCGGGGTTCAGGCATCTCTCGCTCCCTAGCAATCGCAGACTTGGGCAACACGCCAAGGCCAACTTTGGATGTACACACAGTGTAGACAGCCATGGCTTTCCCTAATGTGCGCTACCGCACTCACGGGGGCATTCCGTTGGCCATTGACACACCGCCACACCTATGTTGTACGCATGGCCGTGCATGACTCGATCTCCCGCGCCGGCACAAACCAAAAGCTGTCATTCCGAGATACAGCCTTTGTGGCGTACTTCTGATTTACAGCCCATCACTTGTCTATCCAGAAGACAAATCGTGAACTGTATGCAAGCGTTTCGCAAGGCCGCAGGCTTGACGCAAGCCGAAGTCGCGCTGCGCCTGGGGGTCACACAGCAAACCTATTCTGCGCTGGAACGCAATGCCAGCAAAGTCATTGCCGAACGTCTGCTTCAGCTCCTCGACCTGCTCGGCGTGGAGTTGGTGCTGCATGCCAAGTCCACACCCCAAACCGGCGTCCGGGCCGCAGAGCCCTCGGCGGACAATGGGTCGACTTGGTAACACAAGGCCATGGGAAGACGATCTCATACCCGAGCCTTGGACCTGTGGATGAACGGGATCCGAGTCGGCATCTGGCGCATGGCACCACCCAGATCTCACCGTTCAAGGTCAAGCTGACCGAGGGAACCCGACACGGCGTGGTCACGGTCGATGGCCAAGCCGTCGAAGCCCTGCTGGATGATCTGGTCGCACGCACGCCTGAAGTCATCGCTCAAGTCACGCGCCAACTGCCCGACGGATTTCCGCCAGCGTTGGCCGACAGCGTCTTTCAGGGGTTGGTTCGCGCATCAGAGCGCCTTCGTGCGTGATGATGGCGGCTGGCGTGGCAGTTTGCCCCAGGCCACCACAGTGGCGCGCCCGGCTGGGATCGAACCAGCAACCCCTGCCTTCGGAGGGCAGTACTCTATCCATTGAGCTACGGGCGCAGCGGCTGCCATTCTAGCAGTCCCGTCCCATGAAACCGGGCACATCCCTGCCCAGGCAGGCCCTCAATCGCAACATCGACACAGCAAAAACCGCTCTGTGGGTTTTATAATCCCGTGGTTGTGCAGGGCCATGCCCTGACTTGCGCCCCCTTGATCAACCCCTAAAGCCCCCCAGCACCGAGGACTCCATGAGCCAAGAGCCCCACTCCCACGACGAAGGCCCCATCCAGACGCCCCAGCAACTGATCGTTGCCGTGGTGCTGGCGTTTGTCGTGCCCGTGGTCATCATCGCCCTGCTGGTGCTCTACGTGAACTCTGCCGCCAAGTCGGCCGCCGGCAGCAATGCCCTGGCGCCTGAGTCCGTCGCCCAACGCATCATGCCCGTGGGCTCCGTCGAGATCCAGGCCGTCACTGTGGCCCCCGGCTCCAACAGCGGTGAAGCCGTCTACAAGGCACAGTGCGCTGCCTGCCACGAAGCCGGCGCACTGGGCTCGCCCAAGTTCGGCGATGCTGCTGCCTGGGGCCCTCGCATTGCGCAAGGCCTGGAAACTCTCTGGAACTCGGCCATGAAGGGCAAGAACGCCATGCCTTCGCAGAACTCCGGCACCTTCACTCCTGACGAGATCAAGCGTGCCGTGGTCCACATGGCCAACGCCGGTGGCGCCAAGTTCGAAGCCCCCGCCGTGGCAGCCGCCGCCTCGGAAGCCGCATCGGCAGCGTCGGCTCCCTGAACGAGTCGCTCGGCCCCACATCCAAAGCCGGTCACTGACCGGCTTTTTTCATGCCGAGGCCTCTGGCGCTGCGGCGGGCTTCAGGACATAGCCATAACGCAGCGGCAGCTCATCAAAGGCCACCTCCTGCGGGTGCCACCCCATGGCCTCGATGGCCTCTGATGCCACCAGCATGTCCATGGAACGCACCACGCCCAGCCCCAGGTCGGTGGCCAGGAACACACGCCCCTGCTCGTCCAGCCAGCAATTGACCACGCTGGAGACTTCCCGCCCGGTATGGGTGTCGATGTGGAACTCGCGCCCCTGCTGGGACAGGCCCAGCACCCAGGGCGCCGCCTCCAGCGTCACATAGACCCGTTGAGGGCCGTTCTGAAAGAACCAGGCGCCCCGCTCATCCACATCGTAGTTGCGCTGGATGAACTCCTTGAGCTTGTCGTGGTTGATGCGGCTGCCCCTGGACTGCGGGAAAGGCCCGGCCTGCTGGGCCCCCTCATCGCGCAGATACCAGTCGCCGCGCGCATCCAGCGCCAGCCAGTCATAACAATGCGGGACGTTGGGCCACTTCTTGAGGGCCGCCTTGACGATGTCATCCATTCCTATGCTCCTCAGAGGTGACCAGCCAGCCACGCTCCCACAGCCTCGGGCATGGCGCCCACATGCCCCGGCCAGGCCCCTGCCGGAAAACCCACGTGCCCCCCCTGCGGCGGCTGCCACAGGGTCACCCAGGAACTCACGTCCTGCGGCCCTGGCAGACTGGCCGCCGGCACAAAAGGATCATTCAGTGCATTGAGCACCAGCGCAGGGATGCCGGTCAAGCCTTTCAGACGAGGCCCGGCCGAACAGCGCGCCCAATAGTCCTCGGTGCTGGCAAAACCATGCAGGGGCGCGGTCACCACATTGTCGTACTCATAGAGATCACGCGCGCGCAGCAGGGTGGCCTCATCGTAGAGCCCCGGGAAATGCCGAAGCTTGGCCAGCGCCTTGGGCTTCATGCTGGCCATGAACATGCGGTTGTAGACCGCGCGGTTGAAACCCTGCCGGATGGCGTGCCCAGCCGCCGCCAGATCCAGGGGCGACGACACCGCCGCCACCGCCCGCACCAGCGCGCGGCCGCTGTGCCCCGACTCCTGAGCCCAGCGCAGCAGCACATTGCCCCCCAGTGACACCCCCACGGCCACACGGGGCCCCAGCGGGTGACTCTGGGCAAAGCGCGCCAACAACCAATCGATCTCGGCGTGATCCCCGCTGTGATAGAAGCGCGGCGCCCGATTGAGCTCACCCGAGCACCCCCGGAAATGCGGTACGGCACAGCCCCAGCCACGCTCCCAGGCCCAATGCCCGAAGGCCTGGGCATAGTGGCTGCGCGAAGAACCCTCCAGGCCATGGAAGAGCACCAGCAGGGGCGATTGGGGCGTGGCCGGCTCGGCCAGCCAGTCCACATCAACAAAGTCCTGATCCGGGGCGATCCAGCGCTCCAGGCGCCCCGTCAGCAGCACCGGTGCGTCCGGGGCCACCCGCGAGAACAGCGCGGGCCAGATCGTCTGGAGGTTGCCCCCCAGCCGCCCGGAACCGCCCAGCCAGGTGGGCGCTCGCCAATCGTGCATGGGCCGGGCCCTTCGTCAGTGCAGCACGGAAGACGACTCGATCATCTCCTGCATGTCATCGGCCTGACCGGGGCTGGCATGGTGCAGCACCATGCGCCAACCCTGCGCGCCACGCAGATAGACATTGCTGGCCAGCACATAGGCCGTCTGCAGCCCCTCGGGGCCCATGGCCTGCACCTTCTCTAGCACATGGTGCACGGCCGAGGTGGTCGACTCGATGCGGCGGACATGGGCCACGCTCACCCTCACCGGTCCGTTGGCAAAGACCGCTTCGAAGGCCGCGCGGATGGCCACACTGCCCACCAGGCGCGGGCCACCGGGATGCACACAGGCGATCTCGTCGTCGTCCGACCACACTGCCATCAGGCGATCGATGTCGGCATGCTGCATGGCCTCATAGAAAGCGGCTTCGGTGTCATCGGCCGTGGCCATGAGGGCCGCCTTGGCCACCTTCTGGGAACGTGAATCTGCCATGTGCAACACCCTCAGCGGAACACCACCGTCTTGTGACCGTTCATCAGCACACGGTGCTCCGCGTGCCACTTGACCGCCCGTGCCAGCACGATGCACTCCACATCGCGCCCCACGGCCGTGAAATCCTCGGGACTGAGGGTGTGATCCACCCGCTCGACGTCCTGCTCGATGATGGGCCCTTCGTCCAGATCGGCCGTCACATAGTGGGCCGTGGCACCGATCAGCTTCACCCCCCGATCATGCGCCTGATAGTAAGGCTTGGCCCCCTTGAAACTGGGCAGGAAACTGTGGTGGATGTTGATGGCGCGCCCCTTGAGGAAGGCGCAGAACTCGGGGCTGAGGATCTGCATGTAGCGCGCCAGCACGACCAGGTCGATCTGGGCCTCGGACACCAGCGCCTCGACCTGCTGCTCCTGAGCCCGCTTGACCTCGGGACCCGAACCCGTGGGCAGGGGCAGGTGATGGAAAGGGATGCCATAGCTGGCCGCCAGCTCGGCGTAGTCGGGGTGGTTGGACACGATGGCCGGGATCTCGACCGGCAACCAGCCCGAGCGCCAGCGAAACAGCAGGTCATTGAGGCAATGGCCGTGCTTGCTCACCATCACCAGCACACGCGGCTTGCGTGCCAGCGAGCGGATGGTGGCCTGCATGCCGAACTGCTCACGCACATGCGCAAAGAACTTGTCCAGCGTGCCCGTATCCGCCAGATGGTCGGGGGCCTGAAAGTGCACCCGCATGAAGAACAGGCCCGTGCTGTCATCGCACTGAACATCGCCGAACTGCTGCGAATCGATGATGTTGCAACCAGCCTGGTAGAGCAGTCCTGACACGGCATGGACGATGCCGGTGGTGTCACGACACGACAGGGTGAGAACGAATTCGTGCGGGGTCTTCATGATGGGGGGCATTGTGCAAGAAAAAGCCCGGGAAGGACCCGGGCTTGTGTCGACATCGACGCCGTCAGGCGATCAATGACCGTGACCGACCTTCTCGCCGGCCTTGAGCTGATAGACCGTGCCACAGTAGGGGCACTTGCCCTCACCCGTCGAGGCCACATCGATGTAGACCTTGGGGTGCTGGCTCCAGAGCTGCTGCTTGGGGTTGGGGCAGAAGACCACGCCCGGGCCCTGCAGGTCGCCGGCGACCACTTCCACCACCGCCTTGGCTTGAGAGGTGTTGTTGCTCATCGCGTCAATCCTTTGTGCTCAGAGATCAAACCTTGCTCAGCCAGCTGGCGTACTTCGGATTGCGGCCATTGACGATGTCGAAGAAGGCGCTCTGGATCTTCTCGGTGATGGGGCCGCGCGAGCCTTGCCCGATATGGATGCGATCGAGCTCGCGGATG
>NZ_DASUIT010000011.1:0-70209 GCF_036279655.1 Aquabacterium sp. | reverse complement strand
ACTTTCGTACGTCGGCCCGAAGTTCCCGATTCCAAGATCGGTTCGTGCGGTTTGGAAAATCGGAGCGCATTCAGCGTGGGGGCCTGATGGCAATATTGCTTGGGAAGGCGGGACGGTAGCTGGTGACTACACGATCCCAGTGGCCGAGCGCATCCCCAATGAGATCCTGGACGATATCCGTGCCAAGGGCGGAGCCTTGCGACTCAAGCTGCGCATCAAGGACGACGGCATTCTGCTGGGCTGGGACATTGAGCGAGGGCGGCCGATGCCGGAGGCAGAAGCTCGTCGGTGCGGGGATGAATGCGTTCGGGAGCTGATCTATGAGCAGGCCGGTGGCGACTTCAGAGAGGCCACGATCGAGAACGGCCGAGTCGTGCAGCCCGGGTGGTATCTGGACTCTTCGGGTCGGAAGGTGGAAACCCAGTTGTGATGGCTATGACTTGGTCAAAGCGCGGACGAGGACATCACGCCGTCTGCGCAAACAACTCTCGGCCAATCAGCATCCGCCGAATCTCCGACGTCCCCGCACCAATCTCGTAGAGCTTGGCATCGCGCCACAGACGGCCCAGCGGGTAGTCGTTGATGTAGCCGTTGCCGCCGAAGATCTGGATGCCTTCGCTGGCCATCCAGGTGGCCTTCTCGGCCGTCATCAGGATCAGCGCCGCGCAGTCCTTGCGGATGTGGCGGGCGTGCTGCTCGCCCAGGGCATCGAGGTTTTTGGCCACGGTGTAAGCAAAGGCCCGTGTGGCCTGCTGCATCGTGTACATGTCAGCCACCTTGCCCTGCAGCAGCTGGAACTCGCCGATGGCCTGACCGAACTGCTTGCGTTCGTGGATGTAGGGGATGACGTGGTCCATCACGGACTGCATGATGCCCAGCGGCCCGCCTGACAGGATGGCGCGCTCGTAATCCAGGCCGCTCATCAGCACCCGGGCGCCGTTGCCTTCACCGCCCAGCACATTGTCGACAGGCACCTCGCAGTCTTCAAAGAAGAGGGGAAAGGTGTTGGAGCCGCGCATGCCCAGCTTGTCCAGGTGTTGGCCCTTGCTGAAACCCTTCATGCCCTTTTCGATGATGAAGGCCGTCATGCCCCTGGCACCTGCGGCCGGGTCGGTCTTGGCATAGACCACCAGGGTGTCGGCGTCGCCGCCATTGGTGATCCACATCTTGCTGCCGTTGAGCACATAGTGGTCGCCACGCCGGTCGGCACGCAGGGTCATGCTGACCACGTCGGAGCCGGCGTTGGGCTCGCTCATGGCCAGGGCGCCCACATGCTCGCCGCTGATCAGTTGGGGCAGGTAGCGGCGCTTTTGCGCCTCGCTGCCGTTTCGGTGAATCTGGTTGACGCAGAGGTTGGAATGCGCGCCATAGCTCAGGCCCACCGAGGCACTGGCGCGGCTGACTTCTTCCATGGCCACCATGTGAGCCACATAGCCCAGGTTGGTGCCGCCGTACTCCTCGGAGACGGTCAGGCCATGCAGGCCCAGATCGCCCAGCTTCTTCCACATGTCGACCGGGAAGAGGTTGTCACGGTCGATGTCGGCCGCGCGGGGGGCCAGCTCGCGTGCGCAGAAGGTGCGCACGGCGTCGCGCAGTGCATCGATGTCGTCACCCAGGTGGTGGTTCAGGCCGGGCAGGTTCATGGCGGTCTCCTTGGATGGGGCGGATCGAGGTCAGTGGGGTTGGCGCTTGGCCAGCAGGGCACGGCTGACACGGGAGGCGGGCTGGCGGCCCAGCACCCCCGAGATGAAGGCGCCAGCATCGACCAGGCGGTCGAGGTCGATGCCGGTGTGCAGGCCCAGGCCGTGCAGCAGGTAGACCACGTCTTCGGTGGCCACATTGCCGGTGGCGCCCTTGGCATAGGGGCAGCCGCCCAGACCGGCGACACTGGTGTCAAAGGTGTGGATGCCCAGGCTCAGGCTGGCGTAGATGTTGGTCAGGGCCTGGCCATAGGTGTCATGGAAGTGGCCACTGAGTTCGGCCAGTGGCACATGCCTGAGCGCGCGCTCCATCACGGTCTTGACGCGCCCGGCCGTGCCCACGCCGATGGTGTCGGCGATGCCGATGTGCTGGGCACCGATGTCCAGCAGGCGCTGCACCACGTCCTCGACGGCGTCGGGCGAGACCTCGCCCTGGTAGGGACAGCCCAGGGCGCAGGATACGGCGGCCCGCACTTTCATGCCCTGGGCGCGGGCGGCGTCGGCCACCGGCCTGAAACGCGCGATGGATTCGGCGATCGAGCAGTTGATGTTGCGCTGGCTGAAGGCCTCGCTGGCGGCGGCAAAGATGACGACCTCATCGGCACGGGCGGCCAGGGCCCCTTCAAAGCCCTTCATATTGGGCGTGAGCACGCTGTAGCGCACACCGGCCTGGCGCTGGATGCCGGCCATGACCTCGGCGTTGTCGGCCATCTGTGGCACCCACTTGGGGCTCACAAAGCTGGTGACTTCGATCTCGGTCAGACCCGCGGCCTGCAGGCGGCGCACCAGCTCGATCTTGTCGGCGCTGGGAATGAGCTGTGACTCGTTTTGCAGGCCGTCGCGCGGGCCGACGTCCACCAGGGTGACATGGGTTGGGAACATGAGGCAGGGGCTCCTGGCAAAAAGGGGGTCAGCGGAGGGGCTCGCTCAGGCGCAACAGTTCGGTGCCTTCGGCGACCTGATCGCCGACCTGGCACAGCAGCTCACTGACGATGCCGTCGCGTGGGGCGCTGAGGGTGTGCTCCATTTTCATGGCTTCGGTGACCACCAGAGGGTCACCGCGCTGGATGGTCTGTCCGGCCTGGACCAGCACGGCCAGCACGCGGCCCGGCATCTGGGTGCACAGGCGGGCGCCGCTGTCGTGGTCTTCCGCCTGGGAAGCGAGGGGGTCGGCCCGGCGCACACGGGTACGCTGGCCATCGATGAAGACGTCCAGCGCCTCGTCGCGGGTGCCCTGGTTCACCGGGTAGACCGCCACCTGCTGGCGGGCCTCACCCAGGGTCAGGTCGAAGTGATCGTTGCCCCGCGCCAGGGCAGCGAAGGCGCGGTGCTCGCCGGCCAGGTGCAGCCAGGGCCATGACGCCTCCCCCCGATGTTCGATGAGGGTCTCCAGGCGCTGCGGCACGGGGGCTTCCGCTGGCTCGATCAGCAGATCCAGCCAGCGGCGTCCTTGGGCGCCAGGGCCCTGCAGGCGCCAGCCATCGGTGGCGGCCCAGGGGTCGGTCGGCGTGGCCTGTGAGTGGGCCTCCTCGTGCAGCCAGCGTGCCACGGCAGCAGCCACGGGCCACCAGGGCGGGGCGGATGGGTCGTGCGTGGCCGGGCCGAACAGGGCCTCGTGTTCGCGCTCGATGAGCGCCGTGTCCAGATCGGCCTCACGGAAGGCGCGGGTGCGCGCCAGGCGCCGCACGAAGGCCACATTGGTCTGCAGGCCGCTGATGTGCAGTTCCGCCAGGGCCGCGTCCAGGCGGGCCTGGGCCTGCGCACGGTCTGCACCATGCACGATGAGCTTGGCGATCATCGAATCGTAGTGGGGCGAGATCTCATCGCCCTCACGCACGCCACTGTCGATGCGTACCTCGGACACCGCAAAGGCGCTGGCCGCCGGGGTGCGCAGAACCTGCAGGCGCCCGGTGGCGGGCAGGAACTGCTGGGATGGGTTCTCGGCGCAGAGGCGAGCCTCGATGGCGTGGCCCCGGATCTGCAACTGGGCCTGCGTGACGGGCAGTGGCTCGCCAGCGGCCACGCGCAGTTGCCACTCGACCAGGTCATGCCCGGTGATGGCCTCGGTGACTGGGTGCTCGACCTGCAGGCGGGTGTTCATCTCCATGAAGTAAAAGCGCCCGCTGAGCGCCACATCGTGTTCGGCAATGAACTCCACGGTGCCTGCACCCACATAGCCCACGCTGCGCGCAGCGGCGATGGCGGCATCGGTCATGGCCTGGCGGCAGGCCTCGCTCATGCCGGGGGCAGGGGCTTCTTCCAGCACCTTCTGGTGGCGGCGCTGCACGGAGCAGTCCCGCTCGAAGAGGTGCACGGTGTGGCCGTGCGTGTCGGCAAAGACCTGGACCTCGATGTGGCGGGGGCGCGCCAGGTAGCGCTCGACCAGCACCCGCTCATCGCCAAAGCTGCCCAGGGCCTCGCGTTGGCAGGAGGCCAGGGCGGCCTCAAAGTCCTCGGGACGCTGCACGATGCGCATGCCTTTGCCGCCGCCGCCCGCACTGGCCTTGATCAGCACCGGGTAGCCGATGCGGGCCGCCTGCGCCTGCAGGAAGTCGGCCTCTTGGCGGTCGCCGTGGTAGCCGGGCACCAGAGGCACCCCCGCCGCCTCCATCAGGGTCTTGGCGGCGGACTTGCTGCCCATGGCGGCCAGGGCCTCGGGGGTGGGGCCCACAAAGACCAGACCGGCGGCCGCACAGGCGCGGGCGAAATCGGCGTTCTCGCTCAGGAAACCATAGCCAGGGTGGATGGCCTGTGCGCCCGTGCGCAGGGCGGCCTGCACGATGAGGTCGCCACGCAGGTAGCTCTCGCGGGCGGGCGACGGGCCCAGGTGCACGGCCTCGTCGCAGGCCTGCACATGGCGGGCACATGCATCGGCGTCGGAGTAGACGGCCACGGTGCGGATGCCCAGGCGGCGTGCCGTGGCCGCGATGCGGCAGGCGATCTCGCCGCGGTTGGCAATGAGGATCTTGTGGAACATCAGGGTCTCCGCACGGGCTCGATGGCCAGCCAGGTCTCGGGGCTGACGGTCCAGTCGGGCTGGGTCTTGTTCAGGAAGGCGCGCATGCCCGCGCGGCCTTCGTCACTGGCGCGGATGTCGGCAATGCGCCGGGCTGTCGTGTCGCGCAGATCGCTGCCCGGGGCCTCATGGCTGACATCGCGGATCAGTCGCTTGCTGGCCCGCACGGCCTGGGGGCCGTTGTGCACGATGGCGTGCACCAGGGCTTCGACGCGCGGGCTCAGCTCGGCCGCGTCACAGGTCTCGTGCACCAGGCCCAGGGCCAGGGCCTGAGCCGCATCAAAGCGTTCGGCTGTCAGCATGTAGCGGCGTGCGGCACGCTCGCCCAGGGCGCGGATCACATAAGGGCTGATGGTGGCCGGGATCAGGCCCAGCCGCACTTCGGACAGGCTGAAATGCGCCTCCTGCGCGGCCACCGCGATGTCGCAGGCAGCGACCAGACCCACGCCGCCGCCGTAACAATCGCCCTGCACCTCGGCGATCACCGGCACGGGGCATTGATCGATGGCCCAGAGCATGTCGGCCAGGCCCAGGGCATCGGCGTGGTTCTCGTCCCAGGAGTAGCCCGCCATGGCCTGCATCCAGTTCAGATCGGCGCCCGCGCAGAAGGCCTGGCCGTGGGCGCCCAGCACGACCACGCGCACATCGGTGTCCTGGGACAGGCTGACAAAGGCCTGTGTCAGCTCGGCAATGGTGGCGGCATCAAAGGCATTGCGGCGCTCGGGCCGGTGGAGCCAGACCCGAGCCACCGGGCCTTGTCGAATCACATCGATCATGGACATGGGGTCATCCTTTGAGGGTGGGGGCTCACATGCGGAACACGCCAAAGCGTGTGTCCTCGATGGGCGCGTGGAGGCTGGCGCTCAGGCCCAGGGCCAGCACGCGTCGCGTGTCGGCCGGGCGAATGATGCCGTCGTCCCACAGGCGGGCGCTGGCGTAATAGGGGTGGCCCTGGTCCTCGTACTGCTGGCGGATGGGGGCCTTGAACTGTTCTTCCTGCTCGGCGCTCCAGTGGCCCCCCTGGCTCTCAATGCCATCGCGCTTGACGGTGGCCAGCACGCTGGCGGCCTGCTCGCCGCCCATCACGCTGATGCGGGCGTTGGGCCACATCCAGACAAAGCGGGGGTTGAAGGCACGGCCGCACATGCCGTAGTTGCCCGCGCCAAAGGAGCCCCCGATGATCACGGTGAACTTGGGCACCTGGGCGCAGGCCACGGCCGTGACCATCTTGGCGCCCGCGCGGGCAATGCCTTCGTTTTCAAAGCGGCGGCCCACCATGAAGCCCGTGATGTTCTGCAGGAAGACCAGGGGGATCTTGCGCTGGCAGCACAGCTCGATGAAGTGGGCGCCCTTTTGCGCGCTCTCTGAGAACAGGATGCCGTTGTTGGCCACGATGCCCACGGGCATGCCTTCGATGTGGGCAAAGCCGGTGATCAGGGTGTTGCCGTAGCGGGCCTTGAATTCGTCGAAGGCCGAGCCATCGACGATGCGGGCAATGACCTCGCGCACATCGAAGGGCTTGCGGCCGGTCTTGCCTTCGTCGTCCAGAGGCACGATGCCGTCGAGTTCCTGCGCCGGGTAGAGCGGCGCTTGCGGTGGCAGACAGGCCAGGGTGTCGGCTGCGCGCTGGCGGCGGTTGAGGCAGGCCACGGCGCGGCGGGCCAGGGCCAGGGCGTGGGCATCGTTGTCGGCCAGGTGGTCGGCCACGCCCGACAGGCGGGTGTGCACATCGCCGCCGCCCAGGTCTTCGCTGCTGACGATCTCGCCGGTGGCGGCCTTGACCAGGGGCGGGCCGCCCAGGAAGATGGTGCCCTGGTTCTTGACGATGATGGTCTCGTCGCTCATGGCTGGCACATAGGCGCCACCGGCTGTGCACGAGCCCATCACCACGGCGATCTGGGGGATGCCCAGGGCGCTCATCTGCGCCTGGTTGTAGAAGATGCGCCCGAAGTGATCGCGGTCAGGAAAGACCTCGTCCTGATTGGGCAGGTTGGCGCCGCCGGAGTCGACCAGGTAGATGCAGGGCAGGTGGTTGACCTGGGCGATTTCCTGGGCGCGCAGGTGCTTCTTGACTGTGAGTGGGTAGTAGGTGCCGCCTTTGACGGTGGCGTCGTTGCACACGATCATGCAGTCCACGCCGCTGACCCGGCCGATGCCGGTGATGATGCCGGCCCCTGGCGCGGCGTTGTCGTAGAGGTTCAGGGCGGCCAGCGGGGCGATCTCCAGGAAGGGCGAGCCGGGGTCCAGCAGGCGCTCGACCCGATCACGCGGCAGCAGCTTGCCCCGCGCCACATGCTTGGCCCGCGGCGCCTCGCCACCGCCTTGGGCCACGCGAGCCAGTTGGGCGTCAAGGTCCTGCACCAGGGCCTGCATGGCCCGGGCGTTGGCGCGGAAGGCGTCTGAGCGTGGGTTGACTTCGGTGAGGATCACGGACATGGTGGGTCTCGCTGTTCCAGTCGGCGCAGGGCCTCGGTGACGTCGTCCTTGAAGCGGGCCAGGGCCGCCAGGGAGGTGTGGTGGGCATCCGCGGGCAGCGGGGGCATCAGGGCACTCCAGATCAGGGTGCACAACTGCTGGGCGGTGTCGTCGATGGGGGGGCGCTTGCGGTCGGTGATGGAGTCCCACAGCACATGCTCCATGGCGCCATAGACCAGGTCACGCAGCAGGCGCAGGGGCATGTCCTGGCGGATCTCGCCCCGGGCATGGGCCTGGGCCAGGCAGGCCATCCACGGGGCCACGTAGCGCCGCTGGCATTCGGCGATCACGTCGGACAGGCCGGGGCCCGCCGTGCGGCCCTCGCCGAGCACCAGGGCGCACATGCCCGAGCCATCGGCCAGCAAGGTGAGCAGGTGGGCACGCACCACATAGGACAGCTGGGACTGGATGTCGGGCAGGCGGGGCAGGGCGGCCTCCAGATCCCGGGTGATCTCGTCATACCAGTCCTTGATGACCTGCACGCACAACTCGCGCTTGCCCGGGAAGTAGGTGAACACTGTGGCCTCGGACACCCCGGCGCGCTCGGCGATCAGGGCCGTGGTGGCGCGCTGAAAGCCCAGTTCGGAAAACACCGAGCGTGCCGCCGCCAGCAAGGCATCCACGCGCTGGCGCGACTTGGCCGAGCGTGGGGTGGTGCGTTGCAAGGTGGGCATGGGTGCAATTATTGAGTACGACTCAAATATGACTCAATATGCGCATGGACGTCAAGTCAGGGATGACATCGATCAATCCTTCACCATGTGGTCCATGCGCGGGGTGCATGATTTGAGACACTGCCACCCACGCGGGGCGGGGGGCACCCGAACAACATGAGGAGACCGTATGAGGACACGTGTGGAGATGGCCGCCTGGGTGGTGGTCTGGGGCGCCCTGTGGGGTGGGGCGGGTGCCGTGCAGGCGGCGTCCTTCAAGGGCACCGTCACCGCGCCGGATGGGCGGCCGGTGGCCGGGGCGCTGGTCACGGTCTTCAATGAGGCGGGGGACCGCAAGGAGACGGTCTACACCTCCCTGGATGGTCGTTATGCGATCCGCACGCCCTTCCGGGGCAAGCTGGTGGTGCGGGCGCGCGTGCACAAGTTCGAAGATGTGCGTCGCGAGGTGCAGGCACCGGACGACCTGGCCCGAGTGCAGGACTTCCGCATGAAGCCCTTTGCCAATCTCAAGGCCCTGTCGGACAGCCTGACGGCCTCGGCCCACCTGAGTCAGGTTCAATGGCCCGACGCGCAGAGCCGGGCGGCCTTTGTGAGCCAGTGCAACTACTGCCACCAGATCGGCAATGAACTCACGCGGGTGCCCAAGACGGTGTCGGCCTGGGATGCCACCATCGAACGCATGGAGGGCTATGGCGCGGTGCTGACGCGCTGGGAGTCGTCGACCATCTCGCAGGAGCTGCACAAGGGCCTGGATGGTCGTGTGATCCAGGCCATGCAGAAGTACGTGAGCACGGACGAGCTCTCCCGCGCCAAGGTCATCGAGTGGCATGTGGGTGACGCCATGAGCTTCGTGCACGACACCGATGTGGGCGAGGACGGCAAGCTCTACGGCACCGACGAGGGCCACGACATCCTGTGGGTGCTGGACCGCAGCACCGGCCAGATCAGCCAGTTCCACCAGCCCGACATCGATCTGCCCCAGGGCGGTTTGTTCGCCGGCATGCAGCTGCCCCTGGGCGTGTTCACGGGCAAGCACGGCCCCCACAGCATGGCGCAGGGCAAGGATGGGCGCATCTGGATCACCAATGCCTTGTCGTCGGTGCTGATGTCCTTCGATCCCAAGACCCATGTCTTCAAGAGCTACAAGATCGACGAGGCGGCGCTCTACCTGCACACCATCCGCGTCGATCCACAAGGCGTGGTGTGGTTCACGGCGGCGGTGTCCAACAAGGTGGGGCGATTTGATCCCCGCACCGAAAAGATGACCATGATCCAGTTGCCCCACAACGGTGTGGGGCGCTGGCTGGCCGATCACGTCACGCCCCTGGCCCTGCAGTTCTTCGGCAAGTTCTGGCCCAAGCAGAACCTGCCGGTGAAGGTCTCACCCCATCGCTGGGTGGAGGGGCGTGGCCTGGTCAATCTGCCTTATGGCATCGACGTGAACCCCATCGACGGCTCGATCTGGTACGCCAAGCTGTTTGCCAACAAGATCGGTCGCATCGATCCCAAGACCCTGGCCATCGAAGAAATCGACACGCCCCTGGGCGGGCCCCGTCGGCCGCGCTTTGACAAGCAGGGCATCCTGTGGATCCCGGCCTTTGACGACAGTGCCCTGATGCGCTTTGATCCGGCCACCCGGCGTTTTGAAAGCTACAAGCTGCCCGTGCTGGCCCCCAATGAATACGAAACACCCTACGCCCTGAACGTGCACCCGCAGACGGGCGAGGTGTGGATCACCTCGAACATGTCGGACCGCGTGCTGCGCTTCAATCCGGTCCGCAAGACCTTCGTGGCTTATCCCAGCCCGACGCGGGTGACCTGGCTGCGCGACATGGTCTTCACCAAGGAGGGCCATGTGTGCTCCAGCTCGTCCAACCTGCCGGCCTACGGCATCGAGGACAAGCGCAATGCCTTCTACTGCATCGACCCCACCGGGGGCGAGAAAGACCGTCAGGCGCTGGGGCAGTGATCAGCTCGTCTGGAACACGCTGATCACCTGCGTGAGGTGCTGCGCCTGATCCTTCAGGCTGGCCGCGGCGGCGGCGGCCTGCTCGACCAGCGCGGCGTTCTGCTGGGTCATCTGGTCCAGGCTGGCCACGGAGCTGTTGACCTCGCCGATGCCGCTGCTTTGCTCCACGCTGGCGTGGGAGATTTCGCTGATGATGGCCGACACCCGCTGCACGCTGTTGACGATCTCCGTCATCGTGGTGCCCGCATCGGCCACCAGTTGAGAGCCCTGCTCGACCTTGTCGACCGAGGCGCTGATGAGGCTCTTGATCTCGCGGGCGGCCTGCGCGCTGCGCTGGGCCAGCGAGCGCACCTCACCGGCCACCACGGCGAAGCCGCGGCCCTGCTCACCCGCGCGAGCCGCTTCGACGGCGGCATTGAGCGCCAGGATGTTGGTCTGAAAGGCGATGCCGTCGATGACGCCGATGATGTCCGAGATCTTGCGCGATGAGGTGTGGATGTCCTCCATCGTGCTCACCACCTGGGACACCACCTGCCCCCCCTTGGTGGCCACCTCGGCCGCTGAGGCCGCCAGTTCATTGGCTTCGCGGGCGGAGTCGGCGCTTTGGCGGACCGTGCCGGCGATCTCTTCCACCGAGGCGGCGGTCTGCTCCAGGTGGGAGGCCGACTGCTCGGTGCGGTTGGACAGATCTTGATTGCCGGCGGCGATCTCGCTGGAGGCGCTGGCGATGCTGTCGCTGGACAGACGCACCTGCTCGACGATGTGGCTCAGCGCCCCTTGCATGTGCGTCAGGGAGCGCAGCAGGCGGGCGGCTTCGTCCTCCCCGCGGGTGTCCAGTTGCTTGTCGGTCTGCAGGTGTCCTTCGGCAATCTGCTCGGCCAGGCGTCGCGCCGTATCGATGGGGCGGCAGATGGAGTGCATATTGATCAGGGTCAGCGGCACCACCACCACCACGGCCAGGGCAAAGCAGATCGCCAGCAGGCCGTAAGACCACAGGGTGGTGGTCTGGCGGGCCTGGGCGTTGAGGCGGGTCTCTTCGGCCATGTGGGCCGCCAGCTTGGGGATCAGAGGCTCGATGGCGTGGGCCGCGGCCTTGGCCTCCTTGAGCGCCGCATTGGCATCGCTGGACGTGGTCGTCGCGCCATTGGCGATGCCGGCGATGACGGGGGCGGCCGCCTGGGCGTATGCCGTGATCAGACGATGGATGCCGCTCAGTTCATCCTTGTCGTCGCCATCCACGAGCTCGCTGAGTTCCTTGGACAGGCGTTGTGCATCGCCTACCGCCGTGCGCCACTTGCCCTGGTATTCGACCACCTTGTCGTGCTTGTCAGCATTGATGATGATGTCTTTTTCGTAGCGCCGCACATTGCCCAGCGCGCCACGCAGGTCGCTCAGGGTGATGGCTCCGCGGTGGGTGTTGTCGATGAAGGTGCTGGCCATGTTGTCCAGCCGGATCATGCCGAACAGCCCGGCAGCGGCCACCAGGCACATCAAGGCCATGACGGTGGCAATGGCGCCCAGCATGCGCGTTCGGATGGTGAATTGGCGAAACAGATGGATCAACATGGTGGTGACTTCTCCCGGGCAGCGTCCCTCAGGGCGCGACCGGTCACTGCAGGCGTCTGCAGGCGTCGCGCGAGATCCCATTGTGTCGGGGCCCCTGGCCTGCAGGCGTGAAATAAGTCGGTAAAGACACGGTCTTCTTCGGGATTTCGAGCGATTCACGCTGGTTGCAGGCTCCTACACTGATCTCACGAGCATGCGCCGTGGGTCGGTGTCGTCACAAGCCGCACCTGGCGTCCACGGCATGGTGTGAGGAGTCCGTGATGAACGCTCCGTTGCCGGAATCGGTCCTTCAGGCCCTGGCGTCCCTGACGCTGGATGACAAGTACGCGCTGGACCATGGCCGTGCCTTCATGAGCGGGGTCCAGGCCCTGGTGCGCCTGCCCATGCTGCAGCACAGCATCGACCGGGCCCATGGCCTGCACACCGCAGGGTTCATCAGCGGCTACCGGGGTTCGCCCCTGGGGGGCTATGACCAGGCCCTGTGGAAGGCGCGCGAGCATCTGGCGGCCCATCAGGTTGTGTTTCAACCAGGGGTCAATGAAGAGCTGGGCGCCACCGCCGTGTGGGGCTCTCAGCAGCTCGACCTCTACCCGCAGCACAAGCGCTTCGATGGCGTGTTCGGCCTCTGGTACGGCAAGGGCCCCGGCGTGGACCGCTGCTCGGATGTGTTCAAGCACGCCAACATGGCGGGCACGGCACGGCATGGCGGTGTGATCGCCGTGGCGGGGGATGACCATGTGGCCAAGAGCTCGTCCGTGGCCCACCAGAGCGACCACATCTTCAAGGCCTGTGGCCTGCCGGTGTTCTTTCCCAGCAGCGTGCAGGAGATCCTGGACCTGGGCCTGCATGCCTGGGCCATGAGCCGCTTCTCGGGGCTGTGGTCCGGTTTCAAGACGATCCAGGAGGTGGTGGAATCCTCGTCCAGCGTGTGGGTGGACACGGACCGCGTGAACATCGTGCTGCCCGAGGATTTCGACATGCCCGAGGGCGGACTGCACATCCGCTGGCCCGACTCGCCCCTGGCGCAGGAAGCGCGCCTGATGGACTACAAGTGGTATGCCGCCCTGGCCTACATCCGCGCCAACCGGCTCAACCGGACCCTGATCGACAGCCGCCAGGCGAGGCTGGGCCTGATCGCCAGTGGCAAGGCCTACAACGACATGCGTCAGGCCCTGGTCGATCTGGGCATCGACGACGAACTGGCCGCGCGCATCGGCCTGCGTGTGCACAAGGTCAATGTGGTGTGGCCCCTGGAGGCCCGCATCACGCGCGAGTTCGCCATGGGCCTGCAGGAGATCCTGGTCATTGAAGAGAAACGCCAGGTCATCGAGTACCAGCTCAAGGAAGAGCTCTACAACTGGCGCGAGGACGTGCGCCCCACGGTGCTGGGCAAGTTCGCACCGGAAGGCGATGGCGATCACAGCGGTGGCGAGTGGTCGCAGCCCAATCCGGCCAGCCACTGGTTGCTGCGGGCCAAGGCCGATCTGAACCCGGCCATCATCGCCAAGGCCATTGTTCAGCGGCTCGATCACCTGGGCATCCTGGCCTTGCTGGACCAGGACACGCGCACCCACATCGCGCGGCGGCTGTCCGTGATCGAGGCCAAGGACCGCGAGACCATCGATGTGTCGGCACGGGCCCAGGCCAGCGGGGGGGAGCGCGCGCCCTGGTTCTGCAGCGGCTGTCCGCACAACACCTCCACCCGCGTGCCCGAGGGCTCACGGGCCATGGCCGGCATCGGCTGCCACTACATGGTGGTGTGGATGGACCGCGCGACCTCCACCTTCACGCAGATGGGCGGCGAGGGAGTGAGCTGGGTGGGGCAGGCGCCTTTCACCGATGAGCGCCATGTGTTTGCCAATCTGGGGGATGGCACCTACTTCCACTCCGGCCTGCTGGCCGTGCGCCAGAGCATCGCGGCCAAGGTCAACATCACCTACAAGATCCTCTACAACGACGCCGTGGCCATGACGGGCGGGCAGCCCGTGGATGGCACCCTGGGCGTGCCCGCCATGAGCCGCGAGTTGCATGCTGAGGGCGTGGGCCGCATGGTGGTGGTGACCGACGAGCCCGACAAGTACCAGGGTGTGTCGGATCTGGCCCCTGGGGTCACCGTGCACCACCGTGACGAGCTCGATGCCCTGCAGCGCCAGATGCGCGAGGAGCCGGGCTGCTCCGTCATCATCTATGACCAGACCTGTGCCACCGAGAAGCGCCGACGCCGCAAGCGCGGCACCTTGCCGGCGGCCACCTCGCATGTGGTGATCAACGAGGCGGTGTGCGAGGGCTGCGGGGATTGCTCCACCCAGTCCAACTGCCTGAGCGTCGAGCCCGTGGACACGCCCTTCGGGCGCAAGCGCCGCATCAATCAGAGCACCTGCAACCAGGACCTGTCGTGCGTCAAGGGCTTTTGCCCCAGTTTCGTGACGGTCGAGGGCGGACGTCCGCGCACCCGTGTGCCGGCGAGCCAGCCCGCGCGGCCGGACCCGAACGCGCTGCCACCGTTGCACGAGCCCGAGCTGCCCCTGGCGCGCCACCCCTGGGGCATCGTGGTGGCCGGGATCGGCGGCACGGGCGTGATCACGATCGGCCAGTTGCTGGGCGTGGCGGCCCATCTGGAGGGCAAGGGCGTGATCACGCAGGATTCGGCCGGTCTGGCCCAGAAGGGCGGCGCGACCTGGAGCCACATCCAGATCGCCGATCGGGCCGATCTGCTGCACACCACACGGGTGCCCACCGCCCAGGCGGATCTCATCGTGGGCTGTGACCCCATCGTCACGGCCTTGCCCGCGACCCTGAGCACCACCTTGAACGGGCGCACCCACGTGGCCCTCAACACCCATGGCGCACCGACGGCGGCTTTCGTGCAGAACACGCAGTGGCAGTTCCCGGCCAGCAGTTGTGACCAGGTCATCGATGCGGCGGTGGGGGCCGATCAGGTGGGTCGCCTGGATGCACACCAGTTGGCCGAGGGGCTGCTGGGCGATGCCATTTATGCCAACCCCCTGATGCTGGGCTATGCCTGGCAACGCGGCTGGGTGCCTCTGAGCCGGGCCTCCTTGCGTCGGGCCATTGAGCTCAATGAGGTGCAGATCGCCAACAATCTGGCGGCGTTCGAGTGGGGGCGTCGCGCGGCCCATGATCTGGCGTCGGTGCGTGCTCTGGCGGTGCCGGCGCAGACCATCACCTTCATGCCGCGCGAGCGGGCTGATCTGGAGGCGCTGGTCACACGCTACAGCCAGGCCCTGATCGACTATCAGGACATGGGTTATGCCCTGCGCTATCGCGACATCGTCAGGCGGGTGGCCGCCTCCGAGCAGCCCTTGGGGTCGAGCGCCTTGACCGAGACCGTGGCGCGCCAGCTCTTCAGACTCATGGCCTACAAGGACGAGTACGAGGTGGCGAGGCTGCTGACCCTGCCGGCCTTCGAGGCCCAACTGCGGGCTGACTTTGAGGGGCCGGCACGTCATGTCTACCACCTCGCGCCGCCCCTGTGGCCCCGGCTGGATGCCCAGGGCCAGGTGATCAAGCAGCGCTACGGCCCGTGGATGGGCTGGGTGCTTCGGGGCATCAAGCACCTCAAGGGTCTGCGCGGACACTGGCTGGATCCCTTTGGTCACACCGCCGAGCGTCGTGCCGAGCGCGCTCTGATCCAGCGGTATCTGGACACACTGGATGAACTGCTGCTGGGGCTCAACGCGGAGCGCTTGCCGCAGGCCATCGAGATCGCCCGCATCCCTGATAGCATCAAAGGCTATGGTCACATCAAGCATGCCCGCATGGTGGATGCCCAGGCCCGCTGGGATCTGCTCATGCGTCAATGGCGAGACGGCTGAGCGCCGGCGCGAGGCCTGATGCCGCGCGTCACCCTCGAACCTCAGGGCTGGAGCTTCCACGCGGATGAGGCGGTCACGCTGGTGGTGGCCGCTCAGCAAGCCGGCATCCGGCTGGCACGCTCCTGCCGCAACGGCACGTGTCGCGCCTGTCTGTGCCGCTTGCGCAGTGGATCGATCCGCTACACCATCGACTGGCCCGGTGTCAGCGCCGATGAAAAGGACGAAGGCCTGATCCTCCCATGTGTGGCCTGTGCCCTGGGGCCCCTCGTCATCGATGCGCCGTCCGCCACCCTTCTGACGCCCGAGGCCTGACATGGACCTGCTCACCTTTTTCTTGCAATTGATCGCCTCCTTGCTGCTGGGCTCGGTGGTCGGGCTGGAGCGGCAGTGGCACCGCCGCCTGATGGACCTCAAGACCAATGCCCTGGTCAGCATGGGCGCCTGCCTGTTCATGGCCGTCGCCGCCACACCGCTGGGCTATGTCGAGCCCATCCGCATCGCGGCCCAGATCGTGGTGGGCGTGGGCTTCATCGGCGGGGGGCTGCTGTGGCGTCAGGGCACCATGCCCCGGGGCATCAACACCGCGGCCACGCTCTGGTGCTCGGCGGCCATTGGCACCTTGTGCGGCATGGGGCAGTGGCAACACGCGGTGGTGGCCACCTCGGTGCTGGTGGCGGCCAACACCGTGCTGCGGGACGTGGCGCACCGCTTCAACCTGCGCATGGGTTACACCGACACGCTCAGCGAGCAGGTGGTCTTTGATCTGGAGTGCGATCCGACACGGGTCGTGCAGGTGCGTGAGCATCTGCTGCGTGCGGTGGCCAACGCCGATGTGCGCGCCATCACCGAGACCCGCACCGACCGTGGGCAGGCCCTGATCTCCGTGGTGGCCTTGTTCGAGTCGGCGGACATCCGCGGCGAGATCAAGGGGGTGCTCGACGCCGTGCCGGTCGACCTGATTCACACGGTGTCCTGGCGCAGGGCCTGAGCGGTGCGTCTCCGTATCATGTCGGCATGACCGACGATCGACCTGTTCCCCCGCTGCCCGCCATCACACCGGGCATCTATGTGCACTACAAGGGCCAGCGCTACCAGGTGTATGGCGTGGCACGCCACAGCGAAACCCTGGAGCCTTTGGTGCTCTACCGGCCCCTCTACGGCGAGGGCGCCCTGTGGGTGCGCCCCCATGCGATGTTCACGGGCCAGGTCGAGGTGGATGGGCAGTCGAGGGCGCGGTTCCAGTGGGTGGAGCCGGGCTGAGGCTCAGGGCTGATCCAGCAGGTCCGCGACGGCGCTGAACACGCGGCGAATGGTCTCAGGCTTGTCGAACGAGGCCCCCATGCGCGCCACCACCACCTGCCGGCTGGGCACGATGACCACATACTGACCCATGTGGCCCGCGAACCAGACCAGATCGCCGGGCAGGCGTGCGCGCAGCTCTGCAGGGATGGCTTGTGCGGGTTGACGCCAGATCATGCCGCCGTACTCAGCGGAGGCAGGCGACGGCGCCAGCAGAAAGTCCATGGTGGGTGGGTCGATCAGCGTCTGCCCGCGCCACACACCGCCTTGGGCCACCAGTTGACCCAGGCGCAGCCAGTCCACGGGGCGCAACACGCCCCGTGCGCCGCCCACCGGGGTGCCCGATGCGTCGGGCTCGATCACGCCCCCCGTGATGCCCAGCGGCGCGAACAGGCGTTGCTGGTAGTAGTCGTACAGGGCCTGGTGACTGCCTCCCAGGATCTGACGCATGCGCCACATCGCCACATTGGCAAAGCCGGTGGAGTAGGTGAACACCGTGCCTGGTGTCGAGGTGAGCGGGCGATCCGCCGCCCATTGCCCCTCATTGCCCTGAGAGAAGAGCATCTCGGTGGCATCGCTGGCGCCTTCGTAGCCTTCGTCCCAGGCCAGGCCGGGGGCCATGTTGAGCAACTGCCGCCAGGTGATGGCGGCCTTGGGGCTGCCTGACCACTGAGGCAGGCCCACCGGTGCATCCAGTGACAGGCGTTGGTCGGTGGCCATGGCTCCCGCGAGCATGGCCGTGAGGGATTTGGTCATGGACCAACCCAGTTGCGCTTGCTGACGCTGATAGCCTTTGGCATAGCGTTCGTAGATCAGATGACCATCGCGTGCCACCAGGAAGGCGATGGTGTTCTGCTTCTGATTGGCCTGCGTCGTCGTCTCGGCGAAGATCGCATCGCCATGCGAGGCCAGCAGGCGGGCTTGCTCCGGGCTGGACAGATGGGATTCCACCGGGCCATCGCCCAGGGGCCAGGCTTGCGTCGAACTCGCAGGCGTCGCCACGGCTCGGAAAGCCTGCGCGCGCACGCTGCTTTCACTGATGCCCGGTGGCACGATGGTGCATCCCAGGCCCTGGCGGAAGATGGCGGTGCGCTTGTGGGTGATGAAGGGCACGTAGCTCTGCACATCCACCTTGACGCCGGCCTTGTAGTTCACGAGCCAGACGGCGGGCAGGGGCTGCACCTTCGGCACCACATAGTTCCAGCGCACCTTGAGGTAGTCGTCGCCACTTTGCATGGTGCGAGTGCACAGGTCCAGGGCGGCATAGCCCGTGCCTGCGGGGATGTCGTCGATCAGGTTGGCCTGGGCGGATCCGACGGCCAGCACGCAGGCCGACAGGCACAGCAAGGCAGGGCGTGTCAGGCGTGAGCGAGAGAGGGGCTTGAGGGTCATGGGGTCTCCTGTGGCTCGTGGGATGAGGTGTGTCGTGCGTACCAGCGGATGGCCTGTGTGGTGCCTGCGCGATCACCCGTGGTGATCAGATCCAGCATCAGGCCGCGCATGAGGGCCAGCTCCACACGCGCGCGGGCTCGGGCGGCGCTGGGGCTCAGGCCGTGTTGTCGTGCCATGGCCGGGGCCAGGCGCTCCAGCCAGCCGTGGATGACTTGTTCCAGAAAGGCGCTGAAGCGCTCGCGGTCGCGCAGGGCCTTGATGTAGATCTCGAACATCAGCTGGAACACTGGCAGATGGCTCGGCGAGGTGAAATAGGTCCACACCTCTTCGATGGGGGGCAAGCGGGTGGTGGATGCCGCCAGGAAGCCCGCCTGGCGGTGGGCTTCGGTCTCCCGCAGGTGATCGATCACGGCCAGCCAGAAGCCATCGGCATGGCCGAAGTGGTAGCTGAGCATGCGGTGGCTGGTACCCAACTCGGTCGCGATCGTGCGCAGGGACTGGTCGGTGTAACCCACCACCAGCAGATGCTCGATGGCTCGCTCCAGGATCGCCCGGGCGGGTTCTGTGAGGGGTGTTGAGGTGGGGGTCATGGATTGGCAGTGTACCAAGTGGTACATGCTCGGCCATGCGTGCTTACCCTGCAGACCGCCCAGGTCACGTTTGCATGCGGGGGGTCAGCGCTGCCGTGTGATGTACAGGGCCGCGCACAGGCCCGCCCCCAGGCCGTAGAGCAGCCGGGTGTCGGTCACGGCATAGGGGTAGAACATCAGCACCACGCCCAGCCAGCGTGTCCAGGCGTTCTCACGGATCTTGCCCACCCGCCAGGCCGCAAAACCGATGAGGCCAAAGAGGATGGAGCCAAAGATGTAGGCGGGTGATGGCAGCGCAAAACCCAGGGACTGGAGCGAAGGGGCTGGATTCATGCCCCCAGTGTAGTGTTTGACGCTGCCTTGTCGGGGCCTCAGGCGGCTGCGCGGGCGGCCGCCACACCGTGGGCGGCGCTGTCCTGCAGGCCCAGCATGGCGCGGGCTTCGGCCGGGCTGGCCACCGCGCGGCCGGCGTTGCGGGCGCATTGCGCCAGGGCCTCGATCAGGGGCCCATTGCCGCTGGTGCGCTCGCCGCCGGGCAGGTAGAAGGTGTCTTCCACTCCGGTGCGCAGCATGCCGCCCAGATCGGCGGTGGCCTGGTGCACAGCCCAGATCTCCTCGCGGCCGATCAGGGTGGTCTGCCAGACGGTGTCCGGTTCGCGGTACTTGACCAGCAGCTTGAGCAGGTCCGCATCGACCGGCATGCCCGAGGCCACGCCCATCACAAAGTTGTACTCCAGGTGGTCGGCCATGCCGGCTTTGCGGTACATGCCCACCGATCGCACGATGCCCACATCAAAACATTCGAACTCCGGGCGGGTGCCGGTGTCCTTCATCACGTCCAGCATGCCCTTGACCTTGTCGACCTGGTTGTCGAACAGCATCGGGGGCCAGGCCCACTGACCGTTCTCCTTGATCTTGAGGTAGTTGAGGCTGCCGGCATTGCAGGCGGCGATCTCGGGGCGCACCGCGCGGATGCAGGCCACCGGCCCGGAGATGTCGGGGCCGACCACGCCGGTCGTCAGGTTGATGATGACGCCGGGGCAGGCCGCGCGGATGGCGGTGTCGATCTCGGCGGCCACCGCCGGGTCCCAGCTGGGGAAGCGCCCCATGCCGGGCTCCTGGCGACGCAGGTGCACGTGCATGATGGAGGCGCCTGCGTTGTAGGCTTCGCGTGCGGCAGCGGCCATCTCCTGGGCCGTGACAGGCACAGGATGCTGGGTGGGATCGGTCAGCACGCCCGTGAGCGCGCAGGTGAGAATGGCCTTGTCCATCAGTCTTCCTTGGTGATGTCGATGTCGATCAGCAGGGTCTTGGCCTGCACCTGTTCGCCCGCGGTGGCGTAGACCGCCTTGACCACGCCCGGGGCTTGCGCAGACAGCCACATTTCCATCTTCATGGCTTCGATGCTCAGCAGCGGCTGGCCGGCCACCACGCGGTCGCCCGCCTGGACCAGCACCTGGGCCACCGTGCCTGCCACCGGAGACAGGCCGCGGCTGGGGTCCTGTCCGGCGCCCTGATCGGGCCAGGCCGAGACCTCCTGGAACACGAAGATCGCGGCGTCGACCACCAGGTGGAGCTCGTCACCACACCACACGCCACGCACGCGCCGCTGGATGCCATCGAGTTCAAAGCGCACCCAGCCGGTGGCCGGGTCCTGTGAGATCAGGCGCAAGGGCTGGGCCGGTGCATCCGGTGCGGGGTGCACCCGATAGCTTGGGCCGCTGCTGTGCTGCACACGCAGGGTGCGCTGGTTCTGATCGCACGACAGGGCCAGGTCATAGCCTGTGACGCTGGCGGCGCGCAGCCCCGTGGCATGGCCTTCGCGGTGCGCGGCATGCAGGGCCGCTGCGAGCCACCAGGTCGACTCCGCAGGCAGAGGGCGCTGCAGCAAGGGCTCGCCATCCGTCTGCCACTGATCGATCAGGGTGGTGGTCATGGTGCCGGCGCGGAAGCGCTCGTGATCCACCAGGTCCCGCAGGAAGCGGGCGTTGTGCTTGAGGCCGATCAGGGGGGCATCGTCCAGCGTGGCGATCAGTCGACGGATCGCGTCCGCGCGGTCCTGGCCATGCACGATGAGCTTGGCCACCATGGGGTCGTAGTGGGGCGTGACCTCGCCGCCTTCCCGGATGCCGTCGTCGATGCGCACCCCGGGATACAGTGCCAGTTGAGGGCGCCACCAGGCGATGCGTCCGGTCTGCGGTGCAAACCCCGCATAGGGATCTTCGGTGTAGAGACGCGCCTCGATGGCATGGCCGCTCAGGGTGATCTGGTCCTGCCTCAGGGGCAGCGGCTGACCGTCGGCCACGCGCAGTTGCCAGGCCACCAGATCCAGCCCCGAGACCATCTCGGTGACCGGATGCTCCACCTGCAGGCGGGTGTTCATCTCCAGGAAGTAGTGGTTCAGATCCTGGTCGACGATGTACTCGATGGTGCCGGCACCGCAGTAGCCAATGGCCTGAGCGGCCCGCACGGCGTCACGGCCCATGGCCTCGCGCAAGGCGGGGCTGACCACGGGCGAGGGCGATTCTTCGATGACCTTCTGGCGTCGGCGCTGCGCGGTGCAGTCGCGCTCGCCGATGTAGACGGCGTTGCCGTGGCTGTCGGCAAAGACCTGGATCTCGATGTGGCGGCCATCAAGGATCAGGCGCTCCAGCATCAGGGTGCCATCGCCAAAGGCGCTCTGGGCCTCACGGCGGGCGCTGACGATGGCCTGGGCCAGCTCGTCGTGGCGGTGGACCAGGCGCATGCCCCGGCCGCCGCCGCCGCTGACGGCCTTGACCAGCAGGGGATAGCCCAGGCGCTCGGCCTCGGCGATCAGGTGCTGATCGTCCTGGTTGGCGCCCAGGTAGCCCGGAGCGGTGGGCACGCCAGCCTTCATCATCTCGGCCTTGGCCCCGGCCTTGTCGCCCATCACGCGGATGGCCTCGGGCGAGGGCCCGATGAAGACCACGCCGGCGTCACGGCTGGCCTGGGCAAAGTCGGCGTTTTCCGACAGGAAGCCGTAGCCGGGGTGCAGGGCATCGGCGCCCGTGCGGCGGCAGGCGTCCAGCAGCACCTCGGCCTTCAGGTAGGACTCGGCCGCCGGTGCCGGGCCGATGCAGACGGCCTCGTCGGCCAGCGAGACATGCGGTGCCTGCGCATCGGCTTCGCTGTACACGGCCACCGTGCGGTAGCCCAACTGGCGCGCGGTGCGGATGACCCGGCAGGCGATTTCCCCGCGGTTGGCAATCAAGATCTTGTTGATCATGTGTTCCACACTGGTTTGCGTTTTTGCATGAAGGCGCTCGTGCCTTCCTGGCCTTCCTCGCTCAGCACGGCGCGGGCAAACAGCGCCGCGGCGTCGTCGATCAGGTCTTCGGCCGGGGTCTGGCGGGCGCGTTGCAGCAGGCCCTTGGTGGTGGCAATGGCCTGGGGGCCGCAGGCCAGGATGCGCTCGACGGTCTGTTGCAGGGCATCTTGCAGGCTGGCGGCGTCACCGTGCACCTCATGCACCAGGCGGATGCTCAGGGCTTCAGCAGCAGCGACCTTGGCACCGGTGACGGACAGGCGCTTGGCCTCGGCATACCCCAGGCGCTCGACCAGGAAGGGCGCGATCTGGGCCGGGATGATGCCCAGCGAGGTCTCGGGCAGACGAAAGCTCACGGTGTCCAGGGCCAGGCTGACGTCGGACACGCAGGCCAGGCCGAAGCCACCGCCCATCACGGTGCCTTCCAGCACGGTCACGATGGGCAGGGGCGAGCGGGCGTAGGCCAGACACAGGCGCCCGAAGGCGGCGTTGACTTCCTCGATGGGGTTGCGGGCCTGTGGCGTCTGGCCTGCTGCGGCCTCGGCCTGCTGCTGGGCCAGTTGCATGCGGGCCCGGGCCATGTCGCCGATGTCGCCCCCGGCGCAGAAGTGGCCGCCTGCGCCTCGCAGCACCAGCACGCGCACGGCGGGGTTGGCCTCGGCGTCCTGCAAGGCCTGCAGCAGCTCGTGGACCATGGCCAGGGACATGGCATTGCGCACCTCGGGTCGGTTCAGCGTGAGGGTGCAGACGCCCTGGTCCAACTGGACCTCAAGGGTGGATGTGCTCATGGTCAAAGGGCCTCTCAACGGGCTTTCTTGGGCAGGGTGCCTTCGAGCTTGGCGATGATGCCCAGCATGATCTCGTCGGCGCCACCGCCAATGGACACCAGTCGGCCATCGCGGTAGGCCTGGGAGATGGGGTTGTCCCAGGTGAAGCCCATGCCGCCCCAGTACTGCAGGCAGGAGTCGGCCACTTCGCGGATCAGGCGGCCACACTTGAGCTTGGCCATGGAGGCCAGGCGGGTCACGTCCTTGCCGGCCACGTACTCTTCGACGGCGCGGTAGGTCAGCGAGCGCAGGGCCTCGACCTCGGTGCGCAGCTCGGCCAGGCGGAAATGGATGACCTGGTTGTTGATCAGGGGCTGGCCGAAGGTATGGCGCTCCTTGCAGTACTCGATGGTCTGGTCGATCAGTCGGTCGAGCATCTTCAGGGAGTTGGCCGCGCCATAGAGGCGCTCTTCCTGGAACTGCAGCATCTGCATCATGAAGCCTGTGCCTTCGATGCCGATCAGGTTGCGGCGCGGCACGCGCACGTTGTCAAAGAAGATCTGGGCCGTGTCCGACGAGTTCATGCCGATCTTCTTGATCTTCTGCTTGTCGATGCCCTTGGCGTCCATGGGCACGATGATCAGGGACTTGTTCTCGTGGACCTTGCCTTCGGAGGTGTTGGCCAGCAGGCAGCACCAGTCGGCCTGCATGGCGTTGGTGATCCACATCTTGGAGCCGTTGATGACGTAGTCATCGCCGTCCTTGCGGGCCGTGGTCTTGAGGGCCGCCACATCCGAGCCACCGCCGGCCTCCGACACGCCGATGCGGCCGACCATGTCGCCCGCGATGGCCGGGGCCAGGTACTCGCGCTTGAGCTCGTCCGAGCCGAAGCGGTGCAGGGCGGGGGTGCACATGTCGGTCTGCACGCCAATGGCCATGGGCACCCCGCCGCAGGGGATGGCGCCCAGGGTCTCGGCCATCACCATGGAGTAGGAAAAGTCCAGGCCCATGCCACCGTAGGCGGTGTCGTACTTCACGCCCAGCAGGCCCAACTGGCCCATCTTCTTGAAGACCTCGTGGGCGGGGAAGATCTCGGCCTCTTCCCACTCCTTGACGTAGGGGTTGATCTCGGCCTCGCAGAAACGCTGGACAGTGTCGGCGAGTTGGGTGTGTTCGGGGGTGAATTGCATGGGTCGTCCTCGGTCGGGTATGGGGTGCGGTGGCCGGGCTTACAGGCGGGCCACACCAAAGGTGTTGGGGCGCAGGGTGCGCTGCTCGGCCTCGCGGGCCATGTCCAGGCACATGGACAGCACGCGGCGGGTGTCGCGCGGGTCGATGACCCCGTCGTCCCACAGACGGGCGGTACCGAACAGCACATGGGCCTCGGCATCCAGGCGCTTTCTGATCTCGCCGGACATGCCCTCGAGCATGGCGTCGTTGACGGGCATGCCGGCGCGCTCCATCTTGCCGCGCGTGATGATGTCCATCACCTTGGCGGCCTGGGCACCACCCATCACGGCGGTGCGGGCCGATGGCCAGGAGAAGATGAAGCGCGGATCAAAGCCGCGTCCGCACATGCCATAGTTGCCGGCCCCGAAGGAGCCACCCAGCACCACGGTGAACTTGGGCACCCGTGCGTTGGCCACGGCCTGGATCATCTTGGAGCCATGCTTGATGGCGCCGCCGTGTTCGGCGGCCGAGCCCACCATGTAGCCGGTCGTGTTCTGCAAAAAGAGCAAGGGCGTGCCCGACTGGTCGCACAACTGGATGAACTGCGCGGCCTTGGTCGAGCCTTGCGGCTGGATGGGCCCGTTGTTGCCCAGGATGCCCACCACGTGGCCGTGGATGCGGGCATGGCCGCACAGGGTCTCGCTGCCGTACTCGGCCTTGAACTCCAGGAAGTCTGAGCCATCGACGATGCGGGCGATGACCTCGCGGGTGTCGAAGGGCTCACGCTCATCGGCCGGGATGCAGCCCAGCAGTTCTTCTTCCGGAAAGAGCGGGGCGGCGACATCGGCACGCGGAGGCGTGGCGCTGTCCCAGTTGAGCTTGTCGAGCAGGTCGCGCGTCAGGGCGATGGCGTGGGCATCGTTGTCGGTGAGGTACTCGCCCAGACCGGTCACGCTGGCATGCATCTCGGCGCCGCCGAGGTCTTCGTCGGTGGCATCTTCGCCGATGGCTGCCTTGACCAGCGGGGGGCCCGCCAGGTAGATGCTGGAGCGTCCCTTCACCAGCACCACATAGTCCGACAGGCCGGGCAGGTAGGCGCCACCGGCGGTGGACGAGCCATGCACCACGGCGATCTGGGGGATGCCCATGGCCGACAGGCGGGCCTGGTTGGCAAAGCTGCGGCCGCCGTCGACAAAGATGTCGGCCTGGTACATCAGGTTGGCGCCGCCGCTCTCGACCAGGCAGATCAGGGGCAGCTTGTTCTCGCGGGCGATTTCCTGGGCGCGCAGACCCTTCTTGAGACCCATGGGCGAGATGGTGCCGCCCTTGAGGGCGCTGTCGCTGGCGGTGATCAGGCAGCGCTTGCCGGCCACCAGGCCCACACCGATGATGGTGCCGCCACCGAGCACGGATTTCTTGCCATCGTCATCGTGCATGCCCAGACCGGCCAGGGTGCTGAACTCCAGGAAGGGCGAACCGCGATCGAGCAGGCGGGCCACGCGTTCACGCGGCAGCAGCTGGCCGCGTTGGTCGAACTTGGCACGCTTGGCGGCCGAGCCATCGCGCACCTGGGCTTCCAGGGCGCGGACCTGATCCAGGCGCTCGGTCATGCGCGCCACATTGGCGGCAAAAGCGTCGGACTTGGGGTTGAGGGAGGAGCGCAGTGCGGGCATGTCGGTGATCTGGTGAATCAAAGGCCTTGCAGCACCTTGGGTTGCGAGGCACGGTGGAAGCCGTCGAAGGTGGGGGCGGGCGCGTGGTCGGCGATGGGGTAGAGCGGGCTGTTGAGCGGCGCCCCCCCGTCAATGGGGATGGTCACCCCCGTGACAAAGGCGGCTCCGGGGCTGAGCAGGAAGCAGATGACGGCACTGACCTCGGCCTCCAGGCCCATGCGCTTCATGGGGGTGTTGTCCTTGAGGCTGCGGATCACGCCAGCCATGCCGGGGCCATAAGCGTCCATGCCACTGGAGGCGATCCAGCCCGGGGCCACGGCGTTGACCCGCACATTCGAGCCCGACCATTCGTAGGCGGCGGTCTTGGTCAGGTTGACCATGCCGGCACGGGCGGCGCCGGAGTGCCCCATGCCGGGCATGCCGTTCCACATGTCGGCCACCATGTTGACGATGGCGCCCCCGTGCTTCTGCATGCTCTGGTTGAAGACCTCGCGTGCCATCAGGAAGCCGCCGGTGAGGTTGTTGGCCACCACCGCATCAAAGCCACGCTTGGAGATCATCTGCAGCGGCGATGGGAACTGCCCGCCCGCGTTGTTGACCAGGCCATGCAGGCGGCCATGGCGCTCAACCAGGGCGGCCACCGCGGCCTTGACCTGGTCCTCGTCGCGGATGTCGAAGGCGGCGGTGTCGACCTGGCCGCCATCTTCGGTGATCTCGGCGGCCACCGTGTCGAGCTTGGCCTGGGTGCGGCCCGTGATGACCACGGTGGCGCCCAGCGAGGCCAGCTCATGGGCCACGCAGCGCCCGATGCCGCTGCCGCCGCCGGTGACGATGTGCACCTGACCTGCGAAGGCGTCGGGCCGCAGGATGCTGGCGTAGCGTGAGGGAGGAGGGGTGTGTGTCGAAGACATGGTGTGGGGTTCAGTTCACAGGCCGATCTGCTTGGCGATGATCTCGTTCATGATCTCGTGCGTGCCACCGCCGATGGAGAGGATGCGGTTGTCGCGGTAGAGCCGCTCGACCAGGGATTCGCGCATATAGCCCATGCCTCCGAAGATCTGCACCGCCTCGTAGGTGACGTGATCCGACACCTCGGTGGCGAAGTTCTTGGCCATGGACACCTCCTTGATCACCTGCTCGCCCGCATCCATGCGGGCGGCGCAGCGCAGGGTGTACTCGCGGGCCACGTCCACCTTGGTGGACATCTCGGCCAGCTTGTGGCGGATCACCTGGTGCTTGGACAGGGGTTTGCCGAAGGTGACGCGCTCATGCACATAGGCCATGCAGGCCTCCAGGGCCATCTGGGCGGTCATGTAGGCCATCACCGCCAGGGCCAGACGTTCGGACTGGAAATTGGCCATGATGGTCAGGAAGCCCGAGTTCTCGGGGCCGATCAGGTGGCTGGCGGGCACGCGGCAGTTCTCAAAGAACAGCTCGGCGGTGTCCGAGCACCACCAGCCCATCTTGCGCAGCTTGCGCCCCACCGAAAAGCCCGGCGTGTCCTTGTCGACCAGCAGCAGGGAGATGCCGGCAAAGCCTGGCTCGCCCGTGCGCACGGCCACGGTGATGTGATCGGCGCGCGTGCCCGAGGTGATGAAGGTTTTGGCGCCGTTGATGACATAGTGATCACCATCGCGCACGGCGCGGGTGCGCAGATTGGCCACGTCCGAGCCGCCACCCGGTTCGGTCACGGCCAGGGCGGCGATCTTGTCGCCCGCCAGCACACCGGGTACCACGCGCTGCTTGAGGTCTTCGCCGCCCATGCGCCACACAGGCGGCAGGCCGATGTCCAGCGAACCCAGTCCTGCAGCGAAACCGCCTGAGCCACTGCGCATGAACTCTTCGGCCACGGCCAGCTTCATGAAGACGTCACCCTCGCCGCTGCCGCCCAGGGCCTCGGGATGGCCGATGCCCAGCAGGCCCAGATCACCCGCCTTCTTGTAGATCTCGCGGGGGAATCCACCGGCTTCTTCCCACGCGTCGATGTACGGTGTGACCTCCTGGGCGATGAAGCGCCGGGCTGTCTCGCGCACCATGTCGTGGGTCTCGTTGAAGTAGCCGAGTGCTGATCTGTCCTGCGCGCCCATGACCTGATCCTGTCGTGGAGAGAGTGTGAATGGACATGAATCTAGCGCTTGTTGACGTTAACGTCAACCAAATAACTCATAGGTTATTTACCAATGCGGACCTGAAAGTCGGGGCAGAATAATGACGGTATGGACAGCACTCATGACAAGCATGCCACGTCAGCCCAGGCGCGTGGTGACGATCCTGCAGCGATGGCGGACAGCGATGCCCTGATGGGCATCGCGGACATGTGCGCGGCCTTCGATGTGTCGCCCCGAACCCTGCGCTTCTACGAGACCAAGGGGCTGCTCGCCCCTCGGCGCATCAATGGCACCCGTGTCTATTCCAAGGTGGATCGTGCCCGTCTGTCGCGCATCCTGCGCGCCAAGTCGCTGGGCATGCCCCTGGCCGAGATCAAGGCCTATCTGGACATGTACGGGGACCACGGCGAAGGGCGGGTGCAGCAGCTCTCGTATGTCATCGAGATGACTGGCAACGCCATCCGGGATCTGGAGGCCAAGCGTGCCGAGATCGACACCTCGCTGGCGGAGTTGCGGCTGATCCATGAGCGCAGCCGCCAGATGCTGGAGGCCAAGCGCAAGGGGCGTTCAGGCGCTTGACAGCTCCTGCCGGATTGGCGCCTGGTGGCGCTCGACGAAGCGCACGAAGCGCCGCACGGCGCCTGCCATCTCGGTGGTATGGGACAGCGGCATCCAGTGGCCGGCATGGAACTCGCGGCGCCACAACACGGTGACCCATTTGCCCACGTCCTCGGTGAGGGCCGGGCTGACAAACAGGTCCTTGCGGGGCACCAGGATCTGCACCGGGGCATGGGCCCGGCGCTCGCGCGGCGCCAGCAGGCGCTGGAACACGTTGGCACGGTAGAGCTGCACGCCATGGCAGCCATCGGAGACCTGGGTGGGGCGGGCCTCTGTCTTCACGCCTTCGAGCAGCCGGAGCAGGCTCGGCCAGATGCGACCCAGACCCAGGCGCCATTGCAGGCCGGGCAGCAGGGGCAACTGGAACATGAAGACATACCAGGACTTGAGGGTCTGCAGGGCGATCTGACCCAGACCCTTGAGGGTGGGCTGACGCAGGCGGTCGCGGAACCAGTGCCCCATGTGGTCCAGGCACGGCCCGGAGCAGGACGTGAAGGAGGCGATGCGGCCCTGCATGGAGGGGTCGGTCACGCTTTCCCAGCTTTGGACCGAGCCCCAGTCATGTGCCACGATGTGCACAGGACGGTCGGGGCTCACGTGGTCGATCACGGCCTTGAAGTCCGCCATCAGCAGGGGCAGCTTGTAGTCGGCGCGGCGGGCTGGCTTGTCGGAGGCGCCTGCGCCTCTCACGTCATAGGCGACCACATGGAAGTGGCTGGACAGCAGCTGCGCCAGGGGGTGCCAGACATCGCTGGCGTCCGGGTAGCCATGCACCAGCACGATGGTGGGCTGGCTGGGGTTGCCCCAGCGCTTGGTGGCCAGCCGGACATCGCCCGAGCGCACCACGCCCAGCAAGGGATCGCTGACGGCAGGAGCGGCGGGTGGGTGAGAAGGGGCGGCCATGACGTGTCTGTGCAAAGGTCAGCAGGCACTGTAGTGGATTCAAGGCCGCCAGGCGAGGATGGCGAGCGACAGGCAGGAAGCATGGGCGACAGCGCCGCCCCAGGGTTCTCCCGGGGTGGTGCTCGGTCTGGCGCGTTCAGGCTTGCGTGTTGAGCAGGGTGCCGCTCATCTCGCTGGCCGTCTCGATCACCTGCAGATTGGCTTTGTAGGTGTAGCTGGCGCTGAGCTGGGTGATGATGTCCGTGGACAGCTCCGCGCCGCTGGCGGGCAGGCGCTGCACCGTGGCGCTCACGCCGCCGGTGGGTTGCTCCACCTGGGTCACCACCTGTCGCCTGAACTGCGGTGTCTGCGCATTGGCGATGTTGTGCGAGGCGGTGTCGAGGTGGGCTGTGGCGGCGGCGATGCCGGACAGGGCAATGGAGTTGACAGTACTGCTCATGGCCAGGGGCTCCTTGCGGCCTTGTTGGCCGTTACGCGTTCTATCGGAGCGCCGGGCATCGACTTGAGTCCCACCCTGGTGGGACCGTGATGGATGACACGTTCGAAAAAAATTCTTACCCAACTGCATCCGTCCGGCGTGCTCATGCGTAGTGACTGCTGTGAGCGTGGATGGACCGACCGGTCCCGAATACGCGTCACGCATCCACACCTTGTCAACCACACGGAGAACATCCCTATGCGCAAACACCTCACCCTGTCCCTGCTTTGTGCCCTGCTGAGCGCCGCCTCTGCCGCGCAGGCCTCGTCCTGGTTCCGGTCCGCCGACCGGGCGGATGATCTGGATGTGGTCGCCCTGACCCGCGATGGTCGGCTGGTGGATTTCCACCTGAAGCGTCCAGGCAAGGTGCGCGTGCTCGCCACCGTCAGCGGTCTGCAGGGCGACGCCCGCCTGGTGGGCATCGACTACCGCGTGCAAGATGGCCGCCTCTATGGCGTAGGCGACGCCGGGGGGATTTACACCCTGGACACCCGCACCGGCGCTGCCACCCTGGTCAATCGTCTGAGCGTGACCTTGTCGGGCACGGCCTTCGCGGTGGACTTCAATCCCGCGGCCGATCGTCTGCGCATCATCAGCAATGAGGGGCAGAACCTGCGTCACAACGTCAATGCCGGCGGGGTCACCGTGTCCGACGGTGCCTTGAACTACACCGCAGGTGCCGTGGTGACGGGCGTGGCGGCGGCGGCCTACACAAACAACGATCTGAGCGCGACCACGACAGCCACCACCTTGTTCGTGCTGGATGCTGCGCTGGACCAGGTGGCGCTGCAGTCGCCTCCCAATGCCGGTGTTCTGGTGGGCACGGGCAAGCTCGGCGTGGATGCGGGGGCCGATGTCGGCTTCGACATCTACAGCGAGGTTCGGGATGGTGTCTCGGTGAGCAACCGAGGGGTGGCGGTGATCACTGCCAGCAATGGGGTGGTCGGCCTCTACGATGTGGACCTGTTGACGGGTCGTGCCACCTTGCGGGGCCAGATGTCTGGTGACGTCCCCATCATCGACATGGCCATCCCGGTCCATCAGAATTGACGTTTCACGCCCGGCATCCATGCATCGCATGCGTGCCGGGCAGCCGCTGATCGACCTGGATGCCGCCATGTCTGCCGATTTCGACTATGACGCCGCGCTGGAAGCCTGCGCCCGAGGGGAGCGCTTCGCCTTGCAAGCCCTCTATGAGCGCGAGTCCCGCTGGTTGCTGGCCGTGGCGCAGCGCATCGTGCGTGACCGTGATCTGGCGCACGATGTGCTGCAGGACGCTTTTGTCCAGATCTGGCAGCGCGCTGGCAGCTTCGAGCGTGCATTGGGCACCGGGCGCGGCTGGATCTATACCGTGGTGCGTCACCGCGCGCTGGACGAGGCGCGCCGATCAGGGCGTGAGATCCCCATGGGCGAGGAGCTCACCGGGATCATCGACGCCAGCCATGCCCACCACGACGAGGATCCGCACATGGATGAGCAGGCGCTCATGCGCTGCCTGGATCAACTCGACGAGAGCAAGCGGCAATGTGTGATCGACGCCTATGTCGAGGGCTACACGCATGAGCAGATGGCTCAGCGGCGCAACAAACCCGTTGGCACCATCAAATCCTGGGTGCGGCGTGGGCTGCAAGCCCTCAAGGAGTGCCTCACATGAATCTGCAAGACACACAGGAGCGCAGCGCCAATGCGGGGGAGTACGTGCTGGGCACGCTGTCCGAGCAGGAGCGCGACACTTTCGAGGCGCAGCTCAAGCGAGATCGTGCACTGCAGGCAGAGGTCTATGCCTGGCAAGACCATCTTCTGGGTTTCCATGCCCGCGCCGTGCCTGCCGATGTTCGGCCTGAGCTATGGCGGCGCATCGTTGAGCGCCTGGGGCCTTGGACCGGCGCGCGGCACGATGGCGCGCGCGCGCCTGCTGCCAATGAATCGCTGTGGCAAGGTGTCGCAGTCTGGCGCTTGATCAGTGGCGTGGCGCTGGCGGCGTCCCTGGTGCTGGCGACGGTGCTGCTGACCTCGCGCCTGCAGTCGCCCGCAACGCCTGAGGCCCGTTACCTGGCGGTGCTGCAGGCGCCGGACCGATCCACGGCCTGGATCGTGGAGGCCCAGGCCAGCGGCGACGTGCGCCTGGTGCCGGTGGGCGTCATGCCGCCGGTGCCTGCGGGCAAGGCGATGGAATTCTGGACCAAGCCCGAGGGGGCCAAGGGCCCGACCTCGCTGGGCCTGGTTCAGCGCGGTCAGACCTATGTGGTGCCCGCCTCGAAGCTGCCCGCGCTGGGCGCGCGCCAGCTCTTCGAACTGACGATGGAGCCAGCCACGGGCTCGCCCATCGGGCGGCCCACCGGCCCCATCCTGGCGGTGGGGCAAACGGTGCGGCTGTGAGGGGCGCACGCGGCGTCAGTCATCCGACATGGCGCGCCACACGATGTTGAAGAGTTCGTCGAACTGCTCGATCAGCGAGGCCTTTTCGCGGCGCACGATGTGCATCAGCACCACGCGCCCGATGATGCCCATGAAGACATCGAGCAGGATCTTGCTGGAGACCCGCTTGTTGAGCACGCCCCGCTGCTGCCCGTCCTTGAGCACGCCCATGAAGGCGCCCATCAGCTCGGGGCTCTCGTAGATGCGGATGTTGCGGTGCCGCGAAACCGGCACAGCCGTGAACAGCAGCAGCATCACCGCCGGGTGGCGGTCCATGTAATCGAGTGTCACCCAGCAGGTCTTGCGCAGGCGCTCGCGCGCATCGTCGATGCCTTGCAGGTGGTCGATCATGCGCTCGGCCAGACGGCCCAGCATCACGTCCAGCATGGCGTAGACCAGCACCTCCTTGCTGCCGAAGTACTTGTAGATGGTCTGCAGGGACACGTGCGCCGCCTTGGCCACATCCAGCAGGCTCACTTCATGGAAGTCGCGGTACGCGAACAGCTCCAGCACCGCCTTTTCGATGCGCTTGAGGGTGTCGGGCCGCATGGTGGACAAGACGGCTCTCCGGTCGTCGTGGCCGGGGTCGTGCGCGGGACGTGGGGGCAGGGAGCTCATGACAAGGGTTCATTCCACAGTGGAAATCCATATTACCAAATGAGCGCGAAATGCCGGAAATTGCACCAGCGGGCTTGCCAGATGACAGCGCAATTGACACCATGGTCAGGCGTTGACGTGCACGTCATGCAGAGGAATTTCCGGCGACAAAACCACCCACTCTGTCGCCGGGAAAACCCTGGAGTGGGGGTGATGCGGTGGTAATTGAAATTACCGTTTCAGCCGTTCTTCCCTCTCCCTGGCGTGCCGTCCCCCTGTGTGAACATTGACCGAGGAAAGACAAGAAGCCATGGCGATTCAGAACTTTGCCCCTGCGTGGATGACAGAAGAGCACACCATGCTCTACGACTCTGCCACCCGTTTCTTCAAGGAGCAATGGTCTCCCAAGGATGAAGCCTGGCGCGCGGCCGGCATGATGGACCGTGAAGCCTGGCGCGAAGCCGGTGCCAATGGCTTCCTGTGCGCCTCCATGCCCGAGGAATATGGCGGTGCGGGCGGTGACTTCGGCCACGAGGCCGTGCTGATCCTGGCCCAGGGCGAGGCGGCCATCTCGGGCTTCGGGGGCTCGCTGCACTCGGGCATCGTGGCACCCTACATCCTGCATTACGGCACCGAAGAGCAGAAAAAGCGCTGGTTGCCCAAGCTGGCCACGGGCGAGCTGGTGGGGGCCATCGCCATGACCGAACCCGGCACGGGCTCGGACCTGCAAGGCGTGCGCACCCTGGCCCTCAAGGACGGCGACACCTACAAGATCAATGGCAGCAAGACCTTCATCACCAACGGCCAACTGGCCAATCTGGTGATCGTGGTCTGCAAGACCGACAAGGACAAAGGGGCACAGGGCATCTCCCTGTTCGTGGTCGAAACCGACGAGGCTCCAGGCTTCCGCCGGGGCCGCAACCTCGACAAGATCGGCATGGAAGCGCAGGACACCTCCGAGCTCTTCTTTGACGACGTGGTCGTGCCCGCCGCCAACCTGCTGGGCGGCCAGGAAGGCCTGGGCTTCTTCCAGCTGATGCAGGAACTGCCCCAGGAGCGCCTGATCGTGGCCGTGGCCGGCATTGCCGCCATGGAGCTGGCCATGAAGGTCACGCTGGAGTACACCAAGGAGCGCAAGGCCTTTGGCAAGCCCATCTTCTCCTTCCAGAACACGCGCTTCAAGCTGGCCGAATGTCAGGCCTTGCTGATGGCCTCGCGCGCCCTGGTCGATGCGGCCATGGTGGCCCACCTCAAGGGCGAGCTGGGCGTGGACCGTGCGGCGCTGCTCAAGTACTGGATCACCGACAACCAGTGCAAGCTGATCGACGAATGCCTGCAACTCTTTGGTGGCTATGGCTACATGAAGGAGTACCCGATTGCGCGCCTGTGGGCCGACGCCCGTGTGCAGCGCATCTATGGCGGCACCAATGAAATCATGAAGGAGCTGGCTTCGCGCTTCCTGTGAGGCGCCAGGCTCCGACACACCGCAGACACAGTCCATTGAAGGAACTTCCATGATCGAAGCCTATATCTACGACGCCGTGCGCACCCCGCGCGGCAAGGGCAAGAAAGACGGCAGCCTGCACCAGGCCACGCCCGTGTGGCTGCTGCGCACCTTGCTGCAGGCCTTGCAGCAGCGCAACCAGCTTGACACCTCGCTGGTCGACGATGTCATCCTGGGTTGCGTCACCCCCGTGGGCGAGCAGGGCGCGGACATTGCCCGCACCGCCGTGCTGGATGCGGGTTGGGCCGAGTCCGTGGCCGGCGTGACCTTGTCGCGCTTTTGTGCCTCGGGCCTGGAGGCCATCAACATGGCGGCCGCCAAGATCCGTGCAGGTCTGGACGACATGGTTGTGGCCGGCGGCGTCGAATCCATGAGCCGCTGGCCCATGGGGTCGGACGGCGGCGCCTGGGTCATGGACCCCCGCATCAACACCGGCACGGCCTTTGTGCCTCAGGGCATCAGTGCCGACCTCATCGCGACGCTGGAAGGCTTCAGCCGCGCCGACCTGGACGCCTTTGCCGCCGAGTCGCACCGCCGTGCAGCCCTGGCCCAGGCCGAGGGGCGCTTTGACCGCTCTGTCGTGCCGGTCACGGACATCAACGGCATGCTGATGCTGGCCAAGGACGAGACCATCCGCCCCGGCACCTCGGTCGAGACCCTGTCCAAGCTGATGCCCTCCTTCGAGATGATGGGCACCATGGGCTTTGACGCCACGGCCCTGGACAAATACACCACCATCGAAAAGATCCTCCACGCCCACCATGCCGGCAATTCCTCTGGCATCGTTGATGGTGCGGCCCTGGTGCTGCTGGGCAGCAAGGAAGCGGGCCAGAAGGCCGGCCTCAAGCCCCGTGCTCGCGTGCGCATGGCCGTGGAGTGCGGCTCCGAGCCCACCATCATGCTGACCGGCCCGACCCCGGCCTGCCACAAGGCCCTGAACAAGCTGGGCATGACCGCAGGCGACATCGACCTGTGGGAAATCAACGAAGCCTTTGCCACCGTGCCCATGAAGACCGCCCGAGACATGGGCGTGTCGCTGGACCGTGTGAACGTCAACGGCGGCGCCATCGCCATGGGCCACCCCCTGGGGGCCACGGGCGCCATCATCCTGGGCACGGCCCTCGATGAGCTCGAGCGCACCGGCAAGGCCACCGCATTGGCCACCCTGTGCATCGGTGCCGGCATGGGCATCGCCACCATCATCGAACGCGTCTGAAGAGGGCCGCACCATGAATCAAGCACAAGCCTTCACCTTTGAACTCGATGCCGACGGCATCGGCCTGGTCACCATCGACATGCCCGATCGGGCCATGAACGTGCTCAACCCGACCCTGACGGCACCGTTTGCCGAGCTGGTGCAGCGTCTGGAAACCGACGCCGCGCTCAAGGGTCTGGTGATCACCTCGGGCAAGCCCACCTTCATCGTGGGCGCCGACATTGACCAGCTCACCCGGATCACCACGGCCGAAGAAGCCTACACCCTGTGCGAAGCCCTCAAGGGCATGATGCGTCGCATGGAAAAGTGCGGCAAGCCCGTGGTGGCCGCCATCAATGGCACGGCCCTGGGCGGCGGCCTGGAGCTGGCCCTGGCCTGCCATGCCCGCATCGCGCTCGACGACCCCAAGCTCAAGCTGGGTCTGCCCGAGGTCAAGCTGGGCCTGCTGCCCGGCGGTGGCGGCACGCAGCGTGTGCCCCGCCTGATCGGCATCCAGAAAGCCATGGACCTGATCACCCAGGGCAAGGAGCTCACCGCCGCCAAGGCCAAGGAGATGGGCCTGGTGACCGACATCGCCGCCACGCGCGACGAGCTGCTGGCCAAGGCCAAGGCCTGGTGCCTGGCCAACCCCAAGGCCGCCGCGCCCTGGGACACCAAGGGCTTCCGCATCCCCGGTGGCGACAGCAAGAGCCCGGCCGTGGTGCAGGTGCTGGCCATTGCGCCGTCCATGGCCAATGCCAAGGCGCACGGCAACTACCCGGCCCTCACCCACATCATGTCCTGCCTGTTCGAGGGCTGCCTGCTGGACTTCGATGCCGGCTCGCAGGTGGAGTCGCGTTACTTCGCGGCCTGCGTGGTCTCCCAGACCAGCAAGAACATGATCAACACGCTGTGGCACCAGCTCAACGCCATCAAGAAGGGGCAGTCCCGCCCCAAGGGTGTGGCCGAATCCTCGGTCAAGAAGGTGGGCATCCTGGGCGCGGGCATGATGGGCGCGGGCATCGCCTATGTGTCGGCCAAGGCCGGCATCGATGTCGTGCTGCTGGACACCACGCAAGAGAACGCCGACAAGGGCAAGGCCTATTCGCAAGGCCTGCTGGACAAGGCCATCTCGCGGGGGCGCAGCACGCCGGACAAGCGTGATGCCCTGCTGGCCCGCATCCAGACCACCACCGCCTATGAGGATCTGAAGGGCTGCGACCTGGTGATCGAGGCCGTGTTCGAAGACCGTGGCATCAAGGCCGAGTGCACCCGCCAGGCCGAGGCCGTCATCGCCGCCGATGCGGTGTATGCCTCCAACACCTCGACCCTGCCCATCACTGGTCTGGCCAAGGCCAGCGCGCGTCCTGGCAACTTCATCGGCCTGCACTTCTTCTCGCCCGTGGACAAGATGCCGCTGGTGGAGATCATCGTGGGCCAGGAGACCTCCGACGAGACCCTGGCGCGTGGCTTCGACTACGTGCAGCAGATCGGCAAGACCCCCATCGTGGTCAACGACAAGCGGGGCTTTTACACCTCGCGCGTGTTCACGACCTACATCATGGAAGGCATGGCCATGCTGGGCGAGGGCATCCACCCCCGCTCGGTCGAAGTCGCCGGCCTGAAGGCGGGCATGCCCATGCCGCCGCTGGCCCTGCAGGACGAGGTCTCGCTGGCGCTGTCCCTGCACATCGCCGAGCAGACCCGCAAGGACCTGGAAGCCGAAGGCACCACGATTCCCGTGCACCCCGGTTTTGCCGTGGTGCAGAAGATCGGTGGCGAGCAGGGCCGCATCGGCAAGAAATCCGGCCAGGGTTTCTACGATTACCAGGGCAAGGACAAGTCCCTGTGGCCTGGCCTGCTGGACATCTACCCGCCCAAGGCCGTTCAGCCCAGCCAGCAGGAGCTGGTCGACCGCCTGCTCTATGCCCAGGCCAACGAGGCCGCGCGCTGTTATGAGGAGAAGGTGGTGCGTTCGGTGGCCGACACCAACATCGGCTCGATCTTCGGCTGGGGCTTTGCGCCCAACCAGGGTGGCGCCTTGCAGTTCATCAACGCGGTCGGGGCGAAGAAGTTCGTCGAGCGTGCGCGTGAGCTGGCCCGAGCCTACGGCCCGCGCTTCGAGCCGGCGGCCATCGTCGTGCAGCAGGCGGCCGAGGGCGGGCGCTTCGAGGACGTGGCGTGAGCCTGCTCACCGCCCTGGGGCCCCTGGCGGGCCTGCTCGACGGCGTGCGCGTGATCGATCTCACGCGCAACCTGCCCGGGCCCTTTGCCACGCGCATGCTGGCGGACCTGGGGGCCGAGGTGATCAAGGTCGAACCACCGGAAGGTGACCCGGCCCGTCCCCTGGCTCCCTTGTTCGAGGCGCTCAACCACGGCAAGGACTGCCGCACGATCGATTTTCGGCAAAGCGCCGACCTGGACCGCCTGCGCGAATGGGTGAGCCAGGCCGACCTGATGATCGACAGCTTCCGGCCGGGCATCCTGGCCTCGATGGGGCTGGGGCACGAGCGCCTGGCGGCACTGAACCCTCGCTTGCTGATGGTGTCCATCACCGGCTACGGTCAGCAGGGCCCCTGGGCTCAGCGGGCCGGTCATGACCTCAACTTCATGGCCATGTCGGGGGTGCTCGATCAGATGCGCTCGCCCCTCACGGGGGAGCTGGCCTTGTCCAATGTGCAGTGGGGCGACATGGCGGCGGGCAGTTCCATGGCCTGCATCGCTGCGCTGGCGGGCTTGCTGGACGCGCGTCGTCGCGGCCGGGGGCGCCACATCGACGTGAGCATGACCCATGGTCTGCACGCGCATCTGGTGATGCCCCAGGCCACGGGCAGCCTCATGGCGCCCCTGCTGGGGCGCTGGCCTGGCGCGGGGGAGGACCTGCTCAGCGGTGTGCTGCCTTGCTACAACCTCTACCGCACCCAAGATGGCCGTACCCTGGCGGTGGGCGCGCTGGAGTTCAAGTTCTGGAAGCTGGCCTGCGAGGCCTTCGAGCGGCCCGACTGGGTGAACCAGCACTGGCAACGCGGGCAGATGCCACACTCACCCGAGAGCCTGGCCTTGCGTGAGGCCGTGGCCACCCTGGTGGCCAGCCGCCCCCTGGCGGACTGGGTGGCGCGCTTCGACTCGGTGGACGCCTGCGTCACGCCGGTGCTGACCCTGCAGGAGGCCCAGGCCCATCCCCTGTTTGCCTCGCAAGGGCCTCAACCCTGGGCCGAGGTGGGGGCGCTTCCCACCTGATGAGATGCGCGGGGCTTAACCTTCACGTCAAGGTGGCCGATAAGAGGGTGACAAGTGCAGTCCATGACGTCACCCTCCTTTTTCACCTCTCTCCTTGATCTGCTGATCGGGCACCACACGCTGGTGCGGCGGTACAGCGGCTTGACCCTGGCCACCGCGCAGTTCTATGTGATCAGCATTGGGGTGACCTACCACGCTGCATCGGCTGGGCTGGTGCCCTGGCCGGTGGCGCATGGTCTGGCTGCCACCATGGTGCTGGTCTTTTCCCTGTTCTACGCCCTGGTGCGCAGCGGCTGGTCCCTGCGCTGCAGCGACCCGGTGCTGACGATGCAGCACGTCCTGCTGTCCCAGTTGATCGTGGTGGCGGCGTATGTGCTCATCGGCCCCACGCGGTCCAACATCGTGGTGCTGATGGGACAGGGCATCGCCGTGTCCATGTTCCGGCTCAAGCCCCGTCAGACCCTGATGCTGGGCTTGTGGTCCGTGGGCTGGCTCAGCCTGGCCCAGCTCTGGCTGGTGCTGTCGGGGGCGCCTGGTTTCTCCGGGGCCCGTGCACTGGGGCATTTCCTGGTCAGCTCCTCCGGCCTGATGGCCCTGGCGCTGGTGGCCATGTGGATCAGCGCCATCCGTGTGCGCATCTCCAGCCAGGCCGAGGAACTGCGGGCCACCTTGACGCAGGCCCAGTCGCTGGCCACCATCGATGTGCTCACCGGCCTGCTCAATCGCCGCTGCATGATCGAGCGTCTGGAGGACGAGCTGACCCATAACCGCCGCGCCGGGCGGCCCCTGAGCGTGGCCCTGATCGACATCGATCACTTCAAGCGCCTCAACGATGTGTACGGTCACCGCTCGGGTGACGAGGTCTTGCGTGAATTTGCCGCACGCGCACAGGCCGAACTGCGGCAGGTCGATCACTTGGCCCGCTGGGGCGGTGAAGAGTTCCTCCTGCTCATGCCCGCCGTGGACGAGGCTCAGGCCTGGACGGCGGTGGATCGTCTGCGCCAGCGCGTGGCCGCCCACCCCATGGGCGAGAGCGGGGCCCTGAACGTCACCTTGTCTGCGGGCGTGGCGCAGTGGCAGCGAGGTGAGTCGATGGAGAACTGGCTGGAGCGGGCCGACAAGGCCATGTACGCGGCCAAGCAGGATGGACGCAACCGCTGCCTGATGGCCGGCAGCGTGGATGTCCCTACACCCGTTCCGCCCCCGACGCCGTCCCTGGCCGAGGCGGGATCGCCATGAGGTGGACACCATGTCGCAGCCACTGACTTTTCAGCAGGCCATCACGCCCCTGATGCACTGGGTGCTGGGCCCCGACCGTGCCACCCGCTCACGGGTCATAGGCGTGGCGCTGTGCCTGATGGTTTACCTCTTGTGCTGCCTGGCCGCCAGCGAGGCGGCCAAGGTGGGCATCATGGCCAGTTGGGCCATCCCGGTGCTGCTGAGCGTGACCATCCCCATCAACGTGCTAGTGCTGGTGCTGGTGCGCATGGGCAAGACGCGCCAGAGCAAGGATCCGGCCTTGATGATGCCGCAGAACATCTTGGCGCTGGCGTCCATCACCCTGTCCTATGTGGCACTGGGGCCCGAGGATCGCGGGCTGGTGTTCGTGCTGCTGACCCTGGTCATCGTCTTCGGCATGTACACGCACACGCCTCAGCAGACCATGATGTTCGGTGGCGCGGCCATGTTGCTGCTGGGCGGGATCATGGCCGTCCTGTCTCGCGTTAACCCGACCTACTATCCACCTACCGAAGAGCTGATCCGCTTCGAGTTGCTGGCCGGTTGCGTGCCGGTCCTGATCTACACCGCGCACCAGTTGGTGCAGTGGCGCAACCGCCTGCGCCAGCAGCGCGCCGAGCTGACCCAGGCCCTGGCCACCGTGCAGCAGCTCGTGACCCGGGACACCCTGACGGGCCTGGTCAATCGCCGGCACATGCAGGAGAAGCTGGAGGCCTGTGTCTACCGCCAGGAGCGCTATGGCGAACACTTCTCCGTGGCCCTGATCGATCTGGACCACTTCAAGCGCATCAATGACCAGTATGGCCACCGCGTGGGTGACGAAGTGTTGCTGGGCTTTGCACAGGCGGCATCGTCGGTGCTGCGCGACTCGGATGTGCTGGCACGCTGGGGCGGCGAGGAATTCCTGATTCTCTTCCCGGACACCGAGCCCGAACAGGCGCGCCCGCCCTTGCAGCGTCTGCAGGCGCAACTGGTCCATCGCGTGATGTCGGCAAGAGAGCCCGCCTTGCGTGTGACCTTCTCGGCGGGCCTGTCGCTGCACATTGCCAGTGCGACACTGGACCACACCCTGGAGCGCGCCGATGCCGCCCTGTATGCGGCCAAGGACCAGGGGCGCAACCGCGTGGTGCTGGCGCCCCGGCCGCCCGTGATGATCGACGACGACGAAGAGCCGCCGTACTGATCAGCACTCCACGATGTTGACAGCCAGACCGCCGCGGGCGGTCTCCTTGTATTTGCTCTTCATGTCGGCGCCCGTTTCGCGCATGGTCTTGATGACCCGGTCCAGGCTGACACGGTGCTGCCCATCGCCGCGCAGGGCCAGCCGCGCGGCATTGATGGCCGTGACCGAGGCCACGGCATTGCGCTCGATGCAGGGGATCTGCACCAGGCCGCCTACCGGGTCGCAGGTCAGGCCCAAATGGTGCTCCATGCCGATCTCAGCGGCATTCTCGACCTGGGCGGGTGAGCCGCCCATCACCGCGCACAGTCCGGCTGCGGCCATCGAGCAGGCCACGCCCACCTCGCCCTGGCAGCCCACTTCAGCCCCCGAGATCGAGGCGTTCTCCTTGTAGAGCAGGCCGATGGCCCCCGCAGTGAGCAGGAAGTCGATCACGCCCTGATCGCTGCAGCCCGGCACGAAACGCCGGTAGTAATGCAGCACGGCCGGCACGATGCCGGCGGCGCCATTGGTGGGGGCGGTCACCACCCGGCCACCGGCGGCATTCTCTTCGTTGACCGCCAGGGCGAACAGGTTCACCCAGTCCATCACCTGCAGGGGATCGCCCAGCCCCGTGCCTGAGCTCAACTGGCGGTGCAGGGCCGGGGCCCGCCGCGCCAGCTTCAGGCCCCCAGGCAAGAGGCCTTCGCGCTCGCAGCCACGGGCGACGCAGGCCTGCATCACCGACCACAGTTGCAGCAGGCCACGGTCGATCTCGTCGTCAGCACGCCAGTGGCCTTCATTGCGACGCATCACCCCCGCGATGCTCAGGCCCTCGCGGGCGCACAGCGCCAGCAGGTCGGCACCACTGTGAAAGGGCAGGGGCAGCACGCTGGGGTCGGGGGCGATCTGCGGGTGCCGGGCGCCATCGCTGGCCAGCGCCTCGCTGACGACGAAGCCGCCCCCCACCGAGTAGTAGCAGCGCTGCTCCAGCACCTCGCCTTGCGCATCGAAGGCACTCAGGCGCAGGCCATTGGGATGAAAGGGCAGGCTCTGGCGTTTGAGGAAGAGCAGGTCGCGTTCGGGCTCAAACGCCAGCACCCGTTGATCCAGCACCCGCAGGGTGTGGTGCTCACGGATGTCCTGCAGCCAGCCTTCGATGGCATCGACGGGCACCGATTCCGGCTCGTGTCCGCACAGGCCCAGCATGACCGCCTTGTCGCTGCCGTGGCCGCGCCCGGTGGCCCCCAGCGAGCCATAGAGCTCGGCCTGCAGCCGCTCGGTGCGGGCCAGCAGCCCTTGTGATGACAGCCTCAGCGCGAACAGCCGGGCGGCCCGCATGGGGCCCACGGTGTGGGAGCTCGATGGGCCGATGCCCACCTTGAAGAGATCGAAGACGGAGACAGCCATGCGTACCTCTGGCTGTCATTGTCGGCCCGCCGGGCCGACCTTGTCCACGAGGGTTCAACCCAGGGCGATGATGTCGCGGGCGGCGCGCTCACCGGCGCGCACGGCGCCTTCCATATAGCCCAGCCAGACGGTGGACGTTTCGGTGCCCGCCCAGTGCAGTCGGCCCACGGGGCGGCGCAGGCAGGGGCCAAACGCGGTCAGCGTGCCCGGGGTGGCGATGCCGGTGGGGCCGCCGCCGCTGTAGTTGGACATCTGCCAGTTGTGCTCCAGATAACTCAGCGGGTTGGCCGCCTTGGCACCGAAGTAGGTGGTGAAGGCTTCGAGCACCTTGGCACGGCGTTCGGCCTGGGTCATGGTCAGGGCCTGGACGGCGTCGATGCCATCGATGAAGCCCATCATCACGCCCGGCGCGCCTGCGCCCGAGGGCGTGTTGTCAAAGGTGACCTTGGTGATGAACTTGTCGCTGGTGACCTGACCATTGAGGCCGTCGTCACGCCAGAAGGGGCGGTCGTAGACACAGTGCACCTTCCAGATCGTGCCCATGGGCATGCGCTGCATCAGCTGCATGCGCTGCTGCATGGCGCCGCTCAACTCGCCGTCATAGGCGATGCGACCGGCGATCCAGGGCGAGGTGGCCACCACGCACTGCTTGGCGCGCACGGAGAAGTCGGCCCCCGAGACCAGGATGCCGTCGGCGTCCTGCTCGATGTTCTGCACGGGGGCATTGAAGTAGATGCGATCGCCCAGGGTCTGGGCCATGGCCAGGGCGATGAGCTGCGAGCCGCCCACCACGCGGTCCTGCTGGCCGCCCCCCTCGGTGCCCAGCAAGGTCTGCAGGCTGCCGCTGGCGCGGATGTAGTTCAGCACGAAGAGCAGGGAGACCTCACGCGGCTCGCACGAGATCAGGCTCAGGATGGCCAGGCGCAGCAGGTCCTTGGTGTTGGGGGCCAGGATGTTGCGATCGATCCAGGTCTGGAAGGTCTGGTTGTCCCACTCGATGGCCTTGCTGGCCTGCCAGGGGGCATCGATGGGCAGGGTCTTGGCCATGGCGTCCAGGCGCAGGATGGCGATGGCGCCTTCGCTGGCCGCGACCAGATTGGCCAGGGGGATCAGGCCCGAATACGTCGAGCGCATGCCGCCCGTGTAGTTCACCGTCTTGCCGGTGTTGTAGGTGCGGTAGGTCTGGATGCCGAACTCGCTGCACAGCTCGTACATGCGCGTCTGGGTGGGGCCCAGGAACTCGGCCCCCGCTTCGACCGCGAAGGCGTTGTAGGGCGCGGGCAGCTTGCTGTTGACGCAACGGCCCCCCACGCGACCACGCGCTTCGAGCACCATCACCCGCTTGCCGGCGGCCACCAGGGCACGCGCACAGGCCAGGCCGGAGTAGCCCGCGCCGACCACGACCACATCCGTGTCGTAGCTGCCGGAGACCGTTGTGGCGGCTTGTGCCTGCTGTGAGGTGGGGCCGAGCACCGTGGCGGCGGCGGCGGACGCAGTCACACCACTCAACCAGCGGCGGCGTGACAGTTGACGATCAGACATGAAGGGGCTCCCGGCGAATCACGAAATAACGCATCAAAGCGTAACGGAATTCACACCCGGCCCCTTGGGGGATAGCCAGCAAACAGGGGGGCGCAGCCCCCCTCGATCAGGTGGTGATGATCTCTGCGCGCAACGAGTGCGGGTAAGCCTTTGTAATGTTCACGTCAATGAGTTGACCCATCAAACGCACCGCGTTCGGCCCGCCCGGGAAATTGACGATGCGATTGCACTCCGTGCGGCCCATCAATTCACTGGGGTCCTTGCGGCTCGGGCCTTCGACCAGAATGCGCTGGCGGCGCCCCACCAGGGCCTCGCTGTAGCGGGTCACATTGGCCTCCAGCACGGCCTGCAAGGTCTGCAGACGCTGCAGTTTCACCTCGTGCGGTGTGCTGTCTTCCAGGGCGGCGGCCGGGGTGCCCGGGCGCGCGCTGAAGATGAAGCTGAACGAGGCATCGAACTCCAGCTCGTGCACCAGCTTCATCATCTTGTCGAAGTCCTCATCGGTCTCACCGGGGAAGCCCACGATGAAATCCGACGACAGGCTGATGGTGGGCCGCACCGCGCGCAGCTTGCGGATGGTGCTCTTGAACTCCAGGGCCGTGTAGCCGCGCTTCATGGCCATGAGGATGCGGTCCGAGCCATGCTGCACGGGCAGGTGCACATGGTTCACCAGCTTGTCGGTCTTGCCATAGACATCGATCAGGCGCTGGCTGAACTCGTTGGGGTGGCTGGTGGTGTAGCGGATGCGCTCGATGCCAGGCATCTCGGCCACGTACTCCAGCAGCATGGCGAAATCGGCGATCTCGGTCGTGTCGCCCATCTTGCCTCGGTAGCCATTGACGTTCTGGCCCAGCAGGGTCACTTCTTTCACGCCCTGGTCGGCCAGATCGGCCACCTCGGTCAGCACATCGTCAAAGGGGCGCGAGACCTCTTCACCCCGGGTGTAGGGCACCACGCAATAGCTGCAGTACTTGGAGCAGCCCTCCATGATGGACACGAAGGCCGAGGCCCCCTCCTTGCGCGGCGGGGGCAGGTGGTCGAACTTCTCGATCTCGGGGAAGCTGATGTCCACCTGCGGGCGCTTGAGTTGCTGGCGCTTTTCCAGCATGGCGGGCAGGCGGTGCAGGGTTTGCGGACCGAAGACCACGTCCACATACGGCGCGCGCTCGATGATGGCTGCGCCCTCCTGGCTGGCCACGCAACCGCCGACACCAATCATCACACCCTTTGCTTTCAGATGCTTGACGCGGCCCAGATCGGAGAAGACCTTTTCCTGGGCCTTCTCGCGGATCGAGCAGGTGTTGAAGAGGATCAGATCGGCCTCTTCGGGATCGTTGGTGGGCGTGTAGCCTTTGGCGGCATTCATGACATCGGACATCTTGTCCGAGTCGTATTCATTCATCTGACAGCCATAGGTCTTGATGTAGACCTTCTTGCCGGTCTCGGTACTGCTCATGGTTTCGTCCAGGTCTGTGTCAGGGGATCGAAGCGCCACTTGGCGGCTTCTTCGGCGGTCTTGGGCCACGTCTGGGCGATCTCGTCCGGGCGGAGCACCCACACATCCAGGATCAGGCCATAGCTCTCACGGGTGTAGTTGACGACCAGCTTCTGGCCAATGGCCGCACCGGGAAAGACCAGCATGTTGTTCTGCCCCCGGATGCGGGCGCCCGGCGCCAGACGGTCGGGCTGGCCATTGAGCACCACCTCGGGCGGGTTGGTGAGCGTGAGCTCGCCACGCAGCGACCCCACGGGCAACTGCCGCTGGATGGCCATGGGCACGATGGTGGTGGCGGTGGTGGCGGTGCTGCCGGACTGGGCCTGCGCGGGCAGGGCAGAAAGCAGGCAGACCAGGCTCAGGCAAGTGCCGAGCCAGACCGCCCTGGGGGCGGCTGTGCTGTGACAGCGGGTCATGGTGTAGATCCAGAGGCTGTGGATGGAGGGGGGATTCTAGCCTGTGCCGGTCTGGGCGGTGGTCCCTCTGCTGCGTGGGCGACTTCGGCATGCGCCAGCGCAAGACCAAGGGCTAAAAAGTGGCTTTCCCCCATGAGAGGGGACTGAATTCATCGGAAACAGTGGGCTGATCGCCAATACTGTATCGGTCTCAGCCAACTCATCGATTGCAAGGACACAACTGCATGTTCAATCGTATTCCATGGGCTTTGGTGGCTGCCGTGTGCTTCACCTGTTCTCTGGCTGGATGCGGCCACGGACACCCGACTTGAATGGAACGAAGGTGTGCAACTGCGCGACAGCAACCAAATGGTCATGGTGCGAACGGCGCGGTTGTCTTCCAACAGCATCGCCGGAGGGGGCTCATTCAACAAAGGCATGACGATCCTTTTCATTGGCAGTCAAGTTGGCGCACCACGTCGTTGGAGCGATGTCGACGTTCCCAGGATGCTGGACCGTGATTCCGATTCCGACGAATGGCTGTTGGCTGCCACTTTTCCCCGCTGCGACGCTTGGCATAGGATGGGACGGCCATACTTGCCTTGCTCGGAATATCGTTCCCAGCACGAAAAACTGCCTATTTCTGAAAGAGGGTGATGTCGTGAGGGTGTCAGTCGGAAAATTTTTACCTCTTCTTCTTATGTCAGTCGTCGCATTAATGGTGTTTGCGAAGACGGTGGGTTTGTATCCGCGATATTTTTATTTAGAGTGGGATGAGGAGGTTCGGCTTCATGATGGGCGTTTAATTGTGGTGCATTTGAAGCGTCGATATGAAAGGTTGGGTAAACAATTTCTTCCATATTCTTCTGTTGTTCGTAGGGATACTGAATTTGGATTCAATCCGGATAACAAAAACTACAACGTTCAATTGTTTCGTGGATTTAGTCCAATGTTTTTGGGGTGTTATGATAATGTCTGGTATATGGTTCTCTATGGGGGTTACTATTCTGGCTCCCGTAACTTGCCTGGTCAAGATTGGGGTGAGCTTGAGGGGCCTTATGGTCAATGGGCAGTAATGTTTGAAGGCGGCCGATGGCGCCCCATATCTATGACTCGTCTTCCTAGCGTATTTCAAGAGCCAAATATGTTGCTGACTTATGGTGAGGTTGAGGAGCTCTTGGGTTTTGATGGCGGAGTGATTTCTCTGGAGGATAAGAGAAGTTGGCTGAAAAAGCATCCGTTGGTATATAGTGATGTAAAACTAACTCGGCCTAATTTATAAAGCGATGATGGCTGATAAGGTCGATCAACTGGTCAATGCTATGGCGGGATTTGTTGCTCCCAGCACAGGTCAAACTGTGTTGCCCAACGATTACCAAACTGCCCTGCATCCCGTGTTGACCGCGTTCTGGGGCTGCTGCCTGAGTCCGTGATCTCGGGGCTGGCGGTGAGCTGATGCCTCTTTGCGTTCGAACATTTGGCGCGAGCAGCTCCTCCCGTGCCCTAAGATGCTGTCTCTTCACCAGGGAGCACGGGAGGGCCCACCATGGCTTTGATGGATTTCATCAAGAAACAGTTCGTTGACGTCATCGAGTGGACGGAGTCCACCGACGGGGTGCTGGCTTGGCGCTACCCCTTTCAGGATCGTGAAATCCAGAACGGTGCCCAACTGGTGGTGCGTGAATCCCAGGTGGCCCTGTTCGTCAACGAAGGCAAGGTGGCTGACCTGTTCGGCCCCGGCACCCACACCCTGACGACGCAAACCCTGCCGGTGCTGACCAACCTGAAGAACTGGGACAAGCTCTTTGATTCGCCCTTCAAGAGCGATGTCTACTTCTTCAGCACCCGCCAGCAACTCGATCTGCGCTGGGGCACCAGCCAGCCCATCACCCTGCGTGACAAGGATTTTGGCGCCGTTCGTCTGCGCGCCTTCGGCAACTATGGCGTGCGCCTGAAAGATCCGCGCCGCTTCCACACCGAGGTGTCGGGCACGCGCGAGACCTACAGCGTGGTGGACCTGGACGGCCAGTTGCGTGGCGTGCTGCTGCAGCACCTCAGCGATGCGGTGGCGCAAAGCGGCATCCCCTTCCTGGATCTGGCGGCCAATCAGGTCGAGTTCGCCAAGGCCCTGCAGACCGCCACGGCCCCGGCCTTCGAGGCGCTGGGCCTGAGTCTGGAGGGCCTGACGGTGCAGAACGTGTCCTTGCCCGAGGACCTGCAGAAAGTGCTCGATCAGAAGATCGGCATGGGCATGGTCGGCAATGACATGGGCAAGTTCGTGCAGTACCAGACGGCCCAGGCCCTGCCCACCATTGCCGCGCAGGGCGGCGGCGAGGGCGGTGTGGCCGGCGATGCGGCGGCGCTGGGCGCGGGCCTGGCCATGGGCCAGGTGATGGCCCAGACCCTGCAGCAAGGGCTGCAAGGCGGCCTGGCGCCGACGGGGGCTGCAGCACCCGTCACCGGCCTGCAACCCGACGAGATCATGAACACGATCGAGAAGCTGGCCGATCTCAAGGCCCGGGGCATCCTGACGGATGAGGAGTTCTCAGCCAAGAAGGCCGAATTGCTCAAGAAACTGGTCTGAGTCTCATGGCGGAGTCGACGCCTCAGCGCGTCTGGCGGGCATCCTGCTCCTTCTGTGGTGCGCCGGTCGAGTTCCGATCGGCGGCCTCGCCCATGGCGGTGTGCTCTTACTGCAAGAGCACGCTGGTGCGCCAGGGCGACACCCTGCGCCGCATCGGCGAGAGCGGGGCGCTGTTCGACGACCACAGTCCGCTGGCCCTGGGCGCACGCGGGCGCTGGCAGGGGGAGCCCTTCACACTGGTGGGCCGCATCCAGATGGCCTACCGTCCGATCACGGACAACGCAGCGGCCGATGCGGGCCGCTGGAGCGAATGGCATGCCCTGTTCGACAACGGCCGCTCGGCCTGGTTGAGCGAGGACAACGGCGCCTACGTGATGAGTCTGGAGCAGCCCGCGCGCCAGGCCTTGCCCGATCTGCTGCAGGCCCGCCCGGGCGAGACGCTCTTCATCGAGCAGCAGCCCTGGGTGCTGGGCTCGGTGGTGCTGGCACGGGTGATCGGCGCGCAGGGCGAGTTGGCCTTCGTGCCCGACTTCAAGAACAGCAGCCGCCTCTTCGAGCTGCGCAACACGCAGGACCAGGTCCTGAGCATCGACACGGGCGAGCAGCCGCCCCGGCGTTATGTCGGGCACCCGGTCGAGTTGTCGGCACTGCAGCTCAGTGGCTTGAACGATCTGAAGCAGCCCGCCGAGGCGCAGCTCGATGGCCAGGGCATCAGTTGCCCGCAGTGCGGTGCCGCCCTGAGCCCGCGCCTGAGCGACAGCCAGTCCATCGTCTGCGGGGCCTGCCACAGCGTGGTCGACATCAGCCAGGGCCTGGGCGGCGCGCTGGCCCACTACCAGCAGGACAACGGCGATGAACCCCTGATCCCCCTGGGCACCACCGGCAAGCTGCTGGTCGATGGGCGGCGCGATGACTGGCAGGTCGTGGGCTATCAGGAGCGCTGCGATGTGCCTACGCCGGCCAGCGGCGACGAGAGCACCTTCTGGCGCGAGTACCTGCTCTACAACCGCCAGCGCGGTTTCGCCTTTCTGGTGGATGCCGAAGATGGCTGGAGCGTGGTCAAGCCCACCACCGGTGTGCCCTCGACCCCATCGCTGGACAAGGCGCTGCTGCGCGGCAAGACCTTCCGCAAGCAGTACAGCTACCAGGCCATGACCACCTATGCCCTGGGCGAGTTCTACTGGGTGGTGCGGCGCGGCCAGCGCAGCCTCAATGCCGACTATGTCGGCACCGGCCCGGACCGCAGCTGGCGCCTCAGCCGCGAAGAGGCCGACGGCGAGATCACCTGGTCCGTCGGGCAGGTGCTGGAGGCCACGGCCGTGATGGGCTCCTTTGGCCTGGCAGCGCAGCCCAAGGCCCGTTTCGAGCGCGATGTCAGCCCCCTGAGCGCGTCGACCGAGCTGCCGGGTTGGGTCTCGCAAGCGGTGATCTGGGGCGTCATCATCCTCATCTTCCTGCTGGTGACGCAGTGTTCGGACGATTGCGACGAGGTCCGCGATCGTTATGGCAGCAGCAGCGTCGAATACCAGCAGTGCCGGGGCAGCTCGGGCAGCGGATCGCATGGCAGCTATGGGGGCTCGTATGGTGGCTACAGCAGTGGCGGCTTTCACAAATGATCAGGGCACCCTCGGTGCCCGCAGGAGAAGCAGATGATCGCTCTGGAATGGTTCAAGTTGGATGTGTTCGTGGGCTCCATGGCCTTTGCGCTGATGGGGGTGGCCCTGTTCTTTCTGTGCTTCATCGTGGTCGACAAGCTCACGCCGCATGACCTGTGGGCCGAGATCGTGGAAAAGCGCAATGTGGCGCTGGCCCTGGTCGTGGCCTCGGTGTGCCTGTCCATCGGGATGATCGTGGCTGCCGCCATCCATGGTTGATGAACACGGTGGATGAGGTCCTGAGCCCCACCAGACGGGAGCGCTTGCAGCCCGCCGAGCTGGTGCTGCTGGTGTCGGTGTTCCTGGTCGCGGCCTGCGGCCTGGTGTATGAGCTGGCGGCCGGTGCCCTGGCCAGCTACCTGCTGGGTGACTCCATCCTGCAGTTCTCCACGGTGATCGGCACCTACCTGTTTGCCATGGGGGTGGGTTCGTGGTTGTCGCGTTTCCTGGTGCGGCAACTGGTGGCGCACTTCCTGCGCATCGAGCTGCTGGTGGGCCTGATCGGGGGGCTGATGCCGGCGGCCCTGTTCGCCGCGCATGCCGTCCTGCCCGTGGGGGGCGAGGGCAGCTTCCGGGTGCTGCTGTATGGCCTGGTCTTCGTGATCGGCACCCTGGTGGGCCTGGAGATCCCCCTGGTCATGCGCATCCTCAAGCGGCATTTCAGTGATCGCTATGCGCTCAAGGACCTGGTCTCCGAGGTGCTCACCTTTGATTACCTCGGGGCCCTGGCGGTCTCGCTGGCCTTTCCTCTGCTGCTGGTGCCTCACCTGGGCGTGGTGCGCACCGGGGTGCTGTTCGGCTTGCTCAATGCGGCGGTGGCGGCCTGGGCGCTGATGCTGTTTCGCCATGAGCTGCGGGGCTGGTGGCGCCATGCCCTGGCCTGCGCCGTGGTCGTGGCGATCCTGGCCGCCGCCATGGTGGGCGCCCGCCCCCTGACCACCTGGGCCGAAGACCGCTTCTACGGCAGCGGTGTCGTGCTGCGTGAGGACACGCCCTACCAGCGCATCGTCATCACCCAGAGCGGCGAGGTGACGCGCCTCTACCTCAATGGCAATCTGCAGTTCTCCTCGCGCGACGAGCACCGCTATCACGAGGCCCTGGTGCACCCGGCCATGAGCGCGCATGGCGCCCCCCGGCGCGTGCTGGTGCTGGGCGGCGGCGATGGTCTGGCCGTGCGCGAGATCCTCAAGTACCCCAGCGTGCAGCAGGTCACGCTGGTGGAGCTGGACCCGGCCATGACGCGCCTGTTCAGCCAGGATCCGCGCCTGGTGGCCTTGAACCAGGGCGCCTTGCGATCCAGCAAGGTCCGGGTGGTTCATGCCGATGCCTTCACCTGGCTGAACACGCACGACGAGGTGTTCGACGTGATCGTGGTGGACTTCCCCGATCCGACCAACCACGCCGTGGGCAAGCTCTACACCACCACCTTCTATGCGGCGATGGAGCAGCACCTGTCGGCCTCGGGTTATGCGGTGGTGCAGACCACCTCGCCCCTGATCGCGCGTCGCAGTTTCTGGACGGTGGTGAGCACCCTGGAGGCTGTGGGCCTGCGGGCCTCGCCCTACCACGCCCATGTGCCCAGCTTCGGCGAGTGGGGTTTCGTGCTGGCGCACCATCGCCCCTGGCGCATGCCGACGTCGGTCCCTGCCGGCCTGACGTTCCTGACCGCCCAAGGGCTGCCCGCCTTGTTCGACTTTCCGCCTGACATGAACCGGGTGCCCGCCGAGGCCAACCGCCTGAGCCAGCAGTCGCTGGTGCAGATCTTCGAAGAAGAATGGGGCAAGGTGCAACAGTGAGCATGCCGGGGCGCGCACGTCGCGCGGTCTTGCAAGGGGCACTGGCCATGGCGGGCGCCGCCGTGCTGCCCGCGTGTCGACCGCGTGAAGCCTTGTACGTGGCCGGTCAGCGTCTGCCTGCGCACATCACGGGGGGCTGGGTCGGCCCCCAGATTGATCGCGGCCATGCCGCGCGTGATGGCCGCTGGCCTGTGGCCTCTGCTGGCATGCCGGTCCGCCGCGTGCACACCCTGGTGATGGGCGCAGGCGTGGCCGGTCTGTCGGCAGCGCGCACCCTGATGCAGGGCGGCCTGGACGACATCGCCGTGCTGGATCTGGAGGACCACTGCGGTGGTGCGGCCCGAGGCCATGAACTGGCCGGGCTGCCCTGCCCTCTCGGGGCACACTATTTGCCCGTGCCAGGTGAAGACGCCCGCGATGTGGCGCAATGGCTGGAGGAGATCGGTCTGATCCGGCGCGAGCAAGGGCGCTGGCGTGGCGACGAGCGCCACCTGTGCCACAGCCCGCAGGAGCGCCTGTTCCTGCCAGAGTTGGCGCCGGTGCCTGTGGACGAGCTCTGGCGCGGCCATTGGCAGGACGGCCTGCTGCCCCTGCCGTCGCGTGGCAGCGCCGCATGGCAGCAGATGCAGGCTTTTTCTCGCGAGATCGAGGCTCTGCGGCAGTCTGCGGGGTTTGCCATGCCCACCACCAGCCGCCCCTGGAACACGGCGCTGGCTGCGCTGGATGGGCAGACCTTTGCGCAATGGCTGGACGCGCGTGGCTACACCGACCCGGCTTTGCGCTGGGTGCTGGACTACGCCTGTCGGGACGACTACGGAGCCCAGCTGACGCGGGTGTCGGCCTGGGCGGGCATCCACTACTTTGCCAGCCGCCATGGCTTTGAGATGCCGGGGGCTGCGCATGAGGACCATGATGCGGTCCTGACCTGGCCGCAAGGCAATGCTTGGCTGGTGCAGCGCCTGAGCGCTTCCCTGGCCGATCGCTGGCAGGGCGGCACCGTGGTGCTGCGCGTGCAGGCCGGGCGCCGTGAGGTGGTGGTGGACACCTGGTCCGTGGCGCGCCAGCAGGCACAACGCTGGGTGGCCCGTGAGGCGATCATGGCCACGCCCCTGTTCATGTCCGCACGCCTGTTGCACCCGGTGCCCGCGCCGCTGCAGGCTCTGCGCCCGCTCTTGCACCAGGCCCCCTGGCTGGTCAGCAATGTGCTGCTGGACGAGGCCCCGCACGCGCGGCCGGGCGCGCCCTTGTCCTGGGACAACGTGGTCTACACCTCGCAAGGTGTGGGCACCGTGGACACGCCCTCTCTAGGCTATGTCGATGCGCGCCATCAAAGCCTGGCGCCCGTGACCGGGCCCACGGTGTGGACCCATTACTGGGCTCTGGGGGGCCGCAGCACCGCCATGGGCCTGGCGCATCGGCAGCAGTTGCTGTCACAGCCCTGGTCGCACTGGGCCTCGCTGGTGCTGGCCGATCTGGCGCGGGTGCAGCCCGACATCGTGGCGCGGGTGCGGCAGATGGACCTGATGCGCTGGGGGCATGGCATGGTCATCCCCGTGCCAGGCCTGCGGGGGCACCCTGCGCTGGCGGCCTTGCAGCAGCCTCAGGGCCGGCTGCATTTTGCGCACAGTGACCTGTCGGCCTATTCGGTGTTCGAGGAGGCCTTCACCCATGGGGTGAGGGCGGCCCGTCAGGTGCTGGCGTCCACCGGCCTGCCACGCCGCAAGGTCTGACGCTGCACCGTGGCGGGGGCAAAGCCCCGGATCATGGCTTCCAGCAGATCGCGGGCGCGCTGGGTGTTGTCGGTGCTCATGTTGCAGACAAAGACATCCAGGGTCACATGGCCGCTTTCGGGCCAGGTGTGCACGGCCAGATGCGATTCGGCCAGCAGCACCATGCCCGTGACCCCGCCCGCCGATCCGGGGTGAGGCGAGGGGAAACTGTAGAAGCATTCACCCACCGCTTGCAGGCCCACGCTGTGGACCCAGTCCGTGCAGGCCTGGCGCAGCACCACCACTTCGGTCATCCAGGGGTTGTCTGCCGCACAACCGGCGAGGTCGGCGGTCAGGTGCAGACCATGCAGCGAGGAGGGCATCGGTGTAGACAAGCGTTGAGCCATGTCACATTGTCGGGCATCTGATCGATGGGGTCGGCGCAGATAATGCCCAGTCCATCCACCGTGGAGTGCAAGGGTCGTGCATGAGTTGAGTCTGGCGGGCAGCATCCTGCAGATGGTTGAAGACGCCGCTCGGCGCGAGGGCTTTGCGCGGGTGCAGGTGCTGCACCTGGAGGCGGGCAGCGCCTCCGGGGTCGAAGTCTCGGCTCTGCGTTTTGCGCTGGAGGCCATCGCGCCTGGCACCTGCCTGGCAGGCGCGCGGATCGACATCGACGAGCCGGTGGGTGGGGGCCTGAGGGTGGTCGACCTGTGGGTGGCCGATGACAACAAGGGTGTGGAGACTTAGACATGTGTGTCGTATGTGGTTGTGGTGAGTCGCAGGCGCACGGTGATCTGCATTACGGGCAGGACGCCGCGCGCGTCAGCGTGCCGGGCATGAGCCCTGCGCGGCTCATCAAGCTGGAGGCCGATGTGCTGGGCGAGAACCAGCGCCTGGCCACGGGCAACCGTGCGCATTTCCACGCCCACGGGGTGACGGCGCTCAACCTGGTCTCCAGCCCGGGCTCGGGCAAAACCACCTTGCTGTGCGCCACCATCGAGGCCCTGCGCCAGGCACACCCCGATCTGCCCGTGGCCGTGATCGAAGGCGATCAGCAGACCACGCTGGATGCCGACCGCATCCGTGCCACCGGCACGCCTGCCATCCAGGTCAACACGGGCAAGGGCTGTCACCTCGATGCCCGCATGGTGGCCGACGCCTTCGCGCGCCTGCCGCTGCACGATCACCACCACCACCACCACCACCACGAGGGGCATGAGCACCATGACGATCACGCCCATCACGCCCATCACGACCATGCCGAGCGTCTGCTCTTCATCGAGAACGTGGGCAACCTGGTGTGCCCCGCGCTGTGGGATCTGGGTGAAGCTGCCAAGGTGGCCATCCTGTCGGTGACCGAAGGCGATGACAAGCCTTTGAAGTACCCCGACATGTTCGCGGCCAGCCGCCTGATGATCATCAACAAGATCGATCTGCTGCCCTATGTGCGTTTCGATGTGGCGCGCTGCGTGGCCCATGCCCGCAGCGTGAACCCGGGCATCGCGGTGCTGCAGGTGTCGGCCACCACGGGTGAGGGGCTGCCGGCCTGGCTGGATTGGCTGATGCACCTGCTGCCCGAGGCCCCGGCGGGCCACGAGGTTGTTTGATGGTGGCTCAGGCCTTCACCTCGCAGCGTGTGCCGGTGCCAGCACCTCGCTCGGTGCTGGCCTGTGGTGCCTGGCTCAAGAACACGGCCTGCCGCCTGGATGGCGATCACGTGCGCGGGTCGGCCCTGCATGGCGACTTGAGCGATCCCGCCGCCTGCGATGCGCTGCAAGCGTCGGTGCAGGCGCTCCGAGCCTTCGGGCCGGTGGAGGCCGTGGCCCATGACCTGCATCCCGACTTCTACAGCACGCGCGTGGCGGTGTCGCTGGCCGAATCCCTGGGGGTTCCGGCGATCGCGGTGCAACACCACCATGCCCACATCGCCGCGCTGCAGGCCGAGCACGGCTTGACACGGCCCGTGATCGGTCTGGCCCTCGATGGGGTGGGCTTGGGCACCGATGGCCTGCCCTGGGGGGGCGAGTTGCTGTGGGTGCACGGGGCTCGGTGGCGGCGTCTGGGGCACCTGTCGCCCCTGGCGCTGCCCGGGGGCGATGCCGCCGCACGCGAGCCTTGGCGCATGGCCGCGTCGGCCCTGCACGCGCAAGGGCGCGGCGACGAGATCGAACCCCGCCTGGGCGCAGCGCATGGCATCGAGGCTGTGCGCACCGTGCGGACCTTGCTGGACCGGCACCTGAACGCCCCCATGAGCAGCAGCGCCGGGCGCTGGTTCGATGCGGCGGCCGGCTCGCTGGGCTGGGGCCAGGCGCAGGCCTTCGAGGCCCAGGCCGCGATCGCGCTGGAACAGGCGGCCGCGCAGTGGCTGGCCGGGCACGAGCTGCGTGTCGACGAGGCCGATGCCCCCCTGACCGCCGAGGGTGACCTGGATCTGCACCCCCTGATGCGCCGCCTGTGGGCGCTCGATGCCACCCGGCAGGCCGAGGGCGCCGCCCGCTTCCATGTGACGCTGGCCGATGGCCTGGCGCGCTGGGCCTTGCAGGCCGCGCACCAGCACGATGTCGACACCATCGTGCTGGGTGGGGGCTGCTTCATGAACCGTGTGCTGAGCACGCATCTGGTCCAGGGCATCGAGCGCCTCAGTCGTTCGCAGGGCCACCCCGGCATGCGTGTGCGGCAGGCGCAAGCCTGGTCCTGTGGCGATGCCGGTCTGGCCCTGGGTCAGGCCTGGGTGGCCGCCCACACCGATCTGTCGTCACACCCTGGAGGATGATGGCCCATGTGCCTTGCCTTGCCCGCCCTGATCGTAGAACGCACCCCCGATGACCGTGCCGTGGTCGAACTGGGGGGCGTGCGCACCTCAGTGTCGCTGGCCCTGGTACCCGAGGCCGTGGTGGGTGACTATGTCATCGTGCACGTGGGCCATGCCATCGGCTGGCTCGACCCCGACGAGGCGCAGCACACCCTGGCCCTGTTCGCGCAGATGACGACCCAGGCCGGGGAGCCGCCATGAAATACGTCGACGAGTTTCGCGACGGCGAGCTGGCGCGCCACATCGGCGAGCGCCTGGCCGCCGAGGTGCAGCCCGATCGCGCCTATCGCTTCATGGAGTTCTGCGGCGGCCACACCCATGCCTTGTCGCGCTATGGCGTGCTCGATCTGCTGCCCTCGCAGATCCGCATGATCCATGGGCCGGGCTGCCCTGTGTGTGTGCTGCCCATCGGCCGCATCGACATGGCCATCGACCTGGCGCTGAACCGTGGCGCCATCGTCTGCACCTATGGGGACACGCTGCGTGTGCCGGCCTCCGAGGGCCTGTCGATGATGCGTGCCAAGGCGCGCGGCGCGGACATCCGCATGGTGCTGTCCCCCACCGATGCGCTGGCGGTCGCGCGGGCCCACCCCGAGCGTGAGGTCGTGTTCTTTGCCATCGGCTTTGAAACCACCACCCCGCCCACCGCTTTGATCGTGCAGCAGGCCGACCGCGAGGGCCTGGGCAACTTCAGCGTGCTGTGCAGCCATGTGCTGACCCCGGCCGCCATCGATCACATCCTGACCGGCGCAGCCGTTGCGGGCGAGCCGGGTGTCGAGCTCGATGGCTTCGTGGGGCCGGCACATGTCAGCATCATCATCGGCTGGGCCCCTTACGTGCCCTTTGCGCAGCGCTGGCACAAGAGCGTGGTCATCGCCGGGTTCGAGCCCCTGGACATCATGCAGGCCATCTTGATGCTGGTGCGCCAGGTCAACGAGGGCCGTGCCGAGGTGGAAAACGAGTTCATCCGCGCAGTCACCCGTGAGGGCAATGTGGCGGCGCAGCGCCGGGTCGATGAGGTCTTCGAGGTTCGCGAGTCCTTCGAGTGGCGTGGCCTGGGCACGATCCCGCACAGCGCCTTGCGCCTGCGAGAGCGCTACGCGAGCTTCGACGCCGAGCGGCGCTTCGAGCTGCCCTACCGCACCGTGCCGGACCACAAGGCCTGCGAGTGTGGCCCCATCCTGCGCGGGGTGCGTCAGCCCACCGACTGCAAGCTCTTTGGCAATGTGTGCACGCCCGACCATCCGGTGGGCTCGTGCATGGTCTCCAGCGAGGGCGCCTGTGCCGCCCACTACAGCTACGGCCGATTCCGGACATGAGTGCACGCATCGACTACATCCGCCCGCTGGACTTCAAGTCTGGCCGCATCGACATGAACCACGGCGCGGGCGGTCGCGCCTCGGCCCAACTGGTGGACGAGCTGTTTGCGCCGGCCTTCGACAATGACTGGCTGCGCCAGGGCAATGACCAGGCCCAGTTCGATCCGCCACCTGAGCTGGCGCAAGGCGGGCGCCTGGTCATGTCCACCGATGCCCATGTGGTCACGCCGCTGTTCTTCCCCGGCGGGGATCTGGGCTGCCTCAGCGTCCACGGCACCGTCAACGACGTGGCCATGGCCGGTGCGCGCCCGCTGTACCTGTCGGCCAGCTTCATCCTGGAAGAAGGCCTGCCCCTGAAGGTGCTCCAGGCCGTGGTGCAGTCCATGGCACGCGCCAGCCACGAGGCCGGGGTGCCCATCGTCACGGGCGACACCAAGGTGGTTGAGCAAGGCAAGGCCGATGGCATCTTCATCACCACCACGGGCGTGGGCGTGGTGCCTGCGGGCATTCACATCGATGGCGCTCAGGCGCGGCCCGGCGATGTGGTGCTGCTGTCGGGCAGCATCGGCGAGCATGGGGTGGCGGTCTTGTCCCAGCGCGAATCCCTGAGCTTCGAAACAGCCATCGAGTCTGATACCGCCGCCCTGCATGGCCTGGTGGCCGAGATGGTGCGCGTGGCCGGGGCGGGCTTGCGCGTGATGCGTGACCCCACGCGCGGTGGGCTGGCCACCACGCTCAACGAGATCGCCCGACAGTCGCGCTGCGGCGTGCATCTGCAGGAAAGCGCCATCCCGGTGCTGCCGCAGGTGGCTGCGGCCTGCGAGCTGCTGGGGCTGGACACCCTCTATGTGGCCAATGAGGGCAAGCTCGTGGCCGTGTGCGCCCCCGAGGTGGCCGATGCCCTGTTGGCGGCCATGCGGGCCCATCCGCTCGGTCAGCGCGCGGCCCGCATCGGCGTGATCACGCCAGACGAGCACGGCTTCGTGCAGATGAGCACCCGCCTGGGCGGACGCCGCGTGGTGGACTGGTTGACGGGCGAGCAACTGCCCCGCATCTGCTGAGCGGGGCGGTCGCCGATCAGCGCTGGTTGAGTGCCGCCAGGCGTTCGGGCGTGCCTACATCCGTCCAGGCGCCCGCATAGTGCGTGCCTGACAGGCGCCCCCGGTCGATGGCGCGCTCCAGGCAAGGCCGCAAGGCGGCCTTCTGCCCGACGGCCAGGCCCTCGACCATGGCCGAACGGAAGAGCCCGATGGTGGAGTAGGTCAGGGCGCGACCGCCCGGTGGAAGGGCCCCATCGGCCGCCTTGCCCTGCACCCGCCCTTGCGCATCGAGCACGAAGTCTCCCGCGGGGTTGTGCTCGGGGTTATCGACCAGCCACAGATGGGCCCAGTCCTCACGGGTGGCGAAGGCGTCGGCGCGTTCAGCCTCGAAGCGGAAGTCGGGCACAAACACATCCCCGGCCAGCACCCAGAAGGCCTCGCCCAGCCAGGGCAGGGCTTTGGCCATGCCGCCAGCGGTTTCCAGGGCGCCACCGTGGTCACGCCCCTCCATCGAATAGCGGATGCGCAGGCCCCAGCGCGAACCATCGCCCAGGGTGGCGGGGAACTGGTCTTCCAGGTGGGCGGTGTTGATGACCACCTCGCGGACACCATCGCGCGCCAGCGCGCGCAGATGCCACTCGATCAGGGGCACGCCCTGCACGGTCAGCAGCGGCTTGGGGGTGTGATCGGTCAGGGGGCGCATGCGCTCGCCGCGACCGGCGGCCAGGATGAGGGCGGGGAGCTGGGTAGGCATCGGGCGATTATCGGTGGCATGTCACATGCGCATCGCCGCGTGGATGTCATTTCGCTATCGGATGCATGTGTTCTTTCAATTGAGGCCGGAGAGCGTGAGGTCGAAAACACGTCGAGCGGCACATGACCCGCCCAAGCATTTGTCACCCTGGAGAGCACCATGATGGAACAAGGCGGTACCTGGACTGTGAAAGGCCGTTTGACGGCTGGTTTTTCCCTGATCCTGCTGATCCTGGTCATCCTGACCGTGGTGGGGGTGCACGAGGTGCGCTCCATCCGCACTGCGCTGGAAGAGAACGCGCGCCAGAACGCGCTCATCCAGCGCTATGCCATCAATTTCCGGGGCAGTGCGCACGACCGCGCCATCGCCATCCGTGATGTCGTGCTCGCCAGCAACGACCAGGAAATGCAAAAGGAGGTCGCCGAGATCCGGCGCCTCGCCGCGTTCTATGCCCAGTCCTCGGATGCCCTGCGTGAGCTGATGGCTCGTGACGCCAGCGTGTCACCCCAGGTGGTGCCGCTGTCCGCAGCGATCGCCGAGACCGAAGGCAAGGTGCTGCCCCTGATCGAGCGCGCCATCACGCTGCGTGCCGGCGGCCAGCAGGAGGAGGCGCACCAACTGGTCTGGCGCGAGGCCAAGCCCCTGTTTGTCGAGTGGCTGGCGCGCATCAATGCGCTGATCGACCACGAGGAAAAGCTCATCCAGGCGCGCCTGGGTGAGGCCGAAGCCGTGGCCGATCGATTCCAGAGCGTGATGATCACGCTCACCGTCGTCGCAGTGCTGATTGGCGCGGCCTACGCGACCTTCATCTCGCGCTCCATCCGCCGCGCCCTGGGGGCCGAACCCTGGCAGGTCAAGGCGGTGGCCGACGCCGTGCGCCAGGGCGATCTCAGCCGCGACATCGACGTGGCGCAGGCCGATCCGGGCAGCGTGATCGTGGCCATGAAGGCCATGCGCGACGGCCTGGTGCGTGTCGTCACCGACGTGCGCGCCAGCGCCGAGAGCGTGGCAGATTTCGCAGCCAAGGTGGAGCAAGGCAACCACGATCTGCACGGCCGCACGGAGAACCAGGCCAGTGCCCTGCAGCAGACCGCCAGCTCCATGAGCCAGCTCAGCAGCACGGTCAAGCTCAATGCCGACCATGCCCAACAGGCCAACCACATGGCGCAAAGCGCCTCCAGCGTGGCCGTCAAGGGCGGCGAGGTCGTGAGCCAGGTGGTGCGCACCATGGACGACATCACGGCCAGTTCCAAGAAGATCGCCGACATCATTGGCGTGATCGACGGCATCGCCTTCCAGACCAACATCCTGGCGCTCAATGCGGCGGTGGAGGCCGCCCGTGCCGGTGAACAAGGCCGTGGCTTTGCCGTCGTCGCCACCGAGGTGCGCTCACTGGCGCAGCGCAGTGCGGATGCGGCCAGGGAAATCAAGCAACTGATCTCCGCCAGCGTGGAGCGTGTGGAGCAGGGCAGCGAGCTGGTGGGCCAGGCGGGCGCCACGATGAACGAAGTGGTCTCGGCCATCCGCCATGTGACCGACATCGTCTCTGACATCAAGACCGCCAGCATCGAGCAGAGCCAGGGCGTGGCCCAGGTCAGCGATGCGGTCGTGCAGATGGACGAGGTGACCCAGCAAAACGCCCGTCAGGTGGATGGCATGGCGGCGGTGGCCAGCAGCCTGAAGGGCCGCTCGCAGGAGCTGGTGCGGGCGGTGGGGGTGTTTCAGCTGGCCTGAGTCAGCCCATGTGGCGGCAGATCTTCGTTGAGGGGCGATGCTGCCTCTTTAACCTACTTGCCATATTTTGGCAAGTAGGTTAACCTTTCTTCCCATGGAGAAGCGAACCCCACACTGCAAGCTGGCGATGGTGAAAGCGCTGGTTGAAGCCAACAAGGTACGCACCACACACGCAGCGCGTGTCGGAGCCACCGAGTTGGGGTTTGACTTCGCAGACATGTTGGCTGTGGTGATGGCACTCACGCCAACTGACTTCTACAAGAGCATGACCACACATGCCGATCACACGATCTGGCAAGACGTCTACCGCCCCAGCACGCAGGCCGGTGATGTGTACCTGAAGCTCACAGTCATTGATGATGTGCTGATTGTTTCCTTCAAGGAGCTATGAACATGAAGTGCCCTGTTTGCGGAGCGGCTGATCTGATCCATGACACCCGCGATTTGCCTTACACCTACAAAGGTGAGACCACCCACATCGCAGCCGTGCAGGGCGACTTCTGCCCAGCCTGTGCTGAGTCGGTTCTCGATGCGCCGGAGTCTGACCGGGTGATGCGTGAGATGCGCGCTTTCCAGAAGCAAGTGAATGCCGCTATCGTGGATCCAGAGTTCATCGCCAGCGTACGCAAGAAGCTGGCCCTGGATCAACGCGAGGCCGCCGAGATCTTCGGCGGTGGTGCCAATGCGTTTTCTCGCTACGAGAACGGCAAGACCAAGCCACCCCTGGCTTTGGTGAAGCTGCTCAAGGTGCTTGAACGTCACCCCGATCTGCTGGCCGAGGTTCGGGCCTCTTGACTCGAAGTGGGCTACATGAAGCCCCAAGCGCCCCAAAGCAAAAAGCCACCGCTAGGGTGGCTTTCGCTTCTCAGTGCTTGATGCACCAAGACAATTGGGTGGTGGCGCTTCACGGATTCGAACCGCGGACCTGTGGATTATGATTCCATCGCTCTAACCGACTGAGCTAAAGCGCCATCAAGACCAAAATTATATGACAAGTTTTTGGTGGTTTGCAAGTGGTCCGCATTTTTTGCATGCGCCCGCTGTCGTGCCCGTCGGCGCCCCTTGAAATCCGCGCACCTCATCCCCAGATGTCCGCCCGGAGCCTTTCCCTTCACCCCTTTCCTTGTGTGCAGAAGAACACGCCATGAACAAGCAAACCCATTCCTTTCAGGCTGAAGTCAAGCAACTGCTGCATCTGGTCACCCACTCGCTCTACTCCAACAAGGAGATCTTCCTGCGTGAGCTGATCTCCAACGCCTCGGACGCCTGCGACAAGCTGCGTTTCGAAGCCCTGGACAACAGCGCCTTGTACGAGGATGCCCCTAATCTGGAGGTGCGCGTGCTGGTCGACAAGGCCAACAAGACCATCACCATCCGCGACAACGGCATCGGCATGAGCGAGGCCGAAGCCATCGACCACCTGGGCACCATCGCCAAGAGCGGCACCAAGGAGTTCATGGGCCGCCTCTCGGGCGATCAGAAGAAGGACGCCCAGCTCATCGGCCAGTTTGGCGTGGGCTTTTACAGCGGCTACATCGTGGCCGATCGCATCACCGTCGAGACCCGCCGCGCCGGCCTGGGGGCCAGCGAAGGCGTGCGCTGGGTCAGTGAAGGCACGGGCGATTTCGAGGTCGAGACCATCGACAAGCCCACCCGTGGCACCGACATCATCTTGCACCTGCGCGACGGCGAGGAAGAATTCCTCAACCTCTGGAAGCTGCGCAGCATCATCGGCAAGTACTCCGACCACATCTCCCTGCCCATCCTGATGCAGAAGGAAGAGTGGGATGCCGAAAAGCAGGAGCAGGTCCTCAAGGACGAGTGGGAAACCGTCAACCGCGCTGCCGCCCTGTGGACACGCTCCAAGGGCGACATCACCGAAGAGCAGTACCGCGAGTTCTACAAGCAGATCAGCCACGACAGCGAAGACCCGCTGGCCTACACCCACAACCGCGTCGAAGGCCGCAGCGAATACACCCAACTGCTCTATGTGCCCGCCAAGGCGCCGTATGACCTGTGGAACCGTGACAAGCGCGGCGGTCTCAAGCTCTACGTCAAGCGCGTCTTCATCATGGACGATGCCGAGGCCCTGCTGCCCAGCTACCTGCGCTTCGTCAAGGGCGTGGTCGACAGCGCCGATCTGCCCCTCAATGTCAGCCGCGAGATCCTGCAGGAAAGCCGTGACGTCAAGGCCATCCGCGAGGGCTGCACCAAGCGCGTGTTGTCCATGCTCGAAGACCTGGCCAACCATGAGGACGCAGCCAAGCGTGAGCAATACGCCGCCTTCTGGGACGAGTTTGGCTCTGTCCTCAAGGAGGGCATCGGCGAGGACTTCGCCAACCGCGAGCGCCTGGCCAAGCTGTTCCGTTTTGCCTCGACGCACGCCGACAAGGGCGTGTCCTTTGCCGACTATGTCAGCCGCATGAAAGAAGGGCAGGAGGCCATCTACGTGATCACGGCCGACACCCTGGCGGCGGCCAAGAACAGCCCGCAACTCGAACTCTTCAAGAAGAAGGGCATCGAGGTGCTGCTGCTGACCGACCGCGTCGACGAATGGCTGCTCTCACATCTCTACGAGTTCGAGGGCCATTCGCTGCAGAGCGTGGCCAAGGGCGCGGTCGACCTGGGCAAGCTGCAGGACGAGGACGAGAAGAAGAAGGCCGAAGAAGCCGCTGAGCACCTCAAGCCCCTGCTGGAGCGCCTGAGCGCCTCGCTCAAGGACAAGGCCAAGGATGTGCGTGTCACCACCCGCCTGGTCGATTCACCTGCCTGCCTGGTGATGGAGGAGGGCGATGTGAGTGGCCACCTGGCGCGCTTGCTCAAGCAGGCCGGTCAGGCTGCGCCCAACGCCCTGCCGACTCTGGAGATCAACCCCGAGCACAGCCTGGTCAAGAAGCTCGACACCAGCGAGCACTTTGATGACCTGGCGCACATCCTGTTTGACCAGGCGCTGCTGGCCGAAGGGGGGCACCTGGACGATCCGGCGGCCTATGTGCGCCGTGTCAATGCCTTGCTGACGGCCTGAGTGCCGCCACCATCGTGGCGGGCTGGCTCTCTCAGCGGGCCGCCACGATGATGTCCGGCAGGGGCGCTTCGTTGCCGCTGTCGAGCTGCCCGGGTACCGAATTGGCGGCCGTGTCGAAGCGGCTGTCCATGGCGAAGAAGGAGTCCGATGCAAAGCTCGAGTCATGGAAGCGTGAGGCCCGCTCGGCGCGGCGCTGCGTGAGCTTCTGGGCCAGTTCGGCCCGCGCAACCGTCAGCGGGGACGAAGCTGCAGGCTCCATGCTGCGGCGACCGGTGTTGACGGGCAGATCCTGGCTGATGTGGCGGCCCAAGGCCCATTCGGCCAGCAGGGCCGGCTGGGGCCAATGCCCCGGCGAGCAGCGCAAATAACGCACGCGACAGGCCTCCAGCACGGCCTCTTTGAGGCGCTGACCGCGCTCCGACGCCGCGCGCTGGGGCGCCACCAAGTCGATCACCGACACCACCGACCCATTGGGCGTGCAGACGGCAAAGCTCACATTGATGGGATGCAGGCGGTCAAACCAGAGGCGGGCGTCGTCGTCCGAGGCGCTCTGGCAAAAGCGCAGCAGATTGACCTTGGCCAGCACCACGTGCTGGGGCAGGGCCGATTTGAGCTCGCGGTACAGCAAGCGCTCTTCGGTGTTGAACATCGGCCGGGCGATCAGGTTGAAATCGCGCGGCCAGGCCTTGACCCGTCGAAGACCCCGCTGGTGCCACACGTGGGCCAACACCATGCCCAGCACACATGCCAGCAGGGAGCAGAGAATCAACAGTGTGTTGCTGTGCATAGAGAGCCTCTTGAGACCGGATGGAGGCAAAAAGGAGCGCCAAGCCAGCGGGCCGCCATTGTGGCGTGAACCCGCAAATAACCATATCGCCAAGCTGGGGGGCGTGAAGGTGTCAGCAGGTAAGCACAACCCTGCATTTGTAACAAATGCCCCCCGTGGGCGGCCCGTGCCGCTCAGAACAAGCCAAAACCGGACATCAGGAAGTTCTTGACGCGCAGTGCGAGCCGCTTGGTGCGAAACACCAACTCGGCGTGCAGGGCCAGAACCGAACCTTCAATGTGGGTGCCCAGGTTGTCCTTGGGCAGACTCAGCCAGGCCTCTGAATCCGCACCCTGGGTTTCCAGCTTGGCGCCGGCGCGCAGGGCGATGCGGATCATGGGGCGGTTCTCGGTCAGTGCGTGGATGACCAGCGCCCCCGCATGGTGATTGCGCGCATGCATGATGGCGTGTTCGAACAGGATCTGGCCCAGCCCCCGGCCACGTGCCGACGGCAGCACCGAGACACCAAACTCCATGGCTCGGACCCCGGGGCCGGCCGGGCTGGCGCCCATGGGCAGGGCGGCCAGGTGTGCCGTGGCCACCAGTTGCAGGCGGCGGTTGAAGATGCCAAAGACCTCGTCGCGCTTGAAGTCGATGGACGCGACATAGCGGCTCAGGTGCTCCAGCGGGGTGTGGCTGCCAAAACGCAGATAGCGGTCGTGCTCGTCCAACTGGATCAGGTGATCCAGGATCTGAGGGCGGTGACGGGCCTTGAGCGTGCGGATGGGAACCCAGTGAGACACAGGCGCGCGCTGGCTGGGCGTCAACTCGGCAGCGAGCCCCGCTGTTCTTTCCATGCCGAACTTCTGGAGTTCGGGGGCCGGTTTCACCATGGTCATCATTGGTCCTAGGGTTAACACTAGGGTATCGCGTGTGGCCGATCCTGGCAAGTGAGCAAAACACGGGATCTGGCCTGCATCAAGGCATTGCCAAGTTCTGAGGCGGGGTGATATAGTCGCGGATTCCCGTCTTGGCTGCCGGGAGAGTTGTATCGCGCTTGCCGCGAGGCCACCAACAGCGGTGAACTGTACCTGAGTTGCCTGAACAAGGTTGCAAGCAGGTGTGGGTTGATCGAGATCAGAAGTGGTACCAAGGCAGGCAGTCAGCCAGTTTTTAAATCCTCACAAGGAACTCTCATGAAGACCTTCAGCGCCAAGCCGGCCGAAGTTACCCACGAGTGGTTTGTGATCGACGCCACCGACAAGGTGCTCGGACGAGTAGCCAGCGAAGTTGCTCTCCGTCTGCGTGGTAAGCACAAAGCCATTTACACCCCTCACGTTGACACCGGTGATTTCATCATCATCGTCAACGCTGACAAGATCCGCGTCACGGGCACCAAGGCCACCGACAAGGTGTACTACCGTCACTCGGGCTTCCCTGGCGGCATCTACGCCACGAAGTTCAAGGACATGCAAGCCAAGCACCCTGGCCGTGCCATCGAGAAGGCCGTCAAGGGCATGCTGCCCAAGGGCCCCCTGGGCTACGCCATGATCAAGAAGCTGAAGGTCTACGGCGGTGGCGAACACCCCCACACCGCTCAGCAACCCAAGACGCTGGACATCTAAGGAGCGACCATGGCTATTGGTAACTGGAACTATGGCACGGGTCGTCGCAAGTCGTCCGTCGCTCGCGTCTTCATCAAGAAGGGCACTGGCCAGATCGTCGTGAACGGTCGTCCGGTCGAGCAGTACTTTGGTCGTCAGACCTCCATCATGATCGTCAAGCAGCCTCTGGCCCTGACGAACCATGTGGAAACCTTCGACATCAAGGTGAACGTCCACGGTGGTGGCGAATCCGGTCAGGCCGGTGCCGTCCGTCACGGCGTGACCCGCGCTCTGATCGACTACAACGCCGAGTTGAAGTCTGAACTGAGCCGCGCTGGTTTCGTGACCCGCGACGCTCGTGAAGTCGAACGTAAGAAGGTCGGTCTGCACGGCGCTCGCCGCAGGAAGCAGTTCAGCAAGCGCTGATCGGTTTTTGCCGCCTCAAAAAAACCCGCCTGGGCAACCAGTGCGGGTTTTTTCTTGCCGGCTTCTCTACAATCGCGTTTTCCCTGAGTTGAGCTGTGAAGGATTCGAGATGATCAATGTGGGCATCGTGGGCGGAACGGGTTACACCGGAGTGGAGCTGCTGCGTTTGCTGTCGCAACACCCGCAGGTGCGCCTGAAGGCCATCACCTCCCGCAAGGAAGCGGGCATGCCGGTGTCCGACATGTATCCCAGCCTGCGCGGCCATGTCGATCTGGCCTTTGTGACCCCTGATGACGCCAAATTGACCGAATGCGATGTGGTCTTCTTTGCCACCCCGCACGGTGTGGCCATGGCCCAGGCGCGCGAACTGCTGGCTGCCGGTGTCAAGGTCATCGATCTGGCCGCTGATTTCCGCCTGCAGAACGTGGCCGAGTTCGAGCAGTGGTACGGCATGCCCCACAGCTGCCCCGATCTGCTGGCCGAATCCGTCTACGGCCTGCCCGAGATCAACCGCGAGGCCATCAAGAAGGCCCGCATCATCGGCAACCCGGGCTGCTATCCCACCTCGGTGCAACTCGGTTATGCCCCCTTGCTGCGCCACAAGCTGATCGAGACCACCGGCCTGATCGCCAACTGTGCCTCGGGCGTGTCGGGGGCGGGTCGCAAGGCCGAGGTGCACACCCTCATGGCCGAGGCCAGTGACAACTTCAAGGCCTATGGCGTCAAGGGTCACCGCCATGGCCCCGAGATCAACCAGCAATTGCGGGCCATTGCCGGCGATGACTCGGTGCATTGCCTGTTCGTGCCCCACCTGCTGCCCTTGATCCGAGGCATCCATTCCACCTTGTACGCGCGCCTGAACAGCGCCGGGCAGGCGGCCGATCTGCAGGCCACGTTTGAAGACTTCTACCGTGGCGAGCGTTTCGTCGACGTGCTGCCCGCTGGCAGTGCACCCGAGACCCGCAGCGTGCGTGCCAGCAACACCGTGCGCATCGCGGTGCACCGCCCTCTGCCCGACACCGTCATGGTGCTGGTGGTGGAGGACAACCTCACCAAGGGGGCGTCCGGCCAGGCCGTGCAGTGCATGAACCTGATGTGTGGTCTGGAGGAGCACCTGGGCCTGACCCAGGTGCCGGTGCTGCCCTGATGCGTTGGCGTCTGTTCCGGCGGCGGCTGTCCATCAGCTCGCCCCGCATGACGGTGCGCAGCCACCTACCCTGGCCCTTGCGGTGGGCGGCGGTCGCCGTGGCGCTGGGCTTTTCCGGTGCACTGGCGCTGTGGGCCTTCGAGTTCGGCAAGGGCATTGCCGGGCTGGACCACGAGAGCCGCAATGCGGCCCAGGTGCTGGGTCAGTTGCGTGAGCAGATGGATGACCTCAAGCGTGACCGCGACCAGGCGCAGTCCATCGCCAACACGGCCGACAGCCTGCTCAAGGCCGAGCGTGCTACTCAGCAGCGTCTGGCCGAGCAGGTCAAGGCGCTGGAGATGGAGAACCAGGCACTCAAGGACGATCTGGGCTTTTTCGAGCGTCTGCTGCCGGCCTCGGGCGAAGGCATGACGGTCCGGGGCTTGCAGGCCAGCGTGCCGGCAGCCGGGCAGTTGCGCTTCCAGTTGCTGGTGATGCAGCAAGGGGGACGCACCCAGCCGGAGTTCCGTGGCCGCTATGAGGTCTTGCTCAGCGGGACGCAGGACGGCAAGGCCTGGGCTCCGCCCACGCCCGCGCTGACCAAGCCCTTGCAGATGCGCCAGTACCAGCGCATCGATGGATTGACGGAAATCCCTGTCAATGTGGTGGTCAGGCAGGTGCAAGTGCGTGTACTGGACGAGCAGGGTCGCCTGCACGCCACACAAAGCCTCAAACTGTGATGCTGGTCTGTGGCTTACGCCACATCCAGGGCATTGACTCCGCACCGGTTTGGTGTGAACCTCTTGGCCTTTGTGCGTGCCCCCTCGTTTTCGGAGAGTGAACCCATGTTCGGCTGGAAAAAGACCCCCCATATCCGCACCTTGATCGGCGAGGGCACCGTCGTCCAAGGCGAGGTGCGTTTCACGGATGGCCTGCGCATTGACGGCGAAGTGGTCGGCAACATCGTGGCCACGGGTGACAAGCGCACCATGCTGGTCATCAGCGAGAAGGCCAAGGTCACAGGCAAGGTCCGTGCGGGCCATGTCATCATCAATGGCCTTGTTACCGGTCCGGTTGAATCCGAGGACTTGTTGGAATTGCAGCCCAAAGCCCGTATCGTGGGCGATGTGAAGTACGAAGCCCTTGAGATGCACCAGGGTGCCACGATCGATGGCGAGTTGCATCCTATGAAAGCCGAGGACAAGCCGGCCCTGAAGCTGGCGTCCAACAATGGCTGAGTCGTTTTTGATGTCTGGAGAATGAGAGATGAGTACCGCGACCGCAGAACTGAACACCCCCGCTGAAGACCTGAGTGCGCCTCCCGCGCCGATCATCTTCACGGACAGCGCCGCCTCCAAGGTGGCCGAGCTGGTGGCTGAAGAAGGCAACCCTGAGCTGAAGCTGCGCGTGTTTGTGCAGGGCGGTGGGTGCTCGGGTTTCCAGTACGGTTTCACCTTCGATGAGATCACCAACGAAGATGACACCCAGATGCACAAGAATGGCGTGACTCTGTTGATCGACGCCATGAGCCTGCAGTATCTGATCGGTGCCGAGATCGACTACAAGGACGACCTTGAAGGCGCGCAGTTCGTGATCCGCAATCCCAATGCCCAGACCACGTGTGGTTGTGGGTCGAGCTTCTCGGTCTGATGTCAGTCTGACGCTCTGAGTCAGCTCAGAAAGAACCCGTCGGCTGCTTTGGTGCGGCCGGGCGGGTTTTTTTGTGTCTGGGCGTTGGGGCCTCTGTGGCTTGGGACGGTTTTGGCGCTTTGTCGGGGGAGCGTGGGGCGCGGGCCGAGGGGGCCTCTGGCCAGGCTTCACGGGGGCGGTCCCGCTGCGCGGGACACACCTGCGCTGCTCGCGTCGAGGTGGCGTCGGGGAACTCGCTGCGCGCCCCCTGGGCGCTCCACTCAAACAACCCCGACGAGCTTGTTGTTGAAGCGCGCTGCGCGCGCCCACCCCGACACTCCGCTGCTCGGCGCCCCCGAGGCGCCCCGCCAGAGCCCCCCTCGGCCCTTCATCGCCCCACTGGTGGCTTGCGAAGAGCGCGCGGCGCTATCGTGTGCTCTCACGCGTCAACCGATGCATGCCTCGTCCCCGGGGCCTGTGCATGCCACCAGCAGGGCGACCAAGGGCGGAGGG
>NZ_DASUIT010000010.1:0-6638 GCF_036279655.1 Aquabacterium sp. | reverse complement strand
CCGGTGCGGTTGATGACGTCGGCCACGGTGGCGCGCAGGTAGGGGTAGACGATCTGCGGGCAGGCGATGGCGATGATGGGCTGCATCTGCTCTTCGGGCACGTTGCGGATCTCGAACAGACCGGCTTGCTTGGCTTCGACCAGGAACAGCACCTTGTCGTTGACCTTGGTGGTCACGGTGGCGCTCACGGCCACTTCGTAGACGCCGTCCACGACGTTTTCAGCGTGGATGTTGAGTTGCACGTCCACATTGGGCTGGCCTTGCTCCAGCAGGATCTGGGGGGCGTTGGGCAGCTCGACCGACAGGTCCTTCAGGTAGATGCGCTGGATGTTGAAGGAGGGTTGCAGTTCGCCGGCTTGGTCGCTCATGATGAATCCTAGGTTGGTGTTGGATGGTCTGGCCCGGGCGCTGCGGTTGGCGCAAGAGAAGTCCGGGCAAAGAAGCAGACCGGGCTGGATTATCGCCCAGCCCGATGACCGTTCCCGGGCCATGAGAACCCTGGTTTGCAGGGTGGGGTCGCCCCTCAGGCGTTGAGCAGAGGCAGCAACTCGCCTTGCTGGTCCAGGGCCATCAGGTCGTCACAGCCACCCACATGGGTGTCGCCGATGTAGATCTGCGGCACGGTGCGTCGGCCGGTGATGGCCATCATGTGATCCCGTTGAGCCGGATCCAGGTCGATGCGGATCTCTTCGATGGCCTGGACCCCCCGTTGCTTGAGCAGCATCTTGGCCCGCTGGCAGTAGGGACAGACCTGGGTGGTGTACATCTTGACGGGCTGCATGACTGGATCGCGCTGGAATGGAGCCCGGGGTCGGGCGATGCCTGAATTGTCGTTCGAAGTCCTTGACCCAGGCAGGTGCAGGGGGTTTGCGTGCTCAGGCGGTCTTCTCGACCGGCAAATGGGCCTCGCGCCAGGCCTTCATGCCGCCGTTGAGCACCTGGGCCTTCTCGAAGCCGAGCTGGCGCAGCTTCTGGGCCGCCTTGCCAGCGCGCATGCCCGAGGCGCACACCACCACGATGGGCAACTGCTTGTTGGAGGGCAGACCCTTGGCGCCCTCGGCCAGCTGGGCCAGGGGGATGTTGCGCGAGCCCTTGACGTGGCCGCCGGCGAACTCGGTGGGTTCGCACACATCGATGACCGATGCCTTTTCCCGGTTGATCAACAGGACGGCATCCTGCGGGCTGACGCCGCCGCTGGAGGCACCCTCACGCAATTGCAGCCACAACAAACCACCGCCAGAGACGGCGGCGGCAACAATCCAGTACCAGTTGTCGGCCAGGTAGCTCATGCGCTCACACCTTGTGTCAAAAGCGGGATTATAAAATCGAGGACTTTCCGATGTGCGAGCCGGGCCTGAAAAGACCCGGGCGCACTGATCTTTGTCTCAACCGGTGGCCGCGCCAAGGCGGGCCACACACTGGACCCGATGCCATGTACAAGCTCGTGCTGATCCGCCACGGCGAATCGACCTGGAACCTGGAAAACCGCTTCACCGGCTGGACCGATGTGGACCTGACCCCCACGGGCGTGTCGCAGGCCATGTCGGCCGGTCAGTTGCTCAAGGCCGAAGGCTACGAGTTCGATGTGGCCTACACCTCGGTGCTCAAGCGCGCCATCCACACCCTGAACTACTGCCTCGACGAGATGGACCGCATCTGGTTGCCGGTGGTCAAGAGCTGGCGCCTCAACGAGCGCCACTACGGTGGCCTGCAGGGCCTGAACAAGGCCGAGACCGCCAAGCAGTATGGCGACGAGCAGGTGCTGGTGTGGCGCCGCAGCTATGACACGCCGCCGCCTGCCCTGGATGCCAACGACCCGCGTGGCCAGCGCCAGGATGTGCGCTACAGCAAGCTGCAGCCCGACCAGATCCCGCTGACCGAGTGCCTCAAGGACACCGTCGCGCGGGTGCTGCCCTTCTGGGACGAAGCCATGGCGCCGGCCATCAAGGCGGGCAAGCGCATCGTGGTGGCGGCGCATGGCAACTCCATCCGTGCCCTGATCAAATACCTCGACAACATCAGCGACGAGGACATCGTGGGCCTGAACATCCCCAACGGCATCCCCCTGGTGTATGAGCTGGACGCCGATCTCAAGCCCATCCGCCACTACTACCTGGGTGACGCCCAAGCGGCTGCGGCGGCTGCGGCGGCCGTGGCCACGCAAGGCAAGAAGGACTGAGGTCCGATCAGGGCGCCAGCCCTTCGAGCGTGGCGCCCAGGGGGCAGTGGTCAGAGAGCTGTCGGCTGCCGTCTGCGCCCACCAGCGGCACGCGCACGAAGCGTGTGCTGCGGGCGCGTGAGACCAGGGCCTGGCTGAGCAGCACGTCGTCGATGTAGCGGTTGTGCTCGTCGTCGGGCGTGCAGCGCACATAGGGGGCGCCTTCGGTGGCCCGCAGCAGCGTGGCGCCGCGCGGGTGTTGATCGCTCAGGGCATTCATGAGGCTCAGGGGCGCGGACTCGTCGGCACCGGCCTCCAGGCGGCTGTCCTTGTCGAGGTGGCGATTGAAGTCGCCCAGGATGGCGAAGGCCACGCCCTCGCGTACCCGCGCATCCATCCATTGCTCCAGCAAGGGCACTTGCTGACGCAGCCGTGTGCAGGGGCCGAAGGCGCGGTCAAGCTGGCCGTCAAAGCACCCGCTCTTGAGGTGCACCGCCAGCAGACGCACCTCCTGCGGTGTGCCGGGCCACAGGCTCACATCGGCGCCACCCCGGCTGCTGCCGTCCACATCCAGTGCGCTCAGATCGCCATTGCAGCGGTAGGGGATGCCCTGGCGGATGGCAAAGCCCACTTTTTGCGGGTGCGCGCGGCGCACGAAGCAATCGAGCGTCCAGCCTTGCCGGAACACCTGGCGGGCCGCCTCGGGGCCGTCGACCTCTTGCAGGGCCACGACATCGGCTTGCTGCTCCTGCAGCAGTCGGCCGGCCGTGCGGGCCAGGGCATCGAAGTCCTCGCGTGTGCGCTTCGGCGGCGCTGCGCGGCCCGGGGTGCAGGGCAGGGCGCGTTCGTGGCTGCGCGGCTGCATGCGCTGGCAGGCGGGGCGCAGTTGCTGGTCGGTCTCGGGAGAGATCAACCACTCCAGGTTCCAGGTGCTCAGCGTGAAGGCGCGTGCGGCCTGTGCCCACGTGGGTGTCATCACGATGGCCAGCAGCATCACGGCGCCGGCCAGGCGCCCTGCGGCGCTCATGACTGGGCGAGGACTGCTTGGGCGTCGATGGTGTAGTTCTGCGGGCCGGCGCAGGCGATCTTGGTGGCGCCCATGCGGTTGGCCAGGGCCACACTGCGGGGCAGGTCCCAGCCCAGCGACAGACCATGCAGCAGGCCGCCACGGAAGGCATCGCCGCAGCCGGTGGGGTCGACCACGGCGTCCGCCTTCAGGCCGGGCACGTGCTGCTTTTCGCCGTTTTGCCAGACGTTGCAGCCTTCGGCGCCCAGGGTCTCGATCAGGCCCTGGAGGTGGGGCTGGCGGGAGATTTCGGCCAGGCTCATGCCGGTGCGGTCGGCCAGCATCTTGCCTTCGTAGTCGTTGACGGCCACCCAGGTGGCTTGCGAGATGAAGCGCTTGAGGTCGTCGCCATCGAACATGGGCAGGCCCTGACCCGGATCGAAGACGAAGGGCACGCCCGCGGCGACCAGCTGTTCGGCGTGCTGGATCATGGCGTCACGGCCGTCGGGGGCGATGATGGCCAGTTGCAGGTCACTGCGTGCGGGCACGGGCTGCGTGTGGGCCATGCCCATGGCGCCAGGGTGGAAGGCAGTGATCTGGTTGTTGTCGCTGTCGGTGATGATGATGGCCTGGGCGGTGTAGCTGTCATCGATCTTCTTGACCAGGTCCAGCGGCACGCCCCAGCCGCGCATGCGCTCGATGTAGTCCGCGCCATCGGCGCCCACGGTGGCCATGACCAGCGGGGTGCCACCCAGCAGTTGCAGGCTGTAGGCGATGTTGCCGGCGCAGCCACCGAACTCGCGCTTGAGGGTGGGCACCAGGAAGGAGACGTTCAGGATGTGCACCTGCTCGGGCAGGATCTGCTGGGCAAAGCGGCCCTCGAAGCGGGTGATGGTGTCAAAGGCGAGCGAGCCGCAGATCAGGATGGCCATGGAGAGTGTCCGGTCGAAGATGGATCAGGGGTAGAAGAGCTCGGCGGTGTAGCCGGCCAGATGCAGGTCGGGGGCGCGCAGGCGCCACTGCAAGGTGGTGCTGCTGCCCGGGGGGGCGGCCACCGGAGGCGCAGCGGCGGCACCGCTGGCCGCCGTGTCGACGCCTGCTGGCACCCGCTGGGCCGTGTCGGCCGAGAAGGCACGGCGCGCCACGACCGCGCCATTGCTGTCGGTCAGGGTCAGGTCCAGCTGAGGCCAGGCCAGGGCGATGTCGGCCCGGTTGTGGATGATGGCCGTGAGCCGGTAGGTGTCGGGCCCCTCGGAGCTGGTCTTGACCAAGGCGATGTTGTCGACCTGCAGGTCTTCGATCTGCATGGGGGCCGACAACTGGCAGCGGGCCAGGGCGCACCACTGCGTCAGCCAGGGGGTGGTGGCGGGGTAATGGGCGGCCAGCTGGTCGCGCCAGTGGTGGGCCGCCTGCAGGCCCAGGGTGGCCGTCAGGGTGAGGGCCAGCAGGGAGAGCACGACGCGCATGGCAGGGTGGCGCCAGATGGCCTTGCGCTCGGCCTGCTTGATGAACTCGGGCGCTTCGGGCTGGACCGCCCGGCCACGCGTGCCCGGTTTGCCCTTGCGCTGGCTGGGGGGCGGCAGGGGTTGCTCGGGGCGGAAGTCATCGCCAAAGCGCGAGGGGATGGTCGAGGGGCCCGCGTCGATGGTGTCGCGCCGCAGGGAGGGCGCAGGGACCTCCGCCACGGGCTCGATCGCCATGGCAGGTGCCACGCGATTGACGGGCCGCTCCAGGGCCGGGTGTTCGACGGCCGAGGCGGGCACCGTGTCGGGTGTGCCGCTGTCGGTATCGCTCCAGCCGGGGCCCCATGAGGCGTCGTCCTGGGCATCGGCGATGTCCGAGGGGAACTCGGCATCGGCGAAGTCCGGGCCGCGACGACGACGGCGGCGCACCGGGCGCTTGTCGTCGTCGGAGGGCAGCAGGTAGCGGGAGTCCAGGGCGTCGGACTCTTCGGTGATGGGCAGGCCGACGGGGGCGCTGCCAGGGGCTTCGGCAGGTGGCGTGGTGAGGGCCGAGGCCATCACGCGGGCGTCCAGCGGCGAGGGCGGCAGCTCCAGATCGAAGTGGGTGACCGCGCTTTGATAGCGTGTGGGTTCGGGTTCGGGCACGACGGCAGCGATGTCTTCAAAGCCCGGTGGGATGGGGTCGTCCTCCGGTGTGCCGGGCACGGCCTCTTCAAGCAGATCGCGTGAGGCGCCGGCCCAGGCGGCTGGCGCTGGCGCCGGAGTCGCTGCGTTGGGAGCGGGCTCGGGCGATGGCTGTGCCGAGGGGGGCATGTCCGGCGCAGGTGGCGGGGCGGAGGCTCCGGCGCTGGGGGCGGCGGGCTGGCCGGGTGAGCGCTGGGGCGGCGGCTCACGCTCCATGTCGAACAGGCCTTCCAGGGCGTTGAAGACCTCATTGCAGCGCCCGCAGCGCACCCAACCCTCTGAAACTTTCAGTTGGTCCTGAACGACCTTGAAGATCGTGTTGCAGTGGGGGCAGCGGGTGGCAAGGCTCATGGCGCGAGAGCTTAGCCCGGTTTGCGCGCCGTCATCAGGATCCAGCCGTCTTCGGTGTTGGCCACCTGCAAGGACAGGCCAACGGTGGCATAGGCATCCTGGAGTTCCTGCTCCTGGCGCGCCAGGATGCCGGCGAGCACCAGATGCCCACCGGGGGCCACATGCCCGGCCAGCAAGGGGGCCAGCAGCTTGAGCGGCGTGGCCAGGATGTTGGCCAGTACGACGGGGTAGGTGCCATGCGCCTCACCCACCAGATCAGGCAGGCCTGCGCGGATGGGCAGGCTGCCGTCGGCGGCTTTCAGGTGGGCCAGGTTGACCTCGGCATTGGCCACGGTGGCGTCCACGGCGGCCGGGTCGATGTCGACCGCGTCGACCACGCCCGAGCCGTGCAGGGCTGCACCGATGGCCAGGATGCCCGAGCCGCAGCCATAGTCCAGCACGCGCTGGCCACGGTAGGCATCGGCGTTCTGCGCGATCCATTTCAGGCACATGCGGGTGGTCGGGTGCGTGCCCGTGCCGAAGGCCAGGCCCGGATCCAGGCGCATCACGGTCTGGGCGGCGGCTGGGACCTCATGCCAGGTGGGCACGATCCAGAAGGTGTCGGTGATGGGCACCGGCGAGAACTGCGATTGCGTCAGGCGCACCCAGTCCTGATCGGCCACTTCCTGGATGCCTTGCACATGGATGTCCGTGGCCCAGTCCTGGGCCAGGATCAATGTGGCGGCCTCGAGAGCGGCGGCCTCGTCGGGGAAGAGGCTCTTGATGGTCGAGCGCTGCCAGGCCTCGCGGGCCACGGGCATGCCGGGCTCGCCCCAGAGGGCTTCTTCGTGCTCGGTGTCGGCATCAGCGTCTTCGACCGACACCGACAGGGCTTCGACCTCCATCAGCGCATCGCTGAGCAGGTCGACCTGGGCCTCGGTGGCCAGCAGGGTGAGTTCATGCATCGTGACAAGGGCTCAACGCTTGCGCGCGGCCA
>NZ_DASUIT010000009.1:0-17760 GCF_036279655.1 Aquabacterium sp. | reverse complement strand
AGATTACCCCAACCGACCGGAGACTGCTTGCATGGCCTCTTTGTTTGCCGCCGTTGAAATGGCCCCCCGCGACCCGATCCTGGGCCTCAACGAACAATTCAACGCCGACACCAACCCCCACAAGGTGAACCTGGGTGTGGGTGTGTACACCGACGATCAAGGCAAGCTGCCTCTGCTCAAGTGCGTGGCCGCTGCTGAAAAGCAGATGTCCGAAGCACCCAAGGCCCGCGGCTACCTGCCCATCGACGGCATCGTCGCCTACGACAAGGCCGTTCAGGGCCTGGTCTTTGGCGCCGAACACCCCGCCGTCAAGGCTGGCCGCATCTCGACGGCCCAGGCCATCGGTGGCACGGGCGGCCTCAAGCTGGGCGCCGACTTCCTCAAGCGCCTGAACCCCGATGCCCAGGTCCTGATCTCGGACCCGAGCTGGGAAAACCACCGCGCCCTGTTCGAGTCGGCCGGCTTCCCCGTGGACGTCTACCCCTACTACGATGCCGCCAACCGCGGTATCAACTTCGAGGGCATGATCGCCAAGCTGAAGGCCTCCAAGCCCGGCACCATCGTGCTGCTGCACGCCTGCTGCCATAACCCCACCGGCTACGACCTGTCCGACGCCCAGTGGGATGAGGTCATCGCCGTGATCAAGGCTGGCGGCTTGGTGCCCTTCCTGGACATGGCGTATCAGGGCTTCGGCAACGGCATCGCTGAAGACGGCGCCGTGGTCATCAAGTTCCTGGATTCGGGTCTGAGCTTCTTTGTGTCCACCAGCTTCTCCAAGAGCTTCTCGCTGTATGGCGAGCGCGTGGGTGCACTGAGCATCGTCAGCGAAACGGCCGAAGAGGCCGCCCGCGTGCTGAGCCAGCTCAAGCGCGTGATCCGCACCAACTACTCCAACCCGCCGACGCATGGTGCACAGGTGGTGGCCTCGGTGCTGACCTCGCCCGAACTGCGCAAGATGTGGGAAGACGAGCTGGCCGAGATGCGTGACCGCATCAAGCTGATGCGCACAGCCCTGGTCAAGGAGCTGACCGATGCAGGCGTGCAGGGCGATCTGAGCTACATCACCCGCCAGAAGGGCATGTTCAGCTACTCCGGCCTGAACGCGGCGCAAATGCAGCGCCTGCGCTCCGAGTTCGGCATCTATGGTGTGGACTCCGGTCGCATCTGCGTGGCTGCGCTCAACACCGGCAACATCAAGGCCGTGGCTGCGGCGATCAAGGCTGTGATGTAAGCCTACTCGGCTGCTGCCTCCCAAGACCTGCCCCGCAAGAGGCAGGTTTTTTTTCGGCTTCTTCGTGGCATGTCGGGGTTGCTGTTCATGTGCCGAGATCTTGTGCTTTTGCGGTGCAGCGCGGGGCGCGGGGTGAAGGGGCACGCGGCCGGGCTTCAATGTGGGTGGTCCCGTCTTCGACGGAACTGCCCTGTGGTGCTCCCCATGGGCTTGTGCCGTGGAACTCGCTCCGCGGCTTTCAGCCGCTGCACTCAAACAACCACGGCAAGCATGTTCACGAAGCGCGCTGACGCGCGCCAAGCCCATGGCTGCGCTCCTCGGCACCCACAAGGCGCCCAGCCGCGTGCCCCTTCACCCCTTTGATCGCCCCGCTGGTGGCCTGCGTAGACGTCCTGGCGTGCCATCTTCGCTGCGCTTTCGCAACCATGGTCGAACGGCATACAGGCCTTCGTGTGATCGCTCTCAGCTCATTCATACGCCGCACTGGCTTACTTTCAAAGCGCGCTAGCTGTGCCCGTGACGGTCTTCGCATGCCACCAGCGGGGCGAAGAAGGGCTGAGCCGGCTTTCGGGCGGGCGCCTTGTGGGTGCCGAGGAGCGCAGCCATGGGCTTGGCGTGCGTAGCACGCTTCGTCATCTGACTTGACGTGGTTGTTTGAGCGAAGCGGCGTCAGCCGCGCAGCGAGTTCCACGGCACAAGCCCATGGCGAGCACCGGAGGGGCGTCCCGTCGCAGACGGGACCACCCACATTGAAGCCCGCCCGAAAGCCGGCTCAGCCCGCGCCCCGCGTTGCATCGACAAAGCGTGCACCAGGTGGTACCGCCCACCTTTTTCATCGGGATGTCACAGCCCCTGGTGATAGTGCCCTCATCAACCTCACCGGAGTATCAGATGAAGGGCGCCTCCCATCCCACCAATGACGTGTCGCTGAACCCGTCGACGACCCCCTCCATTCGCGAAGTCATCGATCGCGTGGACCCCACCCGCCGCCAGTTTGTTCAGGGTGGCGTGGGCGCTGCGGCACTGGCCTGCGCCGGTGGTCTGACCCTGGGTGGGCTGGTCAACAGCGTGCAGGCCGCGCCTGTGCCCGCCACGCCGGGCCTGCCCGGCATCGGCTTTGGCAGCGTGCCCCCCAGCGTCGCTCCGCTGGTCGACAAGATCACGGTGCCTGAGGGTTACAGCGCCCAGGTCTTCGTGGCCTGGGGCGACCCCATCATGCCCGGCGGCACCGCCTTTGCCGGGGATGCCCGCGAGACCGCCGAGCAGCAGCTCAGGCAGTTCGGCGCGCACAACGATGGCATGCACTTCTTCCCATTCAAGGGCTTCCATGGCCAGGCCATGAGCGATCGCGGTCTGCTGTGTGTGAACAATGAATACACGCACGAGGACATCCTCTACCCCGACGGCCAAGTCGGTGCCGGCTACACCATCGCCAAGACCCGCAAGTCCCAGGCGGCCCACGGTGTGTCCATCGTCGAGGCGCGCCGGGTGAATGGCCGTTGGACGGTGAACCAGAACACGGCCTTTGGTCGCCGCATCACGGCCAACACCCGCATGCGCATCGCCGGTCCGGCGGCCGGCCATGCCCTGATGCAGACCCGTGTCTTCAGCATCACGCCCACGGCGTCCGTCGACACGGGGCAGACGTCCAGCGGCTACACGGCCTGCGGCACCGTCAACAACTGCGCCCATGGCATCACGCCCTGGGGCACCTTCCTGACCTGCGAAGAAAACTGGAACGGCAACTTCGGTGGCACCGGGCCCGTCGACACCTCGGCCAACACCGAGATCGGCAAGCTCAATCGCCGCTATGGCGTGAGTGCCGCAGGCTTCGGCTATCGCTGGCACACCACCGACCCCCGCTTCGACGTGAGCACCAACCCCCACGAGCCACACCTGTTTGGCTGGGTGGTCGAGATCGACCCCTACAACCCCGCCAGCATGCCCGTCAAGCGCACTGCCCTGGGCCGCTTCAAGCACGAGAGCGCCCAGTACGTGGTGGACAAGCACAAGCGCATCGCCTTCTACATGGGCGATGACGAGCGCAACGAATACATCTACAAATTCGTCTGCGCCAACGCCTACAACCCTCACAACCCCGCCGCCAACCGCGATCTGCTGGACAGCGGCGTGCTGTACGTCGCGCGCTTCGACGCGGATCTGCGGGGAGAGTGGATCCCCCTGCTGCCCGGCACCATCGGCCTCAATGGCCAGCCCCTGCGACAGCACCCCAACTTCGCGGGCGCCAACGATGCCGAAGTGCTGGCCAAGATCCTGATCAAGACCCGCATGGCGGGCGACGCCGTCGGCGCCACGATGATGGACCGCCCCGAGTGGACCGGCGCCCGCCCCCGCATCAACGGCTTCAACGAAGTCGAGATCTACTGCACCCTGACCAACAACAACCGCCGCGGCAGCAGCGCCACCCCGTCGTCGAACGCGGCCGATGGCTCCACGGCCGCCGGCAGTGCCCGCCCCGCCGTGGACGCCGCCAACCCGCGTCAGGACAACGTCTACGGCGGCATCATCCGCTGGCGTGAAACCGACCAGAGCGTCACGGCCACCACCTTCACGTGGGACCTGTTCATGCAGAACGGTGACACGGCCACCACCAAGGCGGCCACACCCACCAATGACTACAAGGGCAACATCGTGGACACGCCCGATGGCAGCGCCGATTTCGGTGCGCCGGACGGCTTGTGGTTCGACCCCTTCGGTCGCCTCTGGGTCCAGACCGACCAGGCCGGCGATGCGCAGGGCGACTGGGCCCACCTGGGCACCAACGTGATGGTGTGCGCTGACCCGCACACCGGCGAAACCCGTCGCTTCCTGACGGCGCCACCCAAGTCCGAAGTCACCGGTGTCACCATGACCCCTGACGGCAAGACCCTGTTCGTGGGCGTGCAGCACCCGGGCGAGGACTCACAGGCCAGCAACCCCACCCAGTTCTCCAACTGGCCCCAGGGTCAATTCACCGTCAAGGCCGATGGCATCACACCGCTGCCAGCCGGTCGCCCCCGCTCTGCCGTGGTTGTCATCACCAAGAACGATGGCGGCATCATCGGCACGTGAAGCGGTTCTGGCAACAAGAGAGCAGTACCAGCAGTCGCTCGAGGCCACCCTCGGGCACTCAGCCACCCGTCTGGGTGGCTTTTTTTTGGCGCCGTCGGCACACGCACCCCCGGAAAAAGGGGGGCGCAGACCGGCTTTATGTCCCGCTCCCTGATCTACCCCAAGTGCAAAGATACGGAAAAGGATTTATGCTGCACTGCAACAAGCGCCGTTGAAGTGCATTTTTATCGGTCGGGGACACCACTGAGGTCTGTATATGCTTTATCAACTCTACGAAACCAACCGCGCCTGGCTCAGCCCCTTTTCCGAGTTCGCCAGTGCAGCCGCCAAGCTCTACAGCAACCCGCTGTCGGCCATGGCTCACATCCCTCAGGCGCACCGCGTGTCGGCAGGCTTCGACCTGATGAGCCGCCTGACCAAGGAATACGAAAAGCCCCAGTTCAACATCAATTCGGTCAAGGTCGGTGATGTCGAGGTCGTCATCCAGGAGCAGGTGGTTGAATCCAAGCCCTTCTGCCGGCTGCTGCGCTTCAAGCGCTTCACCGACAATGCCGAGGCGCTGGCCCGCATGCGTGACCAGCCTTCGGTGCTGGTGGTCGCCCCCCTCTCAGGCCACCACTCCACCCTGCTGCGCGACACCGTGCGCACCCTGCTGCAGGACCACAAGGTCTACATCACCGACTGGGTCGATGCCCGCATGGTGCCCATCGAGGAAGGCCCCTTCCACCTCGACGACTATGTCAACTATGTTCAGGAGTTCATCCGCAAGGTGGGCCCGGACGTCAATGTCATCTCCGTGTGCCAGCCCACGGTGCCGGTGCTCGCCGCCGTCTCCCTGATGGCCAGCCGTGGCGAGGTCACGCCCAAGACCATGGTCATGATGGGTGGCCCCATCGACGCCCGCAAGTCGCCCACGGCCGTGAACAACCTGGCCATGAACAAGAGCTACAGCTGGTTCGAGAACAACGTCATCTACCGCGTGCCGCCCAACTACCCCGGTGCCAGCCGCCGTGTGTACCCGGGCTTCCTGCAGCACACGGGCTTCGTGGCCATGAACCCGGACCGCCACGCCACCTCGCACTACGATTACTTCCTGGATCTGGTGCGTGGCGATGACGACAGCGCCGAATCGCACCGCCAGTTCTACGACGAGTACAACGCCGTGCTGGACATGCCCGCCGAGTACTACCTGGACACCATCAAGACGGTGTTCCAGGACTTCGCCTTGGTCAACGGCACCTGGGAGGTCCGCAACCCGGAAGGTGTGCCCGAGCTGGTGCGCCCACAAGACATCAAGACCACTGCCCTGCTGACCGTCGAAGGTGAGCTGGACGACATCTCTGGTGCGGGCCAGACCCGCGCGGCGCATGAGCTGTGCACCGGCATCCCCAAGGCACGCCAGAAGCACTACGACGTGATCGGCGCGGGCCACTACGGCATCTTCTCGGGTCGTCGCTGGCGCGAGCTGGCCTACCCTGAGCTCCGTGAGTTCATCCTGAGCCACAACCAGGCCAGCAGCAAGGCCAAAAAGGCCGCCTGAGCGATCACACGCTCCCACGGTCACCCGCCAAAGGCCCGCGCAAGCGGGCCTTTGTCATGAGCGCCGTGCCGCACGCCCTAAAATCGCACTTCCATGCCTGACGCCGAGACCCTCAACGCCCTGCTGCCGCAGACCCAGTGCACCAGTTGCGGCTACCCTGACTGCGCCCACTACGCCCAGGCCATCGCCCGGGGCGAGGCGGAGATCAACCAGTGCGCACCCGGCGGTGCGCAAGGCATCGCCCGTCTGGCCCAGGCCACGGGTCGGCCCGTGATCCCGCTCAACCCTGAGCACGGCATCGAAGGGCCACGCTACTGGGCCGTGATCGACGAGGACTGGTGCATCGGCTGCACCCTGTGCATCAAGGCCTGCCCGGTGGACTGCATCGTGGGCGCCCCCAAACACATGCACACCGTGATCGAGGACCAATGCACCGGCTGCGAACTCTGCATCCCGGCCTGTCCGGTCGATTGCATCAGTCTGGTGCCCGTGCATCCCACTGAGCCCCGCCCCACCGGCTGGGACGCCTGGAGCCAGGCCAATGCCGACGCGGCACGCCAGCGCTACACCGAGCGTCAGGCCCGCCAGGAACGCCTGCGCCTCGAACACGAAGAGCGTCTGCGCGCCAAGGCCGAATACAAGCTGGCCCATCTGGCCGAACTCACCAAGATCAGCGACGAGTCCGATCTGGCCCGCAAGCGCGCGGTGGTGGAGGCCGCCCTGGCCCGCGCACGGGCGCGTCGTCGCCCGGAATCGGGCTGACATCTGACCTGACATCTGGCTTGATCCTTCCGGATCAGGAACGCCCGACAGCTCACCCCTACGCCTGACACAGGCGCTGACCACACTTCAGGCACCAACCACCTGAGGTGTGATCCATGTCCCTGCGTTTCCACTCCCTGCGCCTTCATGCTTTGTCGGCCGCCATCCTGAGCGGCCTGTGCGCAGCCGCCCAAGCATCGACCAGTGGACTGGTGATCAGCCAGGTCTATGGCGGAGGGGGTGCCACCTCTGGCAGCCCCAGCTACCGCAACGACTTTGTCGAGCTGTTCAACGCGGGCAGCGCACCCATCTCGCTCACCGGCCTGTCGCTGCAATACGCGTCGGCCACCGGGGTCTTCGGCAGCAGCAATGTCATGAGCCTGAGCGGCTCGGTCGCACCCGGCGGCTACTACCTGGTGCAACTGGGAGGAGGATCCGTCGGCAGCGTGTTGCCCATCGCACCGGATGACACGGGCTCGCTCAACCTCAGCGCCACCGCCGGCAAGGTGGCCCTGGTGCAAGGCACGACCCACCTCAACTGCGGCAGCAGCGCCAGCGTGTGCAGCCCCGCGCAACTGGCCAACATCATCGATCTGGTCGCCTACGGCAGCACCTCCCTGTCCGAGGGGACGCCGGCCAGTGCCTTGACCAACACCACATCCGCCGTGCGCCGCAACGACGGCTGCACCGACACCGACAACAACAGCAGCGATCTGCAAGCCATCACCCCCGCCCCCGCGCCACGCAACGCGGCCTCCGCACTCAACACCGCCTGCGGCGCACCCGCGCCGGCCCCTGCGCCCGCCCCCGCGCCATCGATCACACCCATCGGCTCGATCCAGGGCAATGGCCACACTAGCCCCCTGGTCGGCACGGCGGTCACCACCGAAGGCGTGGTCACCCTGGTGAGCCACAACGGCTTTTTCATGCAATCGCGAACGCCGGATGCCTTCCACGACACCTCCGACGGCATCCTGGTCTTCACCTCGACCGCGCCCACCGTGACCGTGGGCGATGAAGTCCGCGTGACGGCCACCGTCACCGAATACAAGCCCGGCACCGCCAGCACCACCCTGACCGTCACCGAGCTGACCTCGGTGTCCGCGCTCACCACCCTGAGCACCGGGCACAGCGTGCAGCCCACCCCCGTCACCTTCCCCGAAGTGACGGATGGCGACCTGGAGAAGGTCGAAGGCATGCTGGTGCGCATCGACACCGAACTGACCGCCAGCCAGAACTATTTCCTGGGCCGCTACGGCCAGATCACCCTGTCGGCGCAAGGCCGCCTGGTCAAACCGACCAACATCCACCTGCCCGGCAGCACGGCCGCGCTGAACCTGGCGGAGGACAACGCACGCCGCCGCCTCATCCTCGACGACGGCAAGAGCCTGCAGAACCCCGACCCCACGCCCTACCTGGCCGCCGATCACACCCAGCGCGCTGGCGACACCCTGCCCGGCATCACGGGCGTGATCGACTATGGCCTGGCCACGGCCAGCGCAGCGGGGATGGCCGATTACAAGATTCACCCCACCGCGCCGGTGACCTTCACTCGGGCCAACCCGCGCACCGCCACGCCCGACACGCTGAGCGGCACCCACCGGGTGGCCAGCTTCAACGTGCTGAACTACTTCAATGGCGACGGCCTGGGCGGCGGCTTCCCGACCTCGCGCGGAGCCGACACCGCCGCCGAGTTCGCTCGCCAACGCGCCAAGATCATCCAGGCCATCAGTGCATTGAATGCCGACGTGGTGGGCCTGATGGAAATCGAGAACGACGGTGAGGGCGCCCGCAGCGCGATCGCCGATCTGGTCAACGGACTCAACAGTGCCCTGGGCGCCCCGGTGTACGCCATCGTGCCCGCGCCAGCCCTGGCCGGCTCGACGGGCACCGACGAGATCAAGGTGGCCATGATCTACAAACCGGCCCGTCTCAGCCTGTCGGGCACATCGCGGACCGACACCTCGGCCATCCACAACCGCCCCCCCATGGCCCAGACCTTCGCTGCCACCAATGGCGAGCGATTCACCGTGGGCGTGAACCACTTCAAGTCCAAGGGATGCGACGCCAGCTCGCCAGCGGCCGACGCCGATCAGGGCGACGGTCAGGGCTGCTTCAACAACCGCCGATGGCAGCAGGCCGCCGCACTGCACAGCTTCATCCAGGACATCCAGAGCACCCAGGCCGACAGTGACGTGCTGATCATCGGCGACCTCAATGCCTACGGCAAAGAGGACCCCGTCATGCACCTCGGCAGCCTGGGTTACACCGACCTGCTGGAGACCTTCCTGGGCCAGTCGGCCTACTCCTACGTCTTCGATGGCGAAGCCGGCTACCTCGACCACGCCCTGGCCAGCGCCAGCCTGGTGCCCCAGATCGCCGGCGCCGTGCACTGGCACATCAACGCCGACGAGCCCTCGGTGATCGACTACAACACCGAGTTCAAGGTCACCGACCACTACACCGCGTCGGCCTACCGCTCATCCGACCACGACCCGGTGGTGCTGGGCCTGTCGCTGCTCAAGCCCATCGTGGGCAGCGCCCGGGGCGACGTGATCCAGGGCAGCGCGGGAGACGACCGCATCACCGGCGGCTATGGCGCCGACGTCATCACCACCGGTCAGGGCCTGGACGTGCTGGTCTACACCAGCACCCGCGACGGCATCGACCGCGTCACGGACTTCACGCCGGGCAGCGACCGCATCGACCTGTCAGCCCTGCTGTCGGCCATCGGTGCGAGCGACCCCATCGCCAGCGGGCATGTTCGTCTGGTCGACACCACCGCCGGCGTGCAGATCCGTGTGGATCTTGACGGCAGCGCGGGCGCCGCCTCCGCCATCCCGTTGCTCACGCTGAGCGGCCGCACCGCCGCGCAGATCGTGGCCGCACGCGATCTGATCCTGTGACTCCCATGAAGACCCCATCCATGACCACCCCTGCCCTGCTCAAGACGCTGTTGCTCGGCGCACTGGCGATCGCCTCCTCGTTCACCCATGCGGCCCCCCTCAGCAACGGGCGCTTTGATCAAGGTCTCAGCGCCTGGTCCACCGCTGGCGACGTCAGCGTTCACACCCAGGCCAGCGCACCGGCGGACCTGCCCCTCGATGCGGGCTCGTGGGCGCTGCTGGGCACGGGCTCGCTGAGCTTCCCGGACGATGCACCGGCCGCACCGGGGCAGTTCAACCTCTCGGGGACGAACGTCGTGCCAGCCCTCGGCGATCTGGAAGCCAGCCTCGGTCTGGCTGCCGATGCCCTGATGGACAGCGATGCCAACCGCGTGGCGCTGGAGGGCTCGGCCCTGTGGCAGCACTTCGACGTGCGGCAAGGCGACACACTGAGCTTCGACTGGCGCCTCTTCAGCCGCGGCTTGCCCGGCCCCGGCGATGAGGCCGACACAGCCTGGCTGGTCTGGCAACTGGGTGGCAGCACACAGTGGGTGCCACTGACCCGCACCGACGACTCCACACTGACATCCGCCGGTGGCGGCTGGTGGAGCAGTGCACGTCAGGGCCACAGCCTGCTGGCCGCACACAGCGGCATGGCCACCCTGGGCCTGATCATGGCCGACGTCAACAGCTACGACACCACCTCCGTGCTGGCCATCCAGCAGGTGGTGCTGACCAGCGCCGTGCCCGAGCCCGGCAGCGTCGAGCTGATCCTCGCCGGCCTGCTGATGCTGGTGTTCATGAGCGTGCGCCTGCACCGCCGCCATCGCGAATGATGCCAATCGTTAAGCATTCACGCGGCACCAAGGGTCATCACCCTGTCACATCGGGCACGCAAGATGCATGCTACAAATGTGGGTGCCTGACGCTGTACCCATGAAGTGGAGACAAAACATGCGTGCTCTGATGAACCTGGCCATTGAACCGGCACTGCACCTCTTCGAGGTGTCTGCGATGGTGGTGATCAACCCCTCGCAACAGGCCGTCAAACGGGTCCTGAAAGTGCTGGCCGACACCCCGCGGGGTGCAGTGCAGATCGTGCGTGATCGCTACCCCCGGTCACGTGCCCACCAGGTGCTGTCCTGTCAGGACATGCCGGGCCAGATGGCCTGGGCCTGAGCGCCCGGCCCTCTTGAACTTTTCCTGACCATCCCGATCTTTTCGGCGATGTCCGGCAAGCGTGCATTTTTGCCGGCATGATGGCGGGCAGACATGCCTGCCGCGACGCTGCTGAAAGGATCCCGATGAGCACACCTTTGACCCGCCGCCTGGCCCTGGGCCTGGCCGCCGCCACCCTGAGCCTGTCACTGACCGGCTGTGGCTACAACGACTTCCAGCGCCTGGACGAGCAGACCAAGGCCTCGTGGGCCGAGGTGCTCAACCAGTACCAGCGCCGCGCCGACCTGATCCCCAACATCGTGTCCACGGTCAAGGGCGAGGCCAACTTCGAGCAAGAGACCCTGACCAAGGTGGTCGAAGCCCGCGCCAAGGCCACCAGCATCCAGGCCACGCCCGAGCTGGTCAACAACCCCGAGGCCTTCAACAAGTTCCAGCAGGCCCAGGGCGAGCTCTCGGGTGCGCTCTCGCGTCTGCTCGTGGTCAGCGAGAACTACCCCAACCTGAAGGCCAACCAGGGCTTCCAGGATCTGCGTGTGCAGTTGGAGGGCACCGAGAACCGCATCACCGTGGCCCGCAATGGCTACATCAAGTCGGTGCAGGAGTACAACGTGCTCATCCGCAGCTTCCCCTCCAACCTGACGGCCATGGTCTTCAGCTACGAGCCCAAGCCCAACTTCACGGTGCAGAACGAGGCGGAGATCTCCAAGCCGCCCACCATCGACTTCAACAAGAAGTGAGGGCCACCCGCTCGTGACCGCCCTCCTCGCGCGCCGCACCGGCCTGCTGGGCTGCTGCCTGGGCCTGCTGCTGAGCCTGCTGATGGCCTGGCCCAGCGGCATGGTCCGGGCCGCTGGCGAGCTGCTGCCCGTGCCGCCTTTGAACGCCCGGGTCACCGACCTCACGGGCACCCTCACCGCGGCGCAGCGTCAGGCCCTGGAAGACAAGCTCGCCCGCACCGAGCAGACCCTGGGCAGCCAGATCGTCGTGCTGCTGGTGCCCAGCACCCAGGGCGAGGACATCGCCGCCTACGCCTGGCGCGTGGCCGACCAATGGAAGGTCGGCCGCCGCGAGGTGGGGGATGGCGTGCTGGTGCTGGTGGCCAAGAACGACCGGCGCGTGCGCATCGAAGTGGCGCGTGCGCTGGAAGGCGCCATCCCTGATCTGGCGGCCCATCAGATCATTGACGACGCCATCACACCCGCCTTCCGCGCGGGTGATTTTGCCGGCGGCCTCAACCTGGCCGTGGACCATCTGAGCGCACGCATCCGCGGCGAAAACCTGCCCAGCCCGAGCGCCACCGCCAAGCGATCCAGTCAGGGCAGTTCCTGGCAGGACCTGGGCGTCTTCCTGTTCCTGGGGGCCCCCATCGCCGGGGCCGTGCTCACCTCCATCTTCGGGCGCAAGCTCGGATCACTGGCGGCGGGCCTGGCCATCGGCGCGCTGGGCTGGTGGTGGACGAGCAGCCTGATCATCGCCCTGGTAGCCGGTGTGCTGGCCATTGTTCTGGTCGGCGCCTTGGGCGTGGGCAGCAGTCGCTCCAACGGCCGCCACCACGGTGGCTGGGGCGGCGGCGGTTTTGGAGGTGGCGGCGGAGGCTTTGGCGGCGGCGGGGGGTTCTCGTCCGGCGGCGGCGGCAGCTTCGGGGGCGGCGGCTCCTCGGGCAACTGGTAAGACGGAGCGCGTGACATGAACACCCTCACCCGCTGGGCCAGACACCTCTGGCTGGACGCCGACGATGCGCGGCGCACCCTCACCCCGGGCGGCCTGCAGCGCCTGGAAGCCGCCGTGCGCGCCAGTGAAGCACGCCACCTGGGCGAGCTGCGCCTGTGTGTCGAAGGCGGCCTGCCCGCCGAGCTGCTGTGGCAAGGCTGCACACCGCGCCAGCGCGCCATCGACCTGTTCAGTCAGCTGCGCGTGTGGGACACCGAACACAACAATGGCGTGCTGATCTACCTGCTGCTGGCCGAACGCCGCATCGAGATCCTGGCCGACCGAGGGCTCATGCAACACGTGCCCGACACGGTGTGGCAAGAGATGACCCAGGCCCTGGGCACCCACCTGAAGGCAGGCCGCTTTGAGGAGGGCCTGCGCCAGGCCATCGAGCGCGTAGGCGCCCTCATGCACGTGCACTACCCTCTGCACAGAGCGCAGGACAACATCAACGAACTGCCCAATGCCGTGGTGCTGCTGTAGCCTGCAAGGTCATCAGCCTGTGTCATGATCTCGCTGATCACCCCACAGGAGGCCCCATGTTCAAGGATTCCTCTGCCCGCCACGGGCGCTCACTGGCCCTGGCCACCGCGCTGGCCGCCACCCTGACCACACACGCCGTGGCCGCCGATGCCCCACCGCCCATCAAACCCGGGCTGTGGGAAGTCGTCAACGAAGGCCAGCAGCTCAATGGCCAGGCCATGCCGGACTACACCGCGCAGATGGCCGACGCCATGAAGAACATGCCCCCGCAGATGCGCAAGCAGATGGAAGCGCAGATGAAGTCGCGCGGCGTGCAGATGGCCCCCGGCAGCGGTGGCGGCATGGCGGTGCGCATGTGCCTGACGCCCGACATGCTGGCGCAGAACCGCTGGCAAAAGAGCGAAGAGAACTGCAAGAGCGAGATCGTCAGCCGCAGTGGCAGCACCTGGAAGTGGAAGGTCACCTGCCCGCAAGGCAAGGGCGACGGCACCACCACCTTTTCGGGCAGCGAGGCCTACAGCACCCAGATGCACATGACCATGATGCACGACGGGCGCCCTCAGACCATGGACATGACACACCGCGCCAAATGGCTGGGTGCAGACTGCGGATCGGTCAAACCCGTCTCACCGCCCCCCGCCCCCAAGAAGTGACATGACGACCTTGATGAAGGCCGCCGAGATCGAGGCGTTCTTTGCCACACTGCAGGCGGCCAACCCCCACCCCGAAACCGAGCTGCTCTACGACAGCCCCTTCGAGCTGCTGACCGCCGTGCTGCTGTCGGCCCAGGCCACGGACGTGGGGGTCAACAAGGCCACGCGATTGCTGTTCCCGGTGGCCAACACGCCCCAGGCCATCCTGGATCTGGGGCTCGATGGCCTGTGCGACTACATCAAGACCATCGGCCTGTACAAGAGCAAGGCCAAGCACCTGCTGCAGACCTGCCAGATCCTGATCGATCAGCATGGCGGCGAGGTGCCCCGCACGCGCGAAGCCCTCGAAGCCCTGCCAGGCGTGGGGCGCAAGACGGCCAATGTGGTGCTGAACGTGGCCTTTGGCGAGCCCACCATGGCGGTGGACACGCACATCTTCCGGGTGGGCAACCGCACGGGGCTGGCCCCTGGCAAGACCCCTCTGGAGGTCGAACTCAAACTGCTCAAGCGCATCCCCGCCGCGTACCGGCTGCATGCGCATCACTGGCTGATCCTGCACGGGCGCTACATCTGCCAGGCGCGCAAGCCACGCTGCTGGGAATGCAGTGTCGCCGCCCCGTGCCACTTCAAGCCCAAGACCCCGGCCCCCCAGGCCTGACAGGCCCGGGCCTGGCCGGCCCTCAGGCCTGCGCCACCGCGCGGCGCTGACGCGACGCCACCAGGCCCACACCCGCCAGACCCAACAGCATCAGGCCATAGGTTGAGGGCTCAGGCACCGCAGCGGCAAAGGCCACGCCCACAGCGTTGTGCACGCCAGCCGTGGGGTGCACGCTGTCCCACAGGTAGTAGCTGTCAGGCGTGGCGCACGCCGTGCCCTGGCCCAGATAATTGCCCACATAGCAGGCCGAGGTCACATTGCCCCCTTCAGCGGCGGCGTACTGCGCGCGCACACCCGACAGGAAGCTGAAGGTGTCAAAGACCTGGATGGTCGAGCCCGCCAACTGGCCTTGCAACTGGCCCATGTACTGGCTCAGCGCATTGTTGAAACCCACCGACAGGGCATAGGCACCGGCCTGCTGCGCGCCGCCAGCGGCGATCGCATCGGCGGTGTCGGCCAGGTTGGGCAGGTTGGGCACGAAGAACTCACGGGCACCGGCCTGATACAGGATGGACACATCGGTCATCAGGTTGGTCACGGCCGTCGTCACTGTGGCGGCCGAAGCATTGCTGAAGAAGTCATTGCCGCCCGCCCACAGCACATACAGCGCCGATGCGTCCAGCGCACCGCCCTGGCTGCTCACGTAGTTGGTGATCTGGCTTTGCACGCCCGTGCCGGTCAGCACACCGCCGGTGGTGATGCGGTTGTCGGTGCCCGTCAGTGCGCCACCGTAGGCATAGCTCTCCAGCGACACGCCCAGGGTGCTCGCCATCACTTCCACGGCCACGGGGCCGTTGGTGAAGCGGCCGTCTGCATAAGGGGCGGCAGGCAAGGCAATGCCCACGGCCTGGAAGCGCGCAGCCACATTGCCCGTGTCCGACAGGCTGTCACCGAACACGACGACCTTGCTGGGGGTGGCCGATGCCAGGGCCATGGAACCCATGGCCAGCACGGCGACCAGGGAAGTGCGAAGCGTGTAGCTCGTACGCATGAGGTGTGTCTCCTGAAAAAGTGGCGGGGTGCATCACCCCATGAAATTTCTCGGCCCGCACCTTAACACTGGCATCAGCGTATAACCCCGCGCGAACACCCCCCCTAAAGAGGGGCCTCAGCCCTGCAGACCCGCCTGCAGCACGCTGCGCACATCCGGCCAGCGCAGGCGCACACGCAACTCCTGCGTCAGGCGTTGGTTGCCCAGGCGACGCGATTCGCTCATGAAAGAGCGCTGCATGGGCGAGAGCACGGCCGCGGCCTCCTGGCGGGTCAGGCGCGGCAGGCGTGGCAGGCCGCTGAGATCGGCCACCAGATCAAAGTAATCGCCCATGCGCATGTCACTGTCATCGCAGGCATGCACCACACGCTGCGCCCGGCCGCGCCACAGCCCCGCCACGCAGGCGCGCGCCAGATCGTCGGCCTGGATGTGGTTGGTATAGACATCGTCCTCGCGCACCAGCAGGGGGCTGCCGCGTCGCACCCGGTCGCGGGGGTCGCCGCCTTCGCGGTCCAGCGCATAGATGCCCGGGATCCGCAGGATGCTGGCGCGGGTGCCCCACTGCAGGGCGGCGCGGCGCCCCCACCAGCGCACATGGGCTTCGGCATCCACGCGGCGGTGGGCGCGCTCGGTGGCCGGTGCCACCGCACGGGTCTCGTCGAACCAGGCGCCCCCGGCATCGCCATACACCCCGGTGGTGCTGCCATAGACCAGTGCCCGCGTCTGCCCCCGGCGTGCCAGCGCGGCCAGCAGGGCCCGCGTGCGCGGATCACGCCCACCCGAAGACGGCGGCGGCGCCAAATGCAGCACATAGGGCGCCAAGGCCGACAGCCGCGCCAGGCTGGCGGGCTGATCCAGATTGCCCAGCAAGGGGCGCACCCCCTGGGCACGCAGGCCCGGCAGCTTGTCGGCCGACGAGGTCAGGGCCATCACGCGGCAGCGCGGCAACAGCTGGCGTGCGGCACGCAGGCCCACATCCCCGCAGCCCACGATCAGGACACGGGTCTGACGGAACTGTCGGCAAGGGCCAGGAGAAGGATTGAACATGGGGCGGGGCAGGCAATGACTTGGGAGGGGAGCGTCCGCTTGAGGGACAATCCCGGCTGCACCGATTTTGACCGTTGTTTCAAGGTGAGATCTTCATGAGCTTTTCCGTCACCATCGTGCCCAGTGGCCGCCAGTTCACCATGCAGCGCGACGAGACCGTGCTCAGCGCGGCATTGCACGTCGGCATCGGCCTGCCCTATGGCTGCAAGGACGGCGCCTGCGGCTCCTGCAAATGCAAGCTGGTCGAAGGGCGTGTGATCCACGGCGCACACCAGAGCAAGGCCCTGAGCGAGGCCGATGAAGCTGCGGGCTACATGCTGAGCTGCTGCGCCACCCCCCAGACCGATCTGGTGATCGAATCCCGGCAGGTGGTGGGCATGGGCGACTACCCCATCCAGAAGATGCCCACGCGGGTCACCACCCTCACCCGTCCGGCCCCCGATGTGGCCGTGCTGCGCCTGCAACTGCCGGCCAACAACAACTTTGGCTACCGCGCGGGGCAGTACGTGGAGTTCATCCTCAAGGATGGCCAGCGCCGCAGCTACTCGATGGCCAATGCGCCCCACACCGTCAAGGACCCGGCGGTCAATGGCATCGAACTGCACATCCGCCACATGCCCGGCGGGCTGTTCACCGATCAGGTGTTCAGCACGATGAAGGAAAAAGACATCCTCCGCATGGAAGGCCCCATGGGCACCTTCTTCGTGCGAGAGGACTCGCTGCGCCCCATCGTGCTGCTGGCCTCGGGCACAGGCTTTGCGCCGATCAAGGCCATCATCGAGCACCTGGCCCACAAGGGAAACCAGCGTCCGGTGGTGCTGTACTGGGGCTGCCGCAGCAAGGCCGACCTGTACCTGCACGACTGGGCCGAACAGCAAGCCGCCGCCCTACCCTGGTTGCGCTACGTGCCCGTGTTGTCAGAGCCGCGTGCCGACGATGCCTGGTCGGGCCGGACAGGCTTTGTGCACCAGGCGGTGCTGCAGGATCTGCCCGATCTGTCCGGGTATGAGGTGTATGCCTGTGGCGCCCCGGTGATGGTGGACGCCGCGCGCCGTGAGTTCACCAGCGCAGCGGGCCTGCCTGAAGAGTTCTTCTACGCGGATGCGTTCACCAGCCAGGCAGACAAGCACGGCGCCTGACCCTGTGTCCGGGGGGTGGGCCTGACACACCCGTCAGGCCTGCGTTTAACATGGGTGAAAACTCATGGGAGGCGCGCCGGATGTTCCACCGCTCAACTCACGATCAGCATGGCTGCCTGCAGGGATGCCAGGGGTGGGGGTGGGTGCCTCGGTCTGACTTGAGGTGCACGATGCCTGAACGGCCACCGCGATGAACGAGGGAAAATTGGATATATGTGGATTTCATATCTATACACAAATGGGCATATCTGGCTACTTCTTTCCAGCAGGGAGCTTGTCTGACTTTTGTGGACATTCGAACCTAACGGAGAATGTCCCCCATGGGAAAACCTAGCCGCAAACTCGTCAATCGGTACACCGATGATTTCAAGCTCAAGGCCGTAGCCTTGAGCAATGAGCCTGGCGTGCTC
>NZ_DASUIT010000008.1:0-2520 GCF_036279655.1 Aquabacterium sp. | reverse complement strand
CCTGTCATTCTTCCTCGGCGAAAAGAAGCAGACCGCCACGGTGGCCGTCTGCTTCTTCTCGCCGAGGACAAAAGACAGGAATCCCATGGTCTTACTTGCCTCCGAACAAGCGCTTGAAGAAGCCGGTCTTATCGGACTCGATGAAGCGCAGGGGTTTGTCCTGGCCCAGGAAACGGTCGATCACGTCCTGGTAGGCCTCGGCCACATCGGTGTTCTTCATGTGGATGGCCGGGATGCCCTGGTTGGAGGCGTTCAGCACGGTCTCCGACTCGGGGATCACGCCGATGAGCTTGACGCGCAGGATCTCGTGCACGTCATCGAGCGACAGCATCTGGCCGCCTTCGACCCGGTTGGGGTTGTAGCGGGTGATCAGCAGGTGTTCCTTGATGGGCTCGCCACCTTGCTGGGCCCGGCGGGTCTTGCTGTTGAGCATGCCCAGAATGCGGTCCGAGTCACGCACGGACGACACCTCGGGGTTGGTCACCACGATGGCCTCATCGGCAAAGTGCATGGCCATCAGCGCACCGGTCTCGATGCCTGCGGGCGAGTCGCACACGATGTACTCGAAGCCCATCTCGCCGAGGTCGGCCAGCACCTTCTCGACGCCTTCTTGCGTCAGGGCTTCCTTGTCACGCGTCTGAGAGGCTGCCAGCACGAAGAGGTTCTCGCACTGCTTGTCCTTGATCAGGGCCTGGTTCAGGTTGGCCTCGCCATGGATGACGTTGATCAGGTCATAGACGACCCGACGCTCGCAGCCCATGATCAGGTCGAGGTTGCGAAGGCCCACGTCGAAGTCGATGACGGCGGTCTTGTGGCCACGCAGGGCCAGGCCCGATGCGAAGCTGGCGCTGGTGGTCGTCTTGCCGACGCCCCCCTTGCCGGAGGTCACCACGATGATCTTGGCCATGGATGGCGGTCCTTTCAGTTCAGAAGAATTCACAGTTTGATGGCTTCATACACCAGCCGCTCACCATCCAGACGGATCTGGGCGGGTCGGCCCACCACATCGGCGGGCAGGGGGTTCTCGGTGGTGCGGTAGGTGCCTGCAATGGACAGCAACTCGGGCTCCATGCAGGTGGAAAAGATGCGGGCGCCGGTATTGCCCTTGGCACCGGCGATGGCCTTGCCGCGCAAGGGCGCGTACACATGGATGGAGCCGTCGGCGATGACCTCGGCGCCGTGGTTCACCACGGCCATGACCACCAGGTCACAGCCCTTGGCGTAGATCTGCTGGCCCGAGCGCAGGGGCTTGTCGATGATCATGGTGTTCGCAGCCACAGGCACTTCCACGGGAACCTGCACAGGCACTTCGCGGATGACCTCGCGGATCACTTCCTTGACCACTGTTTCGGTGCGGGGGGCGCCGGCCTGGCTGTCGGGCGCCTCGCCCAGACCGGACTTCTGCGCCGATTCCAGTTGGGCGGCACTGCCGCCACGCACGGCCACGGGCTTGAGCTTGAAGCGCTCCAGCAGAGTGATCAGTGCCGGGAAATCCAGCGGCACGCTGAGGCTGCCCATGGGCGTGAGGTCAATCACGACGGGGTCGTGGCTGAAGAAATCGGGGGTGTCGCCGAAGCGCTCCTCCATGGCCTGGGCCAGCGCGGGCATGTTCCCTGTCTTGAGCACAAAGGACACGAGCGTGAGCGACGCGCTTTTGAGGTCGAACAGGGCAGAGGTTGTCCCGGGAGTGGAGGCAGCAGACATGAGCGGTGCAGGCGCTGAGAAAGGGGAGAGTTTAAGGCAGGCAGCGCGCCGGACTGCGCGGGGGCGCTGCATACTGTGGGCGAGCGAGGTCCGCAGGGGCGGATCTGAATCGAAGACGGGGTGTGATCATGATGAAACTCGCCTTTGCCTCCTGCATGTGCACGGCGGCGTTCAAGAAGCAACCGGTGTGGGACGACATCGCTGCGCATCAGCCCGATGCGCTGGTGCTGCTGGGCGATTCGGTCTACACCGACATCCATGCGCCGTCTGATCCGCAGACCATGGGCGATGACGAATTTGCCCGCTATCTGTTCAGCCTCTACAGCGACTTGCTGGCGCAGCCGCAGTTTGCCAAACTGGTCAAATCACTGCCGCCCGGCCGCGTCTTCAGCATCTGGGACGACCACGATTTTCTGTGGGACAACGCGCTGGGCGCGGAAGCGCGGGCCAACCCCCTGCATCGGGGCAAGGTGCGCTTGTCCACGGCCTTTCAGGAGGCGTTTCGCCGCACCCTGGCGCAGGGGCTGGCGCCAGGCAGCTTCCCCGCGGCCTACACCGATCCGGTGTTCTGGCAGGTGCCCGATGTGCCGCTGTCCACGCCCAGCATCGCTCTGGCCCAGGATGTCTGGCTGCACCTGTGCGATGTGCGCACCTTCCGCACCCGCACCTGGCTGCTGGCCGAATCCCGCCGGACCCTGCTGGGGCCGGCGCAACGCGCGCAGGTGGCCGCCAGCATCCAGGCCCATCCGCAGGCCCTGCATCTGCTGGCCAGCGGCACCACCCTGGCGGGCTGGAAGCGCTATGCCCGTGACCTGA
>NZ_DASUIT010000007.1:0-47819 GCF_036279655.1 Aquabacterium sp. | reverse complement strand
GCTGCCTGATGCGCCCGAGGATGCCCGCCGTCGACAGCAGGGGGTGGCACAGGTAGTCGGCTCGGCAATGCATGCCCGAAGACGGCTGCCATTTGACGCCGACATTGAGCAGGCCTGGCGCAGGTGTGCCGCCAGGGTGTGCCCGCAGGCGCTGCCGCAAGGCTTCCCACAATTCCAGGTAGACCTTCCAGACCGTGCCACCGGGGCTGGACTCCACACCGACAAAAGCCATATTGGATTGAGGGAATAGTTCGGCCAGCAGCGGGGCATAGGTCGGGGGCATGCCCAGGATCGAGGCGATGTTTTGCAGTCTGCTCAGGTTCAGTTCAGCTGTACGGATGCCCAGGAGGGTCCGACCCTCCAGCAGCCCGGACGGGAGCAGTTTGAAGGAGTCTTCACGCCCATATGGCAGGCCTGCATCCTCAATCAATTCAGTGAGTTGTGTGCACTCGTTCAAGGGCATCGTGCAGGGTAGTCCAGGCGGTGGTCGGGTAGGGTGTGATCGGGGTTATCCCTCGATGGCGCCCACTCAGGGGGGTGGACCCCCTGTCATCCTAGGGGGGGTGCAACAGGAGGGAAATCGGACGATCTGCGCTAGATTTCACGGACTCATCGTCCAGACTGTACGTGCATTCTGTTGTAGGGCGATGCCGTTTCAATTTTGCCGAGATAGGCCACGCCATGAAGCAACACCCCCGATCCGCACGTCAATCGGTCTCCACCCTTCGTTCCTCTCTGTCTCGCCTGCTGGGCGATGTCTTCAAGGGACGAGACCCCGTTGCCGGGGCGGGTGAGGTGGGCCGAAAACCGGCTCGGGCGGATCGGCATGGCTTCGGTCTGGAGGCCATCGAGCCCCGCGTGCTGCTGTCGGCAGACATCGACTACCCCAGCCTGTCCAATGTGGGCGATGTCGGGGTGACCGAGCTCACGCTGAAAGTCGAGAATTCCGGGGGGCTCTTCCTCAAGCTGTACGAGACCGCCAACCTCGCCAATGAGGTGGCTTCGGTCGAGTTTGATGGTGCGGGCGACGAAGAGGTCAACATCGGCCGGGCACTGGACGTGGGCGCGGCCTTTGGGGACACCATTCACCTGGATCTGAGCACCTTCTCCTTGCTCGATACCTTCGTGAACGCCCATGGCGGCACCCTGACGCTGAACTTCGACGGGGGTTTGCAGGATGTGTTCAGCGACGAGCTGATCCTGCAGGGCTCGGGCATCCTCAACTACAACCTGACCCTTCAGTCCAACGCCGACATCTCGGTGCCGGGCTCGGTCAACCTGACGGCCGATGACATTTCCCTGAATGTGTCGATGACCGACACCGGTCTGCCACCGGTGGGCGACGAGTTCTTTGCCGACACGGATGCGGACATCACCGTCAACGGCACGCTCCAAGGCGCCAACATCTCCTTGAACGCCACCTCGACGATCGACGTCGACAACGACAGCCTGGGCATCAGCGGCTTCCAGTTTGCCGCCATCTATGCCAACTCCAAGGCCGAGGTGAACATTGGCAACGGCGCCCAGATCACGGCGTCGGGCAATGTGGAGGTGGCCGCCATATCGCGGGCCACGGCCAATGCCTCGATGGCATCGCTCAACTCCAACAACAACGCGTCAGCCGATGCGGCCGTGGCGGGGGTGACCATCGTCAGCGATGCCAAGGCCCGTGTGACGGGCAATGCCGACATCAATGCAGGCGGCCATGTTCACATCCTGGCCACCAACGAATCGATCGCCACGGCGCTGGCGGACGGCACGCCCGGCGGCGCGGGGGCGACGCTGGGTCTGGCCGTGATCACCGGGGACACGGAAGCCTCGGTGAATGGCTCGGCCACCATCGATGCCGCTTCGGTCAAAGTGCATGCCGACACCGCCAACACCCTGACGGCGCTGGCCAAGTCCACGTCCGGCGGTGCCACCAATGGCGGTGGTGCGCCCACACAGACACAGCAGGCGCTGGCCAACAACAATGCGGCCACGAGCGGCGGTAGCGTCGATCTGGCCGCCGCCGTGGCCGTGGGCACGCTCGTCAGCGATGCCACCGCCTTTGTCAACACCTCGGGGCACATCGTCTCTACAGGCAAGCTGGAGGTGTCGTCCAGCACGGTCTCCAAGGCCAGCACCGTGGCCGATGGCAGCAACACTTCGGCCAATGGCAGCAACGTCGGCATCGGCGTGGCCATCGGTGTGGACCTGGTCACCAACGATGCTCACATCGCTGGCAGCGGCACCTACACGGTGGGCGCGCTCGATGTGAAGGCGGACATGGCCGATCGCACGCTGGAGTTCATCAAGACCTCGGTGAACGATGGCAACAATGAGATCGATCTGCTGGGGGGTGGTCACAATCTGCAGACGGGCGACGCCATCGTTTATCACAAGGATGCCGCCGCCACCGCCATCGGCGGTCTCACGGATGGCCAGACCTATTACTCCGTGGTGCTGGCCAACGGCAAGATCAAGTTGTCGGATTCCAAGGCGCATGCGCTGGCGGGCACCGACATCGTTGACATCACCAATGCCGGCAGCGCCACGGGCCACCGCTTCACCGATGCCAGCCAGCAGAGCCTGATCCTGACCCAGGCCACCTCGGGCGCGGGTGGCGGCACCACCGGCGTGGCGGGCTCCCTGGCGCTGGAGGTCTCGCGCAGCACCACGACTGCTTCAGTCGATACCGGTGCCACGGTGAATGTGACCGGCGCGGGCGATGTGATCGTGCAGGCCATCAACAAGGTGGACAGCACCCTCAAGGCCAGTGGCCAGCAGACGGACAGTGCCGATCTGGGAGTGGGCGCATCTTTTGGCCTCAACATCGCCGAGACGGACACCGACGCGATCCTGCGCACTGGCGCTTCGATCGTGGGCGCCGATGCGATCACGGTGGACGCCCAGTCCAAGGCCGATGTGAAGACCGTGGTGGACGGTGGCTCGGGCGGTGACACCGGCGTCACACCGCTGTTTGCCACCACCGTGACCCACAATGAAACCCTGGCCACGCTGCAGGCCTCCGCCTCGGCCCTGACGCTGGGTGGTGATCTGGCGGTGAAGGCCGCCCACACCGGCCTGGCCGACACGCACGTGGAAGGCGCCACGCAAGCGGGCGACACGGGCGTGGGCATTTCGCTGGGCCTGACCATCGCCACCGATGTGGCCTCGGCCACCGTGGCGCGCGACATCACGGTCGGTGGTGCGGCGCTGATCTCCGGCACCACGGTGTCCAACAGCAAATCGAATGCGAAGGCCAGCGTGGCTGGTGGCAACGAAGACGACGCGCCGGCAGACGGTTCAGCCGATGCCGATCAAGGCGGGGTGAACAAGCAAGTGGGTCAGCAGACCGACTTTGCTGGCAACCGCGCATCCGCTCAAGGGGCGGATGCGGGCACGGTGGGCAACACCGATGGGGCCTCGGCGGAAGGCAGTGGCGGCGCCAAGGTGCAAGTCGCCGGGGCCGGTGCCATCACCGTGGCCAAGTCCACGTCCGAGGCGGCCATTCTGGATGGCCTCAACATCATCGTCGGCAATGCCGGTGCCAACAAGACGCTGACCGTCCAGTCCGAGAACAACACGGATGCCGAAGCCGTGGCCGATGCCAGCACGGTGGTGACCGGTGAGGGCGGCAGCTCCAGCAACGGCACGGGCGTGGGCATTGCCGTGGCCGTGAATGTGGCCAAGGCGGTCAACCATGCCACCATCGGCGACAGCACCGTCACGGCCGATGGCGTGATCGTCAACGCGGGCATGAAGGACGTGTCGGGTGACACCACGCACACCTTCAAAGCCCAAGCCACGTCGGGTGCCAGCGGTGCAGACACTGGCGTGGCCGGTGCGCTGGCCGTGAATGTGGGCATGAGCGACACAGTCGCCAAGGTGGCCAACAACGCGGCCATCACCATCACGGGTGGCGGCGACGTGAGCATCACGGCCACCAACAACGTCAAGAACGAGGTCAAGGCCACCGGCAAGCAGACGGGCGGCGGCAGCATTGGTGTGGGTGCTTCGCTGGCGCTCAACATCGGTGAGACCGACACGCAGGCCATGGTGGGCGATGGCGCCACGATCAGCGGTGCGGACGACCTGACCCTGAATGCCACATCGAAGAACGACATCAGCGCCGAAGGCGAGGGCGGCTCCAAGGGTGAGACGGCCGTGACGCCCGTGGTGGCCACGGTGGTGGCCCACAACGACACGAAGGCCACACTGGGCACCTCGCCCAGCATGATGAACGTCACGGGCGATGTCACCGTGGGCGCCACGCACACGGGCTCCTCGCTGGCCGATGCCAAGGGCGACACCGAGTCTGGCGACACGGGCGTGGGCATCTCCCTGAGCCTGGCCATCATCACCGACAGTGCCGTGGTGACCACCCACCGCGACATTGGCGCTGGTGGCTCGGTGGCTTTCAACGCCAAGAGCGATTCGTCGAACAAGACCAAATCCAAGGCCAGCGTGGCCGGTGGTGAAGAGGAAGACGAAAACACGCCAGAAGATGGCGTGGACCAGAAGGTCCAGGGTGAGCGCGACACGGCCAACAGCCGTGCCGACAGCGCTGGTGCCGGAGCGGGCACCACCGGCAGCACGGACAAGGCTTCTGCCGAAACCTCGCAAGGCAGTGGCGGCTCCGGCACCAAGGTCAGCGTGGCCGGTGCCGTGTCGATCACGGTGGTCGAGTCGGTGGCCGATGCCTCCATTCCTTCGGGCCGCACCATCCATGCCGGCACCAGCACGCCGGATGGCACGCTGAGCGTGCACGCCGAGAACAACACCGATGCCAGCGCCGTCGCCGATGGCAGCGCCACGGTGGCCTCCAGCGGCACGGGCGTGGGCGTCGCCGTGTCGGTGAACGTCGCCGATGTGGTCAACCGCGCCACCATTGCGTCCACCGCCGAGATCGAGGCCGATGGGCTGAGCATCACTGCAGGCATGGGCGAGCGTGAGGTCGAGATCACGCCCGAGTCCAAGACCGTGGTCAGCACGGCCGATGACACCATCTTCCTGGGCGCGGGCCATGGCCTGGAAACGGGCGACAAGCTCACCTACGACAAGGGTGACAGTGGCAATGACGAGATCGCCGGTCTGACCGATGGCGACGAGTACTACGTCATCGTGGCCGACGGCGGCAAGATCAAGTTGGCTGCGTCTGAAGAAGATGCCGAAGCCGGCACCGCCATCGACCTGACATCGACCGGCACGGGCACGGGGCACAAGCTGGAGCCAGACTTCCTGGAGTTCTCTGACGACGTGGTCTTTGATCCGTCGGCATCGGTGGTGATCCTGACCCTGGACGAAGGCAGCGATCTGCAGACCGGTGAATCCGTGGTGTACCAGAGCGGTGCGGGGGATGAAATCGGGGGCCTGACCGATGGCACGGCCTACTTCGTCATCCTGCTGGGCGACGGCACGGCACAACTGGCGGCCACGCGTGAAGACGCGCTGGCCGGCAAGGCCATCAACCTCAGCAGTGTGGGCACGTTGGCTGAGCACACCCTGACCGACACCACCCATGCGTTTGCGACGCAAGCGACCTCGGGTGCCAGCGGTGGCGACACCGGCGTGGCCGGCTCGGTGGCCATTGGCATTGCCGATGTCGAGACACACGCCACGCTGGCCTCGGGCGCATCGGTGCTCATCACCGGCGCACAGGACGTCGAATTCAAGGCCGAGAGCCACTCGGCCAGCCTGGTCAAGGCCGAGCCCAATGGCGTGGCATCGGGGGGTGATCTGGGTGTGGGCGCGTCGTTCGCGCTCAACATTGTCGAGGCCGACACGCGTGCCGCCGCCGAAAACGGTGCCACGCTGGAGACCGATGCGGGCGTCACCGGCAACGATGTCGTGGTGGATGCCCAGTCCCAAGACACGATGACCACCGTGGCCAAGGCCGGTGCGCAAAGCACCGATGGCACGGCCATTGGCGGTGGCGTGTCCATCGTCATCTCCGATCGCGACACGACGGCCCTGCTGGGCAATGGCGTCGACCTGAGCATGTCGGGCTCGACCAGTGTCACGGCCGATCACGTCAATGTGATCGACACGCAATCCGACGGTGAGGCCGGTGGCAAGGGCGTGGGCATCGGTGTGGCCGTGGGCGTGGCCGTGGTGGTCGACACCACCACCGCGAAGATCGAGGGCGCTGTGTCGTCGGACGATGGTGTGGCGGTGGAGGCAACCTCCAGTGTCACCAGCACCAATGTCGTCAAGGGCAGCGCCAAGGGCGCCGATGGCGGCGAGAGCGACAACGACAAGAAGTCGGCCGACGAGGAAGGTGCCCAAAGCGCCGACTACGGCAAGAGCCGCACGTCCAACGATTCACGCTCGCGCAGTGCGAGCAACCCGAACGCCAACGACAGCATCAGCAGTGGCAATGCGAGCGCCGCCGGTGCCGATGCCCAGAACAATGACACGGGCTCCGGCACGGGTGACGGTCAGGGCCAGGGATCGTCCATCAAGGTGGCTGCCGCTGTGGGCGTCAGCTATGTGGAGACCGGTGCCTCGGCCATCGTGAGCGATGGCGCATCGGTCACGGCATCGGCTGGCGAAGTGTCGGTCAAGGCCCTCAACGACACCGACTCCACGGTCAAGGCCTCGGGCCTGGCGATGGCCGACAGCGGTGATGAAGGTGGTGGTGGCGGCGGCGGTGGCTCCAACGTGGGCGTGGCTGCGGGTGTGGCCGTCAACGTGGGCAGCATCGACACCGTGGCCCGCATCGGCAATGCCGATGTGGAAGGTGCTGGGGTCAAGGTGGAAGCCGGTAACAGTGCTGGCCAATCGAACGACTTCATTGCCTGGGGTCTGGCGGGTGCCGGCGCCAAGCAAAGCGGCAGCAGTGGCAGCAGCACGGCGGTGGCCGGTGGCGTGGGCATCATCGTGGTCAATGCCAGCACCGACGCCGAAGTTCTCACGGGTGCCGATGTGCGCTCGTCGGAAGGCGTGGACATCACGGCCCGTGGCGACATCGGTCAGCAGAACATCGCAGGCGCGGGTGCGGCTGCATTGGGTGGCAATGGTGGCGCAGCGGTCGGCGCAGCCGTGTCCGTCAGCGTGATCAACAACGACACCCAAGCCACCGTTGGCAATGTCGACATGGATGCGGCCAAGGCGATCCATGTGCTGGCCGATGCGTCGGTCAAGCCCCTGACGCTGGACCTGCCGGTGCTGCCGGACGTGGACGTTTCGGCCATCGCCATGGGCGGTGCCGTGTCGCAAAGTGGCGCCGCCATTGCCGGCTCCTTCATCGTCAACGTGGTCACCGAGACCACAGAGGCTTCCATCGGCAACAACGCCGAGATCAACCAACGCGGTCTGTATGCCGCCACCACGGCGCAGGACCTCAGCGTGCGTGCGCTCGATGAGGTCAAGCTGACCGACATCGCCGGCGCGCTGGCAGGCAGCCTGGATTCCGCGGGGATCGGCGCCGCCGTCGATGTGCAAGTGCTCACGGGCCATGTCAGCGCCACCATCGGCGATGGCGCCCTGGTGGACACCGGCGGCACCGTGGTGGCCGAGGCCAAGAGCAACAACGACCAGTTCTCGGTCGCGGCCAACGTGGGCTTCAGCAACAGCAGCGTCACCGTGGGTGGGGCCGTGTCGGTGCTGGTGGACAACACCGACACCACCGCCACCATCGGCGAGGCCGCCCAGGTGGATGCGGGCGGCAATGTGATCGTCGAGGCCATCGGCGACAGCGAGATCCAGGCCATCGCGGGTAACGCGGGCGTGTCCACCAGCTCCAGCGCGGTGGGCGTGTCCAACACCACCGTGGTGCACAACGACACGGTGCTCGCCAAGATCAAAGACGACGCTCAGGTCACGGCACGCGGCAACGACGGCACCACGACCATCCAGAGTGGCGAGCGCGATGGCGACAAGAACCGCACGACCGAGGCCGTGCGCGGTGTGGCGGTGCAGGCCACCTCGTTCGAAGATCTGCGCACCATCGCAGCCGGCTTCAGTGGTGCCTCGTCCATCGGCATCGGTGGCTCGATCACGGTCAATGTGCTCAATGAAACCACCACGGCCTCCGTGGGCCGGGGCGCCACGATCAATGGCAGCCTGGCGGGCAGTCACAGCGGTGCGGACGTGCTGTTGCGCGCCAAGGATGGCACCGATGTCTTCTCCATCGCCGGTGGTGCCCAATATGGCGGCACGGGGGGTCTGGGCGCCGGTGTGGACATCGGCGTGATCAACAAGGACACCCAGGCCTTCGTGGAAGACACCGCCTCGGTCAAGGCTCGTGACGACATGCGCGTGCTGGCCCAATCGGATGAGGACGTCTTCTCCGTGGCTGCCAACATTGGCGTGGGCGGCTTTGCCGTGGCCGTGTCGACGGGCGTCTACAAGGTGGACACCGACACGGCCGCCTACATCGGTGACGGGCTGGCTGGCCATGCCACGGTGCAGACAGGCGGGGATCTGACCATCGCGGCCGACGACACGGCCGACTTCAACCTGATCGCGGGCAGTGCGGCCATTGGCACCAGCTCTGCGGGCGTGGGCGTGTCCAACACCACCCTGGTTCACAACGACACGGTGGACGCCTATGTGGGTGCGGACTCGGTGGTGATCACCCAGGGCGCGCAGGGGCTGTCGGTGGATGCGACCTCCGCCGAGACCCTGCTGACCGTCGTGGTCGCGGGCGCGGGTGGCTCGACCGCCGGTGTGGCTGGCTCGGCACCGGTGCAGGTGATGAACGAGAAGACCCGCGCCAAGATCCGTGATGGTGCGCGCATCAATGCCGACCCGGCCGATGCGGCTCTGCCAGCGGCGTCGGCCACGCAGAGCGTGTCGGTGCATGCCTCTGATACGACCGATCTGATCGGTGTGGGCGGTGGTGTGGCCTTCGGCGGCACGGCGGGTGTGGGCGCGGGGGCCGAAGTGCTCTCGCTGGACAAGGACACCGAGGCCTACATCGGCGGCGCGACCGTGAACGCCAAGGGCGACGTCTCGGTCGTGGCCGAGTCGGATGAAGAGATCGCGGCTGTGGCCGCTGCCATCGGCGGGGGTGGTACGGTGGGTGTGGCCGGATCGGCCGGGGTCACCGTCATGGACATCACCACGGTGGCCTTCATTGGGGATGACACCGCCACGGACAGCAGTTCACGCACAGCGGGTGTGGCCCATGTGGTGGCCGATGGCAACGTCATCGTCACGGCCGACAGCGGCTCGGAGATCGACCTGATCGCCGGTTCCGTGGCTGTGGCGGGCACCGTGGCGGTGGGCGCCTCGGCGGCCGTTACCGTGGTCGACAAGACCACCGAAGCCTATCTGGGCCGCAATGCGGACGTCACCGGCAAGGGCAACACCAGCACGGTGGCCAATCTGGGCGCCTTCGCGGCAGCCTCCTACGCGCCCGATACGGGCTCGTCCGACTTTTCCGGCCTGGATTCCGAGGGCCATTACAGCGGCGACATCGACCTGTCGCCACCCGATGCCAGCGGCGTCGAGGATCCGTCGGATGAGAGCAGCAACGACACCCCTTCCAGCCCCTCGCTGACGGGTAACCGCAGCATCGAGGCAGCCCAGGGCAGCGTGCGTGGCGTGGCCGTGACAGCCACCAACAAGGACAACATCGAGACCATCGGTGCCTCGGGCGGCGGTGGCACTGTGGGGGTCAATGTCAGCGGCGTGGTCAACACCATCACCGCCAACACCAACGCCTTCGTGGGCGAGAACGCCCAGGTCAACCAGGACACCACGGGCACCATCGATGCGGGCCAGAACGTGCTGGTTTCTGCCGCCAATGACTACCACCACATGGCCATCGTGGCCACCGCCTCGGGCGGCATGGTGGGCGTGGCACTGAATGCCGATGTCACGGTCAGCCACACCAACACCTCGGCCTACATCGACGATGGCGCCAATGTGCGCGCAGCCGGGGATGTCAAGGTCGATGCCACGGGCCACGAGGACGTGATGTCCTTCGCCTTCAGCATCGCCGGTGGTTTCGTGGGGGTCAGTGCGCCCGTGTCCGTCATGGACGTCAATGCCACTACCCAGGCCTACATTGGTCAGAACGCGGCCAGCGATGCGGCGGGCACCGAGGTGCTGGCCGGCGGCAGTGTGTTGGTGGCGGCGGACAACACCACCGACACCTTTGCCATCGTGGGCAGCGTGGCGGCCGGTGCCGTGGGCGTGGGCGGTGCGGTCACCGTGGTGACCGTGAGCAAGGACACCGACGCCTATGTGGGTGAGCACGCGAGCATCGATGCCAAGGGCGGCACGCTGCTGTCGGGCGTCTCCAACGGCACCCTGGACAGCAATGGCAACTTCGGTCAGGGCAGCCTGCGCGGCCTGGCCGTCACGGCCGATTCCGCCGAGCACATGTTCGTGCTGGGTGCCTCGGGCAGCTTTGGCTTCTACGCCGGCGTGGCCGGTGGCGTGGCGGTCGATGTCATCGACTCTGACACCAGCGCGACCATCCGCGACAGTGCCGACATCAACCAGGCGGTGGACAACGCCGCCACGGCCCATGCCGATCAGGCAGTCAATGTCTCGGCCACCAATGATGTCGACGCCTTTGCCTTCGCGGGTGGCGTGGGCGTGGGCATCGCCGGCATCGGCGGTGGCGTCAACGTGGGCATCATCCGCAACGATGTGAATGCCAGCATCGGCACCCACACCGAAGTGGCTGCCCGCGGCAATGTGGATGTCAACGCCCTGGCCAACAAGGAGATCGAAACCATCGCCATCAGCGGCGCAGGTGGCGTGGCCGCCATTGCGGGCTCGGTGTCGGTGTGGAACATCGGTGCCGAGTTCAGCTCCGACTACAGCGTCGAGCAGCGTGACGAAGACGGCAACAAGACCGGCGACGAAACCGACAGCGCACTCAAGAGCGATACCGAGGTGCCGGTGCACACCTTTGCCCCGGGCTCGACCCTGTCGGGCAGCACCTTCAACATCACGGGCCATGGCTACGACACGGGCGACCGTGTGGTCTACCGCAGCACGGACGGCGCCGACATCGGTGGCCTGCGCGACGGGCAGACCTATGTCGTCATCAAGCTGAGCAACAACAGCTTCCAGCTGGCGCGCAACAACGACGATGCCCTGGCCGGCACGGAGATCACGCTCAATGGCGCGGCGGCCACGGGCGTGTCGCACAAGCTGGAAGGCTCCAGCACGGGCAGCTCGGCCTCGCACGCCGAAGGCCAGACCGACGAATTCGCCTCCAGTCTGCAGGGCTACGAGAGCGCGGGCGATGCCCCGGGTGACGCCACCGACGATGGTGCCTATCAGCAGTCGATGATCACGCAGAGCGCCTCGGCCAAGATCAGCGCCAAGAGCAGCAGCGGCAAGAGCGACGCGGCCCTGTCGGCCACGGGCAATGCGGCCAAGTCCGGCACCGTGGCGTCCATCGACGATGGCGCCGTGGTCATCGCGGGCGACAGCATCGACGTGATCGCCAAGGAGCGCATCGAGTTCAACGCCCTGGCCGGTACCGGCACGGTGGGTGCCGTGGGCATCGGTGCGGGCATCGCCATCCTCAACATCGGCAGCACGGTGGATGCCTTCATCGGCGATGCCACCATTGTGGCGGGCACCGGTCTGAGCGACCGTGTGTCGGTGCAGGCCGATCTGGTCACCGACATCAACGCCAAGGCCTGGGGTGGCCAGGCGGGTCTGGTTAGCCTGGGTGCCCAGGTGGTGGTCATCAATGACGACAGTCAGGTGCTGGCCCACATCGATGCCGGTGCCGACATCAACCAGGCCGGTGACAAGGTGCTGGTGCGTGCGGGCGCAGATCGCGACGTCACGGCCGAGGCCTTCGGGGCGCAGTTGTCTGGCGTGGCCCTGGGGGCGTCGGTAGCCTCGGTCAATGTCGGCGGCGAAACCTCGGCCTGGGTCAATGGCGATATCGGTCAGGCCGGTGGCCAGACCGTGCGCGACGTGCAGATCACGGCCTCGTCCGGTGGCACGCTGGTGGCCGAGTCCACCCAGGGCGCCATCACGGGCTTGCTGGGCCTGACGGGCGCGGTGGCTCTGGTCAACTTCGATCCGACCATCCTGGCATCCACAGGGGTCAACAGCGACATCAAGGCCACGCGAGACATCACCATCAGCAGCGGCTCCACCGTCGATGTGGACGCTGACGCGCTGGGCGTGACCTTCTCCGGCGTGGGGGCCATGGGCCTGTCCTTGTCGGTGGCGTCGGTCAAACCGGTACTGACCACACGCGTCAACGGCGACCTGCGCACCACGGGGTCCGGGTCGGTCAAGCTCAAGTCCAATGCGGACGTGGATGCCGATGCCTACGCCACGGCGGTGTCGGGCGGCCTGCTGCTGGGGGCCGCGGGTGCCATCGCGATCTCCGACGCCGCAGCCGGCCTGGAGACCGAACTCAACGGCAGCATCCAGTCCAATGGCGCGGTCGAGATCACGGCCGATGCCATCAACCAGAGCAACGCCGAGTCGGCTGGCCTGGGTGGCGGCACGGTGGGCATTGGCGTGAGCTTCAGCTCGGCGCGCACGGGCGGCCTGGTCGATGCGCATTCCGATGGCAGCGTCACCGGCACCTCGTTGCTGGTGCGCGGCACCGCCACGAACGATGCAGAGGCCGAAACCTTCGCGCTGGCAGGCGGTCTGCTGGCCGTGGGCCTGAACTACGCCACGGTGGACATGACAGGCATCGTCAAGTCCCGCCTGGGTGCCAATTCCTTCACCGACACGCTCAATGACGTGCAGGTGCTGGCCACGGCCAACAACACCGGCAAGGCCAAGGGCCATGGCGTGACCGTGGGTGGCATTGCCATCGGCGGCATGGTGGTCGAGGTCGATCTGGGTCAGGGCAATGGGGTGGATGAGGTGATCGCCTCGGTGGACGACAACGCCCGCATCGACGATGCGCGCTTCGTGACCATCAAGGCGGAGAGCAACGATCTGCTGCTGGCCGATGGTGAAGCGGCGGGCGGCGGCCTGGTGGCCGTGCTGGGCGCGGCCACGTCGACCGACAGCGACCAGTCCACGGCCGTGCGCATGGGCACGGGCTCGGAGATCGTGGCGCAGTCCGTCACGCTGAGCTCCAACAACCACCAGAGCCTGGATTCGACGTCGGATGCACTGTCCATCGGCCTGGCCACGGGCGGTGGGGCTTCGGCCTCCAACCGGGCCACGGGCAAAGCCTTGATCGATCTGGGCAGCGGTGCCGAGATCACGGCCAACAACATCGTGCTGGCCGCGCGTGGCGAGTTCGACAAGGAACACTACGGCACCAACCTGTCCTCGGCCTCGGCCGCACTGGGCAATGTCAGCGTGCTGCTGAGCAACACCGATGTGGGCACGGGCGGCAACAAGTTCGGCTCCGAGGTCAACATCGGCAATGGCGCCAAGCTCACCTCCATCGGTGACAACGACAGCCAGGGCATCCTGCGTGTCGAGGCCCTCACCGACGTGCGGGCACTCGACCATGTCGAGGTCGAAGCCTATGGCGGTTTTGCCGTCACGGTGGGCCGCTCAGAGATCTCCACCGACACCACCGCCACCGTCAACCTCAATGGCGCGACGCTGGACAACAAGGCCGGTGATGTCGATGTCACGACCAAGACCAACACCGATGTGCGCACCGATGTGGATGTGACCATCGCCGTGCTGGTCAGTGGCGCGGCCACGGGCATCGCGCCAACGGACATCCACGCCAACAACAGCATCACGCTGAACAACGCCACCGTGAAGGGGCAGGATGTCAGCCTGATGGCAGGCGCCGACGCCTTCGGTCAGGTCAACCTGATCGACGGTTTCGCCAACGCCGACGTGCAGGCTTACTCGCTGCTGCCCAACATTGCGGTGCCGGCGCCCACGGTCAATATCGCCGAGGTCAATGCCATCAGCGTGCTGGGCAACTCCAAGGTCCAGGCCCTGGAAGACGTGGTCATCCGCGCCCAGGAAGGCCTGGGTGGCGACGAGCGCGGCACCACGGATGGCACCGTGCTCTCGCTGTCGCTGATCCCCTACGGCGTGTCGGTGCCCGATGGCGCCCACGCCAGCAGCAGCAACACGGTGAGCATCGCCACCACGGCCCGCGTCGATGCGGGCGTGAACAACCAGGCCCTGGTGCACATCCGCTCTCAGGTGGCCGATCCCGTGGCGCTGGACACCGAGCTGAGTGCCTCCGAGAAAACCGCCCTGGGCCTGTCGCCCGATCTGCACTACGAGTACAGCCGCCTCAATCTGGATGCGATTCCCTTCAGCATCAGCACGGGCACGATCATCGAACGTGTGTCCGGCGCGGGCCTGAACGGCACGGTCGGCCACTACTACAAGTTCCTGCCGGTCTCCGACATCTCCCTGAACGTGGTGCTGGAAACCGAGGACTTCAGCAATGCCTCGCGCTGGCAGGATCTGGGTGCCGTGGCGCCCGATCCCTCCGAGAACACCGTGTACCGCAGCGATGTGACCGGTGAGCTGCGTGATGCCCTGACCGACAAGTTCTACGTCATCAAGCCGGTGGACATGGACGCACCGTCCTTTGTCTACAAGAACCTGGGCAATCTGCTGCTGGAGCAGCGCGAGACCGTGCTGGCCTGGATCGAGAGCCATGGCTCCGATGCCGAAGCCGTGGCCCGCTACCAGGTGCAGCTGGACCTGATCAACGAGGCCCTGGACGAGCTAGGTCTGGTCGAGGTGGTCGATGGCGTCACGCTGATCAAGCGCGAGCTGGACGTGCTCTTCCTGGAGCTGCCCAACATCTATGCAACCCCGGGCTCTGTGTTCATCACGGCCGACACCGTGCGCAATGGCTCGGGTGTGCCCACCACCGTCAATGCGCTGATCTCGGCTGGTGCCGTGATCGCGCGGGCGGGTGCCGAGATCGAGATCGTCAACAACACCCCCTTCACCATGCAGGTGAACGACGCCATCATCCGCGACACCAAGCGCGTCGCGGTGGTCAATGGCGCCTACACCGTGCTGACCCCGGGCAATGTCTATCTCAATGACGCGGCGGTGACCAACGAGGCCGACAACGCGGCCAAGACGGTCACCATCACCCAGGATGCGATGCCTCTGGCCAGCTACGGCATCGACACGAGCAGCCTGCCGGGCTTCACCAGCGCGCCCGACCAGGACATGTACATCGTCGGCGACATCATCAACGAGGTGGGCGATGTCACCATCGTCAACAACGAGGGCAGCATCACGGTGTCCGGCGAGATCCGCGCCGAGAACGTCAACATCGTGGCCGCTCGTGACTTCTCGCTCAACACGGACGACTGGTTCCACACCAACCGCGATCCGCGCCAGTACCTGAATTACGACGTGCTGCGCGCGGCCGTGTTCAACAGCGGCGGACTGCCCGATCTGGATGTCTTCAACGGCGCGGCCGATGTCAGCGATGGCAGCCAGACCCTGGCCGACTCCATCGCCCAGGACGAGTCCAAGATCCTGGCGCAGGGCCAGATCGCCATCACGGCGCGTTACCTCAACATCAATGGCCTGGTGCAGAGCGGCGTGCAGACCGTGAGTCTGCACATCGACAACACCTTCGTGCCCAATGCCACGGGCTCCCTGGTCGATGACGACGGCAATGCAGTGACCGGGGTGACCTTCGGGACAGACAATGTGCCGGTCGATGCCTACTTCGATGCCCAGCGCCAGGCCATCGTGATCGATGACCTGGTGCCCGAGGGCGGCCGTGTCATCCTGGCCGGTCAGGTCATGAGCACGGGCAACGGCAAGATCCGCGCGGCCTATGGCTACGCCAATGTCGACATCGTCAACGACAGCAATTACGACCTGATCGTCAACCGCGTGGATGCCACGCGCGACCGCGTGGGCAAGATCACCATCATCGACACGGCCCGCATCCTCGATGGTGCCGGCAATGATCAGGCCAAGCGCGAGTACACGGTGACGGGCTCGGGTGTGACAGAAACCGTCTATGACGGCGATCTGGTCTCCACCGTGGGCGGCAGCGATGGCTCCTACAGCCGCATCCAGTACACCCTGGTCAACACCATCAACCATGGCCTGGGCGATGTGATCCAGTTCGCTCCGCGCGATGGCCTGCACTATGTGTGGGTGGAAGGGCAGGAGAAGGTCAAGACCGAGGTCACCAAGTACGAGAAGAACAGCTTCAATCTGTTCGGTGGCAACACCGGTTTCGAAGACTGGCTGTCCAGCGACAACTCCTACAAGTGGCGCACCGTCAACTACACCGACGAGACCCCGCTGCTGGAGTCCGAAGCCGCCGGCATCATTGGCGGATCGGGTGGCACAGCCGCGCCGGTCTATGCCGACGACAAGGCCTACACCGTGGCCTACGAGCAGGTGTCTGATCCGGATGTGAACCTCGAGAGCGGCGTCACCACCGTGTGGGACGATCTGAACTACTCCGGTCAGGGCGTGCGTGGCTACCGCTATATCGGTGCGGTCAACACCGAGACCATCCTGCCGGGCGAAGATTTCTCGGATGCTGCCCGCTGGCAGTACGAGGCCGGCATCACCGACGGCAATGCCACCTACAACAGCAGCTTCAAGAACTACACCATGACGGTGGATGAGTGGGAGACGGGCGGCGGCTGGCTGCGCGAGAAGACCTACCACACCAAGATCACCATCATCACGGGTCTCAAGGACTACTACACCCACACCCTCAAGGCCGATTACCCCATCGATGTGGGCTTCATCGGCGGCTCGTCCTCTCCCTTCATCAACCTGCAGAGCAAGAAGGACCTGCTGCTGCAGGGCGATGTGAGCGTGGCCGATGGCGGCACCATCACGCTGACCTCACTGCAGGAGAACGTGCTGGGCGCCGAGCAGACGGCCATCTTCAATGATGCGCCGACCGTGTCGGCCGTGGCGGGCGAAGTGCGCCTGCTGGTCGAAGGCGGCAATGGCACCCTGGAGGTGACTGCCGGCAAGGACATCCATATCACGGCCATCACCGAAGATGTGGACAGCAGCCTGACCGTTGGCCAGGTGGTCACGACGGGCGGCGATGTGACCCTGGTGGCCAAGGATGGCATCGAGGCCAGCAACGCCGCCACCTCTCTGATCAAGGGCAACCGCATCGAGTTGTCGGCGGCCAGTGGCGACATCGGTGGCGACGGCACCCTGCGCATCGACAGCCACATCCTGGGCACGGGCGGCCTGGCCGCGCTGGCCGGTGGTGACATCGCGCTCAAGGAAATCAATGGCGTCCTGAACCTGATCCGGGCACAGGACTTTGCGACCGATGCGTCGGTCGAGGGCGGCGGCGATGTGTCGCTGAGCACCACGGCGGGCTCCATCCTGGACAAGACCCTGGAGCTGGACCTGCTGATCAACGATGCGCCTCTGACGGCGCAGCAGCTGGCCCTGATGGCGGCCCTGAATTCGGATGCCGATCCGACCAATGACATCACGGCCGATTCCTTCAAATACCCGGTTTCGCCAGGGCTCTACAGCTTCCTGTATCCGCACGCCGAGTTCATGGGCCTGACGCCCGTGCAGGTGGCCCCCGAGGTCGCCAATGTGGTGGGCGGCGATGTGACCCTGATCGCCGATGGCAATGGCCAGATCGGTCGCAGCCAGGCCCCGCAGGCCATCGCGCTCACCGGCGGCTTCGCCAGCCTGACGACGGACGAGAAGGCCTTGCTGGCTTCGGCAGGCGTCAGCGATGTGCTGGGCGTGCAGCACGCGACCTACCGCTTCATTGGTGCGTCGGGTGCGGCAGGGGATGACCTCGTCAACGAGGACTTCAGCAACGCGGCCAAGTGGCAGCACATCAGCTACACGAGCACGGGCGTGAGCAAGGCCGTGGTGGTGAACCGCAGCCTGAGCAACGGTGACTACGTGCTGGTCGAGTTCAGTCAGTCCGAATACGGTCTGTACCAGTACCTGGGTGGCGCAGGCACCTTCAACCTGTCGGTCGAGAACTTTGCCAACAACGCCCGCTGGGCCGAAGTCAGCGCCCAGCGTTCGACCGACGACGCCAGCAGCGCTGACCTGATCCATGGCCAGATCGTCGCCAACAGGCTGGCGGTCGAGCGTGTGGCCATCCAGTTGCAGGACGATGTCGATGTACTGGTCAACGAACAGTTGAAGGCCATCGCCGACGGCAACATCTCCCTGGATTCACAGGCCAACCTGTCCATCGACCATGTCGAGTCGGGCGGTGACGTGCGCATCCGCAGCGCGGGTGACATCACCGATGCCTATGTGGGCGGCACGGCGGCTGCCATCACGGCGGTGGGTGACCTGGTGCTGACGGGCAGCGGCGTGATCCGCGGCGACAACGCGGCCAACCCGCTGCGCATCCAGTTGTCGACCGACAGCCGCCTGTTCGCTGAAACACCGGGTGCCATCGACCTGCTGCAGGTCTCGGCCGATGCGACGGTCAACGGCCTGCCCGTGGTGGTCAACAGCCTCTATGTGGCCAACGTCAACTCCAATGTCGATGTGGCCATCGAGGTGGCTCAGGGCGACATGATCGTCGAGAAGATCAACGCCGGTGGCACCGCCACCCTGGTGGCGGACAACTCGATCGTGGATGCCTTCGACGACGCCAGCGGCCCCATCGTCAACGTCAGCGCCGCCAACCTGCATGTGCAGGCCGGCAACGACGTGGGCTCGTCCAGCAACTTTGTCGATGTCCTGGTCTCGGGTGATCTGTCCGGTCTCGTGGGTGACGATGTCTTCATCAACAGCCCCGCCACGCTGAACATCAGCACGCTGATCTCCACGGGCATCCCCACGCTGGGCAACGTCACCCTGACCGTGGAAGGCGATACCAACGTGGGCCTGATCCAGGCACGCACTGGTACGGTCAAGATCAACACCACGGGCTCCATCGTGGACCGCGATGACGAGAGCAGCGCGGACATCGAGGCCAACAGTGTCGATCTGACGGCCGACACCGGCAGCATCGGCACCGATGCCAACCCCTTCGACATCGACACCTCCTACACCGTGGCGGGCACGGTCAATGCGCTGGCCCACGGCCGCGTGTTCCTGATCGAAACCTCGGGCGACATGCGTGTCGACGAGGTCAGCTCGCTGACAGACGATGTGACCCTGGTGGCAGCAGGCTCGATCCTCGATGCCAATGCGGCGCTGGACCTCAACGTCACCGGCATCAATGTGACGCTCAATGCCATCGCTGGCAGCATCGGAACGCCCGGCAATGCGGTCGAGATCGATTCGTCCAACCCGACGGCGGGCCATGTGCACGCCACGGCGGCCGACAGCATCAACCTCACCGAGATCAGCGGGGCCTTGAACGTGGGCCAGGTCCACGCCAGCGCAGGGGATGTCATCCTGTCCGTGCGTGACTCCCTGCTCAGCGGTGAAGACCTGCTCATGGATGCAGCCGCCGACATCACGGCGGGCGACACCATCTTGCTGCAGGCCGGCGACAACGTCGCGCTCGATGCCGGCAGCACGGTGGTGGCGGGGACCCGCATCACCGTCCACAGTGGCACGGGTGACACCGGCAATGTGGATGCCGTGGGCACCACGATCACCATCGAGAACACCCTGGATGCCGTGGCGATCGAGATCGCCGGTGAGCGTCAGGATGACGTGATCACCTTGCGTCCCACCTTGATCGTCGGCCACACCCGCGTGCTGGGTGACACCGACGGCCTGGCCGGTGGCGACGATCTGATCATCGTGGACCGCATGTCCACGATGCAGACCACGCATGACCGCCTGGACGACGCCATTTCGGCGCAGGTGCGCGACACGGTGGACCTCGATGGCCGGGGTGGCACCGACACCTATGTGGTCTACACCCATGGCAGCGATGCTGTCGGGACCCACGACTACATCCTCAATGTGCTGGATTCGGGCGCCAAGAACGATGGTCTCGATACCCTGAACATCGACGGCACGGCGGCCGACGACATCTTCCTGCTGCGCAAGGTCGATGCCCTGGTCGAAGGCCAGTCGACCCCAATGAGCGACAACGATCCGGCCTTTGTGGCCCTGCTGCATGGCACGCTGGATCAGGTGCGCGACCCCAACGCGGCCAACCGCCGTCAGGATGTCGAGCGCATCAACTACGACGAGAACATCAACTCTCGCCTGGTGGTGCGCGGTCTGAGTGGCGACGACTACTTCGCCAGCGACGACAACAGCGCCATCACGACGCTGGATGGCGGCGCGGGCGCTGACGAGTTCCAGATCGGCCAGATCTATGGCTCGCCACGCATCTCCATCCCGGCGGGCAGCGACCCCGCCTCGGTGGCCGACGGCGATGCCTTCGACACCATCGAGACCACGGCAGGCTTCCTCAGCCGTGGCGCCAGCGTGGGCATCACGGCCTACGGTGGCACGGGCAACGACAAGTTCACCGTCTACAGCAACAAAGCCGAGTTGCGCCTGGAAGGCAATGACGACAACGACGAGTTCGTCATCCGTGCCTTTGCCCTGGTGGGCCAGGACGGCGTGTCCACCGAAGGGGATACCGAAGCCCTGGGTGGCTCCGGCGACGACGTGATCCTCTACAACGTCAATGCGCCGGTGGACCTGGACGGTGGTGCGGGCTTCGACAAGGTCGTGGTCATCGGCACCGAGTTCAATGACAACTTCGCCATCAGCGATGAGGGCGTGTTCGGCGCGGGCCTGAACGTCAAGTACGACAACATCGAAGCGGTGGATGTCGACGGGCTGGAAGGCGACGATCACTTCTTTGTGCAGAGCACCAAGGCTGGCGTGATCACCACGATCATCGGCGGCAATGGCAGCGACACCTTCGATGTGGCCGGTGATGTCACCGAGCCCATCGTCAGCATGGAGCTGGAAGGCCGCAGCGGCCTGATCAACCATCAGGTGAGCTCCGCGGGTGATCTGGCGTACGACGGCATGCTCGCTCCGGGCCTGGACCTCAACGTGGCCAATCCCCAGAGCGGTCAGATCGTGGTCGAGCAGTCCGATGGCAGCACCCAGGTGGGCGAGAACGGTGCCACCGTCGACACCTACACCATCCGCCTGGCCACGGCCCCCGAGGCAGGCAAGCCGGTGTTCATCAACGTGTCGGCCGCCCGCACCACCCAGGAAGAAGAAGACGGCCTGCCCACAGGCGACTCGGTCCTGGTCTCCACCGATGGCGTGACCTTCAGCCGCTATCTGGTGCTGGAGCTGAGCAGCACCAGCCCACAGCAGATCTGGGTCAAGGCCGTGGACGACGGTCGCGCCGAAGGCGAGCGTGTCTACGCCATCAGCCACAGCTCGCAGAGCGAGTCGGCCGGCTTCAACCACGTGGCCATCAAGAACGTCAAGGTCACGGTCTTCGACAATGACAAGCCCGAGATCATCGTCAAGGGCACGGGCGACAGTGACGAGGTGCTGGAGGGCAATGCCACCACGCAGATCACCGACACCTACACCGTGCAACTGGGCAAGCCCGTGCTGGCGGGCCAGACCGTCACGGTCACCCTCAGCCACGATGCGCAGGTCACGCTGTCCAGCCTGGACAGCCGCTACAACGCCTTGCTGGGCACCTTGAGCTTCGACGACAGCAACTGGGACATCCCGGTGACCATGGTGGTCACGGCCGTGGCCGATGGCATCGCCGAAAACCGCCTGCTCTCGCACATCTCGCACACGGCCACCCATGGCTATGCGGGCGCGAGCTTCAGCATGGCGGTGGTCGATGGTGACACCGCCGGCATCCTGATCGACGAAACCAACAACAGCACCATCGTTGTGGCCGACGATCCGGGCACGGCCGCCAACGAGGCCCTGGCCGACACCTACACGGTGCGCCTGACCAAGGCCCCGACGGCCGACGTCACGGTCACGATGCTGACCGATGGTCAGACCCTGACGGCGCCGACCTCGCTGGTCTTCACGGCCGCCAACTGGTGGATCCCGCAGACCGTCACGGTCAACGCCGATCCGGCCTATGTGGTCGATCCCGAGGCGCAGCCCCTCAAGGCCTTCCCGATCCAGCCGCATGTGGTCAACCGCATCGCCGGGCCGCTGTTCATTGAGGGCAATGTGGGTGAGGGCGCCGATCGTTCGCTGGTGCGTGCGGTCATCCTGCCCGATGAAATCGATCCGGCGCTGCCCGTCATCACGGCCGGTGGCGACGAGGCCACCTTCATTGACACCCTCAATGTCCACAACGATTCCAGCGTCTTCAACGACACGGGTGTGATGGACGTGGGCAGCTTGCCCGCATCCACCAACATCTCCGGTCTGGGCATGGCCGGTGACCTCACGCTCAATGTGGGCACCGATGCCGCGCCGATCCTGCAGACCTTTGCCGGAGGCATCACCTACCGTGATGTCGACGTGGCCGAGGTCATGCTGGGCCAGGGCGATGACACCTTCACCATCAACGCGACCCTGACGACCACCGCCAACCATGGTGGCCTCACGGTGGTGCATGGTGGCGGCAACAGCAGCCTGACAGCGGGCGATCACATCATCATCAACGGCGGTGGCGGTGCCAGCTCGCCGCTGGTGGTCTATGGCGACACGGCCCAGGATGGCGAGCGCTATGCCGGTGAGTCGGGCGTGGCCTCGACCCTGGCCATCGAGTTCGACTTCGCCGGCCGCGACATCATCGATGCCCGCAACGCCAGCAGCGGCCTGACTATTTACGGTGGTGGCAACAACGACACGATCTGGGGCAGCCAGGCCGGTGACCACATCGCTGGTGGCTCGGGTGACGATGTCATCAGCGGCCAGGGCGGCGTGGATCACATCTACGGTGACTCCGGCTTCAATGTCGACGTCAACACCCGCGTGCTGACGGTGCCGACAGTCAACACCAGCGCCACCCCGAACCATGACGCCTTGACGGTGGGCAGCGATGCCATCCATGGCGACGGTGGCGACGACATCCTCTTTGGCGACCACGGCATCATCGATCAGAGCGCAGGCACCCTGCGCATCCTGACGACGGGCAACGTGACCCGCATCGCCAGCGATCAGCCCGCCGTGGGCGCGGCCGACGTGATCGATGGTGATCAGGGGGTGGACCGCATCCTGGGCGGCCAGGGTGGCGACCTCATCCGTGGCGGCACGGAAGGCGATATCATCCTGGGCGACCATGGTGTGATCGACTACGTGATTGGCGATGGCGATCTGGCCACGGTCGATCTGGTGCGCACCAATGCACCGGACGACGGCGGTGGCGCCGATGTCATCGAAGGCAACGAGGGTGACGACCTCATTCTGGGCGGTGCGCAGGGTGATGTGGTTCAGGGCAACCTGGGCCAGGACATCGTCATTGGCGACCATGCCGAGGTCAGCTACACGGCGGGCCTCATCAGCCAGGTGGTGTCGACACAGCCCTCGGTGGGCGGCAGCGACAACCTCAGCGGCAGCGAGGGCCAGGACCTGCTGATCGGTGGTGCCGCAGGCGATCTGATCCACGGCAACGCTGGTGACGATGTGGTCTTTGGCGACAACGCCGAGGCGCTGCTGTCGGCCAGCCGCGTGGTCACCCGGATCACCTCGATCGCCAACACCATCGGTGGCGACGACACGGTCTACGGCGACGACGGGCAGGACGTGCTGGTCGGTGGCGCCGCAGGCGACCACATCGACGGCGGCACGGCCCAGGATCTGATCTTCGGCGACAACGTGCTGCTGGACCGCACGGCCCCGGCGGCGGATGCGGCCAAGAACCCGCGCTTCCGCACCCTGTCGGGCACGCAGATCTACAGCACCACGGCCGGCTCAGCGGGCAGTGTGCTGGTCACGGGGGCATCGCAGTCCGATCCGAGTGCCGTGACCTCCTGGGAGAACTTCGACATCCAGATCCTGGATCACGATCTGGCCACGCAGACGGCCGGGCTCAACAACTTCGGCCACGATGTCATCGCCGGTGGCGCTGGCAGCGACCAGATCTTCGGTCAACTGGGCAACGACAGCATCCAGGGCGATGGCAGCCTGGCGGTCAACGCCACGGCGGTGCGTCTGCCTGACGGCAGCCTGTCGGTGACGGCCTCGGTGGAAGCCGCCAGCGATGGCGACGACTACATCGAAGGCAACGGCGGCAACGACGTGATCTTCGGTAACCTGGGTCAGGACGACATCATCGGTGGCAGCTCCAGCCTGTTCTCGCTGAGCACGCCGACGCGCCGTCCGGATGGCAGCGATCTGGTGTTCGGTGGAGCGGGCACGGACATCGCCCGCAACGATGCGGGTGACACGGCCACCACCGGCCATGCCCGTGATGCCGACATGATCCTGGGTGACAACGGCAACATCTACCGCCTGGTGGGTCTCAATGGCACGGCAGGCATGGGTGTGGGCAGCAATGGCTTCTTGCAGTTCGCTTACGACCAGACCTCCACGGCCGAGGACCGTGGCACCCTGCGCATCGTGGTGCGTGGTGCCGAGCTGCTGGACTACACCCCGGGTGGCATCGACGTCAACGCCAATGCGATCCACGACATCGGCGCGGCCGATGAGCTGCATGGCGAGTCGGGTGACGACTTCATCTACGGCACCGTCGGCAGCGACGTGATCTTCGGCGAAGGCCAGGACGACGACATCGTCGGCGGCTATGGCAATGACTGGATCTCGGGTGGCACGGGCAAGGATGGCGTCATTGGCGACGATGGCCGCATCTTCACCAGCCGCAATGGCACGGCCGAATCGTTGTCGGGCATCGCCGCCACGACGCAGTCGGCCATCACCACACCGGGCAATGTGCAGCAGGCCACGATCAACGTGACCGGCACGCTCAAAAAGTCGGTGGACCTCACGCCCTTCAGCCAGGATGTCAACTGGCAGGGCACCGCGGACGAGTTCAACGGGGTGTCCAAGCACACTTCGGATGACATCATCTACGGCGGTCTGGGCGACGACTCTCTGCACGGTGGCTCGGGCGACGACGCCATGTCGGGCGCCGAGGCCCTGAGCGTGTTCTACGCCAAGCCGGTCAACACGGGCGACGTGCTGGGCTATGACCCGAACACGACCGAGTTCGCGCTCTACGACGAGTACGCACCGCGCACCAAGATCGCCAACTTCCTGCTCAACTTCGATGCCCTCGAAGGCGTGCAGCAAGGGGCCACGGCCATCTACTCCGATGGCGAAGACAAGATCTTCGGTGACAACGGCAACGACTGGATCGTGGGCGGCACGGGCCGTGACAACCTCTACGGTGGCTGGGGCGATGACCTGCTCAATGCCGACGACAATCTGGAGACCACGGGCGGCACCAACGATGCGCCCGACACGGCACCGAGCTACGAAGACCGCGCCTATGGTGGTGCGGGCCGCGATGTGCTCATCGGCAACACCGGTGGCGATCGTCTGATCGACTGGGTGGGCGAGTTCAACAGCTACATCGTGCCGTTTGCACCCTTCGGTCTGGGCACGGTGTCGCGCACCTTGCAGCCACAACTGGCCGAGTTCCTCTACGCCTTGTCGGCCTCCGACGGCGCGGACTTCACCCGGGCGGCAGACACTGGCTCAGACCCGGCCCGCAACGGCGAGCCGCAAGGCGAACTGGGTGTGGTGCGTCAGCAGGACTTTGCCTGGCAGGATCAGACCGGTGGACCGCGTGACCCGCAGGCCGGTAACCTGCCTGGCGGCAAGCGCGATGTGCTGCGCACGGCCTCCTTCGACGACCCGGCCGTGCCGCTGAGTGGCTTTGCGGCCGACAGTGGTCAATGGCAGGTCAGCGGTGGCGCCTTGCAGGTGTCGGCCACCTCGCCGAACGCCGATGCTGTCAGCGTCTTCCAGATCGGGGATGCGCTGCCCAGCTATTACGAGTTCATGGCCACGGTCAACGTCGTCAAGCCCACGGGCAGCTGGAAGGCTGATGCCTACCTGATCTTCGACTACATCAACGCCCAGGACTTCAAGTACGCAGGCATTGATGTGTCGACGAACAAGCTGGTGATCGGTCACCGGGACGCGAGCGGCTGGCATGTCGACACGCAGACCAATGTGCTGGTCAAGGCCGGTACCGCCTACAACCTGACACTGACCGTCAATGGTTTGGTGGCCACCATCAACCTCAACAACAAGACCTCGCTGTCCAAGACCTACACGCCGCCGCGTGTGGTCGATGGCTACGCCTATGGCTTGAACTGGGGCCTGGTGGGGGTGGGTTCGGACAACTCGCGCGGCACCTTCGACAATGTGCGCGTGCAGGTGGTGGCACCCGAGGCCACGACGGTCAAGACCGACGAGCTCACCACGATTTCGGGCGAGTTGCTGGCCGGTCAGGCTCGCACGGGTACCTGGACGAACAGTGCAGGTCGCCTGGCCGCCACACCTGCCGTGGGCACCGACCATGCCGTGCAACTGGTGACCCTGGGCGTCGATGCCATCCAGGCCTCGGCCCTGCTGGAGCTCAACACCAAACTGAGCACCTCGGCTCAGGGCGGTGTGATCTTCGATCGCTACGGCCCCAATGACTTCAAGTTCGTGGTGATGGACGCAGTGACCGACAAGGTCATCATCGGCCACCGCACCGAGAAGTCGGGCTGGGTGGTGGATGCCTCGGCCAGCAAGGTCATCGATGCCGGGGTCGACTACACCCTGGGCGTGAGCCTCAAGGGCTCGACCGTCAGCGTGACGGTCAACGGCTCGGCGGTGGTGGGCTTCAGCTACAACGCCGTGGCGGTGGATGGCCAGTTCGGTCTGCTCAGCAAGGGCGGCGCCAGCAGCTTCGACAGCATCACCGTCAAGACCAATGACAGCGAGGTGGCGGCGCAGGCCACGGCCCTGCTGGCGGCCACAGCGCCGGCGGCAGGGACGGTGGCCTCGGCCCTGGACAGCCAGGCCATGCAGCCGGTGCTCAACGAGGCGATCCGTCGCTGGTCGCTGAGCCAGGATGCCTTGCTGGCGCAGGCCCTGGCCCAGGTGGATGTCACCATCGGTGATCTGCCGGGTCTGCAACTGGGGGCCTTCGTCGATGGCCAGATCGTGATCGACCGCGATGCGGCAGGTCATGGCTGGTTCGTGGATGCCACACCCACGGATGACCGCGAGTTCCGCAGCAGCGGCAGCGAGGGACTGCTCGCGCACTCCGGTGCGGCCGCCGGTCACGTGGACCTGCTGTCGGTGCTGTCTCACGAGCTGGGGCATGCCGTGGGCCTGGGTCACGACGACCATGGCCTCATGGGCGAGACCCTGGACGTGGGCGTGCGTGTCACCCCGGTGAGCGCGGCCAAGCCTTCGGTGCCGGTCGATCTGTTCGCGACCCTGCCCTGGCATCAGGCCACGACGGCGGTCGGCCCGGCCGCATCCGCCGCACGGGCACCGAGCATCGACTGGTCGCGCAGTGTCGGCGCCTCGCCATCGCTGTCGTCAACACCCGCTCCGGTGAGCTCCGGCCAGTGGCAACAGGACTTCGTCAACCACCTCGCTCGCAGCGAGGCGGAGCGCAAGCCCAATGCCGGCCTGCGCATCACCCTTCAGCCTGAGGTCAGTGCTTCGGCATCGCCCTCGCTGTCTTCTCTCGATCAAAAACGCTAACCCGCAAGGAAGATCATGACTGCACAGATGTTGATTTATGAAACCGTGGTGCCTGTGTCCAATGGCCGCCATGGCAAGTGCTCGATCGAAGCCAGCAAGACCTATGCGTTCGCACGCCATGTGAACTCGGTGCCACTGATGGCGGTGGAGTTTCCGCAGGCCGCACCCGAGTACGCCATCGTGTTTGCCGCCAACGGCGACGAGATCGTGCCGGTGGTGATCCTGGGCGCCCGCAAGGATGAGAACCTCTATGTCCAGGACGATGCGGCCTGGGCCAGCAATTACATCCCGGCCTTCGTGCGCCGCTACCCCTTTGTGTTTTCGACCAGCGATGATGGCAAGACCTTCACCCTGTGCGTGGACGAGGCCTTCCCGGGCCTGAACTACCAGGGCAAGGGCCAGGCGCTGTTCACCGACGATGGCAAGCACACGCCTTACGTCGACAATGTGCTGAAGTTCCTGCAGGAGTACCGTGCGCAGTTCGTGCGCACGCAGGCGTTCTGTCGCAAGCTCAAGGCGCTGGACCTGCTGGAGCCCATGCAGGCCCAGTTCTCGATGAACACCGGCGAGAAGATGTCCCTGGGCGGCTTCCTGGCCGTCGACCGCAAGAAGCTCAAGGCCCTGTCTGGCGAGACCCTGGCCGAGCTGGCCCGCACCGACGAGCTGGAACTGATCTATCTGCACCTGCAGTCGATGCGCAACTTCACCGAGGTCAAGAACCGTCTGGTGTTGATCCAGGGCGGCAAGACGGAATCCGAAGCGGCGCCTGCGACGCCGGCTGCAGAGGCCGCACCGGCGGTCGAGACCCCCGCACCGGTCAAGGCCAGCGGCGGCAAGAAGCGCTGAGCGATCGCCCAGGCGACATCGGTCTCAGGGATGGCCCTGGGCGGTGGCGCTCGATAGAATCATCCCGGTCCAAGGGACGCATGGACCGGGAGGCGCTCATGGCAGTACGGATTGAACAATTCATGGCATTTGCAGTGAAGGCCCGATGACAGGCGCCGCACCGATCTATTCGCTGGACCACAAGGGTCAGGCCGAGGCCATCGCCTGGGCGCAGTTTTCCGCGCCCAAGGATTCGGCGGAGTTCTGCGCCAGTTGGCTGTCCATCCTGTGTGGCCAGATCGAGCAGGTCAATGCCGCCCTGGTGGTGCTCGGGCCGGACCCCGATGGGGGCTACAGCGCAGCCGGTGTGTGGCCGGATCCCTCGGTCAACGTGCAGTATCTGGGGCCCACGGCCGAGGCGGTGCTCAAGGAGCGCCGTGGCCTGGTCCAGACTGGCACCTCGGGTGTCAAGGACACGGCGGCGTGTTTTGTGGGCTATCCCATCGATGTGTCGGGGGATCTGCGCGGCGCGGTCGTGCTGGATCTGCAGAGCCGCTCCGATGCCAAGGTGCAGCAGGCCCTGCGCCTGCTGCATTGGGCCAGTGCCTGGCTGATCGATCAGTTCCGGCAGCAGGCCCTGGCGGACCAGCGCCGACGCACCGAGCGTCAGACCCTGGTCAACGATGTCCTGGCCACTGCATTGCAGGAGCCCCGCCTGGGCCCCTCCGCGCTGTCGGTGGTCAACGATCTGGCCAGCCGCTTGGCCTGTGATCGTGTCAGCCTGGGGCTGGAGCGCGATGGACAGGTCGAGGTCATGGCCATCTCGCACACGGCGACGTTCGATCGGCGTTCGGACCTGGTGCGCCTGATCGGTGATGCCATGGACGAGACACTGGATCTGGACGCCCCCGTGGTGGTGCCGCCCTTGTCGGTCGATGCCGCCGCGACCACGGCGCATGACGATCTGGCCGAGCAGCACGCCGACACGGCCGTGTGTTCGGTGCCGCTGGTCAGTGCCGGACATGCGATCGGTGTCCTGACCCTGGAGCGGGTGGGGGGGAAGGCCTTCGATCAGCATGAGTTCGAGGTCTGCCAGGCGGTTGGTCTGATGCTGGGCCCGGTGATCGATCTCAAACAGCAGCATGAACGGGGCTTCTGGCGCCGCGGGCGGGATGCCCTGCACGACGGCGCGGCGGCACTCTTTGGCCCACACCACCCCGGTGTCAAGCTGATGGCCGCGCTCGCGGTGCTGGTGCTGGTCTTCTTCAGTCTGGCCACGGGCACTTACCGCGTCACGGCGCGGACCGTGATCGAAGGCGAGGTGCAGCACGCGGCTGCCGCGCCGTTCGCCGGCTTCATCGCCGAGAGCCATGTGCGTGCGGGCAGCACGGTGCGCAAGGGGCAGATCATGGCCCGGCTGGACGATCGAGAGCTTCGGCTGGAGCGCGCACGCTGGGCCGCAGAGCTGGAGCAGATGCAGCGCCGCTACCGGCAGGCAGCGGCCAACATGGACCGCGCCGCCATGGCCGTGACCTCGGCGCAATCGGATCAGGCGCAGGCCCAACTGGCCCTGGTCGAGGAAAAGATGGAGCGGGCCGTGATCCGTGCCCCCTTTGATGGCCTGGTGGTCGAGGGCGACCTCAGCCAGCAGCAAGGGGCGCCGGTCGAGCAGGGCAAGGTGCTCTTCGAGGTGGCGCCGCTGAAGGCCTACCGCGTCATCCTGCAGGTCGATGAGCGTGACATCAGCGCCGTGCAGGTGGGGCAGAGCGGCAAGCTGGCCCTCTCCGGCATCCCATATGAGACGCTGGATGTGCGCGTGAGCCAGCTCACCCCCATGGCCACCGCACAGGATGGGCGCAACTTCTTCCGAGTCGAGGCGACCCTCGACAAGGGCCTGGAGCGTCTGCGCCCAGGCATGGAGGGCATCAGCAAGGTGCAGGCCGGTGAGCGCAAGCTGATCTGGATCTGGACCCACTCCTTCGTCGACTGGCTGCGCCTGTGGACCTGGCGGTGGACGCCATGAGTGGCGCCAGCCTGACCTCCAGTTCCTGGTATCGGGTCGCGGACCTGCGTCCCCGGCTGAGACCGCACGCGCGCCTGCACCGCATGCGCTACCGGGGGCAGGTCTGGTACCTGCTGCAGGACCCGGCCTCCAACCGGGTGCATCGCTTCACGCCGTCGGCCCGGGTGCTGATCGCGGCCATGGATGGGCAACGCACGGTGGCTCAGCTGTGGGAAATGGCCAACCGGCAGTTGGGCGAGTTGGCGCCGACGCAAGATGAGGTGATCCAGCTGCTGGGCACCCTGCATGAGGCGGATCTGCTGCAAAGCGATGTCACGCCCGATGCTGCCGAGGCCTTTGACCGCGGGGAGCGCCATGCGCGCGCCACGACCCGGCGCTCCTACATGAACCCCTTGTCCATCCGCCTGCACCTGTGGGATCCGGATGCGCTGCTCAACCGCTGTCGCCCCCTGGTGGATGCCTTGTTTGGCCGCTGGGGAGGCTGGCTGTGGCTGGCCGTGGTCGTGCCGGCGCTGGTCTTGTTGCCTCAGCACTGGGATGCCCTGGGGCACAACTTCTCCGACCGGGTGCTGGCGGTCGACAACCTGCTCCTGTTGTGGCTGATCTTTCCGGTGATCAAGCTGCTCCACGAACTGGGGCATGCCGCAGCGGTCAAGCGGGGCGGGGGCGAGGTCCACGACATGGGCATCATGCTGCTGGTGGCCTTGCCCGTGCCTTATGTGGAGGCCACGGCCTCCACGGTGTTCAAGTCCAAGTACGAACGGGCCCTGGTGGGGGCCGCGGGCATGGCGGTGGAGCTGTTCATCGCGGCGCTGGCCTTCTACCTGTGGATGCTGGTTGAGCCCTCGGTGTTTCGCTCTGCGCTGTTCAACATCATGCTGGTGGCAGGGGTGTCCACCCTGGTGTTCAACGGCAACCCCTTGCTGCGCTACGACGCCTACTACATGCTCTCGGATCTGATCGAGATGCCCAATCTGGCCCAGCAGGCCACACGCTACTGGGCCTATCTGATCGAGCGCTACGCCTTCGGGGTGAAGGATGCGCAGACGCCGGACGACACCGCAGTCGAGAAGGCCTGGTTGGCCTTCTATGGTCTGACTTCCGCGATCTACCGCATCTTCGTGTCGATCTCGATTGCCCTGTTCATCGCCGGGCAGTTCTTTTTCATCGGGGTGGTGCTGGCCCTGTGGGCGGTGGCGGCCATGGTTGTGATGCCGCTGGTCAAAGCGGTCAAGCATCTGGCGGGCAGCCCCAGCCTGGGCGCGCAGCGCCGGCGTGCCATCGGGGTGTCGGCGGCGTTTGTGCTGGTGTTGCTGGTGACCCTGACCGCCGTGCCCGTGCATCTGCGCACGATGTCGGAAGGCGTGGTGTGGTTGCCGGAATCTGCCATGGTGCGCTCGCCCGAGGACAGCTTCGTGACGGACCTGCTGGTGCCCTCGGGCTCGCGGGTGCGGGCTGGCGAGGCGCTCATGCGCATGCGTCAACCCGAACTGGAGGCCGCCTGGCGTGTGGCGCAGGCCAAGGTCGCCGAGCTGGAGGCCCTGTATGGCGCGCAGTACGTGAGTGACCGTGTTCAGGCGGGCATCACGCGGGCGCAATGGCTGGCCGAGCAGCAGACGCTGGACACGCTGAGCCGGCGGATGCAGGCCCTGGAGGTGCGTGCCGCCAGCGCTGGCATCTTCGTGTTGCCACGTGCCGCGGACATGCCCGGGCGCTTCGTGGGCCGGGGCACCGTCATGGCCTATGTGATCGACCGGCCCACGCCGCTGGCACGCGTGGTCGTGCCTCAAGAGTCGGTGGACCTGGTGCGCCAGTCCACGGCGCAGGTCGAGGTGCGCCATGCGCATCGCCCCGAGGTCAGCCTGGTGGGGCACATCGTGCGAGAAGTGCCCGCGGGCGACGAGTACCTGCCCAGCAAGGCGCTGGCGGCCGAGGGGGGCGGCACCCTGGCGGTGGACCCGCGTGATCCCAAGGGCGTGAAGACGCTGGAGCGTACCTTCCAGTTCGATGTGGCCCTGGCGGGGGGCTCGGGCCCGGGCACGAACCTGTTTTTTGGTGAGCGGGTGCATGTGCGCTTTGAGCACGCTGCCGAGCCTCTGGCCTTCCAGTGGTATCGGGGCATCCGTCGGCTCTTCCTGTCGCATTTCCATGTCTAGGCCAGCGATCCTGGGGGGCGATGCGGTGCTGGCGCATGGCCGGCCCTATGCCGAGCGGGCCGACATCGACACGCCCTGGCACGATCGGCTGGCACTGGGTCTGCATGCCACCCTGGTCGAGCCTCTGCGCCAGCGCCTGTCGTCCGATGAGCAGCGCATGATGCGCGCCATTGCCGAAGCCACCCATCGGCATGACCCGATCCTGCAGGCCGAGACAGACGAGCAACTGCGCCATCGCCTGCCGGGGCTGCGCGCCCGCTTGCGTCGGCAGGGCTTCGATCTGCCGCTGGTGGGCGAGTGCTTCTCACTGATCCGCGAGGCGGCCGGTCGCACCCTGGGCTTGCGTCATCACGACACGCAGCTGATGGCGGGCTGGGCCCTGCTGCAAGGCCATCTGGCCGAGATGGCCACGGGCGAGGGCAAGACCTTTGCGGGCACCCTGGCGGCAGCCACCATGGCCTTGTCGGGCAGCCCGGTGCATGTGATCACGGTCAACGACTATCTGGCCGAGCGCGATGCCGCCAAGATGACGCCGCTCTACCGCTTCCTGGGTCTGGAGGTGGGCGTGGTGGTGCAGGGCATGGCCCGGCCCGCGCGCCGCCAGGCCTATGCCTGCGCCATCACCTACTGCACCAACAAGGAGCTGGCCTTCGATTACCTGCGTGACCGGGTGGCCACCCAGAAGCGGGCCAGCCGCATGCATCTGGCCTTGCAGCGACTGGGCGGCGATGCCCGGGATGAGCCCGATCTGGTGTTGCGGGGCCTGCATTTCGCGATCGTCGACGAAGCCGACAGCGTGTTCATCGACGAGGCGCGCACGCCCCTGATCCTGTCCGTCAGCCGGGATGCGGCGCGGGAATCGGCCGATGCGGAAGCGGCCCTGGCGCTGGCGAGCCAGTTGGTGCAAGGTCAGGACTACAGCGTCAACCTGATGGAGCGGCGTGTGCGCCTGACGCCGGCCGGCTGCGACAAGCTGGCCGATTTTGCCGAGGAGCGGGGTGGGGTGTGGACCTCGGTGCGGGGGCGAGAGGAACTGATCCATCAGGCCCTGAGCGCCCAATGCTTGTATGCCCGCGATCATCACTATGTGGTGACCGATGGCAAGGTGCAGATCGTCGACGAATCCACCGGGCGGGTGATGCCTGATCGCTCCTGGGAGCGGGGGCTGCATCAGCTCATCGAGGTCAAGGAAGGGGTCGACCCCACGGCCCGCCGTGAAACCCTGGCGCGGGTGACCTACCAGCGTCTGTTCAGGCGCTATCTGCGCCTGTCGGGCATGACCGGCACGGGCACGGAGGTGGCCCGCGAGATCGCCTCGGTTTACCGGCTCAAGGTGGTCAAGGTGCCCTTGCACAAGCCCTCGGTCCGGCAGCATCTGCCCCACGAGGTCCATGCCGACCTGGAGGGCAAATGGCAGCGGGTGGCCGACATCACGGCCGATCTGGCCCTGAGGCAAGGGCGGCCCGTGCTGATCGGCACGCGCTCGGTCAAGGCCTCGGAGGACATCAGTCGCATCCTGACGGAGCGGGGCATCGCGCATGCCCTGATCAACGCGAAGCAGGATCAGACCGAAGCCGAAGTGATCGCCAGAGCGGGTGAGATGGGCCGCGTGACCGTGGCCACCAACATGGCCGGGCGCGGCACCGACATCCAGCTCGGGCCCGGTGTGGCCGAGCGTGGCGGGCTGCATGTGATCCTGACGGAGTTCCACGACTCGCGTCGCGTGGACCGTCAACTGTTCGGGCGCAGCGCGCGCCAGGGTGATCCAGGCAGTTGCCAGGCGGTGGTGTCCTTGCAGGACGAGCTCTTCGAGGTGGGCGCGCCCACCCTGAGCGCTCGCCTGAGGCGCAGGATGGCGATGGGGCGCCCGCTGCCACCCTGGCTGTTCCAGGCCGTGAAGGCCCATGTGCAATGGACGGCCGAGCGACGTCATGCGCAGATGCGCATGCACAATCTCAAGCAGGACCAGCGTCTCAACCAGATGCTGGCGTTTTCCGGGAGCAGTGAGTGAGCGACACGAACAAGTCGGTGGGCAGGGCCGCAGCCGTGGCCCTGGTCATGACCATGACGGGCGGTGTGCCGATGGCCTTGGCCAATCCCTATGAATGCCTGATCGAGCCCAACCAGGTGGTCGAGGTGCGCAGCCAGGCCGAAGGCGTGATCCAGAACCTCTATGTGCGTCGGGGTGACCGTGTGCAGGCCGGCCAGGTGCTGGTGCAACTGGAATCCTCGGCCGAGCAATCGGCGGTGGAAACCGCCCGCTACCGAGCCCAGATGCAGGGCCGGGTGGAGGCGACACAAAGCCGCCTGAACTATGCGCTCAAGAAGTCATCGCGTTCGCAAGACCTTCAAAAGCAGAAGTTCATCTCCGATCAGAGCGCCGACGAGGCCCATGCCGAGCGTCAGATCGCGGCGGCCGATGTGGTCGATGCCACCGAGACCAAGGAGCTGGCCAAGCGCGAATATCAGCATGCGCTCAATCAGCTCAATCGCCGCACCATCCGCAGTCCCTTCAATGGGGTCGTGGTGGACCGCATGCTCAATGTCGGCGATCTGGCAGAGTCGGGCAATGGCCGCAAGCCCATCCTGAAGCTGGCCCAGGTCGAACCCCTGCGCGTCGAGGTGGTCATGCCCCTGTCAGCCTGGGGCAAGGTTCGTGTCGGGGCCAAGGGTGAGGTGACGCCTGAAGGGCTGGGCGGCAAGTACACGGCCACGGTGTCCATCGTGGACAGCGTGTTCGACTCGGCCAGTGGCACCTTCGGTGTGCGTCTGGAGCTGTCCAACCCCAAGGGCGCCCTGCCTGCCGGCATCCGATGCAAGGTGGCGTTCGCGGGGCTGCCGGCGTCCACGGTGCCGGTGTCGCTCCAGCGGCGCTGATGTGGCCGTGACATCGCCGGACATCGACGATCTGCTGGCGCGCATGGCCGATCCGGCCTTGCGCACGGCAGAGGTGGTGGACCGCTACTACACCCTGTGCATTCCCTTCTACCGAGAGTTTCTCGGGGCGCACTGGCATACCGGCTTCTATGAGGCCGAGGGGCCCATCGGGCCGCGCGATCAGTGGCGCATGGAGGCGGTCATCGCCGCCAGCGTGCAGTTGTCGGCCACGGATCGGGCGATCGACGTGGGGTGTGGCATGGGCGGTCCGGCCTGCCATCTGGCGCGTCTCACCGGTGCCCACATCCTGGGGGTGACGCCCAATGCCGTGCAGCTGGATCTGGCGTGCGAGCTGGCGCGTCAGCAGGGCGTGCACGAGCGTGTCAGCTTCGTGCAGGGGCGGGCGGATGCCTTGCCTTGCCCGGATGCCAGTGTCGATGTCCTGCTCTTTTTCGAGTCGGCCTGTCACTTCCCCGACCGGCGGGCGTTTTTCAGGGAAGCCCATCGGGTGCTCAAGCCCGGAGGGCGGCTGGCGGGTGAGGACTGGCTGGCCAGCGAGGGGCTGAGCGCATCGCTGATCGAGCGCCATGTCCGCGCCATCGGCCACACCTGGTGCATCCCGGCGCTGGGCACCTTGTCGGACTATGCCGCCGACATGCAGGCGGCAGGCCTGACGGTGACCGAGGCCGTGGACATGCGCCAGGAGATGGCTTTGCACCGAGGCTTCATCGTGCATCCGCGCGACCGGGCGGTCGTGGCGATGGAAATGCGCGCCACGGCAGACCCCATCCGCCGCGTCATCATGGACGGGCTGTTGCGTCTGGGCGAGGCCACCGAGGCCGGGGCCTTCACGGTGGGGCGCTTCGTGGCCCGCAAGCCGGAGCAGCCCGCGTGAGCGAGGTGCAGGTCTTTGAAGAGCACGCGGCCGTGCTGGCCCACTGGTGGGCGCTGAAGGCGCAGGGCCCCCTGGATGTGCTGTACCTGGACGCACACCTGGATCTTCAGTTCGTGAACCCGCAGCGCCTGGCGCGACTGCGGGCCTGCACCTCAGCGTTGGCGGTGGCCGACCTGGTCAAGCCGCATCCCCTGTGCCTGGATGCGGAGGGTGCCTACGGCATCGAAGATTTTCTCTACCCTGCTGTGCAACTGGGCCTGATCGGTCGGCTCATCTGGGTGGCACCGCCGCACGTGGACCTCAGCGATCTGGGACGGGCCCTGGCGCGGCTGGAGCAGATGGAAGGGGTGAGCCCGGAGGACCTCTGCTCTTTCGTGCGGCGGCCCGATGGCTGGATCGAGGGGCAATTGCTGGGGTTGTCCCTGCTCATCGGCCGGCTGGAGCACGTGCCGAGCCTGTCGCTGGCCCATCCCTGGGTGCTGGACATCGATGTGGACTATTTCGTGGCCATCCCCGGTGATGCCGTGTGGGCGGATCCGGCCGAGGTCATGGGTGTGCTGCGCGCCTTGCCGGTCGAGCCGCTGAGCGTGACGGTCAGCCGCTCGGTCAGCAGCGGTTTCACCCCCTTGCGGCATCGCTTTGTGGGTGATCTGCTGGCCGCTTTGTGGCTGGGTGACGAGGTGCAGGCATCGCACCTGGGCCGCCTGCTGGCGCTGGATCGCGCGCTCCAGTCCGGGCAGACTGATGCCACCGTCACGGGCTGCCGCGCCGAACAGACCGCCCATCCCGACTGCGCCGCCACCTTGTACCTGCTTTCTCTGGCCCTGGCCCAGACGCCGGGCGCAGCAGCAGAGGCGGCTGAGTGGCTGGCGGCCGCCCAGGTGCGGTGCGAGGCCTATCGCCCCGATGTCCTGCGCGAGATCTGTCAGATCCGGGCCCGTCGCCTGCCCTGTGATCTGGGTCAGGTCCTGGCGCTGACGCGCCGTGTCCAGACCCTGTCCGGCCCACCGGACCGACAGGCCCTGGCCTGGGCCGCATTGGGCCTGCTTCACGCGGCGTTCCGCCAGACGGAGCGGGCCGTGGCCTGTGCCCGTCAGTTCCAGGCCCTCACCGGGCAGGCGCATGCGGAACTGTCGGTCGACATCGCTCGACTGTGTCTGGCTTCGGGCCAGGCCGATCAGGCGCTGCCATGGCTGGCGCAGGCCCTGGATCAGGATGAAACCCGGGTCACCGCCCTGGTCTATCTGGCGCAGGCCTGCGAGCGGCAAGGGCAGGGCCCGGAGGCCATCGCTGCCCTGAGGCAGGCCCAGGCCCTCAGTCCGGCCTGGATCGAGCTCTCACGCCTCTTGAGTGTGGCCCTGGCCACCGCAGGCGATCATCAGGCGGCGCAGGCACAGCAGGCGCACCACCAGGCGCTGTGCGGACAACGCGCGCGCTGGACAGCAGTCCAGGCCCGAGTGCGGTAGGCTTGCGTTTTTGCCTGAGCCCCCTTGCTGCTGCCGGGGCATTGCCGATGTTGTTCTCTCGCCGCCCTTGCCCTCACCCATCTGCCCGCCACAGCCATGGCGCCATGGACTGGTTCCTGATGGGCATGATCGGTGCCGTGGCTCTGGCCTCCCTGGCCCCCGACATCGGCCGCAGCGGTGGTTGGCTGCACCTGGATGCCGTCACCGACATCGGTGTCTTTGCCCTGTTCTTCCTGCATGGCATGGGCCTGTCGACCGCGAATCTGCGAGATGGGGCCAGCAAATGGCGCCTGCACCTGCTGGTGCAACTGTGCACCTATGTCGCGTTCCCGCTGTGGTGGGCCCTGTTGGCGCGTCTGGCGGGCGGGCATGTGTCCCAGGATCTGCTCATGGGCTTTTTCTACCTGGCGGTGCTGCCCTCCACCGTGTCGTCGTCGGTGGCCATGACGGCGCTGGCGCGGGGGCATGTGGCGGCGGCGGTGCTCAATGCGACCTTGTCGACCCTGCTGGGTGTCTTCCTCACGCCGCTGCTGGTCAGCCTGGTGATGAGCGGTGCCGGGCACAGCTTCGATGTCGGGCAGACCATGCTGAAGGTGGCGCAGATGCTGCTGCTGCCCTTCGTGGCGGGGCACCTGCTGCGCCCCTGGCTGGCCTCATGGTTCGCGCGCATCAAGCCGGTGACCACGGTCTTCGACCGCGCGGTCATCGTGCTGCTGGTCTGGTCGGCCTTCAGTGATTCCGTGGCCGACGGCCTGTGGACACGTCATGGCTGGGGCCTGTTGGCCCAGGCGGCCGTGGGCGCGGTGCTCTTTCTGGTGCCCATGTTGTGGTTCACGCGTGCGCTGGCGCGCTGGATGCGTTTCCCGGTCGAGGACGAGATCGTGGCCGTGTTCTGCGGCTCCAAGAAGACCCTGGCCTCGGGCATGCCCATGGCCAAGCTGCTCTTCGGCGGCAGCGCCGCCATGGGTGTGCTGGTGCTGCCCATCATGCTCTATCACCAGATCCAGCTGTTCGTGTGCGCCGTGATGGCGCGCCGCTACGCAACGCGGAAGACTTGAGCGGCGCGCACAAGGGTCTCGGCTTGCCGTTGCAGGGATTCGGCCGCAGCCGCGGCTTGCTCGACCAGCGCGGCGTTCTGCTGGGTACCACTGTCGATCTGGCCAATGGACTGATTGACCTGGGCGATGTCATGGGACTGTGCGGCCGTGGCCGTGGTGATGCCCTGGATCAACTGCGTCACCTGATTGACTGCGTCGACCACCTGATGGATGGTGGCGCCGGTCTCCGACACTTGACGCGAGCCATCGCCGATCTTGTCGATGGACGCCCCGATCAAGGCGTGGATCTCCTTGGCGGCCTGGGAGCTGCGCTGTGCCAGGGCGCGCACCTCGGAGGCCACGACCGCAAAGCCACGCCCCTGTTCTCCGGCTCTGGCGGCTTCCACGGCGGCATTGAGCGCCAGGATGTTGGTCTGGAAGGCGATGCTCTCGATCAGTTGCGTGATGTCGCTCATGCGCTGAGAGGAGTCCTGGATGCCCTGCATGGCCTGGACCACCTGCTCGACCGCCTGGCCACCGAGTTCGGCCACCTGGCAGGTCTGGGTGCTGACCTGGGCGACCTCCCGGGCCGTGTCGGCGGTCTGGCGCACGTTGTCCGTCAGGGTGGACATGGCGGCCGTGGTGCGCTCCAGATTGCTGGCCTGAGACTCCGTGCGCGAGGACAGGTCGTTGTTGCCGGTGGCGATTTCGCTGATGGCATGACGGATCCCGACCGTCTCGACGCGCACATCGTGCACGAAGGCGCGGGTATTGAGGTTGGCCTGGCGCAGATTACGCATCAGCACGCCGATCTGGTCGGTGCGTTCGGACCAGATGGTGTGGGTCAGATCACCTGCGGCGATCCCGGCGATGAAGCGGATGGACTTGTTGAGGGGGCGGGTGATGGCGTGGTGCAGCAAGGCCACCATGCCCAGCCCCCACAGACCCATCACGACCATCTGAATCCACAGCAAGGCCTGGGGAGACAGCCCCAGGGCATGGGTCAGCACGATCACGGGAAACAGTGTGCCCAGCAGGATCATCATCCGACCGGTCAGATGGATGCGTCCGAGCTTGCCGACCAGGTCACGCCAGCCAAAGTGGCGCACGCGTCCGGCATGGATGCGAAACGTCGGGCGTCCGGATGTCGACTCGTCCTTGATGCGCTGATAGAGCGCTTCGGCCGAGCGGATCTGATCCCGGCTGGGGGTGGTCCGCACGGACATGTAGCCTGTGGGTTTGCCCTGGCTCATGAGGGGGGTGACATGGGCATGCACCCAGTAGTGGTCGCCGTTCTTGCGGCGGTTCTTGACCACGCCAGCCCAGGGGCGACCGTTGCCGATTGTGGCCCACATGTCCTTGAAGGCCTCGGGTGGCATGTCCGGGTGGCGAATGAGGTTGTGCGGCTGATGCAGCAGTTCCTCATAGCTGTAGCCACTGGCCTCCACAAAGGCCGCGTTGCAATGGGTGATCTTGCCTTGCCGATCCGTCATGGAGACCAGCATGGATTGCTCTGGGAGACCGTGCTCCTGGCCTGTGACGGGCAGATTCATGCGCATGGTGCGACCTCCCTCAGCCTGGGGTGTGTGATGAGTTCGCACATCGTGACACCGAGGCCGTGGTTCGCATAGAGCGATCAAGGGCCTCATCTGTACCTAATTTGACAGTCTCTGGGCTATGCTCGCCCCGCCATGAACGACGAACCCTTTGCCCACCAGGCCGCTGTCTATGATCCCCCGCCGGATCGCGGACTGCAGCCCATCTACCTGGACGAGCATCTGCTGGTGGTTGACAAACCCAGCGGCCTGCTGACGGTGCCCGGGCGTGGCGAGCATCTGCAGGACTGCCTGATCCATCGGGTGCAGCGCCATGTTCCCGAGGCCCTCATCGTGCACCGTCTGGACATGGCCACCTCGGGCCTGGTGCTGCTGGCGCGGGGTGGTGACATGCAGCGCGCGCTCAGTGGTCTGTTCATGCACCGTCAGGTCGACAAGCGCTATGTGGCCCTGGTGCAGGGCATCGTGCCCGATGACGAGGGCGAGATCGATCTGCCCCTGATCACCGACTGGCCCAGCCGCCCCCGTCAGATGGTGGACCGGGTACATGGCAAGCCGTCGCAGACGCGTTATCGCGTCCTGATGCGGGACACGGTGCTGGGGCGCAGCCGGCTGGATCTGATGCCACTGACCGGACGCTCGCACCAATTGCGAGTGCACTGCCTGGCGATCGGTCATCCCATCCTGGGTGATCCGCTGTATGGCCCCGACGCCTCCCGCCAGGCCTGTGAGCGCCTGATGCTGCATGCCACGGCGCTGAGCCTGCCGCATCCGGTGAGCGGGGAGCGCCTGGATGTGCGCTCGGTCAACCCATTCTGAACGGAGGTTGTGCCAGCGGGCGGTTTTCACGATATGGGCGGGTTTGCCGGCTACCATATGGGGTTTCTGGCAGCACCGCGTGTGCTGCGGTTCTTTGCAACATGGCCTGTTGCACGGGTGTCGTCTGGTCGATGCGGTGCTGCAGGCAGGAATTGACATGAGCGCTGTTGTTATCAGCGGTACAGGCCTGTACCAGCCGCCGCACACCATTTCGAATGCCGAACTGGTGGCCTCGTTCAACACCTACGTCGAGCAGGTCAACGCCCAGCACGCCCAGGAAATCGCCGATGGCCGTCGCGAGCCATTGCAACCCTCCAGCGTGGAGTTCATCGAGAAGGCCTCGGGCATCAAACAGCGCTATGTGATCGACAAGGACGGGGTGCTCGACCCGCAGCGCATGTACCCGCGCTTCCAGGAGCGTGCCGATGACGAGCTGTCGCTGCAGGCCGAGATCGCCGTGGCGGCGGCCCGCCAGGCCATGGCCCAGGCGGGCAAGCAGGGTGCCGACATCGATGCCGTGATCTGCTCGGCGGCCAATATGCAGCGAGCCTACCCGGCCATGGCCATCGAGATCCAGCAAGCCCTGGGCGCCGGTGGGTATGGCTTTGACATGAACGTGGCCTGCTCGTCGGCCACCTTCGCCATCGAGCAAGCCGTCAACGCCGTGCGTGCCGGAACGGCGCGCTGTGTGCTGGTGGTCAACCCCGAGATCACCTCGGCCCACCACGAGTGGCGTGATCGTGACTGCCACTTCATCTTCGGTGATGTGTGCACGGCCCTCATCATCGAGCGCGCCGAGACGGCCACATCCAGCGATCAGTGGGACGTGCTGGGCACCCGCCTGGTCACCCAGTTCTCCAACAATATCCGCAACAACTTCGGTTTCATGAACCGCAGCGAGGACAGCGACCCGCTGGCCCGCGACAAGACCTTCCGTCAGGAAGGGCGCAAGGTGTTCAAGGACGTCGTGCCCATGGCGGCGGCGCACATCGAAGCTCACCTGGCCAGCCTGCAGTTCGAGACCACGCAGGTGCGTCGCTACTGGCTGCATCAGGCCAACCAGAGCATGAACCAGTTCGTCATCAAGAAGCTGGTCGGCACCGACGCTACGGAGGATGTGGCCCCCCTGATCCTGGACGAGTACGCCAACACCGCCTCGGCGGGCTCCGTCATTGCCTTCCACCATCATCGGGCAGGTCTGCAGTCCCAGGACCTGGGTGTGATCTGCTCTTTCGGCGCGGGCTATTCGGTGGGCAGTGTGGTCGTGCGCAAGCGCTGAACCGGCGCCCACCTCAGCCCTCAGCCGTAGAGCTTCTTGAACACGGCGAGCTCTGCGCGGGTGCCTGTGAGGTGGATGTCAAAGCCCCCATCGCCTTCGGGCGTGCCGATCACCATCAGCATCCGGAAGACCACCCGGATCGGGTCGTGCCAGGTGGGCTTGCCCGTGCCGAAGTCGATGTCATAGATGGGAAAGTGGCTGCAGTTGTTGAGCACAAAGCCCCCATCGGGCGAGCTGGCCACCGAGCGCATCATCAGCAGGGAAGCCTTCTTGGCTTGGCGTGCACGCTCCATCATGCCCAGGTAAGCCTGCAGATCCTGGGTGTCCAGCCCCTCGGGAGAGGTGCGGCTCTTGAGTCCGATGGTGGCCAGTGAATCCTGGGCCAGCTCTTGTGCTGTGTAAGGCACATCACGGTGCCCCAGGGCATTGCCGAAGAAGTAGCGCGGGATGCGCAGACTGCGCTTGTAGCGCAGATCGATCACCATGCCCAGATAGCGGACCTTGTCTGGCGCCCACAGCGGTGAGAGTACCTTGAGACAGTGGGCCGTGACCAGCTCGGAGGGGATCACACCCTCGGCCCCCTGGCCTTCAGCCTGAGCCTGGGCCTTCCATTGCTGCACGGTGCTGGCCGGGATGCGGAACACGCCCTTGTCCAGCTTGAACAGGTGGCCCCAGCCCAGCCGTGCGGCGGTGCGCAGCCACTGGCTCCAGGTGGCCTGATAGGCATAGCCTTTGGTGAAGGGCTGGTCGATGTGTTGCTGCCCGATCTGGATGATCTGGCTGCGGTCCATCGGGCGTGCCGGCGTGTCCTTGCCCTTGGCCGCATCGGCCCAGTCCACCATGAACTGCCAGAAGGATTGCCCGTCGATCAGCGAGTGAACCATGCAGATGCCCAGGATGGCACCGCCGTCGTCGAACTGGTAGATGTTGACATGCGCCAGGGCGGTGCTGTCCTTGAACACCTGCCAGGGGTAGATGGGGGTGTAGAAGCTGCCCAGGTGATCGGCCATGTGGTGGTGCGGGCCGTAGTCGGGCAGGGGGCCCTTGCAGCGCCGTACCGTGAAGGTGATGCCTGCATCGTTGCCGATGATGTAGGGCAGGCCCTGGGCGTCCTTTTTCATGCGCCCGGTGATCAGGGGGTAGCGTGCCAGCGTGGTCACCAGGGATCGTTCCAGGACCTCGACATCCAGGCCGTGCTTGTAGACCTGGATCACGGGGATGCCCATGTGCGAGGTCAGGATGTCCACACCAGAGAGGTACTGCTGCTCGCACTGCACGCCGCTCCTGAGGACTTTGGTGGACACCAGTTGTGACGGGATCTTGGACATGGGCAGTACGGCTAAAACCAGCAATTTAACGGATACAGGCCTGTGTGAGGCCCCGTGTTTCCCTGGTGATGTATCGTCTCGGGCATGAGCGATTTCACTTTTTTCTGGCACGACTACGAAACCTTTGGTGTCGTGCCCCGCCGCGACCGCCCGTCGCAGTTTGCCGGCGTGCGCACGGATGCCCACCTCAACGAGCTTGGCGAGGCCGTGATGGTGTACTGCCAGCCGGCACCCGATTACCTGCCCAACCCGGAAGCCTGTCTGCTGACGGGCATCTTGCCCCAGACCTGTCTGGAAAAGGGCCTGCCCGAGCACCGCTTTGCCGAGCGCATCGAGCAGGAGTTGGCCCAGCCTCAGACCATTGGCGTGGGCTACAACACCATCCGCTTCGATGACGAGGTGACGCGTCACCTCTTCTGGCGCAATCTGATGGACCCCTATGCCCGCGAGTGGCAGAACGGCTGTGGTCGCTGGGACTTGCTGGACGTGGTGCGCTGCACCTGGGCCCTGCGCCCTGAAGGTATCCAGTGGCCTCAGCATGACGACGGCCGCCCGTCTTTCAAGCTGGAGCACCTCAGCGCAGCCAATGGCTTGACCCACGAGGCCGCGCACGACGCCTTGTCCGATGTGCGGGCCACCATCGCCCTGGCACGCCTGATCCAGCAGGCCCAGCCCAAGCTGTGGGACTTCTGTCTCAAGCTGCGCAAGAAGGATGCCGTGCTGGCCGAGATCGGCGTGGGCAAGCCTTTCGTGCACATCTCGGGCATGTACGGTGTGGAGCGTGGCTGCATTGGCATCGTGTGGCCGCTGGCACCGCACCCGACCAACAAGAACGAGATCATCGTGTGGGATCTGGCCCATGACCCCAGCGAGCTGTTCTCTCTGGATGCGGCCACCATCCGCCAGCGCATGTACACGCGGGCCGAAGACCTGCCCGAAGGCGTGAGCCGTCTGCCTGTCAAGAGCGTGCACATCAACAAGTCGCCCATTGTGATCGGCAACCTCAAGACCTTGACGGCTGAGGTGCGTGCGCGCTGGGGGCTGGATGTCGATCAGGCCCTGCACCATGCCGAGATCGCGGCGGCCCAGGGGCACACCATGGCCGGCATCTGGCCCGATGTGTTTGCGCGTGAGACGCCCGCCGAGGCTCCGGATGTCGATGAAGATCTGTATGGCGGTTTCGTTGGCCCGGACGATCGCCGCCTGCTGCAGCGCCTGCGCGCCTTGAGCCCCGGGCAACTGGCCGAGAAGCTGGCAGACCGCCAGCCGGCCTTTGCCGACGAGCGCCTGGAAGAGCTGCTGTTTCGCTACCGCGCACGCAACTTTCCTGACACCCTCAATGAGCAGGACCAGACGCGCTGGCGCGAGCACTGCAGCCGGCGGCTGCACGAGGGGGCGGGTGGCGGCCTGTCGCTGGCCAGCTTCTTCGAGCGCATCGATGCCCTGAGTGAGCAGCTCAGCGACGACGACGAGCGCGGCCAGGAGATCCTGGGCGCCCTCTACGATTACGCCGAGCAGATCGCCCCATGAGCGCGGCAGACCCGGCGGGGGCGCTGAAGTACCTGGGCGGCTACCCCGAGCATCTGCTGCTGCAGGTGCGCTCCCTCATCGATGCGGGCAAGCTGGCCGAGACGCTTGCACGGCGTTACCCCGATCCGCACGAGGTGCGCACGGACAAGGCCCTGTACGACTACGTGATGGACTTCAAGCAGCGCTACATGCGCAACGCCGATCCCATCAGCAAGGTGGCCTATGACAACAAGCTCAAGGTGATCCAGCATGCCTTGGGCACGCACACGGCGATCTCGCGTGTGCAGGGCGGCAAGCTCAAGGCCAAGCGCGAGATCCGCGTGGCCAGCCTGTTCAAGGAGGCGCCAGCCGATTTCCTGCGCATGATCGTGGTGCATGAGCTGGCCCACCTGAAAGAGAAAGCCCATGACAAGGCCTTCTACCAGTTGTGCCTGCACATGGAGCCCCACTACCACCAGTTGGAGTTCGACCTGCGCCTGTACCTGACCGCTCAGTCGCTGTCCAGCAGCTGACCCTGGGCAAAGACCTTGAGCTCACCGCTCTGGAATGCCGTCCAGGGCTCGTTGCTGGTGAGGGGTTCCGTGGCGATCAGCGCCACACGGTCGTCGCGCTGAGCGATCTGCGCGAAATCCATGGTGATGTCGGCGTCCTGCAGGCGCGCCTGGGCAAACGGATACTGACGCACCAGATAGTGCAGCTTGGTCGTGCCATGGGCCCACAGGGCTTCGCCGTTGCTCAGCAGGAAGTTGAAGGTGCCGTGCTGTGCCACCTGGGGCACCAGCTCACGCAGCGTGCGGGTGAGCTCCTGCGCCGAGGGCAGGCTGGCGTGGCTCTTGGCCATCTCCTGCAGCAGCCAGCAAAAGGCCCGTTCGCTGTCGGTGTCACCCACCGGGCGGAAGGCTCCATGCAGACGAGGGTGATAGTTCTTGAGGTCGCCATTGTGAGCGAACACCCAGTAGCGCCCCCAGAGTTCCCGCGTGAAGGGGTGGCAGTTCTCCAGGGCCACATGCCCCTCGGTTGCCTTGCGGATGTGGGCCACCACATGCTTGCTGTGGATCGGGTAGGCCTTGATCAGGTCGGCCACGGGCGATTGGTTGGCCGGTTGGGCATCGACAAAGCAGCGCACGCCGCGCTCTTCAAAGAAGGCGATGCCAAAGCCATCGGCGTGCTCACAGGCACGCTGAGAAAAACCCGAGAAGCTGAACATGATGTCCGTGGGGACATTGCAGTTCATGCCGAGTAGTTGGCACATGGCAGATGGATGAAATGGCAACGGAGACCATTATCCTGCCTGGCGCGTGCCAGGCGTTCAGGGGGCGCGGTCGACGGATGACGCGGCCTGGGCACTCATGCGTTCAGCCAGGCCCTGCAGCCCCTGCCAGGCGTAGAGGTTGTATTCCAGGACCTCATCGATGGTTTGCCGGAATTGGTCGCGAGCCCAGATCGTGCCGACCTGGATGGCCATGCCCAGCAGGCCCCAGACCAGCATGTCCATGTGGATGCCGGACGGAAGGCTCGGGAAAAGCTCACGAGCCAGATGCTCGATCATGCTCACGTACTGTCCCACGGCCTTCTTCGAGCGATCGATGCTTTGCTGGTTGGCGCTGAAGGCGTCGATCAGCAAGACCTGGGCTCGCCGTGGGTCTTCCTGGATGAACTCATAGAAGGCGCGCAGACCCGCGCGCGCGAGTCCATCGATGGTTCTGGGCGCCGTCATCATGGCCTGAGCCACGCGCGCAAAGAGGAGTTCTTCCTGCCGTTGGTGGACCGCGTCAAAGGCCTCTTCCGTGCTGCGGAAGGAGTCGTAGAAGTAACGCTCCGTCAAGCGGGCCTGGGCACAGATGTCGCGCATGGTGACCCGGGCCAGCCCCAAGGTCGCAAAGACCTCGAAGGCGGCGTCCATCAACTGCTCGTGTCGTTGGCGCCGTCGTTCCTCGGCCGATATGCCTCGGTAGGGACGGGCCAGAACAGGAGGACCGGAGGGAGACTTCATGGGCAGCGGGCGACTGGCTGAACGACAGGACACGTGGGGAAAAATCATTCTAGTGGTGTCGCATCCGGCTGCCGACCCTGCCCAAGGATCTTATCGCGACGCCGCCTCGCTGCTGGCCGGCACGATGAGGCGTCTGGCTTCCTTGCTTGCGCGCACGCTGCGGCGCCCGGGATCGGGCTCGGCATCGTTGAGCAAGGCCAGTTGCAGCTTCTTGGCCGCCTCCAGGTCCATCTCGTCGTTGATCAGCCGTTGTGGCAGATCACTGAGCAGCTCGTTGGCCAGGGCCTGGCGTTTGGCATGGGGCGTTGTGGACGACATGTCTTGCCACAGCTCCAGCTGCTTGGTGAAGCGCAGCGAATTGACCAGGCGGGTGAGCTCCTGCGTCGGGTGTGCATGTTGCTGGGCAACCCCTTGCAGCATGGCCCATTCCATGCGAGAGACAAAGGCCGGCCTTTCCGTGATGGGACCGGACAGGGGCTGGATGGCCGGCTGGCGCTCGATTTCCGAGGCTGCGGCCTGTTGACCTGTCATCACCTCGGCGACAACGGCCTGATTGATGACCGGCGCCTCTGCTGCCATCGGGCCAGGTGAAGAGGCGGTCACCTCGGGTGGCGTGCCGCTGTCCATGGCGCGGGTGTCCCCCGGGGCATCCAAGGTGAGCCACACCAC
>NZ_DASUIT010000006.1:0-29872 GCF_036279655.1 Aquabacterium sp. | reverse complement strand
GTCGCTCTCCTGGGAGAGTGCGACCACGATGCGCTGCGAGCCGATCTGTCCGGCCCACACGCCTTGCCAGCGGGGTGAGGCGGAGGATGGGGTTGCCGCGTGGGCGGGTGCCAGCAGGGCCGTCAGGGCCAGGCCGGTGCACAGGGCGCCAGCGAGGCTGCGCAGGCAGGGAGGGGTGAGCTTGTTCATGGGGCAGGGGGCTCCAGCAGGCGCTGCAGGGCCAGGCGGTCACCACGCTCGGTGCGCCCGCGCGCGTCGGGTTTGAGGGCGCCGCGCAGGTCGTCGCGGTCCAGGATGGTGAGGTGCAGTCCGATGGCTTCGTTCAGGGCGGCGCAGGGTACTGTCAGGCTCAGACAGTCCACCAGGTCACCGCGTGGGCCCTTGACGCTGCCGACGTCGTAGCTGACGTTGCGGCTGATCAGGGCAATCTCGGCGGATTTGGGGTCATCGCAGAACAGTTGCAGGTGGATGTCGTTGAGGCGGGTGGCCGTGCCGCGCCAGACGGCGCCCGTCAGGTGAGGTCGGAACTCCGCCAGGCGCTCCATCCAGACATCGGCCAGCGCCCGCAGGGCGCGCAACTCGTCGGGCTGGGTGTCGGCGCAGAAAACCGAGAGGTACTCCACGACGGCGTCTTCGACCGCGTCGTTGCCGGGCAGATCACCGCGCCCGGTCAGGCCCAGCTGTTTGGCAGCGCGGCGTTTGGCCGGGCCGTATTCCATGCCTTCTTCCACCACCAGCCGGGCGGCGGTGGCGGCGATCTCCTGAGAGGCGGGGCTGAGTGTCGACATGGGGCGATTGTAGAAAGCTCAGGCGGCCTCGACCTGCACCGGCTGGGCACTGAAGGCGGCATTGCCGCTGAGTGCATCGGTGCGCTGGTCGTCCGAGAGGTCATTGATGCTGGCGCCCGCGTGGGCCTGGGCCACACGCAGTGCCACGCCCGTGCGGTCATGGCCCCAGCCGTGGGGCAAGCTGACCACGCCGGGGCGAATGTCGGTGGTGATGTGCAGGGGCACGCGCACCTGGCCGACGCGTGAGCGCACGGTCACATCCTGCCCGGCTTGCAGGGCGCGGGCGTGCGCATCGCTGGGGTGCATCCACAGCACGCAGCGGGGTTTGCCGGACACCAGGCGTTCGCTGTTGTGCATCCAGGAATTGTTGCTGCGCACATCGCGGCGGCCGATGAGCTTGAGTGCGTCGTTGGCGGCGGGCGCACGTACCTCATCGAGCAGGGCGGGCAGGCCCAGGCGGATGGGGGTGGGCAGCAGGGGCACCCGGCGCTGGCTGCGCTGCAGTGTCTGCCGCAGGGAGGGTTTGAGGGGGCCCAGATCGATCCCCTCGGGGTGGGCCAGCAACTGCTTCATCGTCAGGCCATAGGCATTGCGTCGCAGGGCGATCTGCAGCAGTCGCTGTGGGCTCAGGCGGGCCATCAGGCTGCGCGTGCCCAGGCCCTTGAGCCGGTTGAGCACGCTGGCGCGATCACTCGACCAGGTGCGGCGGGCGTAGCGTCGGGCCAGTTCGCTGTAGATCTCCCAGTCGTGCTTTTGCTCTGCGGTGCGGGGCACGATGGCCGGGGTGTAGCGGGCCACATTGCGCACGGCCAGCATCAGGAAGATCAGGTCATAGTGGTCATGCTCCACAAAGCAGGTGGGGGGCAGGATCACATGGGCGTGCCGTGTGGTCTCGTTGATGTAGAAATCGACGGACACCATGAAGTCCAGGCCGGCCAGGGCGCGGTCCATCTGCTGCCCGTTGGGGGTGGACAGCACCGGGTTGCCGCAGGAGGTCACCAGGGCGCGCACCTGGCCCTCGCCGGGGGTGAGCATCTCTTCGGCCATCACCGACACGGGCAGCTCGCCCGCAAACTCGGCGGCGCCACGCACCCGGCTGCGCCAGACATCGTGGTGACCGGGCCCGACCAGGCCCAGGCGGATCAGGTCCACGGCAGGGTGGGTGAGCAAGGTGCCGCCCTCGAGGTCCACCTGGCCGTTCAGCAGGTTGATCACCTGGATGGCCCATTGGCAGATCACGCCGTGGGCCTGGGTGGACACGCCCATGCGGCCATAACAGGCCGCGCTCTCGCTGCGGGCCAGTTCGCGCGCCAGCCGCCGCGTGGTGGTGGCGTCGATGCCGGTGAAGGCGGCGGTGGCCTCGGGGCTGAAGGGGCTGGCCGCCTGCTGCAGCTCGGCCAGATGGTCGAGCTGGTCGGCCCAGGGGCCGGGTCGGGTCAGACCTTCGTCGAACAGGGTGTGGATCACGGCCAGCAGCCAGGCGGCATCGCTGCCCGGCACGATGGCATGGTGTTCATCGGCCACGACGGCCGTCTCCGTGCGGCGGGGGTCGAGCACCACCAGCTTGCCACCGCGCTGGCGCAGGGCCTTGAGGCGCTCGCGCACATCGGGCACCGTCATCAGGCTGCCGTTGCTGGCCAGCGGGTTGGCGCCCAGCACCAGCAGGTAGCGGGTGCGGTCGATGTCGGGGATGGGCAGGCGGAACTGGTGCCCGTACAGCCACAGGGCCACCATCTGGTGGGGCAACTGGTCCACCGAGGTGGCCGAATAGCGGTGCCGGGTCTTGAGCTGGGACAGGAAGAGGTGGCCGTGGGTGACATTGCCCCAGTTGTGGATGCTGGGGTTGCCCTGGTAGACCGCCACGGCATGGCTGCCATGCTGCTCACGCACCCGGGCCAGGCCTTCCACGGCCAGGTCCAGGGCCTCGTCCCAGCCGATGCGCTGCCAGTGGATCGCGCCGTCGCGTTCGACCCGCTTGACGGGGTGGCGCAGGCGGTCAGGGTCTTCGTGCAGGTCCTTGAGGGCCACCGCCTTGGGGCAGATGTGGCCGCGCGACAGGGGGTCGGCCGGGTTGCCCTTGACCGACAGGATGCGCCCGCCCTGCACCTGAAAGCTCAGTCCGCAAATGGCCTCGCACAGATTGCAGACCCCGTGGCGGGTTTCGACGGGGCCGGTGGTCGGCGCGACAGGGGTGTGCGACATGGGTGGCAGAGGCAGTCCGAGGAGAGTGCATCCTGCCAGAAAGCACCGGACGCCGCCCGGCGGGTGTTCCCGATGGCGGCGGCGTCAGCAGGGGCTTCAGGCTTCGCGGCGCAGGGCCGGGAAGAGGATCACGTCGCGGATGTTGGGGGCATCGGTGAGCAGCATGATCAGACGGTCGATGCCGATGCCGCAACCACCCGTGGGGGGCAGGCCGTACTCCAGCGCGCGGATGTAGTCGGCATCGAAGTACATGGCCTCTTCGTCGCCGGCATCCTTGGCGCTGGCCTGGGCGGCAAAACGCGCGGCCTGCTCTTCGGGGTCGTTGAGTTCGGAGAAGCCGTTGCCGTACTCGCGGCCGGTGATGAAGAGCTCGAAGCGCTCGGTGATGGCCGGATTGGCATCGGAGGCGCGGGCCAGGGGCGAGACCTCGACGGGGTAGTCGATGATGAAGGTCGGCTGCCAGAGCTTTTCTTCGACGGCGGCTTCGAACAGGCCGAACTGCAGCTCGGCCAGGGACCAGCGGGCCGGAGGTTCTTCGCCCAGTTGCTTGAGGCGCGCGTGCAGGAAGACGGCGTCGTCGGCCTGCTCGGGCGTCAGGCCGGCATGCTCGATCAGCGAGTCGCGCACGGTCAGACGGGCAAAGGGGGCTTCCAGATCGACCTCCTTGCCGCCGTAGCTGAGCTTGGCCGAACCCACCGCGGCGCGGGCGGCATGGCGCAAGACCTCTTCGGTGAAGTCCATCAGGTCGCGGTGGTTCCAGTAGGCCGCGTAGAACTCCATCATGGTGAACTCGGGGTTGTGTCGCACGGACACGCCCTCGTTGCGGAAGTTGCGGTTGATCTCGAACACGCGCTCGAAGCCACCCACCACCAGACGCTTGAGGTAGAGCTCGGGGGCGATGCGCAGGAACATCTCCTGGTCCAGCGCATTGTGGTGGGTGGTGAAGGGCTTGGCGTTGGCGCCCCCGGGGATGGGGTGCATCATGGGCGTTTCGACTTCCAGGAACTGGTGGTCGACCATGAACTGGCGGATGGATGCAATGGCCTTGCTGCGGGCCACGAAGCGCTGGCGGGACTCGTCGTCGACGATCAGGTCCACATAACGCTGGCGGTACTTCTGCTCCTGATCGGTCATGCCGTGGAACTTGTCGGGCAGCGGGCGCAGGGCCTTGGTCAGCAGGCGGATGTGGGTGACCTTGATGGAGAGCTCACCGGTCTTGGTCTTGAACAGGGTGCCCTCGGCGCCCAGGATGTCGCCCAGGTCCCAGTGCTTGAAGGCGGCCAGGGCGTCGGCGCCGATGGCGTCCAGGGTCACATAGACCTGGATGCGACCGGTGGCGTCCTGCAGCGTGGCAAAGCAGGCCTTGCCCATGACGCGCTTGAGCATCATGCGGCCGCCCACGCTGACGGGGATGGCCTGGGCTTCGAGCACCTCGGGGGCGGTTTCGTCGTGGGCCGCGTGCAGGGCCGCGGCGCGGTCGGCGGGCTTGACGTCGTTGGGGAAGGCCACGCCCTGGGCACGGATGACGGCCAGCTTCTCGCGACGCTCGGCGATCAGTTTGTTGGTGTCCACCATCAACTCTGCGGGTACGGGCTCGTGCGGGGTCGGGTGTTGGTGCGTGGTCATGATGATGGAGCAGGTTGGGCCTAACCCTCTATTGTATGAAACCGTCGGCGACAATGTGGGCCATGTCGGATGAACGTGCATCGCTTTCTGCTCCCGAGGCCCCGTCAGGCGCCCTGCGCCAGGCCTGGCGGGCCTTGCCGCGTGCGGCGCTGGGCAACCTCATGGCCAAGCTGCTGATCGTGGCCCTGGGCCTGGCCATCACCGTGCTGGTGGCGCGCCAGGGCCCCTCGGTTCAGGGGGCCTTCGCCCTGTTCGTGGCGGTGGAGTCGGCCTTGCTGACCTTGTTCTCGGGCCTGGGCCTGTGGCTGGCGCGGCTGGTGTCGCGTCAACAGGCGGGCGAGCGTGGCGCCACCCAGCCCATGTTGCGCAAGGTGCTGCAGGCGGCCGTGGCCCTGGGGCTGCTGGCCTCGCTGGCCCTGGTGGGGGTGGCCTGGGGGGCCTCGTCGGTGCCCTACACCCATTTGTGGCTGCTGGCCTTGGCGGCCCCCTTTCTGCTGCTGGTGCCCACGGCCACGGGGCTGTGGCTGGGGCAAGGCCGCATGTGGCCCTTGAATCTGGCCCAGGTGGGGGCGCCGGCTGCCGTGTTGTCGGGGCTGGCCGTGGTGTGGTGGCTCACCCAGGACCTGGCCTGGAAAGCGCCCGCCGTGGTGCTGGTGCTCACGGCCTGGGTCAGTGGCAAGTCGCTGGTGGCGGTGCTGACCGCCCTGTACGCCTTGCACGATGGCGCACGCCGCGATGAGGACCGTGAGGAGCAAGGCTTGCTGCACGGCGCGCCCGAGCTGCATTGGTGGTCGGATTGGCGCTTCGTCGCCACCATCGGCGTGACCAATGTGGTCAGCCTGCTCAATTACCGGGCCTCGCTCTTTCTGGTCGAGCATTTCCATGGCCTGGCCGAGGTGGGTACTTACTCCGTGGCGGTGACCGTGGCGGAGCTGCTGTGGCTGCTGTCGTCCTCGGTGACCGTGTCGGCCTATTCACGCATCGGTCATCCGGATCGCGCCGTGGCCTCGGGCATGACCGTGCAGGCCGTGCGCATCAATGTGCTGGCGACCCTGCTGGCCGCGCCCGTGCTGCTGGGCCTGGCCTGGTGGGGGCTGCCCCGATTGATGGGGGCGGCCTATGCGGCCTCGGTGATGCCGCTGGCGGCACTGCTGCCGGGGGTGGCGGCCTACGCGGCGGCCTCCAGCCTGTCGGCCTTCTATACCAACCACCTGGGCAAGCCGCAGCTCTCGGGCAGCATCGCGGCCTTGTCGCTGGTCATCAGCTTCTCGGTGGGCTGTGTGCTGGTGCCCCTGTGGGGCGCGGTGGGTGCGGCCACCGCCAGCAGCCTGGGCTACATCCTGGCCATCGTGGCGGCCTATGGTGTGTTCCTCAAGCACGCCGGTTTGCCGCTGCGGGCCTTGTGGACGCCCGCGCGGTGAGGCCCCGGGATGCGGGCCCCTCTCCTGAGGGGCCGGGCGCCGAAATGCCCGCGAAGCGCGCGACAATACCGGGTTTACACCCTCGTGCCCCATGTCCGCCCTTCGTCAACGCCTGATCCGCATCCTGGCCCGACTGCTGTCGGTTGCCACCGGTCCGCGCGTGGTCTATGGCTGGCGCAATGCCGACGGGTCCTATTGCCCCAGCACACGGGTGAGCACCCACACCTGCTTCGAGCACCCCAAGGGGCTGACGCTGGGCGACCACGTTTTCGTGGGGCATTTCAATCGCATCGATGGCTCCAACGGCCTGGTCATCGAGGAGGGGGTCCAGATCACCAACTACGTGTCGGTGCTGAGCCATTCCAGCCATCGCTCCGTGCGCATCATGGGACGCCGCTACATCGGCCACCCGGATCCACTGGGTTATGTGCGTCGGGCCACCCACATCGGGGCCTACAGTTTCATCGGGCCCCACTGCATCATCGCGCCCGGGGCGCGCATCGGTAAGGGCGTGATCGTGCAAGCCTACAGTTTCGTGTCGGGTGATGTGCCTGATTTCGCCATCGTCGGCCCCAGGGCCCTGGGCCAGCCTGCCATCGTCATGGGCGACACCCGCCTGATGGACGGCAACTTGCTGATGCAGCACCCTGAATACCGGCCGGTCTATGCGGCCTGGGCTGGCCAGGATGCGCTGCGCAAGGCCCTCGAAGGCGCTGCCGGGGAGCGTCGCTGATGCCGGCCCTGGACCGACCCATGCGCATCCTCTTTTTTGCCGATGCGGCCAGTGTGCACACCCGTCGCTGGGTGGCCGCAGCCGCCGAGCGGGGTGCCCGCTGCATCGTCATCACCCGGCAGTCGGCCGAGGTGCCGGGTGCCCAGGAGGTGATCACCATCGCCCCGGGACAGGACAAGCTCAGCTGGTTCAAGGCCTTGCCCGAGGTGCGGCGCGTGGCGCGTCGGCTGGGGCAGACCTTTCAGCCCGATCTGGTGCATGGCCACTACGTCACGTCTTACGGCTTGTGGGCGGCGGCCTGCGGTCTGCCCGTTCCCAAGGTGCTCACGGCCTGGGGGTCGGACATCCTGGTGACGCCCCGCGAGAGCCGGCTCATGCGCTGGGTCGTGGGCTGGTCATTGCGCCGCGCCGACCTGATCACGGCCGATTCGCTGGACATGGTCGAGGACATCGCGCGCTATCACCCCAGCGCGCCGGTGCATCAGATCCTGTGGGGCGCGGACACCGATCGCTTTGTGCCGGGCACGCCTGGGACCGACTTCGAAGTGGTGAGCCTGCGCAGCTGGGAGCCCAACTACAACATCGACCTGATCATCGAGGCCTTTGCTCGCTTCGTGACCATGCGACCGCATTCGCATGCCCGACTGCACCTGCTGGGTGGGGGCCCCATGGAAGCGGCGCTGCAGGAACGCGTGGCCTCGCTGCGCTTGCTGCAGCAGGTGCGTTTTCATGGGCGGGTGGGGGATCAGGCCATGGTGGACGCCATCCAGCGCAGCCGGGTGTCTGTGTCCGTGCCTAGCAGCGACGCCACTTCGGTCTCGGTGCTGGAGTCCATGGCCTGCGGCTTGCCCATCATCGCCTCGGATCTGCCGGCCAATCGCCAGTGGATCGACGAGCGGGGCGGCTGGATCGTGCCGGTGCGTGACATCGATGCCCTGACCGAGGCCTTCGTGGCCGTGCACGATCAGCCGGCGCAAGCCATGGCGCGTGGTGCCCACAACCGGGAACGCGTCATTCGAGAGGCCTCGCGGCGCGGCCAGATGGACCGCATGTGGCAGCTCTACGAGCAGGTCATCAAGCCCAACCCCAAGCTGCGCAAGCGCAAGGATGCGGTGCAGCCAGGGGCGCCCTCATGAGCGGGGTGCGCACGGTCTCGGTGATCGTGCCCTGTCGCAACGAGCGCGATCACATCGAGGCCTTCTGCCGCAGCGTGGTCGAGCAGAGCGTGCCCGCTGGCTGGGCCCTGGAGGTGCTGATCGCCGATGGCATGAGCGATGACGGCACCCGTGAGCGGCTGGCGGCCTGGTGTGCGGCCGATCCTCGCTTCGTCATGATCGACAACCCGGGGCGCATCGTCTCGTGCGGGCTCAACCGGTGCATCGAGCGTGCCCGGGGTGACTTCATCGTGCGCCTGGATGTGCACAGTGTCTATGCCCGCGACTACATCGCGCAGTGCCTGAGCACCTGGCAGGCCACCGGCGCCGACAATGTGGGCGGTCCCTGGAAGGCCGAAGGCCAGGCCGGCCCGTCCGGCACTGTGCAGCGAGCCATCGCTGCAGCCTTTCAGTCGCGCTGGGTGGCCGGTGGCGCCTTGTCGCGTGATCTGGCCTACAGCGGGCCGGTGGACACGGTCTACCTGGGCGCCTGGCCGCGCGAGACCTTCCAGCGTTTTGGCGGGTTTGACGAGCAACTGGTGCGCAACCAGGATGACGAGCACAACCTGCGCATCCACCAGGGCGGTGGCCGGGTCTGGCAGGCCTCGGCCATCCGCTCGACCTACCACCCGCGCGCCAGCATCGGCGATGTGTTCCGTCAGTACCGTCAGTACGGCTACTGGAAGCCCTTCGTCATGAAGAAGCATGGTCAGGCGGCCTCCTTGCGCCACCTGATTCCCGGCCTGTTCGTGGGCGTGTGGCTGGGCTTGCTGGTGTGGGTGGTCTTGTGCGGCCTGGGCACCAGCCTGCTGGGTCAGCCCGGTGGGGTGCTGCAGCAGGGCCTGGCCTGGGCCACCGTGATCGGTGCGGCACTGCTGCTGGCACAGACCGTCCTGTATGGCGCGGCCGTGGCGGCGGTGAGCTTGCTGATCGCCCGCCAGCAGGGCATGGACCTGCTGTCCCATCTGCCCCGTGTGATCGCGGCCTACCATGTCGGTTATGGCCTGGGATCCCTGCGGGGCTGGTGGGATGTGGTGCGCACCGGCCAACCCGATCCTGCCTTTGGTCGCCTCACCCGCGGTGCCGCGCATCAGCGCTAGGCCGGCCTTTTCACGACATCGAGATCATCATGAGCCAAGCTCCCTTCCTGCCCTTTGCCTTGCCTGAGATCGGCGAGGAAGAAATCGCCGAAGTGGTCGACACCCTGCGCTCGGGCTGGGTCACCACCGGCCCCAAGGCCCGCCGCTTCGAGCAGGCTTTCGCCGAGTTCCTGGGTGAAGAGGGGCTGCATGCCATCGCCGTGAACTCGGCCACCGCCGGCCTGCACCTGGCCCTGGAGGCCTTGGGCATCGGCCCGGGCGACGAGGTCATCACCACCACCCACACCTTCACGGCCACGGCCGAAGTGGTGCGCTACCTGGGGGCCGACGTCAAGCTGGTGGACATCGATCCGGCCACGCTCAACATCGACCCGGCTGCCATCGAAGCGGCCATCACGCCCCGCACCAAGGCCATCATGCCGGTGCACTACGCGGGCCTGGCGGTCGACATGGACGCCATCTTCGCCATCGCCGACAAGCATGGCCTGAAGGTGGTCGAGGACGCGGCCCACGCCCTGCCCACGACCTACAAAGGGCGGCTGGTTGGCCTGCATCGCAGTGATGCCGTGGTCTTCAGCTTCTATGCCAACAAGACCATGACCACGGGCGAGGGTGGCATGCTGGTCACGCGCGACGATGCCCTGGCGGCGCGCGCCAAGGTCATGCGCCTGCATGGCATCAACCGCGATGCCTTTGACCGCTTCACGGCCAAGGTGCCCAGCTGGTACTACGAGATCGTGGCGCCCGGCTTCAAGTACAACCTGACCGACATCGCGGCGGCCCTGGGCCTGCACCAGCTCCAGCGGCTCACGGGTTTCCAGGCGCGTCGTGAGCAGATCGCCCGCCGCTATGACGAGGCCCTGGCCGATCTGCCCCTGATCCTGCCGCCGCGCCCCGTGCAGGCCGGGGATGTGCACTCCTGGCATCTGTATGTGGTGCGCCTGAGCGACGCGACCCCCGTGAGCCGCGATGCCGTGATCGACAGCCTGTTCGCCGATGGCATCGGCGTGAGCGTGCACTACATCCCGCTGCACCTGCACCCCTACTGGAAGGAGCGCTACGATCTGCAGCCCGCGCAGTTCCCGCACAGCCAGAAGGCCTACGAGCGCATGCTCACGCTGCCCCTGTACACCCGCATGACGGACGACGATGTCGAGCGCGTGATCACGGCGGTGCGCAAGGCCCTGGCCTGATGTCCTGCCGGAGTGGGTGATGAGCAAGCGTCTGTTCGATTGGCTGATGTCGTCCCTGGGCCTGCTGGCGCTGGGGCCACTGTTGCTGCTCATTGCCCTGGCGGTCAAGCTCGACTCACCCGGGCCGGTGTTCTTTCGGCAGGAGCGTGTGGGGCGCTTTGGCCAGACCTTCCGCATCCACAAGTTCCGCACCATGCGGCACGACCCGGTGGGCCAGGGTCTGCAGATCACGGTGGGCGCTGATGCTCGCATCACCCGCGTGGGGCACTGGCTGCGGGGCAGCAAGCTCGACGAGTTGCCGCAACTGATCGATGTGTGGGTGGGCACCATGAGCCTGGTGGGGCCGCGCCCCGAGGTGCCGCGCTATGTGGCGCATTACCCGGCCGAGCTGCGCGACAAGATCCTGTCGGTGCGACCGGGCATCACCGACATCGCCTCCATCGAGTACCGCGATGAAAGTGCCGTCCTGGCCCGCGCGAGCAACCCCGAGCAGGCCTACATCCACGAGGTGCTGCCGCACAAGCTGGCATTGGCCGCGCAGTATGTGGATCAGGCCTCGGTGTGGATGGATGTGAAGCTGATCCTGCGGACCATCGGTGCGATCGTGCGGGGCTGAGCGGCAGAGACTCAGCGCCCGGACGTGTTGCGATCACGCCAGGACCGGGGCGGGGCGCCTTCATAGACCACATCCTCGCAGCGGGTCGGAAAGATGGCCCCGGGGGGCTTGCTCAGCGCTTCCATGTAGCACGGTGGCATGCCCGCCAGGAAGCTGAGATAGAACAAGGTGGTGAACTCACGCGGGCTGAGGCCGAAGTCGGCGCCAAAGGCCGCCACCAGCGCACCGAAGTTCATCTGCAGCGGCAGGCCCTTGGCCTGCAGGTGGCGTTCCACCTCGTAGGCCAGCAAGACATGAGGCCCTTCGTCCAGCCCCAGCTCGCGTGCCCGGGCCATGGCGGGGGCCAATCGCTCGTCGCCTGAGGCCAGCGGGCGGCCATAGCCGGCCAGTCGCCCCTGGGTCTGCAGGTGTTGCGTCACACATTCCTCCAGGGAGGCTCCGGCCCGCATCGCACGGTGAGTGCGCAGATAGAAGGCCACCGCCCTGAACTCATTGCGTCGACCATAGATGCGGGCTTCCGACACGGCCTCGGCGGCCGACAGTGCCAGATTGATGGTGCTGCGGGTGCTCCCGGCCAGGGCGGCCACCCGGTTGTTCCAGATGCGTGCATCGGGGTAGCTGGTGCTGACGCACAGATGCTCCAGCATGGCCAGATGCGAGGCCGGCAGGCGTCGCCCGGTCACGCCGTAGCAGTACAGATCGATCCAGCTGGTCTGCCCGAGCAGATCCCGGTGCAGGTCCTGCCCCCGAAAGACTGCCCGTGTGCCCGGGAAGGCGCCGCCCACAGCGCTCTGGAAGGCGCCACGGTACCGGTTCAAGGTGGCGGGGCCACGGTCATGGAGGCTCACGAGCAGATCCTGGTGTCTGGATCGTCCTGCAGATCCAGGGGGGGGAAGGGGAACTCGCGGTAATGCCGCTCGCTCTGCTCCAGGGCATGGGCCGCGGCACCAGGCAGACGCATCAACAGATGCAGCATCTCGCCTTGTGCGGGGGTCATCCCCAGATCGGCCAGGGCGGTCGCGGCCACGCCCATCATGGACAGGGGCAGACCCGTGTGTTGCTCCAGGGTGCCACGGTGGCGTTGCAGCCATGGCAGGCGGGGGCCCGGACTCAAGGCCGACAGGCAGTCCAGCGTCTGCAGCACGGTGGTGGCCGTGCGGATGCCGTGCGGATCGAAGCCGGGCGGGTGCTCGACGTCCGGCCAGACATCGTCGGGCTGGGTGGGGCCCACGGCGGACGTGAGGGCCATCAGCCACCGGGGCAGCCAGTCGGAGGCAGCGTCACCCACCGACTGCCAGATGCCCTGCACCAGGAAAACCTCGCGTGAGCCACCGCATTGCCCGGCGCCCACGGCCAGGGCTGCCATCAGATTGGCCGCTGCCAGTGAGCCCCCGATGCCGCCGGCCATGGCGGCATGGACCGAAGGGTCGCGTGGGCCGGGGTTGGCCAGCGCCACGGCCAGGGCATCCAGCAGATCGGTCTGTGCCGGCGAAGGCGGCTGGCCGCACAGCAGCAAATACACCATCTCGGCCCAACGCGCATGGCCCAGCATCTCGCCATACACATCGAAGCCATGACAGCGTGCTCGCCGCGTGGCGAAGGCATTGTCCGGCTCGGGTTCTTCCTGCCAGATGCGGGTTCGAATGGGGGCCGTGCTCATTGCGGATGGGTGTCCAGCGTCTGCATGCGCAGGCTCATGGGGGGCACTTCCTCGGGGTCGATGCGCACATCCAGCAAGGTGGGGCCGCCCCGCTGGAGGATGGCGTCCATGTCCAGTGTCTGAAAGTCCTCGGGCGATTCGATCACATGGGCCGCCACCCCCATGGCCTGAGCCATCAGCCGGTAGTCGATGCGCGGCAGTTCGAAGGCGATCTGTTCTGCTCCGGCCAGACGCTGACCATGCTTGACCATGCCCAGCGCGGCGTCGTTGAGCACCACGAAGATCACCGTCAGCCCTTCCTGGGCCGCCACCGTGATCTCCTGGCCGTTCATGAGGTAGCTGCCATCGCCGGTGATGCACACCACCGGACAGTCCGGCTTGCCCCGGGCGATGCCCACGGCGGCGCCGATGGCCCAACCCATGGGCGCAAAATCCATCAGCACGCGCAGCCAGCCGGCATGGTCGTGCCGGCGCTCGCCCCGCGAGGCCGGCGGCGCGCTCAGTCTGTCGACCGAGCGCAGACCACCGCGTCGGTTGCGCAACTCCAGATGATGGATGGCCCAGGCCGTGCTGTTGCCAGCGTCGGCCACGAAGCGGGTGGTGGGCGGCAGCCGTCGAGACAACTCGTGCATCAGACGCTGGGGTTTGATCGGTGTCGCATCCGAGTCACGCTTGGCCGCTTCCGTGATGTCGACACCCTGACCGCGTGGCTGGTCGCGGTGCAGCACCAGGGCGGGGGCACTTTCCGGGGGCGACTGCGGGGGCATCAGGTCCAGCAGGCGCTCGAAGATCGTGAGGATGCGGCCCCGCACGTGTTGCTGCGCCATGGGTGAGCGCATCAGGTGTTCGGGGTTCTCGTCAATATGGATCAGCCGGTGGTTGAGCACGCTGTCGCTCCAGGCGCCACTGGTCCACTCACCCAGGCTGGTCCCGATGGCCAGCGTCAGATCGACGTTGTCGCGCAAGGCCTCCTGGGCCGAAACATGTCCGGCAAACCCGAACACGCCGCGGTAGAGGCGGTGGTGCGGGTTGATCAGGCCCTTGGCGTCCGGCGTGGTGACGAAGGGCGAGCCTGTCTGCTCGGCAAAGCGCACGACGGCGCCGATGCCCTCACCGCACCCGGCGCCAATGATCAGGACCATGCGACGGCTGTGTTCCACCGTGGCCGCCAGGGTCTGGACAGCATCCTCGTCGATCAGGGAGGGTTTGACCAGCAGGGACCTCAGCACGGAGGCCGATTGCCTGGGGTGAACCCTGGACCGGAGGATGTCCACCGGGATGGACAGGTGGCTTGGGCCGTGGGGCGCCTGCATGGCCTGCATCAAGGCGCTGATCAGCTTGTTCTCCAGCTGGTCCACATGGGAGACCAGGGTGTTGTAGCGTGTGCAATGCCGGAACATGCCCACGGTGTTGACGCCCGTGCAGGCCGATTCCTGCAAGGCGCCCCGGCCGAACAAGGGCAGGGCTGGCTGGCCGGTGATGGCCAGCAGGGGCACACTGTTGTCGAAGGCGCATGCCACCCCGGTGAGCAGGTTGGTGGCCCCCGGTCCCGACGTGGCACAGCACACCCCCAGCTTGCCGGTTTCCCGGGCATAGCCGTCGGCCATGAAGGCGGCGCCCGCCTCGTGGCGCGCCAGGACCGGACGCGGTCCTCCACGGCGCATGCTCACGGCCAGGGCGTTGTAGAGAGGTTCGATCGCTCCACCGGGCACGCCAAAAACGTATTCCACGCCCAGGGCTTCAAGGTAAGAGACGATCAGGGTGGCGGCCTCGACGGAGGAGGGGGGCGCCGAAAGGGGTACTGCTGCTGACGACATCTTGTTGCGCTCGAATCCAACTGCTTTTGCCCGGACTGCGACAGCTCAGTCTTGTGACAATTGCAACAGGATGCCAGCGCCCCTTGACAGAGTCATCCCCCTTGTCGTGGGGGACCGCGCTCATCTGCGGGGGGATCGTGATATCCACCACATGAGTGACGTTTTGGCTCAAACACTGGGTAAGCTATGCACCATCGAGCAAAGCACACAGGATGGAGGATGACTGTGGGGATTGCATACCGTGCAGCGAGGTTTGTGCTGCGCGCGGTGGCCTTGTGGGCGCTGCTCTGGCAGGCGCCGGGGGCTGTGGCGGGCGCCGATGAGGCGGCTCGCTCCATTGCCGTGATCTACCCTGACATCGGGGAGCCTTATCGCAGTGTCTTTTCGGCCATCATCGGAGGGGTCGAGGACAAGGCGCGCGCGCGCGTGGTCAGCGTGGCGGTGGGGGCCAATGTCAACGTGCCGGAGATCTCGGGCGATCTGCGACGGCGGGACGTGCGCGCGGTGATCGCGCTGGGGCGCAATGGCCTGAAGGTGGCCTCGGGCCTGGATCGCTCCATCGGCGTGGTCGCAGGCGGGGTGCTGTCGGTGCCCGAGTCCGAGGCCCAGAGCATGTCGGTCTACAGCCTGGCACCGGATCCGGCCCTGCTTTTTGCTCGCCTCAAGGGCCTCATGCCCTCTGCACGCCGGGTGATCGTGGTGTATGACCCACGCCAGAACGCCTGGCTGATCCGTCTGGCCCGCGAGGCCGCCAAGGTGCATGGCCTGGAGCTCGTGGCCTTCGAGGCCGATGACCTCAAGGGGGCCGTGCGGCTCTACAAGGATGTGCTCTCGTCGATCGATGTGCGCCGTGACGTGCTGTGGCTGCCTCAGGACACCACCACGGTCGAGGACTCGGCCGTGCTGCCCCTGGTGCTGCGCGAGGCCTGGGAGCAGAACCTGGCGGTGTTCTCCAGCAGCGTGTCGCATGTCAAGCGCGGGGCCCTGTTTGCCCTGTATCCCGACAACGCGGAGCTGGGGCGCGAGCTGGCGGGATGGGCCCTGAGTTACGCCGCTTCGGGGGTGGTGCCGCCGCGCGGCTTGCAGCCGCTCAAGGACGTGCGGGTAGCCGTCAACACCAGAACAGCCAAACACCTGGGGATCAATCTGGGCAGTGCCCAGATGCGGTTCGACATGGTCTACCCGGAGCCTTGACATGAGCAGTAGTCAAACTCAGCCCACCATACCCATCCGGCGATGGACCGACTGGCTGCACCGCAGCACGTTCCAGCGTCAGTTGAGCGTGGCCGTGACGATCGGCGTCATCCTGATGGCGCTGTTCTCGTCGGTCGGCAGCGCCTGGCAGGGCAGCCGCCACATCAAGGAAACCCTGCTGCAGCAAGGCGAGCGCATCGCCACCAGCCTGGCCATGCAAAGCACCCTGGCACTGCTGTCGTCGTCACCGGACAACGTGGCGGAGGCCGTCGGTGCCACGCTGACCTTTCCGGATGTGCTGCGCGCGGAGATCCGACGCGCCGATGGCAGCTTGCTGCTGGCGCGCGGCGTGGCGGTCAGCCACTCTGATGCGGTGATGCCCTTGCGCGCGCTGCCCAAGGAGGCCTACATCGAGTCCGAAACCGAGGACGCGTGGTGCTTTGTGGCGCCCGTCTGGACCCGGCCGACCGCATCGCCCTTTGATGTGCAGCCCTCGGAGGCCGAATATCTGGGGTATGTGCGCCTGGTGCACAGCAAGAACACCCTCACGCGGATGATGGCCAACATCTTCGTGGTCAACCTGACCAGCTCCTTTTTCTTTGCCGCCTTGTTCCTGGCGGCCATCCGTTTCCTGTCGGGACGCATCACGCGCCCTCTGCATGTGCTGTCCGGTGCCATGGCGCGCGCCGAGCGGGGCGAGGCCAACGTCCGGGCGGTGGTCGATGGGCCCAAAGACATTCAGGCCATGGCCCTGGCCTTCAATCGCATGATCACGGTGCTCCAGGACCGTGGCGACGAGCTGCAAAGCCATCGTGAGCACCTGGAAGATCTGGTGCGCGAGCGCACGGCCGAGTTGCGGCAGGCCAAGGAGCGTGCCGAGGAGGCCAGTCAGGCCAAGAGCGCCTTCCTGGCGCGCATGAGCCATGAGTTGCGCACGCCGCTCAACGCGATCATGGGCTATGCACAGATCCTCAAGATGGACAAGAGCCTCACGTCGCGACAGCTCACGGGGCTCAACACCATCCACAGCAGTGGCGAGCACCTGCTGCTGCTCATCATCGACATCCTGGACCTGTCACGCATCGAGGCCGGCAAGGTCGAGCTCAACCCGACCACGGTGCAGCCACGTGAGTGCCTGGCCTCTGTGGCCGACATCATCCGGGTCAAGGCGCAGGAAAAATTCCTGCACTTCGAGCTCCAGTGTGCCGACGATGTGCCGCCTGCCGTGGCCATTGACGAGAAGCGCTTGCGTCAGGTGCTGCTCAATCTGTTGAGCAACGCGGTCAAGTTCACCCAGCAGGGGCTGGTGATGCTGTCGGTGCATCGCCAGGAGCGGGATCTTCCTGCCGATCAGGTCTGTCTTCGCTTCGAGGTGCAGGACTCGGGGGTGGGGATCGCACCCGAGGAGCTGGATCGGATTTTTGAGCCCTTCGAGCAGGCCGGAGACGAAACCAGCCGCTCCGGTGGGACCGGCCTGGGGCTGGCCATCAGCCGCCAGCTGGTGCGCCTGATGGGGGGGGACATCCAGGTGATCAGCCAGCCGGGGCGGGGCAGTCGTTTCATGTTCGATGTGATTGTGCCCATCGTGACGGCCCAAGAAAGCGCGGCACTGGTGAACGAAGTGCAGGCCCATGTGTCGGGTTATGCGGGGCCTCGTCTGACCATCCTCATCGTGGACGATGTGCTGGCCAATCGCACCATGCTGGTGGACTTGCTCAAGCCCTTGGGCTTCGATCTGGCCGAGGCCTCGGACGGGCAGCAGGCGCTGGATCAGGTCCGCGCGCTGGCACCTGATCTGGTCCTGATGGATCTGGCCATGCCGGTGATGGATGGCCTTGAGGCCACCCGACGCCTGCGCGCCGAGTACACGATGGCGCAACTGCCCGTGATCGCCCTGTCGGCCAATGCCTCGCAGGAGTCTCGTGAGGACGCGCTGGGTGCCGGGGCCAACGCCTTCCTGCCCAAGCCCATCGAGCGATCGTCGCTTCTGAAGCGGGTGGGAGAGGCGCTGTCCTTGAACTGGGTGTTCGAGGCGCCTTAGAACCTGTAGCTGGCCTGGACGCTGACGGTCCGCCCTGGCAGGGGGATGTCGTCGGGCAGGGAGATGAAGGGTTGCGCCAGCGAGCGGTCATAAGGGCTGGGTTCGCGGGCATCGACATCCAGCAGATTGCGCACGGACAGGGCCACACTCCAGCCCCGATTGCCAGCGGTCTCATGGCGCAAGGTCATGTCGACCGTGCCATAGCCCGCCAGCGGCCGTCGTGTGTCGCCCGCAACCCGTGGGCGCTCGCTGATCCAGTTGACCTGCGGATGCAATGACCAGCTTGGCATGAAGCGCCAGTCGGCCCGCAGGTAGAGATGGTGGTGAGGGGCATTGCCCGCATCCTGATCGGTGGTCTGATCCTGAGAGTACTGGTAGCTGTAGTTGCCACTGAGGTGCAGCGTCCTGCCGACATCCCAGTTGCCTTCCAGCTCCAGGCCATTGCCGTGCTGTCCGCCGGTGTTCTGGTAGACGTTGCTGGACAGGCGGATGATGTCCTTCATGCGGTAGTGAAACAGGTTCAGGCCCAACTGCACGCCCGGGCGGAGGTGCCAGGCCACGGCGGCCTCCAGCGTGTCGATTTTTTCGGGCTTGAGCGCGGCGTTGCCGGTGACCACAGGGTTGTTGATGGCATACAGCTCCGACATGGACGGCGCACGGAAGGCCGAGCCATACAGCACCTTGGCGGTGACGTTGTAGGCGGCCTCCCAGACCAGTGCCAGGCGGGGGTTGGTGGTGCTGCCGAAGTCGGAATGATCGTCGTGACGCAGGCCGGCGGTCAGGGTCCAGTCCTTGGCCATGGACCATTCGTCCTGCACATAGACGTAGCGCTTGATGCGACCGTGCGGCCGCATGAAGGGGGCGGTGTCACTGACGTCGATGACATCGCTCACCGAGCCGGTGCCGATGCGCGAGTAATCCGGGTTGAAGTTCTTGGACTCCTGCGTCTTGTAGACCTCCTGGTGCTCGACACCCACCCCCAGTCGGATGCGATGGGCTTGGAGACCGGTGTACAGCGCCGAGCCCCCCAGGTGGTAGTGACGCTCCCATTTGTAGGGGTTGCCGATCATGCCGTCGGTGAAACCCGCAAAGCCCGCAGGAAACAGGGTCAGATCCGAGAACTCCTTGTAGTGCATGCCACTGGCCTGCAGGGACAGATCCCAGCCGGGTGCGATCTGCGGATGCTCATAGCTCAGATCGGAGCTGAAGTTCTGGCTGTAGTTCTCACCGGTCGGATCCAGTGCGGAGGCCACGCCTGTCCCCGAGCCCACGCGCGAGCGCTCCTTGAGGTGGGTGCGCCATTGCCAGCGTTTCCAGGCCAGGGTCAGGCTGGCATCGATCGAGTCCCGGCTGTTGCTGATGCGGCCGGGTGCATGAGAGACCTGGGTATTGAACACGCCATCCCATCCCGTCTGGGCATCGGCCTGGACCACACTGTTGGATCCCTGGGTGCTGCCCACGCGCAGGTAGGCCGACACATCCACCGCCCCCCAGGTGCCGCCGTGCAGCATCCAGGCATCCCCGGTCTTGAATGAACCTGCCCGAAGGCCCACTTGCGTGCCATCCACATCAGCAGCGGATTTGGTGATGATGTTGATGACACCCGAGAAGGCATCGGCACCATACAGGGCGGATCCGGGCCCCCGGATGACTTCGATGCGAGCGATGTTGTCCAGGGTCATGCCGCCCCAGACGTTGCCCCGGTTGCCGGTGTAGATGGAGGTGAGCGGGATGCCGTTGAGCAGCATGAGCACCTGAGGGGTGTAACCCAGGTAGATGCCACGGATCACGTAGTTGGGAGTGAAGGTCTGCGTGGAGCGGGCCACATGCAGGCCTGGTACGGTCTCAAGCACTTCGTCGAGATCCGTCGCACCCATGGCCGCGATGTCATCGTCGGTGATCACCGTGGCCACGGCGGGGGCGCGGGTCAGGGGCTGGCGCGATCCGGTGGCGATGCTCACGAAGGGCTGTTCGCCATAGGCCAGGGCCAGTTCGTCTTCATCGCTTTGCTGGGCGCAGGCGGGAGCCACCAGGGCCAGGGCACACAGCACCGATGCCGTGAGCGTCGATAGGCGAGGCTGACTGTCCACCAGATGGCGTTGTCGGTTCATGTTGTGCTGGCTTCCGTGGTGATGTCCAGTATCCAGAAGAACCATCAGGTCAGCATGTGTGACTGGGGAGCTGAATGGTGACCTCGTTCAAAGGCCACCCATCACCCTCGCTCCGCCATCCTGACCTGAGGAAGACCTCGGCAATATATACCGATTGCGAATGATTCAACACCTGTTGTATGGCTGTTACTTCATGACGCCTGCGCTGTTTATCGGCGACCAGGCTGCCAGCTTGAGGGCTGGCGCTACGATGGCCATGCTGTGTGCTTCTCCGTGCTTTTTTGAATGACTCGCCGACTCATCGCCCACCTGGACATGGATGCGTTTTACGCATCGGTGGAGCTGTTGCGTTATCCGCAGTTGCAGGGCCTGCCGGTGGTCATCGGTGGTGGGCGGCGTCATCAGCCCCAAGTGACGCCTGACGGCGGGTCCAGCTTTGCCACCTTGCGCGACTATGCCGGGCGCGGGGTGATCACCACGGCCACCTATGCGGCCCGTGCGCTCGGGGTCCATTCGGGCATGGGTCTGATGAAGGCGGCGGCGCTGGCACCTGATGCCATCTTGCTGCCCGTGGACTTTGATCAGTACCGACATTACTCCCGGCTGTTCAAGGCCGCTGTGGCCACCCTGGCTCCGGTCATCGAAGACCGGGGCATCGACGAGATCTACATCGACCTCACCGAGGTCGCGGGCGCTCAGGACACGTCACCCGATGACGCGCTGGCGGGTGTGCGCGAGGTGGCGCGCCGCATCAAGGCGGCGGTGGTGGAGGCCACCGGCCTGAGCTGCTCGATCGGGGTGTCGCCCAACAAGCTGCTCTCCAAGATCGGCTCCGACCTGGACAAGCCCGATGGCTTGACCGTGCTCGCGGCCGAGGACCTGCCCTCACGCATCTGGCCGCTGCCGGTCGGGCGCATCAATGGGGTGGGGCCCAAGGCCCGTGCGCGTCTGGAAGGCCTGGGTGTGATGAGCATCGGGGATCTGGCGGCCGCCGACCCCGCCTGGCTGGTGGCGCAGTTCGGAGCGCACCACGGCACCTGGCTGCATCAGGCCGCCCATGGCATCGATGACCGCCCTGTGGTGACCTTTCGCGAGCCCAAGTCGCTCAGCCGAGAGACCACCTTCGAGCGGGATCTGCATCCACGTCAGGACCGTGAGGCCCTGGGCGCGGTGTTCACCCGGCTGTGCGAGCAGGTGGCGCAGGATCTGGTGCGCAAAGGCGTGGTGGGTCGCACGGTGGGTGTCAAGCTGCGCTATGAGGACTTTCGCATCGTCACGCGATCCATCACCTTGCCCGATCACACGGCCAATGCCGCCGAGATCCGACGCTGGGCCGGGCGCTGCCTCAAGACCGTGCCCCTGGATCGACGCCTGCGCCTGCTGGGCGTGAAGGTCGAGGGGCTGTGTCAGCGGGCGCGCTGGGAGACCACTCGCCAGGCGGTCGATGAGGTCGCAAGCCACCATGCCGTTCAGGAGTCTCTCCCCCTGTTTGGTGACATGGGGACGACATGGGGCGCTGATAAACTGCGGTCATAACTCAACAGATCAGTGCTCGGGAGGGCCGGCCGTGAATCAGACCAATCCACAGGATCAGCAGCGCTTTGCGCCTCCGCGTGCGCGGGTGGCCGATGTGCCATCCAGCAGCGGTTCACTGGAGATGGCCGAGCGCTCCACGCGATTCTGGGCCGCCATGATCGACATGGTCCTCCTCATGGTCGTGTTCGGTCTCTTGCTGGTGGTGCTGCCTGAGTCCTTCTTGAACATGGAGCGTGGCTACTGGTCCTTCGACGTGATCGAGTCCTTGTTCGGCTTTGTCCTGTTCATGGCCATCAACGGCCATCTGCTGCGCACCCAGGGACAGACGGTGGGCAAGATGTTGCTCAAGATCCGCGTGGTGCGCACGGATGGCTCGCGCGCCTCCCTCATGACCCTGGCGGGCGTGCGGTACGGTGTGGGTTATCTGCTCAATGTGGTGCTGGCCGTCGGCATGATCTATGGTTTGATCGATTCGCTGTCCATCTTCCGAGATTCCCGGCGCTGCATCCATGATCTGATCGCCGACACCATGGTGGTCAAGGCCTGAGCAGCGTCTGCCTGTGTCCCTCGATACCCTGAGCACCGCCGAGACGCCGGAAGGCATCTCGCTGACCCTGCGCCCTGCAGGTCTGGTGGCGCGCACGCTGGCCTACCTGATCGACTTTGGCATCCGGTTGGGGGTCTTTGTGGTCGCGGCCATGCTGCTGTCCTCGTTCAAGGGGGTGGGGCAGGCGCTGCTGCTCATTCTCATGTTCCTGCTCGAATGGTTCTACCCGGTGGTGTTTGAACTGGCACGCCAGGGGGCCAGCCCGGGCAAGCGGGTCATGGGGCTGCAGGTGGTCATGGAGTCGGGGCTGCCCATCACTCCGGCGGCCTCGCTCACGCGCAATCTGCTGCGCGCGGCTGACTTCATGCCCATGCTCTACGCCTTCGGTCTGATGTCCATGCTGTTGCGCCATGACTTCAAGCGCCTGGGGGATCTGGCTGCGGGCACCCTGGTGGTTTACAGCGAGCCCGTGAGCCTGCATGGCCAGTGGCCCGAGGCCACACCCCATGCGCCTGCGCGGGCACTGAGTCAACGCGAGCAGGCCGCCATTGTGGCTTGGGCCGGGCGCGCCGAGCGACTCACCGCCGAGCGGCTGGACGAATTGGCGCAACTGGCGCCCGATGTGGCGGCGCCCGAGGCTGGGGCGCGGGGTGGATCGTTCCCGGCCACGCGGGGGCTGCTGCAGGTGGCGCACTGGTTGATGGGGCATCGCGCGCCAGGAGGTGGCAGTTCATGACTCCCTTGCAGTTCGAGGCCCTGTATGCGCCCATGTGGCGTGAGCTCGATGCCCTGCTGGCACAGGCTCACGGCAAGCAGGCCGCTGCGCTGGACGGCGCGCGTCTGAGTGCGCTGTATCGGCGCAGTTGCGAGCATCTGGCCCTGGCCCAGGCACGGGCCTATCCCATCCACCTGATCCAGCAACTGGAGCAGCTCACGCAACGTGCGCATCGCCTGATCTACCGGCGGCAGGACATGGGCATGGCCGGCCTCAAGCGCATGGTGCTCGTCCAGATCCCTCAGAGCGTGCGTGACCACCGTGCCTATGTGCTGGTGGCGGCGCTGCTCTTCGTGCTGCCCATGCTGGTGGTGGGCTGGCTGTCCTGGCGGGATCCGGGTTTCATCCTGCACCTCATGGGGGCCTCGCAGGTCCGGGAGTTCGACGTCATGTATGGCGAGGGCAAGAATGCCCTGGGCGCCAAGCGCACGGCGGACACCGACTGGGGCATGTTCGGGCACTACATCATGAACAACATCAGCATCGGCTTCCAGTGTTTTGCCGGGGGCTTCTTTCTGGGGTTGGGCAGCGTGTTCTGTCTGGTCTTCAATGGCCTGTTCATCGGTGCGGTGGCGGGCTACCTCACCGTGCGGGGGCATGGCGAGAACTTCTACTCCTTCGTCATCACGCACGGGGCATTCGAGCTCACGGCCATCGTGCTCTCGGGGGCGGCCGGTCTGCGCCTGGGGCATGCCCTGCTGGCACCGGGTCGGCGCACGCGCCTGGCCTCGCTGCGCCACGCGGCGGCCGAGTCCATCGTGATCGTCTACGGGGTGTTCGGCTTGCTCTTCATCGCGGCCGTCATCGAGGCCTTCTGGTCCTCGGCACGCTGGGTGTCGCCCGACGTCAAGTTCGGGGTGGGCGGCGCCTGCTGGTTGCTGGTGCTGGCCTATCTGGGCTGGCAGGGGCGTGCCGCACGAGCTCCTGCGCCGTCGTTGGTGAACACGCGGGAGGCCTCGCATGCAGGTTGATGCCCTGGCGGTGCAACTGCGCCCCCGCCCCATGTCGGAAGCCTGCGATCTGGGGGTGCGCATGGTGCAGCGCCATGCCCGCTCACTGCGCCTGACCTGCATGCCGGTGTTCCTGGCGGTGTGCCTCGTCGCCTTGTCCACCATCGAGATCGCACCTTGGTTGCCCATGTTCCTGGTGTTCTGGCTCAAGCCCTGGATGGACCGCAGCGTGCTGTTCGTGCTGTCGCGCGCGGTGTTCGGCCAGGAAACACGTTTTGCCGATCTCTGGCAGGCCCGCCGCCAGGTCTGGTGGCAACAGTGGCCACGCACCCTGGTGCTCAGGCGGCTGTCGCCCTGGCGCGCCTTCACCCAGCCCATCTACCAACTGGAGGGGCAGCAGGGCGGTGCCTTGCGTGAGCGGCGTGCCCAGTTGATCCGCGGTCACAAAGGCATGGCGTCTCTCATGCACCTGGTCTTTGCGCACCTGGAGATGGTGCTCAACATGGGGGTCTTGTTCTTGGTGATGTGGATGTTGCCCGAAGGGCTGCAGTGGGATCCCATCCGCTCGCTGCTGCGTGCGGAGCTGGATTGGTTGCCCGCCTTGCTCAGCTTCCTGACCTACGCTGCCGTGGTGAGCTGGCTGGAGCCCTTCTATGTGGGGGCCGGTTTTGCGATGTACCTCAACCGCCGGGTCGAGCTGGAAGCGTGGGACATCGAGCAGGAGTTTCGTCGTGTGTTCCATGACTGAGGTGCGTGCGCTGGCGCTGGTCTGCCTGATGGCCTGGGGGATGGCCGCCATGCCGTCGCCCGTGTCGGCGCAGGTGCTTGACCCGGCCTTGCCGTCCGCCTCTCAGGTGGAAGCCGAGCGCGAGCGCCTGAAATCGGACCCGAACCTGCCCGCGCAACGCATGGAAAAGACCCTGCGTTTCATCGACAAGAAGAAGACACCCGAGAAGCGTACCGAACCCCAGACAGCCCCCTGGTTGATCGATGCCGTGCGTTGGTTCAACGAGACCGGGCGTCTGCTGGTGTGGGCGCTGGGCGCGGTGGCGGTGGCCTTGCTGCTGGTGGGGCTGCGGACCTGGATCAAGGTCCGTGGGGATCAGGCCCGGCCGGCCGGACGTCGCCTGCCCAGCCATGTGCGTGATCTGGACATCCGCCCCGAGAGCCTGCCCGATCGCATCGGCCCCGCAGCCCTGGCCTTGTGGCAGGGTGGGGAGCAGCGGGCCGCGCTGTCCCTGCTGTATCGCGGGGCGCTGTCTCGCCTCGTGCATGACCACGAGGTGCCGATCACGGCCGCCAGCACCGAGGGGGACTGCCTGCGTCTGGCGGGGCCGCAGCTCGATGCGGATCGACTGGCCTATGTCGATGGTCTGGTGCAGGCCTGGTTGCAGGCGGTGTACGGGCACCGCCTGCCCGAGGACACCGTGGTGCAGGCGCTGTGTGCGCAGTTCGATGCCCGGCTGGGGCCTGTGGCGGCCGTTCGGTCCGGGGTGTCCGCATGAACCGCGATCTGCTGATCAAGCTGCTGGCGGTGCTCTTGCTGGGGGCGGCTTCGTGGTGGTTGGTGCAGAACACCGAGTGGGTGGACGAGCCCGTGAACGGCGAGCTCCAGGGCGAGGCGCGCACCAATGATCTGTATCTGGTGCAGCAACTGGGGCGTCGGCTGGGGGCGCACTCAGAGGCCTATGACAACCTCGACCGGCTGCCGCCGCCCGGGGCCACGCTCTGGCTCGACAGCTGGCATTGGGACCTGTTTCCCGAGCGCGCCCAGTCCCTGCGTCGCTGGGTCGAGTCGGGAGGGCATCTGGTCATCGGGGCGCAACTGCTGGACAAGGAGCACCTGCAGTCCTGGATTCCGATCACCTCTGAAGAACCCCCTCGGGTCGACAAGGACGAGGAGGATGAGGCGGGCGAAGCCGGCGAGCCTGATGAGACCGCATGGCAGGCCCAGGCGCCTGCGCGGCCTGCATCTGCGGTGCGACGTGTCCCGCCCTGTCATGCCTTGCGGGAACTGGACGGGGTGCCCAAGGCCTTTCCTGACCGATCGGTGCTGGAGATCTGCTCGCGCGCCTACGAGCTTCTGCGCACCCGGGCCCGGCCGGTTTGGGGGCTGGAGGACGAGATCGGCCCCCGCGTGCTGCGCGTGCGTGTGGGACAGGGCCTGGTCACCGTGACCCAGGTGCCGAGGTGGGGCAATCGAGATCTGCTGGACGATGACAACGCCTTGTTGGCCGTGGCCACGCTGGGGCTTCAGCCCGGCGCCCGGATCTGGTGGGTGACCGAAGAATCCCGTCAGCCACTGCTGTCGCTGGTCTGGGAGCGCGGCTGGGTGGTGCTGGCCCTGGGTGGGCTGACCTTGCTGGCGGCGCTCTGGCGTGGTGCGGTTCGCTTCGGACCGCCCCTGGTGGTGGGAGATCTGGCGCGTCGCTCCATGGGCGAGCAGATCCGGGGCACGGCGGGCTTCCTGCAAGCCCATGGCCGCGAGACCCTGGTGCGCGCGCAAGTGCGCGCCCTGGACGAGACCGCACGCCTGCATGTGCGCGATTACACACGCCTGGACCCGCTGGCCCGCGCCCAGGCGCTGGCCCAGGCCAGTGGCCTGGCCGCAGATGAGGTGACACGCGCCCTGAACGCCAGCTGGCGCCGCTCCACCGGCGATTTTCTCTGGACCCTGGACACGCTGGAAACCCTGCGCCGCCGCCTGAAGGCGCAGGCGCGCAGGTCCGGCGCATCGACAGATCAACAAGGATGACCCCATGAACCTCAACCCCGCCGACCTTTCCCGTGCTGCCGAGTTGCTCAACGAGTTGCGACAGGAGCTGAGCAAGGCCGTGGTCGGTCAGCGCGAGGCTGTCGACCAGACCCTGGTGGCCCTGGTGGCCTCGGGGCACGTGCTCATCGAAGGTGTGCCTGGCCTGGGCAAGACCCTGCTGGCGCGCTCGCTGGCCAAGGCCATGACGCTGAACTATGCCCGGGTGCAGTTCACGCCCGACCTGATGCCCTCGGACATCACGGGCCACTCGGTGCTCGACGCCAGTGCACGTGGCGACAACGCCACCGGCATCGCGGCCTTGCGTGTCCATAAGGGCCCGGTGTTCACCAACCTGCTGCTGGCCGACGAGATCAACCGCGCGCCTGCCAAGACGCAGAGCGCCCTGCTGGAGGTGATGCAGGAGTACCAGGTCACGCTGGAAGGGCAGACCCTGCCCCTGCCGCGGCCCTTCATGGTGATCGCCACGCAGAACCCCATCGACACCGAGGGCACCTACCCCCTGCCCGAGGCGCAGCTCGACCGTTTTCTCTTCAAGATCAATGTGGGCTACCCCACGCAGGCCGAGGAAACGGCCATCGTGCGCCTGACCACCGAGCAGCTCAGCGGTGATCAGTTGCCGCTCGATGCCCTGAGCCCGCGCCTCAACGATCGCCACGTGCAGTCGCTGCAGAAGATGGTGTCCTTCATCCAGGTGGATGAACGGGTGGTGGACTACGCCGTGCGCATCATGCGGGCCACGCGGCAGTGGCCGGGGCTGTCGTCCGGCGCAGGGCCCCGTGGGGCCATTGCCCTGGTGCGCGCGGCCCGGGCCACGGCGCTGCTGCAGTCACGGGACTTCGTGACACCGGACGATGTCAAGCGCCATGCCTTGCCGGCGCTGCGTCACCGCGTCATGCTGGCCCCCGATGCGCAGCTCGAAGGGCGCGAGGTCGATGAACTCCTGCTGGCCGCGCTGGACAGCGTGGATGCACCGCGCCTGTGAGTGGCATGAACCGGCGTCGCATCATCCCATCGAACCGACTGGTGTGGTCGCTGGCCGCCCTGGCTTTGGCTGCCTTGCTGGCGCTGGTGCTGGGCGCGGGCGTGAGCGAGGTGCTGCAGGGCACTGCGCTGATCCTGCTGGCGGGCCTGATCTGGGCCGTGCAGGATCTGTGGCGCACCGGGCGGGCCTGGCGTGCCTCGCCCTTGCGCATCGAGCGGCACTTGCCTCATGCCTTTGCCCTGGGCGTGGGGCGCCCGCTGGGCCTGACCCTGGTCAACGAAGGGGTGCAGGATTGGCAGGTGGGGATCTTTGACGAGGTTGATCCCCGGCTGGACGTTGAAGGCATGCCCCAGCAGGTGCGGGTGCCCGCGCAGCGGCGTGTGGATGTGAGCTTCCGCGTCACGCCGCGTCGTCGGGGTCCGGCACAACTGGGCAGCACCCATCTGCGCCTGCGCAGCCTGGGGGGCTGCTTCGAGATTCTCTTCTCGATGGGGCAGGAGCAGACCCTGCACGTCTATCCCAACTTCGCGGCCGTGTCCCGGTACGCCTGGCTGGCGGGTGACCGACGCCTGTCCCAGATCGGCATCAAGACCTATGCCCACCGTGGCATGGGCACGGATTTCAAGCAGTTGTCGGATTACCGCATGGGCGATCCGGTGCGGCACATCGACTGGAAGGCCACCTTGCGGCATGGACGCCCCATCGTGCGCGAGTTCCAGGACGAGCGCGACCAGTGCGTGATCTTCCTGCTTGATTGCGGGCGCCGCATGCGTGCCTACGAGGGCGATGAGTCGGGCGCGGCCAGCCACTTCGACGAAGCCCTCAATGCCCTCATGCTGATGAGCTATGTGGCGCTGAAGGAGGGCGACGAGGTGGGGGCCATGACCTTTGGCACGCCACCGGGGCAACAGCGGCACTTCGCGCCCCGCAAGGGTGCGGCCACGCTCAATGCCCTGATGGCGCGGCTCTATGACATCGAGCCCGACACCAGCCATTCGGATTACGTGGTCGCCGCTCAGGAGTTGCTGCGTGTGCAGCACAAGCGGGCGCTGGTGATCGTGCTGACCAACTTCCGCGACGAAGACGCCGCCGAGCTTCAGCCCGCCCTGTCGCTGTTGCGCGGGCGCCATCTGGTGCTGGTGGCCAGCCTGCGCGAGCGGGTCTTGCGCGACATCGGCGAGCAGCCCATTTCGCGACCCGAGCAGGCGGCCGAGGTGGCCACCGCCCACTGGTTCGAGCAGTCTCGCCGTGATGCCTTCGTGCGCACGGTGGGGCACGATGCCCTGTCGGTCGATGTCGAGCCATCGCAACTGGCGGCGGCCCTGGTCAATCGTTATCACGCGGTCAAGCGGTCGGGGCTGCTCTAGCCGCGTCGCCGATCGCTTTGTTTGATTTCACTTCACGTCAAGGAGGACGTTTCATGAGCGCAGTCAATCCCTTCCAGCCCCCTCGTGCCGAGGTGTCCGATGTCCTGCCCCGTGGGCAAGGCTTTGCCGAGCCCAAGGTCTGGTCCGCCAAGGGCCGCATCGGGCGTTTGCGTTACCTGGCCTACCTCATGGGGGCCTACCTGGTGTTTCTGCTGGCGATGGCGGTGGCCGGTGGCCTGGGTGCGGCCCTGGGGGCGACAGGTGAAGCGGGTGGGCTCATCACGGTCTTCATGGTGCTGGGCATGATCCCCTTCATGGTCCTGTCGATCATGACCGCCATCCAGCGCTGTCATGACCTGGGCTGGTCCGGCTGGATCGTGCTGTTGTCCTTCGTGCCCTTCGTCAATATCTTTGTGATGTTGGCTTGGGTCTTCAAGGCAGGCGATGCCGGATCCAACAAGTTCGGTCAGCCGCCCACACCCAACACTCGCGGCGTCAAATGGCTGGCGCTGACCTTCCCGGTGATCATGCTGATCGGCATCCTGGCCGCCATCGCCATCCCGCAGTACGCGCAGTATCAGCAGCGTGCGCAGTCGCTCCAAGTGGCGCCGCCGGTGGGCAATACGCCCTGAACCCCATGTGGTCGATTGAGCTCCTGCGGTCGATCCTGCTTCAGAGGGAGGTGCCTCCTGCCGCATGTAGGTGAGAATAGAGAAATACATAAACGATGGTGCGAGGGATGATGAGTTGCATGCGTGTTCAGGCGTGGTTGACGCTGCTCTTGCTGACACTGTCGTCCTTGTCGTCTGCACAGCTCACCTCAGGCAGGACAGGCAGCACGGTCAGCACCAGCGCACCCACCGCGACCTGCGGCCCTAGCGGCACGGGCCAGACGGCATGCGGTGGTGATGGCGTGGCCAGCCAGAACCTCAACGAGGTGGATGCGGGCGCGGGCAACCCGATCCATCTGATCACGGGCAACAAGTACCAGCGCGAGGTGGATCTGCCCGCCCTGCCGGGGGTGCTGGGCCTGGAGGTTGTGCGCCACTACAACAGCCAGCTCAGCCGCCTGAGCACGCCCAACGGCATCGTGGGGCGAGGCTGGAAGCTGTCCTACGAGACGCGGCTGTATCCGGGGGCCGTGTCCTTGCAGGTGGTGCAGGCCGATGGTGCACGCATCATCTTCAGCCGCGATCCGCTGCGCCCCAGCGTGTGCACCACCGCCGATGCCTCGCAAGGGCAGATCAAGGTGATCAAGTCGCCCCAGGGCACCCGCTACGAGT
>NZ_DASUIT010000005.1:0-21488 GCF_036279655.1 Aquabacterium sp. | reverse complement strand
CCAAGGGGGGCTGCTCGGCCCCGCTGGCCAGGGCGGACATCCAGTCGACCCATGTGGGTGGCAACACGTCCACCTGAGGATGCCAGCCAGGACGGCTGACGAGGGCGCATTCGGCCTCAGGGGCAGGATGGGCGGGCCGCCAGGCGGGATCCGGGGCGCGTCTCAGGCTGACCACTGGCCACTCGCTGCGGACGACATGGATGGAGGGCATCAGGCGGATCATCAGGTCCTGGGGGGCGGTGTCGCCCAGGCGTGCCAGGGTGTCGCCTTGCAGGGTGGCGTCGGCGGCCTGCGTGCTTTCGTGACAGGCCCAGTCCAGGCGGGCCACATCGCCCAGCCATGGCCAGTCCACACCGCTGTGGTGAGCGTTCAACCATGCGGGCAGGGCCGCGCCCCAGCGGTTCAGGTCCGCCTCCACAGGGGGGTGGTCTCGCCACAGTTGTTGGGCCAGCGAGGCCCATGCCTCATCGCCCAGCAGCGCACGGACGGTGGGAAAGGCCTGGGCCAGCACCCTGGGGGCCAGCACGCGTGCATGACCTTGGTAGGGCGCCAGGCCTGCGGCGTCACGGTCAGGGTGGATCCAGTGGGTGAGTGCCGGGTCGCAGGCCCCCTGCCGGATGGCCGACAGCAGGGCGCGCTGTCGTTGCGCTTCCGTGTCTGTCGTCATGGGCCAGGCTCCCGACCTTGGCTCCATGCGTCCATGCGCTGTGTCGCCAGGTGAGCCTGCTCCAGCAGGACCTCCAGCGGAGGCAGGTCGACATCCCATTCGATCAGCGTGGGCCGCGGCCCCAGACGGGCCAGGGCATGCTCGTAGGCGTGCCACACCGAGGCATTCACGGCCTGGCTGTGATCGTCCACCACCAGTGTCCTGGGGCGGGCAGGTGCGCGGTGCCCGGCCAGATGGATCTGTCCGACGTGGGCCGGCGAGATCCGGTCGATCCAGTCGCAACTGGCCTGGATGGCCTGACGGGTGCCCGCTTCGGCGTGCTCAGCCGTGCTGGACCAGTTCAGTGCGTTGACGATCAGGTTGTTGATGTCCAGCAGCAACTGGCAGCCGCTGCGCTGGCACAGGGCGTTGAGGAAGTCGGTTTCCGACCACGCGTCATCGGCGTAGCGCAGGTAAGCCGAGATGTTCTCGACCAGCAAGGGGCGCTTCAAGGTGTCCTGCACGGTCTGCACATGGGCCACGAGCAGGCCCAGGGACGCATCGGTGAAGGCGATGGGCAGCAGGTCACCGCTGTGGACGGGCCATGGCTGGCCATCCTGATCCGCGCGACAGAAGCAGGCATGGTCGGACACGAGCATGGGGTCGACGTCGCTCACCAGTTGGGCCAACTGGGTCAGATGACGCTGGTTCAGCCCTGTGGCCGATCCCAGGCCCAGGCCCACGCCGTGCAGGCTGATGTCCATGTGTTGACGTACCTCGCGCAACACGGCCCGGGCGGCCCCGCCGGGGGCGAAATGGTTTTCCGAGTGGACCTCGACGAAGTCCAGCGCCGGGCGGCTCTCCAGAAGCGTCGCGATGTGGGGCTGGCGCAGGCCGATCCCCACGGGGGCCCGCCGCACGGCAGGCCTCACTTGCCTGTGGGTGTCGACGCCCTGGGTGTGGTCTGTCGGATGGCTGCCCGAGCCTGGTCGATGTCCAGTCCCCCCAGCTTGTGGCAACTGCCCTTGGGCACCAGGGTCCACTCCGCAGGGTCCTTGTCTCGGGTGGCCAGGCCGGCACAGGCATGGGTGCCCGTCAGGTTGGCGCAACTGTTCTGCCCGGCTTTGACCGCACCGTAGCACTTTTCCTTTCCGGCGGGGGCATCCACATCATGGGCGCGTGCGCCTGTGGTCAAACCCAGGGCCATCACGGTGGCCAGGGCGGCGCTCAGTTGTTGCTGGTGTTTGTTCATGGGGAACGTCCCTGTCGATCGCGGTGTTGCAGACACCCTTGTTGACGCAAAATGTACCTCATTCTGGCGCCGGCCTGTCCGGATCGCCGGGGGAGCGAGGCTTGAAGAGGCGCGTGTTCCAGTGTCATTTGCCATGAGTTCAGCCTGCGCTGTTTTCATAGCATGGCAATCGGCTACTCTCTTGTACATCGCACTTTCGTCTGATCGGGAACGACATGTCTGACCTGCAGCTGCCTTCTCTGTCCCTGGCTGATGACCCCAGCGCACCGGGTTTCGTGCCAACCCTGCCCTCGCTGGACGACGAGGATGGGGGTTCATCGGGCGATTCCCGCGTCAGCGAAGGCTTTCGCTGGCCCACGCCCCCCTTTGCCGCCTACCCGGTGGCCAAGGAGCAGATCGACCATGAGCCCTGCGAGTTCGAGGGGCTCAATGGCAAGCTCATGCGGGGGCGGTTGGTCTTTTTCGAGCCCGCCGAGTTGCTGGCGCAGGTGCAGGTGCCGCCGTCGCGCACGACCATGCCCTTGCGCTTCAGCCAGTTCCGGCTGATGTTGCTGACCCGCCCCTGCGTGCCGAGCAATGCCAAGCAGAGTGCCGACCCCCATGCGTCCATGCTCGAGCACCGCCAGACCTCGGAGTACCGTGTGGTGCTCAAGTCCGGCGACATGATGCAGGGCGAGACCATTGGCCATGTCGAGATGGATTTCGGCCTGTTCCTGTTCCCGCCGCTGGACGAGGAGGGCACGGTCTCTCGCCTGTTCGTGCCCCGCGATGTGTTCGACAGCTATGAGCTGGGGCCCCGCATTGGCGAAATGCTGGTGGCCAACCAGGCGGTCACGTCGGACCAGGTCGAGCAGGCCGTGGAAGTGCAGCAGCAGATGCGTTCTCAGAAGCTGGGTGACATCCTGCTGACCAAGCACGTGGTCACGCCCGATCAGTTGCTGGCCGCCATCGATCGGCAGGCCAAGATGCCCATGGTGCGCATTGGCGAAGCCCTCACGGCCATGGGCTTGATTTCTCCCGAGCAACTGGCCGAAGCCCTGTCCCAGCAGCAGCATGACCGCAGCGTGCCCCTGGGTGAACTGCTGGTTGGTTTGGGCATGGTATCGCGCCAGGACCTGCAGGCAGCGCTGGCCCGCAAGATGGGCTACCCCCTGGTCGATGTGCAGAAGTTCCCCATCGAGTCCGATGCCCTGCGCAAGGTGCCCTACAACGTGGCCTCGCGCCTGGAGGCCCTGCCTTTGATTCTGCGCGACAGCACCCTGGTCGTGGCGGTGGAAGACCCCAGCGACCGTCGCATCCTCTCCGAGGTCGAGTTCGTCGCGCAGTGCAAGATCGTGCCCGTGCTGGCTTTGCACGGTTTCATCAGCCGCACGCTGCAAGATGCCTACAACCGCATCGGTGCGGACACCTCGGTGCCGATGTTCGCCAAGCTGCCTTCGCAGGTCGTGGCGCTGGACATGGAGCCCGAGGATTCCAATGCCCTGGTCGCCAGCCTGGAAAAGGAGGGCGTGGAGACCGTCAGCCTGGATGAAGACAAGCCCATCGAGCAGAGCGACAACTCGTTGGTGCGCCTGATCAACACCATGATCGTCGAGGCACACATGCAGGGTGTCTCCGACATCCACATCGAGAGCTATCCGGGCCGCGAGAAGATCAAGATCCGCTTCCGCAAGGACGGCGTGCTGGTGCCTTATCTGGAGCTGCCCCACAACTACCGCAGCGCCATGATCGCCCGCATCAAGATCATGTGCGATCTGGACATCTCCGAGCGTCGCAAGCCCCAGGACGGCAAGATCAACTTTGCCCGCTTCATGCCGCAGCACAAGATCGAGTTGCGCGTGGCCACCATTCCGACCAACAATGGCATGGAAGACGTGGTGATGCGGATCCTGGCATCGGCCAAGCCCCTGCCGCTGGACAAGATCGGCTTGAGCCCCTGGAACCTCGCCAAGTTGCAGGAAGCCATGCAGCGCCCCTACGGCATGATCCTGTGCGTGGGCCCCACCGGTTCGGGCAAGACCACGACTTTGCATTCGGCCCTGAGCTTCATCAACGTGCCTGAACGCAAGATCTGGACGGCCGAGGACCCGGTCGAAATCACCCAGCCTGGGCTGCGCCAGGTGCAGGTCAATGCCAAGATCGACTGGACTTTTGCCAAGGCCCTGAGAGCCTTCCTGCGGGCCGATCCGGATGTGATCATGGTGGGGGAAATGCGTGACACCGAAACCGCCGGCATGGGCATCGAGGCCTCGCTGACGGGACACCTGGTGTTGTCCACGCTGCACACCAACAACGCGCCCGAGACGGTGACCCGTCTGCTCGACATGGGCATGGATCCCTTCAACTTTGCGGACTCTCTGCTGGTGGTGCTGGCCCAGCGTCTGGTCAAGCGGCTGTGCACGCAGTGCCGTGTGGCCGAGCCCGCCCCCGAGGAGTATGTCAACGAGTTGCTGGACGACTTTCTGCACGTGTGCCCCAAGGACCACCCGCTGTTCGAGCGCGAGCCGCTCAAGGCCGACTGGATCAGCCGATTCGGGCGTGATGGGCAGTTGATGAAGTACAGCAAGGGGGGGTGCCCCCAGTGCAACCAGACGGGCTACCGTGGCCGCGCTGGCGTGCACGAACTGATGGCGGTGACGCGAGAGTTGCGCCGCCTGATCCAGACGGGGGCCCGGGCCGAGGAATTGCAGGCCCAGGCCATGATCGACGGCATGCGCACGCTGCGCCAGGATGGCATTGAAAAGGTGCTGGCCGGAACCACCAGTATGGAAGAAGTTCGTGCGACCAGCAATGTGTGACAAGCCCCTGTGTGGTTTGTTGGAAGCACCTTGGGCGGACAGTCCAAAAATGGCGCAAGATAAGCGCCAACAAGTCACGATCAGGCATGGGAAACGGGTGTTTCTCCTGCATTGCATGAACCGTGATTTGATCGATCTTTGGTGACATGGCGATGCACGGATGTGCGCCCCCACCAGCCTGATCTGGCGGCGACCATTTCTGTGCATCTCACGGCAGGTGATGATGGACCGGAGGTAAGCATGGACGTGATCAGCAACTTCGCCGCGCGCTACGAGCGCACCCGCGAGGAAGAGATATCCCTTGAGGATTACCTCAACATCTGCAAGCGGGACAAGTCGGCTTATGCCACGGCGGCCGAGCGCATGCTCGACGCCATCGGTGAGCCTCAGATGATCGACACACGCAACGATCCGCGCCTGTCGCGCATCTTTGCCAACAAGGTCATCAAGATCTACCCGGCTTTTGAAGAGTTCTACGGCATGGAAGACGCCATCGAGCAGGTGGTCAGCTACTTCCGCCATGCCGCTCAAGGCCTGGAAGAAAAGAAGCAGATCCTGTACTTGCTGGGCCCGGTCGGGGGCGGCAAATCGTCGATCGCCGAGCGGCTCAAGCAACTGGCCGAAAAAGTGCCCTTCTATGCCATCAAGGGCTCGCCCGTGAACGAGTCGCCCCTGGGCCTGTTCGACCCCAATGAGGATGGCCCCATCCTGGAGAAGGAATACGGCATCCCTCGCCGTTACCTGCAGCGCATCCTCAGCCCCTGGGCGGTCAAGCGTCTGGAAGAATTCGGCGGTGACATCCGTCAGTTCAAAGTCGTCAAACGCTACCCCAGCGTGCTCAAGCAGGTGGGCATTGCCAAGACCGAACCGGGCGACGAGAACAACCAGGACATCAGCTCCCTGGTGGGCAAGGTTGACATCCGCAAGCTCGAAACCTATGCACAGGACGACCCCGACGCCTACAGCTACTCTGGCGGCCTGTGCCTGGCCAACCAGGGCCTGCTGGAGTTCGTGGAAATGTTCAAGGCGCCCATCAAGGTGCTGCACCCGCTGCTGACCGCCACGCAAGAGGGCAACTACAAGGGCACCGAGGGCTTTGGCGCCATTCCCTTCGACGGTGTCGTGCTGGCCCACAGCAACGAGAGCGAGTGGAAGACCTTCCGCAACAACAAGAACAACGAGGCCTTCCTCGACCGCATCTACATCGTCAAGGTGCCGTACTGCCTGCGCGTGAGCGAGGAGATCAAGATCTACGAGAAGCTGGTGCGTGGCTCCTCGCTGGCGGCGGCGCCCTGCGCGCCGGGCACGCTCAAGATGATGAGCCAGTTCGCTATCCTCACGCGCCTGAAGGAGCCCGAAAACTCCAGCATCTTCAGCAAGATGCAGGTGTATGACGGCGAGAACCTCAAGGACACGGACCCCAAGGCCAAGTCCATGCAGGAGTACCGCGACTACGCGGGGGTGGACGAGGGCATGAGTGGCATCTCCACGCGCTTTGCCTTCAAGATCATCTCCAAGGTCTTCAACTTCGACAGCGCCGAGGTGGCGGCCAACCCGGTGCACCTGATGTACGTGCTGGAGCAACAGATCGAGCGTGAGCAGTTCCCGGCCGAGCTGGAGCAGAAGTACATCGCCTACATCAAGGAGATGCTGGCGCCGCGTTACGCCGAGTTCATCGGCAAGGAGATCCAGACGGCCTACCTGGAGAGCTATTCCGAGTACGGTCAGAACATCTTCGACCGCTATGTGACCTACGCCGATTACTGGATCCAGGATCAGGAGTACCGCGACACCGACACGGGCGAGAGCTTCGATCGCAGCGCGCTCAACAGCGAGCTGGAGAAGATCGAGAAGCCCGCCGGCATCGCCAATCCCAAGGATTTCCGCAACGAAATCGTCAACTTCGTGCTGCGGGCGCGGGCCAACAACGGTGGCAAGAACCCGCTGTGGACCAGCTACGAGAAGCTGCGCACGGTGATCGAGAAGAAGATGTTCAGCAACACCGAAGAGTTGTTGCCGGTCATCAGCTTCAATGCCAAGGCCAGTGCCGACGAGGTCAAGAAGCACGAGGACTTCGTCAACCGCATGGTCGAGAAGGGCTACACGCCCAAGCAGGTGCGCCTGCTGTGCGAGTGGTACCTGCGGGTGCGCAAATCCTCGTGATTCAGGACACGTGCCGGGGGAGCTCTCCTCCGGCACGAAGGCAGTAACAGACCAGAAACGGAACCCCGAATGCTGCAGAACATCATCGACAGGCGGCTGGCGGGCAAGAACAAGTCCATTGGCAACCGAGAGCGTTTCCTGCGTCGCTACAAGACCCAGGTGCGCGAAGCGGTTCAGCGCGCGATCAATGGACGCAGCATCCGGGACATCGAAAAGGGCGAAGACATCACCATCCCCAAGCGGGACCTCTCCGAGCCGGTGTTCCACCACGGCCAGGGCGGCATCCGCGACATGGTGCACCCGGGCAACCGAGAGTACGTCAAGGGCGATCGCATCGAGCGGCCGCAAGGCGGGCAGGGACAGGGCAGCGGTGGCAGCGAAGCCAGCGACAGCGGGGAGGGCGAGGACGACTTTGTCTTCTCGCTGAGTAAGGAAGAGTTCATGCAGGTCTTCTTCGAGGACCTGGCCCTGCCCAATCTGGTCAAGACCGCGCTGGCCGAGATACCCGAGTGGAAAAGTCAGCGTGCGGGTTACTCCAGCGATGGCACACCCAACAACCTGCACGTGGTGCGCTCCATGCGCGGTGCGCTGGGGCGGCGCATTGCCCTGGGGGCATCGTCGCGGCGCGAGATCAAGGAGTTGGAAGAGCGTCTGGCGGCCCTGCGTGATGAGCAGGAGGCGGGAGACGACGCCCTGGTGCACAAGCACGCCGCCGAGATTGAAGACATCGAGGCCCGCCTGGCCCATCTGTATGGGCGCATGAAAGGCATCCCCTATCTGGACCCGATCGATCTGCGCTACCGCAGTCGCATCAAGGTGCCTGTGCCCACCACCAAGGCGGTGATGTTCTGCGTGATGGATGTCTCCGGCTCGATGGACGAGCAGCGCAAGGAGCTGTCCAAGCGCTTCTTCATCCTGCTGTACCTGTTCCTGACGCGGCACTACGACAAAATCGAACTGGTCTTCATCCGCCACCACACGCAGGCGCAGGAGGTGACCGAGGACGAGTTTTTCCATGCCACCGAGACGGGCGGTACGGTGGTGTCGAGCGCCCTGGTGCTGCTCGACGAGATCATCCAGGCGCGCTACCCGACCAACGAGTGGAACCTGTATGTGGCCCAGGCCAGTGACGGTGACAACTGGCACCACGACTCCAGCCGCTGCAGCGAGATCCTGGCCAACAAGATTCTGCCCCTGGTGCGTTACTACGCCTATGTGCAGGTGGCACAGACCGAACAGAACCTGTGGGACGAGTACCTGGCCCTGACCGAAACGCACAAGCAGTTCGCGATGCGCAAGGTGCTGGAGCCCTCGCAGATCTACCCGGTGTTCCGCGAACTGTTCAAGAAGGAAGGGGTGGATGCATGAGTGCACAACTTCAGGGGCACCAGTTGCCCGGCCCTTCGGATTGGACCTTCGAGCTCATCCATGATTACCACGAGGTGATCCGCAAGACCGCGGCCAGCTTCAAGCTCGACACCTACCCCAACCAGCTCGAGATCATCACGGCCGAGCAGATGATGGATGCCTATGCCAGCGTGGGCATGCCAGTGAACTACCGGCACTGGTCGTACGGCAAGGAGTTCATCTCGACCGAGAAGAACTATCGCCGCGGTTTCATGGGCCTGGCGTACGAGATCGTCATCAACTCCAACCCCTGCATCAGCTATCTGATGGAAGAAAACACCATGGCCATGCAGGCCCTGGTGATCGCCCATGCGGCTTATGGGCACAACAGCTTCTTCAAGGGCAACTACCTGTTCCGCATGTGGACAGATGCGTCGTCCATCATCGATTACTTGGTCTATGCCAAGAACTATGTGGCGGCCTGCGAGGCCCGCCATGGCATCGATGCGGTGGAGGAGTTGCTCGACTCCTGCCATGCCTTGATGAACCATGGGGTGGACCGTTATCGCCGCCCCAGCAAGCTGTCGCTGGACAAGGAACTGGCGCGCCGCGAGGAGCGCGAGGCCTATCTGCAGCAGCAGGTCAATGACCTGTGGCGAACCTTGCCGCGCCGCGCGGATCGGCCTGAAGAAGACGCCGTGCGGCGCTTTCCGGCCGAGCCCCAGGAGAATCTGCTGTACTTCATCGAGAAGCACGCGCCCTTGCTGGAGCCCTGGCAGCGCGAGATCGTGCGCATTGTGCGCAAGGTGGCGCAGTACTTCTATCCGCAGCGTCAGACCCAGGTCATGAACGAGGGCTGGGCCACCTTCTGGCACTACACCCTGCTCAACACCATGTACGACCAGGGCTACCTGACGGACGGCATCATGCTGGAGTGGCTGCAGTCCCACACCAATGTCGTCTTCCAGCCGCCGGTGGGGCACCGGGCCTACAGCGGCATCAATCCCTATGCGCTGGGCTTTGCGATGTACTCCGATCTCAAGCGCATCTGCGAAAAACCCACCGACGAAGACCGGCACTGGTTCCCCGACTTTGCAGGGTCGGCCGAAGGCAAGGATCCGGCCGAGCATGCCTGGTTGCCGACACTGGACTACGCCATGCGCAACTTCAAGGACGAGAGTTTCGTCGGGCAGTTCCTCTCGCCCAAGATCATGCGTGACTTCCGCCTTTTTGCCGTCCATGACGACGAGGACGACACCGAGATGGAGATCGCTGCCATCCACGACGAGACAGGCTACCGCGCGCTGCGCGAGTCCCTGGCGCGTCAGTACGACCTGGGCTCACGCGAGCCCAACATCCAGGTCTGGAGCGTCAACCTCCGGGGGGACCGCTCTCTGACCTTGCGTCACACGCAGCACAACAAGCGCCCGCTGCACGACAGCACCCGAGAGGTGCTCAAGCATGTGGCGCGGCTGTGGGGCTTTCCTGTCCACATGGAAAGCGTGGATGCGCAGTCCGAGGTGCGCCAGCACTGGACGGTGGTGCCCTCCGAGAGTTGAGGGCCGCAGCGTCGTTGCCATCAGGGGTCACAGGCGCTGCCTGTGACCTTCTGCCATGGACATGACCTTGGTGTGAATGCGGGAATTACCCACCTGGTTGTCCGCATTTCCTTTGTTTGTTGGGACCGAATTCCCCATATCGTGAGCTTGGATTTCATTCGACAAAAAGTCTGACGCTCTTTGTTGACCAGGAAATCATAAGTAAGGCGTGTCGGTCACAAATTGACTCAATTTCTCAGTTGAGTGGTCGATACACCTGCTTGTCGAGGTGGCTTGAACAATTTTTCTGATTTGTTCACTTTCGATCCCCTAACAGGAGCAACGATGAAAGCAAAGCGTTTTGGATGGCAGGCCGTCGCGGCGGCGGCCATGATGGCGGCCTGTGCTGCACATGCAGAAGAAGGCGGCATTCAGTACAAGGTCAGTGGTTTCGGCACGATTGCGGCCACAGCGATCGACAAGAGCGATCTGCAGTTCCGCACCTCTCTGACCCAATCGAAGGGCGCTGGCTCCACGATTGATCTAGGTGCCGATTCGCGCTTCGGTCTGCAAGGCGTGGTCAATTTTGGCCAAGGCTGGTCGGCCACGGCCCAGTTGCTGTCGATCCGACGGCGCGTGGACTCTGCGCTGGATTCGAACCGGGATTTCGACATCGGCATTGAATGGCTGTTCGCGCAATACGCCGTGACACCGAGCGTCGACCTGCGACTGGGCCGCGTGGTGTTGCCCGCGTTCATGATCTCCGACTCCCGCAATGTGGGCTACAGCCAACCCTGGTTGCGAGCCCCTCTGGAAGTCTACGGACGCATGCCTCTGACCACCATGGACGGACTCCAGGGCATTTGGCGGATTCCGGTGGGTGATGCCGTTGTCAGTCTGCAGGGTGGTTACGGCAAGAGCCAGACCAATATTTCTTCAGGCGCCACGGTGATTGACGCGCCCAGTGACTGGGTGGCCAGCGTCAGCGCGCAACTCGAATGGTCCGATTGGTTGCTGCGGGCAGGCCAGGTACGCAGTGCATCTCCCTTTAGTTCGCCGCTGCTGGCCGGGGCTGGTATACCCACGCCGATCGAATACACCATGCGCGACAAGTTCACGAACGTGGGCCTGCAGTATGACAACGGTACCGCCATCGTGATGGCTGAGTGGGCCTCGCGGGATCAGAACGACTTGCCCATGACCCAGGCCGCTCTTTCGGGCCCCGCTCTGGGCGCTTACCAGTTCGCCCTGGCCGGCAAGCCCTTGGCCAAGGAAAAGATGTGGTACGTGGGGGCTGGCTGGCGCTTCGGCAAGTGGTTGCCCATGTTGACCCATGGCAAATACAAGAGCGAAACGGTCTCCAGTCCGAACGACTGGAGCAGCACGAACGTCAGCGTGCGATATGACATTGCCAACAATGTGGCGCTGAAGGCCCAGATCGGCCGCCACGAGGCCAAGGACTCGTCGTCATTCGTGACCGCAGTGGGAACGGACACGCGCAGCGTCACCTCGGTGGCATTCGGTGTGGACTTCGTGTTCTAAGGAGGCCCCGACATGCGCATTCAATCCATTCGTTCGTTCTTTGCCGCGGGTGTCCTGACCCTGGGCGCCGCATCGGCCTGGTCCCAGGTCGCGGTGATCATGGGCCCGGGCGCCTCGGCCCTCAGCAAGGACCAGGTGGCCAACGTGTATCTGGGCCGCAGTTTTGACCTCAAACCGGTCGATCTACCCGAGTCCTCGCCCCTGCGTGAGCAGTTCTACAAGAAGGCCACCGATCGCGATCTCAACCAGGTGAAGGCCACCTGGTCGCGCATCGTGTTTTCGGGCAAGGGCCAGGCGCCCAAGGAGTTGCCCGATGCTGCGGCCGTCAAGAAAGCCGTGGCGGCCGATCCCAAGGCCATCGGCTACATCGACAAGGCGGCTGTGGATGGCTCGGTCAAGGCAGTGCTGACGCTGGACTGAGCTCCGATCTCTGACGGACCCTGTCCGCCCCAGAGGGGCCCAGGTGTGATGCATGTCACACCTGGGCCCCTTCGTCATGTGCGGGGGCTGTTCGCAAGGGGGAATAGACGCCTTGCCCGCGGTCTTATCCCGCTAAAGAAATCCGAGGACTTGCGAACAATGCTCAGTCATCAGCATTGTTTTTCAAGGCCATGAGCGACCAGGACAACGACCACAAGCCCTTACCAGCGTCCGAACGGAAGCTGCGCAAGGCGCGTGAGGACGGTCAGGCGGTTCGCTCTCGCGATCTGGGCCATTTCCTGGTGATGCTGGCGGCCATCGCGGCCTTGATCATGCTCACGCCCTGGTGGATGGAGCGTCTGCAACTGCTGATGAACACCGGGTTGCGCTTCGATGCGCGGATCGTGGCGTCGGAGGACGCCATGCTGGAGCGCCTGTCGGTCTGGTCGAGCATGGCCCTGATGGTCGTGATTCCCCTGGGTGCGGGCATCGCCCTGGCGGCCGTGGGCGCCGGGGTCATCTCGGGTGGCTGGATGCTCAGCTTCAAGGTCATCGCCCCCAATTTCGGCAAGCTCAATCCCGTCTCCGGGATCGGCAATGTGTTTTCCAAGAAGCAGTTGATCGACGCGCTCAAGGCCAGTGCCATGGCGCTGGCCCTGGGCGCGGTGGGCGGGATGCTGCTGTGGAAGCGCTGGCCGGACCTGGTGCAACTGCTGGCCCAGCCCCTGCCGCTGGCCATCCATGACATGGGGGACACCTTCCGCCAGGTGCTGTGGACCATGCTGCTGGTGCTGGCCGGTTTTGCCCTGATCGACTGGCCCTTGCAGCGCTTCATGTTCATGCAGCGCATGCGCATGACGCACCAGGAAGTCAAGGACGAGTACAAGCAGATGGAAGGCAACGGCGAGGTCAAGGGCCGCATGCGTCAGATCATGCGCGAGATGGCCCGCAAGCGCATGCTCGCAGCCGTGCCCACCGCCGATCTGGTCGTGATGAACCCCACCCACTATGCGGTGGCCTTGAAGTATGACGAGGGCACCATGGGCGCGCCGCGCGTGGTGGCCAAGGGGCTGGATCTGCTGGCCTTCAAGATCCGTGATCTGGCCACCGAGCACAAGGTGCCTGTGCTTGAAGCGCCGCCGCTGGCGCGTGCGCTCTACGCGCACTGCGAGATCGATCACGAAGTGCCCATGGCGCTGTACAGCGCCGTGGCCCAGGTGCTGGCCTATGTGTACCAGCTCAAGGCGGCCCTGGCAGGGCAAGCACCCCTGCCGGGCAACATGCCCGACCTGGACGTGCCCAAGGACATGGATCCCAACGAATCCCCCGAACTGAAGGCGCGCCTGGCGGCGTCGGAGGCTGAATGATGAACGAGTGGCTCAATCGACTCAAGAACATGTCGGGCAGCGATGCCAAGATGTTCCAGGTCATGGCAGCACCCATCGTGGTGCTCATGGTCCTGGTGATGATGGTCATCCCCCTGCCGCCGCTGGTGCTCGACATCTTCTTCACCTTCAACATCGCCATGGCCCTGATGGTGATGATGGTCTCGGCCACCATGGTGCGCCCGCTGGACTTCGCGGCCTTCCCGGCGGTGCTGCTGCTGACCACCTTGTTGCGCCTGTCGCTGAACGTGGCCTCGACCCGGGTGGTGCTGATGGAGGGCCACACCGGCACCGGCGCGGCCGGCCGGGTGATCGAGGCCTTCGGTCATGTGCTGATCGGTGGCAACTTTGCGGTGGGGATCATCGTGTTCGTGATCCTGGTGATCATCAACTTCATGGTGATCACCAAGGGTGCCGAGCGGATCGCCGAAGTGGGTGCGCGTTTCACCCTGGACGCCATGCCCGGCAAGCAGATGGCCATCGATGCCGACCTCAATGCCGGCCTGATCGATGAGAAGGAGGCCAAGCGCCGCCGCATCGAAGTGGCGGAAGAAGCCGAGTTCCACGGCTCCATGGACGGTGCCTCCAAGTTTGTGCGCGGCGATGCCGTGGCCGGCATCCTGATCCTGTTCATCAACATCATCGGCGGCTTCATCATCGGTGTGGCGCAGCATGACCTGTCTGCAGGGGATGCCGCCTCCAGCTACGTGCTGCTGGCCGTGGGTGACGCCCTGGTGGCCCAGATCCCCGCGCTGCTGATTTCGGTGGCCTCCGCCATGGTGGTGGCCCGGGTCGGCAAGGGGCAGGACGTGGGCGCGCAGATCATGTCCCAGGTCTTCCGCAACCCCAAGGTCATGGGTGTGGCGGCGGGCGTGATCGGGCTGCTGGGCCTCATCCCCGGCATGCCCTTCCTGATCTTCATGCCTGCGGCGATCGGCATGGGGTGGGGCACCTGGAAGATGCACCTGCGCGAGCAGGCCGAGAAGGCCAAGCCGCCCGAGGTCGACAAGCCCGCGGCCACCACCAACCCCAATGGCGAGGCCACCTGGGAGGATCTGCAGCCCGTGGACACCCTGGGTCTGGAGGTGGGCTACCGCCTGATCCAGCTGGTGGACAAGGATCGTGGTGGAGACCTGTTGAACCGGATCAAGGGCGTTCGACGCAAGTTCGCGCAAGAAGTCGGCTTCTTGCCGCCATCTGTGCACATCAAGGACAACCTGGAGCTGCGCCCCAGCATCTACCGCATCACCCTGAGGGGCGCCGTGGTGGGCGAAGGCGAGGTCTTTCCCGGCATGCTGATGGCCATCAACCCCGGGCACGTCACCAACCCGCTGCCCGGCACGGCCGCCACCGACCCGGCCTTTGGCCTGCCCGCCGTGTGGGTGGAAGAACGCCAGCGGGAAGCGGCGCAAATGGCGGGCTACACCGTGGTTGATTCCTCGACCGTGGTGGCGACCCATCTCTCACACTTGATGCAAATGCATGCGGCGAAGTTGCTGGGCCGTGTAGAGACCCAGCAGCTTGTGGAACATGTGACGAAACTGGCCCCCAAACTCATCGAAGACGTGGTACCCAAAATGGTCGGCATTGCCACCCTCCAGAAAGTGTTGCAGCTCCTGCTGGAGGAAGGCGTTCACATCCGCGACATGCGCTCGATCATCGAGACGCTGGCGGAACAAGCCGCCCTGTCTCCCCAGATTGCCAATGACGGTCACGAGCTGGCTCGCCGCATCCGCGTGGGACTGGCCCCGGCCATCGTTCAGCAGATCTACGGCCCGGTTCGCGAACTCGATGTGATCGCGATCGAACCTGATCTGGAGCGCCTGCTCACCCAGGCCCTCACCTCGGCCAACGGACCCATGCTGGATCCGGGGGTCGCCGATCACCTGACGCGCCAGGCAGCGGATGCCTCGCAGCGTCAGGAAAACCTGGGCCATCCGGCCTGTCTGCTGGTGCCCGATGTCATCCGTCCCACGGTGGCCCGGTTGCTCAAGCGGGCGGCACCTCGTCTGAAGGTGCTGGGCCACAGCGAAATCCCTGAAACACATTCGATCCGCATTGGTACCTTGATCGGAGGTCACGCATGAACGTCAAACGCTTTACCGGACGCACGTCGCGTGAGGCCATGCAGAAGGTTCGCCAGGTCTTTGGCGACGATGCTGTGGTCCTGTCCACCAAACCAGCCCCCGAGGGTGGCGTCGAGATCATGGCCATGGGCTCGGATGCCATTGCCGCCATCGAGCGCATGCCCGTGGAAAACCATGAACCCGCACCGGCCAAGGCCCCCGTGGCCGCCCGTGTGCAGGCACAGCAGACCGCTGACGAGACGGAGCCGGCCCTGGAGAGCCGTTCGGGCAAGTCCGGTGGGGCTCGCCAGGCGGTGGCCACGCTGGCCAGCACCGTGCAGGACGACGTGCGCCAACTGGCCATGAGCACCCTGTCCTTCCAGGAGTATGTGCGTGAGCGCATGCTGCGTCGCCGCCAGGCCGCCCTGAAGGCACGGATGGAGCCCGAGTTGGCCCTGTCGCCCGAGGAGCAACTGACCCAGCGCGTGGCCCCCGCCCGCACGGCACCGACCTTCTCCGAGCCGCAGGCACCTCAGGACGATCTGGATCTGTCGGCACCGTCACTGCGCCTGGTGCGTGCTCAGCAGGCGCAGCAGGCCGAGCAGGCTCGCCAGGCCCAGGCAGCCGCAGCCCAGCAACAGCAAGTCCGCCAGCAGGCACGGGAGTCGGCCGAGGTGCGTGCCTTGCCAACCCGAGCCCAGCAGGCGGCTCGCGATGAGCGTTCACGCGGTCAGGCCTGGAGCGATCCGTCCGAGTTGACCCTGAACTCGGTCGTCGCCCGCAGCCCGGTGCCCGCCGTGCCCCCCGGGGGGCTGGTGGACGAAGCCGCCCGCGAAGCTCTGGTGGCCGCGCAGGCCGCCAATGCCAACATGCTTGACGAGTTGCGTGCCATGCGCGCCCTGATGAAGGAGCGCTTCGAGACCATGGCCTTTGTGGACAAGCTGCAGCGCACGCCGGGCCAGGCCCAGATGGCGCAGCGTCTGCTGGACGGCGGCTTCTCTCCGGTGCTGATCCGCAAGCTGGTCGAGGGCATGCCCGCCAATGTGGCCGCCGGCCTGAGCGAAGAGATGAACTGGGGCGCCCAGGTGCTGCAGCGCAACCTGAACACGGCCGACAAGGAGCCCAACCTGGAAGACCAGAACGGCGTCTTTGCGCTGATCGGCTCGACCGGTGTGGGCAAGACCACGACCACCGCCAAGCTGGCTGCCCTGTTTGCCGCCAAACACGGCGCGCACAACCTGGGCCTGATCACGCTGGACGCCTATCGGATGGGCGCTCACGAGCAACTGCGCTCTTATGGCCGCATCCTGGGCGTGCCTGTGCACATCGCCCACGATCGTGCCGCCCTGGAAGACCTGCTGGAGCTGCTGGCCGGCAAGAAGCTGATCCTGATCGACACGGCCGGGATGCCGCAACGCGACGCCCGCACCCGCGAGCTGCTGGAGATGATCTCCCATCCCAGCATCCGCAAATTGCTGGTCATCAATGCCGCAGCCCAGGGCGATGCCATCGAGGACGTGATGGTGAGCTACCAGGCTGCGGCCTGTTCGGGCATCATCCTCTCCAAGCTGGATGAGGCGGTCAAGCTCGGTCCGGCGCTGGATGCGTTAATTCGTCACAAGCTCAAGGTGATGGGTGTCGCCAACGGGCAGCGGGTGCCGGAAGATTGGCATCGGATCACTGCCGCCTCCTTGGTGCACCGAGCCCTTCGTGCCAGTTTGAACCCGGCCTACAGGCTCGACCCCTCCGAGGTGAGCCTGGTGTTTTCAAGCCCCGTTGCCGTGGAAGCGTCGACGGTGACCAACGCGGTGTGATCGAGTCGCCTCATGATCCATACCTCACGCTCATCCATGCAGACCGGACGGCCCGTCGATCAGGCGCACGGCCTGCGTCAGATGTTCCCCACCCGGGTCCTGCGGTTCGTGCCTGTGGTCTCGAACCCCCAGGTGATCTTCGGTGGGGTGGTGCTGGAGCGCCTGTGTGCCGCGTACGCGGGCTTTGGCCTCAAGACGCTGGTGGTCGATGCGGGTGAGCGCGCGCGCCCTCCCTCGGAGCTGGCGGGCTTTGATCTCAGCGAAGGCATTGAGGCCCTGTCTGCCGATGTGTCCTACCTGCCCGCGCGTGGTCTGCCGCTCAAGCATGTCGATGCCCAGGGCAGCAGCGCCTCGCTGGTGGATGCCCTGGCCACGGCAGCGCCTCAGATCGACGTGGTCATCTTGCACGCATCGGCCAGCGAGCTGGTGCGCATGCTCTCAAAATTGGCCCGTGGGCAGAACCTGCGTCCGCTGGTGTTCACCGACGAGAACCCGGCCGGCCTCACCCATGCTTACGCAGCCGTCAAGGTGATGGCCCAGCGCGCGCAATGGATGGCCTATGACCTGCTGGTGTGTGCCAACCCCGCATCGCAGATGGGGGCGCAGATCGCCCACCGGCTGGAGCAATGTGCCGACAACTTCCTGGGGGCGGCTCAGCGAGACTGGCTGCAGATCAACCCCATGGAGCCCGCCACCCAGGACCCTGGTCCGGCATTTCTCGACATGGCTGCGGATCTGTTGCGCTGCGCCTTGCCGCACACCCTGGGTGAAAGTGCCTTTGACCACCTGATGTCGCCCGGGGCGGCTCTGCCATCCCGCAGCACACCGGTATTCAACTGAAATGACGTTCATGGAGCAGAACATGTACACCGCCAAAGGCCGCCTCAATTTGGATGCCATGCTCCACCAGTACAGCCCGCTGGTGCGTCGCCTGGCTCACCAGATGATTGCCAAGCTGCCGGCCAACGTCGAGATCGACGACCTGATCCAGGTGGGCATGATCGGCTTGACCGATGCGCTCAGCCGATTCGATGCCGGGCAGGGCGTGCAGTTCGAAACCTTTGCCACACAACGCATCCGCGGCGCCATGCTCGATGAGTTGCGCGGTGCCGACTGGATGAGCCGAGGCACCCGCAAGCAACAGCGCGACATCGAAGCGGCTGTGCACCGCCTGGAGCAGCGCCTGGGACGCGCGCCCCAGGAGAGCGAAATCGCCAAGGAAATGGGCATGTCGCTGGGTGAGTACCAGGAGATGTTGGGCAAGGTGCGTGGCACTCAGCTCATCTACCTGGAGGACATGAGCGGCGATGACGGCGACAGCGACTACCTCGACCGCCATGTGGCCGACGAGGGCAGCGACCCCCTGAGCCTGCTGCAGGACTACCGCATGCGCGAGGCCTTGGTCGAGGCCATCAAGAATCTCCCGGAACGCGAGCAGTACGTGATGAGCATGTACTACGAGCAGGACATGAATCTCAAGGAAATCGCTGCCGTGCTTGGTGTGACCGAGTCGCGCGTATGCCAGCTTCACAGCCAGTCCATCGCCCGACTGCGTGTGAAGCTCAGAGAGTGGTGAACGTCAGGACCAGGCGATGAAACAATTCTGTGTGAGGGGCTGCCATGCTGCTGCCATTTTTGAAGGGCCTGTGGGGGCCCACGGTCGACAGAGCATCGTCGGCTGAGCCTTCGGGCTCGGCCGACATGCGCTCGTCTGCGCAGCCTTCGGGCGCCGTCACGGCGCTGGCTTCGCAATTGCAGAAGGACACCTCCGGGCTGGGCCTGGAGGCGGCCATGCTCAAAGGCGCGCTGGAGGACACCACCGCCATGGCCAAGCGTCAGCGCGATGCGCTCCAGGCGCTCATGGACAAACTCCAGGACATCCGCTCGTCCCAGGAGAACATCCACCATGTCACGGAAGGCAGCCTGAACGCGGTCGGGCAAGCCCGCGTGGCGGTGGAAAACATCGAACACGAAGTCTCTGCGCTGGTGGGCTCCTTGCGTGAGGTGGCCGAGGCGGCTCAGCAGATCACCCAGATCGCCCTGCAGACACGGCTCGTGGCCTTCAATGCCTCCGTGGAAGCCAAGCGGGCGGGTGAGGCCGGGCGCGGCTTTTCCGTGGTGGCTGATGCCGTGAAGGACCTGTCGACCCAGGTCGAGGCCACGTCCAAGACCATCATGAAGACGGTGGCCAGCCTGGATGAGCGCATCCATGCACTGGAGGGGGACATTCACTGGGACGCCTCAGCCACCCAGGCCCGCAAGGGCAGTTTTCAGGAAGCGGTTCTGGCGGTCCAGCAGGGGGTGGGGCAGATCAACGATTCGGCGCGACGCAGTGTGGATGTGTCGGCGGGCATCCATGACCAGGCGCAGCACATGGTGCAGGACGTGCGCAGCACCTGCGAGGCGCTGGGCAAGGCCGTGGGCCGCAGCGAGACCGTGCTGGGCGTGTCGGAGGCCCTGATGGAGACGATCGCCGCGTGCGGTGTGCGCACGAACGACACGCCCTATATCGAGATGGCTCAGCAAGTGGCGGGGCGTCTGTCCGAGGTGCTGGAGGCGGCCGTGGCGTCCCGGCGGATTTCCCTGGCGGACCTGTTCGACGAGAACTACCAGGCTGTGTCGGGGAGCGATCCGCAGCAGTTCCTGACCCGCTTCAATGCCATCACCGATGCGGCCTTTCCGGCCATCCAGGAGCCCGTGCTGGAGGCCTTGCCCCAGGTGGTCTTTTGCATTGGCGTCGACCGCAACGGCTACATCCCCACCCACAACCGCAAGTACTGCCAGCCGCAACGCCCAGGCGATGTGGTGTGGAACACGGCCAACTCACGCTGGCGGCGCATCTTCAATGACCGCACGGGCCTGGCGTCCGCACGCAACAAGAAGCCCTTCCTGCTGCAGACCTACCGGCGCGACATGGGGGGTGGCCAGTTCGTGATGCTCAAGGAAGCGTCGGCGCCCATCATGGTGCAAGGCCGCCACTGGGGCGGCCTGAGGTTGGCCTACAAATTCTAGATCCCGCCTTGACGGTCAAGTTCTCGGGCAACAGGCCGATATTCTCAACGCAGTGACTCACCTTCAGGAGAGGCTGTTGTCGCGTCCGGGGACCATTCATGAATCAACATCCATCCACACCGTCATCCTCCATCCTGGGAGGGCAGGATCTTGTGGTCCTGTGCGCCATGGCCACCACCTTCCTGGGCACGCTGGTCTACAGCATGCTCTATGGCGAAGTTGTGCTGGCCACGGTGGTGGGGCTGATCTTCATGGCCGCAGCGCTGGTCGTGGCGCTCCAATCGCGGGGCGGTGTGCTCAGCCAGGTGGCCCTGCCAGTCCTGGGCATGAGCATGGTCGGCCTGATGATTCATGTCTCCCGAGGGCACAATGAAGCCCATTTCGGGGTGTTTGCCTTTCTTGCCTGCCTGGTGACCTATCGCAAGGCCTTGCCGGTGATCATCGGGGCGGTGGCGATCGCTGTTCATCACCTCAGCTTCAATCAGTTCCAGACCTGGGGCTGGGGGCCTGTCTGTTTCACGGAGCCCAGTTTCGGTCGGGTGGTCGAGCACGCCTTGTATGTGATTGCCGAGGCTGCCGTGCTCCTCTTGCTTGCAGCGCGCGCGCAGGCGGATTTCCGCACGGCCGAGGAGTTGATGTCCATTGTGGACAGGTTGAGATCGGAAGATGGGCGCGTGGATCTGTCCGTGGTTGAGCAGCCCTCATCGGACGAACGCGCCAAACGATTGTTGGAGGCGCTGCATCACATTGCCTTGTCCATCCAACAGGTTCGTAGCGCAGCAGATGCCGTGCGCGTGGCGTCTTCACAGATTGCCGCAGGCAATCAGTCGCTGAGCGAGCGCACGGAGCAAGCCGCCGCCAACATCCAGCAAACCGCTGCCTCCGTGGAGGAGATCAACAGTACGATCAAGTCCAGTACCGCCAATGCACGCCAGGCGAACGAACTGGCGGGGTCGGCCTCCGATGTGGCCAGCGCCGGTGGTGCGGCCGTCAATCGGGTCGTTGATACCATGAATGGCATTCAGGCTTCGAGTCGCAAGATCACGGACATCATTGGCGTGATCGATGGCATCGCCTTCCAGACCAACATCCTGGCTCTCAACGCCGCGGTGGAAGCGGCCCGTGCGGGTGAGCAGGGCCGAGGTTTTGCTGTGGTGGCGGCCGAGGTTCGTACGCTCGCGCAGCGCAGCGCCGAGGCGGCCAAGGAGATCAAGCAGTTGATCACCAGCAGTGTGGAGCAGGTGGAGTCAGGCTCCACCCTGGTGGATGCAACCGGCCAGACGATTGGTGATGTGGTGGCGCAGGTTCGTCTCGTCAATGAACTGGTGGCCCAGATTGCCCAGTCCAGCACCGAGCAGAACGAAGGGATCGAGCAGATCAGTGTGGCCATCAATCGCCTGGATCAGAACACGCAGCAGAACTCGGCGCTGGTCGACGAAACTGCGGCGGCAGCCAGCAGCCTGAAACATCAGGCCGATGAACTGTCCCATGCGGTGGAGGTCTTC
>NZ_DASUIT010000004.1:0-46867 GCF_036279655.1 Aquabacterium sp. | reverse complement strand
GATTGCATGGACCTGTTGTCCGATGGCAAGACCATCCTGGTGACCTCGCGCTGGGCGCGCAAGCTGACCTTCATCGACACGGTGCAGGGCAAGGTCCTGCGCCAGGTGCCGGTGGGCAAATCCCCGCATGGGGTCTGGACGCTGGACCATGCGCCCCGTTGAGCGCCTGCGCCGTGCCCTGGCACCGTGCCTGCTGATCGCGGGCTCGGCAGGGGCATGGGCGGCACCGGCGGCCACCTGCACCAAGCCGGTCTACCTCACCTTCGATACCGGCCACATGGGCGTGGCGCCGCTGGTGGCGCAGGTGCTGGCGCGTCAGCAGATCCAGGCCACGTTTTTCCTGGCCAATGAGCGCACGCAGCCGGTGGCATCACGCCCGGCGGGCACCAGTCTGGATGAGCACTGGGCGCCCTGGTGGAAAGCGCTGGCACAGGCCGGGCATGATTTCGGATCGCATACCTGGGACCACATGGTCTGGCGTGGTGACCGCAGTGGGGCGCTGATCCTGCAGCCGACGGCGGGCCCGCAGACCGGTCAGCGCCTGAGCTTGAGCCCGGCGCAGTACTGCGAGGAGCTTGCTCGCAGTGCCCAGCGCTTCCAGGCTATGACGGGGCGGCCGATGCGGGCCCTGTTTCGTGCGCCCGGAGGCAAGACCTCACCTGCGCTCCTGAAGGCCGCCCGGCATTGCGGCTGGCACCATGTGCCCTGGACGACGGCCGGCTTTCTGGGCGATGAGCTGCCCAGTGACCGGTATCCCAATGCGCGGCTGCTCCAGCAGGCCCTGCGGGACATTCGCCCGGGGGACATCTTGCTGGCGCATCTGGGCATCTGGTCGCGCCAGGATCCCTGGGCGCCCGCCGTGCTGGAGCCTCTGATCGTGGGCCTGAAGGCGCGTGGTATGTGTTTTGCGACCTTGCGCGAGCATCCCGACTACCGCACGGTCGGTGATGCACCGGCCCCTCGACCCTGATGCCTGTGAATCCCCATGATTGACGAAGCCCTGAATCTCGTCTCCCAGCACTTCGACACCGCCCAGCAATGGCTGTTCGAAACCGTGGTGCAGCCTCTGGCGTTCGACCTGGGCTTGGGCAACCTCCTGGAAGATGCCTACAACGCCACTGGCTGGTTGCTGGTGGGCTTGCTGCAACTGGTGATCATGGTGGTGGTGTTTGGCGCGCTGGAGCGCTGGCGGCCGGTCGAGGCCGTCACAGATCGGCGGGCGGTGCGCGTCGACATGTTGTACTCGTTCATCCATCGCCTGGGGGTGTTTCGCCTGGTGATGTTCTTTTCCCTGGATCCGGTGATCGATGCCTTGTTTGGCTGGGCGCGTGTGCAGGGCGTGGATGGGATCCACCTGGACGCACTGGCGGCCCCGTGGTGGCCGGGGGTGAGTGACACGGCCTGGTTCAGTCTGGTGCTGTATCTGCTGGTGTTCGACTTCGTGGATTACTGGATTCACCGTGGGCAGCACGCCTCCAATGCCTGGTGGGCTCTGCACGCCGTGCACCACAGTCAGCGCCAGATGACCTTGTGGAGCGACAACCGCAACCACCTGCTCGACGATGTCATCCGCGCCTTGATCATCGCCGTGGTGGCGCGGGCCATCGGTGTGCCTCCGGGGCAGTTCGTGGCGGTGGTGGCCGTGACCTTGCTCATTGAAAGCCTGTCGCACGCCAACACGCGGCTGCGCCTGGGGAGCGTCATCGAGCGCCTGCTGGTGAGCCCGCGGTTCCATCGCGTGCACCATGCCATTGGCATCGGGCACGAGTCGCATGGGCCTGGCAGCCTGGGAGGGCACAACTTCGCGGTGCTCTTTCCGGTCTGGGACATCCTCTTTGGCACGGCGGATTTCCGCTCCCCCGTCGAATCCACCGGCATCCGCGATCAGTTGCCGGACCAGGGCGCGCGCGACTACGGGCGTGGATTCTGGGCTCAGCAGTGGCTGGGCCTCAAGCGCCTGCTGGCCTGAGTTCAGGGTCTTGCGTCAGTCCAGCAGCGGATTCCCCGCTGCTGCTGGCAAGATGGCGCCATGACTGGCACTTCATCACCTCTATCGAGCAGCTTGTGGCGGGCGCTGGCTTACGGCCTGCACCCCAGGATCATCTGGCTCTCGCTGTTGCCGCTGCTGCTCTCACTGGTGGTGCTCGGTGGGCTGGCCTGGTGGGGCTGGAGTGACGCGGTCACGGCACTGGCTTCGTCGCTGAACACCTGGCCCTGGCTGAGCACGCTGTTGTCCTGGTTGAACCAGTGGGGCGTGCCCGGAGCTTCTTCGGTGCTGGCCGCGATGCTGCTGCTCGCTCTGGTGGTGCCGGTGGTCGTGATCTCCTGCCTGCTGGTGGTGGCCACGCTGATGGCGCCCTCGGTGGTGCGGATGGTGGTGGCACGGCGCTTCCCGGATCTGGCGTCACGCCACCGTGCGCCCTGGTGGGCCTCGCTGGGCTGGTCCCTGGGGTCGACCGCTCTGGCGCTGGTGGTGATGCTGGTGTCCATGCCGCTGTGGTTCATTCCGCCGCTGGGTCTGATCTTGCCGCCGCTGATCTGGGGCTGGCTGACCTACCGCGTCATGGCGTTCGATATCCTGGCCGAGCACGCCACGCCTGAGGAGCGGACGCTCATCCTGCGTGAGCATCGCCCGTCCTTGCTGCTCATGGGGGTGATCACGGGCTATCTGGGCGCGGCGCCTTCCATGCTCTGGGCCATGGGTGCGCTGGCCGTGGTGCTGGCGCCGGTCATGATCGTGGCATCCCTGTGGATCTACACCTTCGTGTTCGTCTTTTCCTGTCTGTGGTTCGCCCACTACCTGCTGGAGGCCTTGCAGAACCTGCGCACCCGGCCGGTGGACCTGCCCCTGACCCCGCCATCTTCGGAGACTGCCCTGTCATGATCGGACTCATCATCATTGGCGACGAAATCCTCAGCGGACGTCGTCAGGACAAGCACCTGGCCAAGGCCATCGAACTGCTGTCGGAACGGGGCATGGCCCTGTCGTGGGCCCGTTATGTGGGGGACGAGCCTGAGCGCATCACCGCAGATCTGCGACATGCCTTTGATAGCGGCGATGTGGTGTTTTCCTTCGGGGGCATCGGCGCCACGCCGGACGATCACACCCGGGCCTGTGCGGCCCAGGCGCTGGGCCAACCCCTGGTGCTGCATCCCACGGCGCGCGAGCTGATCCTGGATCGCTGTCGCGAGATGGCCGAGCAGGAGGGGCAGCCTTTCGAGCCGGACTCCCAGGACACGCAGCGGCGTTTGCAGATGGGTGAGTTCCCCGTGGGCGCCGAGATCATTCCCAACCCCTACAACCGCATTCCCGGCTTCAGCTTGCAGGGACGGGTGCACTTCCTGCCCGGGTTTCCGGTGATGGCCTGGCCCATGATGGCCTGGGTGCTGGATCAGTGTCACCCGCAACTGCAAGGGCTTGGGCGCATGGCCGAGCACGCCGTGGTGGTCTATGGTGCCATCGAGTCCCATCTCACGCCCTTGATGGTGGAGATCGAGAGCCGCTTTGCCCCGGTGAAGGTGTTCAGCCTGCCCAGCGTGGACCATCCGGTGCATGGACGCCACATCGAGTTGGGGGTGAAGGGGCAGGGTGAGCAGGTGGGCGCGGCGTTCGATGCCTTGGTGCAAGGTCTGAACCAACTCGGTGCATCAATGGGCCCAACAATGGTGCGGTGACGATAGGCGCTACCATTGCGCACTCATTCGGTGCATTTTGAGTCTTTGCCTGGAGGTGCGAGGGAGTGCGGGGTTTCATCCGTTGAAATTCTCGACCCTCCAGCCGCGAAGGGGTGCCCGAGACAGTGCGAAAATATGGGGGCGCTCAAGGCGTCCCGTGTGAAGGGTGTGCATCGCTGTTGATCTCGGTCGCGGGTGGGCATGCTTTTCGCTATTACACTGCGCGCTGTTTCTGTTTTTGGAAACAGACTCGTTCCATTTCATTGCACATTCAAGCCTCTCGCTAGGAGCACCTGATGGCCAACAAGACCGTCGCTGACGTGATCAAAATGGTGAAGGACAACGAAGTCAAGTTCGTTGACTTCCGCTTCACCGATACCCGTGGCAAATCGCACCACACCACGGTGCCTGTCTCTCACTTCGACGAAGACAAGTTCAGCGAGGGCCACGCCTTTGACGGTTCGTCCATCGCCGGCTGGAAGGGTATCGAAGCATCCGACATGCTGCTGATGCCCGATCCCAACACCGCCAACATCGACCCGTTCTTTGAAGAGCCGACGCTGATCCTGACCTGCGACGTGATCGAGCCGCACGATGGCAAGGCCTATGAGCGCGATCCCCGCTCGCTGGCCAAGCGCGCTGAAGCCTATCTGAAGGCTTCCGGTCTGGGCGACACCGCCTTCTTCGGCCCTGAGCCCGAGTTCTTCGTGTTCGACTCCGTTCGCTGGAGCAACGACATGGGCCACACCTTCTTCAAGATCGAAGCAGAAGAAGGCGCCTGGAACACCGGCACCGAATACGAGCACGGCAACACCGGCTACCGTCCCACCGTCAAGGGCGGCTATTTCCCCGTGCCCCCGGTCGACTCCGGCCAGGACATGCGCTCGGAAATGTGCCTGATCCTCGAATCGCTGGGCATTCCCGTGGAAGTGCACCACCACGAAGTGGCCAACGCTGGCCAGATGGAAATCGGCACCAAGTTCAGCACGCTGACCGAGCGCGCTGACTGGCTGCAACTGCAAAAGTATGTGATCACGAACGTGGCCCATGCTTACGGCAAGACCGCCACCTTCATGCCCAAGCCCATCGTGGGCGACAACGGCTCCGGCATGCACGTTCACCAGTCCATCTGGAAGGACGGCCAGAACCTGTTCGCCGGTGACGGCTACGCCGGTCTGAGCGAATTCGCTCTGTACTACATCGGCGGCATCATCAAGCACGCCCGTGCCCTGAACGCCATCACCAACCCTGGCACCAACAGCTACAAGCGCCTGGTGCCTGGCTTCGAAGCCCCGGTGAAGCTGGCTTACTCGGCCAAGAACCGCTCGGCCTCGATCCGCATCCCTCACGTGGCCAACCCCAAGGGTCGCCGCATCGAGGCGCGTTTCCCCGATCCTTCGGCCAACCCCTATCTGGCCTTCTCGGCCCTGATGATGGCCGGTCTGGATGGCGTGGAAAACAAGATCCATCCGGGCGAAGCCGCCACCAAGGATCTGTACCATCTGCCGCCCGAAGAGGACGCACTGGTGCCGACCGTCTGCCACAGCCTGGACCAGGCTCTGGAGTATCTGGACAAGGACCGCGCGTTCCTGACCAAGGGTGGCGTGTTCACCGATGCCTACATCGATGCCTACATCGACCTGAAGATGCAGGAAGTGACCCGCTTCCGCATGGCCACGCACCCGGTCGAGTTCGACATGTACTACGCTCTGTGATCCACGTTCGCGTGGGGCACTCAGCCTGAAAAGGGGCGACGCAAGTCGCCCCTTTTTTCATGAAGGAGGCCTGCGTGAGGTGTCAGCCAGGGCTGGGCACGTTGCGTTGTGTAAACAGGTGTGGTGGGGCTGTCCCGCTGCAGGAGCTTGCAGGCATACTAGATCCATGAATCACGCTTTGACGATGAACGGTGCGGTGCGCTCGTGCCTGTGGGCGCTGTCGGCCTGTCTGCTCGCGGCTGCTGCGCAGGCGCAGGACAAGCCGGTGTACCGCTGCCCCGGCAATCTCTACACCGATGCCTTCTCACCCAAGGAGGCGGTGGCCAAGGGCTGCAAGACCCTGGAGGGTGCTCCCATCACCGTGATCCAGTCCCAGATGCCACGAACGCCCCCCAAGCCGGCGGCTTCGGGTGGGACATCGGGCGGTGATCAGGTCAGCTCCGATGCCCAGAAGGCCCGAGATGCCGATTCACGTCGCATCCTGGAGGCTGAACTCAAGAAGGAAGAGGGCGCGCTGGAGGCCCTTCATAAGGAATACAACAACGGTCAACCCGAGCGTCGGGGTGATGAGCGCAATGCTCAGAAGTACAACGATCGTGTGGCCGAGATGAAGAACGCCATCACCCGCAAGGAGGCTGACATTGCCTCCATCAAGCGCGAGTTGGCCAAGCTGCCCGTGGCCCCGCCACCCGTGACCCCATCCACTGCGAAATAAGGCCTGCTTCGACATGGAGATCCGCCATACCCCGTCGCTGGGCCGTCAGAACAGCGTGGCGCGTGGAGGCTCCAGGGCCGATCCCGAGGAGATCGCACGCCTGCTGCCACCCGGCCTGGAAGCCTTTGACCATCTGGCCACCATGGTGGCCGTGATCGAGCCCGATGGCCAGTGTCTGTTCACCAATGTGGCTTTCGAGGAAGAGTTGGGCCTGTCGCGCCGCAGCGTCCTGCGCGAATGCATCTTCGACTGGTTCGAGGAGCCTGCCCTGCTGCAGGACATCGTGGGATCCGTGGCGGCCAACGAATATGCCACCAGTCGCCTGGAGGCCTGCCTCAAGCGCCATCCCAATCTGTTTGCCGAGCCTTTGCCCGTGCAGGTGCTGGTGACCCGCATGGAGCATGGTGATCTGGTCGTGATCGAGCTGGTCGAGGTGGCGCAGCAGACCCGTCAGGAGCGCGAAGAGCGCGTTCTGGATCAGGTCCGGGCCAACAAGGAGCTGATCCGCAATCTGGCCCACGAGATCAAGAACCCCCTGGGGGGCATCCGGGGTTCGGCCCAGTTGCTGCAGATGGAGCTGGAGTCCAAGGCCCTGACCGAGTACACCCAGGTCATCATCCACGAGGCCGATCGCCTGCAGTCTCTGGTCGATCGTCTGCTGGCGCCGCATCGTCGGCCGCATCTGGTGGGCGACGTCAACATCCATGAAGTCTGCGAGCGTGTGCGCTCCCTGATCCTGGCCGAGTTCCCCAAGGGGCTCAAGGTCTGGCGTGATTACGACATCTCCTTGCCCGAGTTCCGGGGGGACCGTGAGCAGCTCATCCAGGCGGTGCTCAACATTGCGCACAACGCCGCGCAGGCCCTGGTCGATCGCATCGATGCCGGGGATGCACTGATCACTTTGCGTACGCGGGTGGCTCGCCGTGTCACGATCAACCGTCAGTTGCATCGCCTGGCACTGGTCTTGCATATTGAAGACAACGGCCCGGGTATTCCGGAGTCCCTGCGTGACCGCATTTTCTACCCGCTGGTGTCGGGTCGTGAAGGGGGTTCAGGCCTGGGGCTGACCCTGGCCCAAACCTTCGTTCAACAGCACCACGGCACCATCGAATGCGAGAGCGAGCCCGGCAAGACGGTCTTCAAGATCCTCATTCCCTTGCCATGAACGGGTGGCCCTCGCATCCCAGGATGTGTGTCACGGTGATTACGCTGACAGGCCGGCATGAAACCCATCTGGATCGTTGATGACGACCAATCCATCCGCTTTGTGCTTGAAAAGGCACTGGCGCGGGAAGACCTCCCTGTGCGCAGCTTCACGAATCCTCGTGATGTGCTGGCCGCGCTGGACGACGACGAGCCCCAGGTTCTGGTGTCCGACATCCGCATGCCCGGGGGCTCGGGGCTGGACCTGCTGACCAAGGTCAAGGAGCGCTGGCCTGGCTTGCCCGTCATCATCATGACGGCCTACTCGGATCTGGACTCGGCCGTGTCGTCCTTCCAGGGCGGTGCGTTCGAATACCTGCCCAAGCCTTTTGATCTGACCAAGGCCGTGGAGCTGATCCGCCGTGCCGTTGACGAAAGCGTCCGCGAGGATGTGGCCGACGAGCGTGCGCAGCAGATGCCCGAGATGCTGGGCCAGGCCCCGGCCATGCAGGATGTCTTCCGGGCGATCGGCCGACTCAGCCAGAGCAATGTGACGGTGCTGATCACCGGTGAGTCGGGCTCGGGCAAGGAGCTGGTGGCCCATGCGCTGCACAAGCACAGTCCGCGCGCCAACGGGCCTTTCGTGGCCATCAACACGGCGGCCATCCCCAAGGATCTGCTGGAGTCTGAACTCTTCGGGCATGAGCGGGGTGCCTTCACTGGTGCGCAGACCATGCGACGCGGCCGCTTCGAGCAGGCCGATGGCGGCACGCTCTTCCTCGATGAAATCGGGGACATGCCTTTTGACCTGCAGACACGCCTGCTGCGTGTGCTGTCGGACGGGCAGTTCTACCGCGTGGGCGGGCACCACCCAATCAAGTCCAATGTCCGTGTGATCGCGGCCACCCACCAGAACCTGGAAGAGCGTGTGCGCCAGGGCGCGTTCCGCGAGGACTTGTTCCACCGCCTGAACGTGATCCGTCTGCGTCTGCCGCCGCTGCGTGAGCGGCGCGAAGACATCGCCACCCTGGCGCGCTTTTTCCTGCAAAAGAGCGCCAAGGAGCTGGGGGTGGAGGCCAAGCGCATCTCCGAAGGGGCTCTGGCCCAACTGGTGTCCTTTGATTTCCCTGGCAATGTGCGTCAGCTGGAAAACATCTGCCACTGGCTGACCGTGATGGCGCCCGCGCAGGTGATCGAGGCCAAGGATCTGCCGCCCGAGTTGATGGGCCTGGCGCTGGTGGCCATGCCGGCAGGGGCCTTGCAGGCGGCGTCCAGCAGCCCCGAGGGCCAGGATGCGCTGGCGGCTCCCGTGTCCAGCGTGCCGGCTGCGGCCATTCCCAGTCGATTGATGGATGCGCCTGTGCCGGAGTCCTGGGGGCGCCCGGTGCCTGTGCCGGTCGTCGCTGCACCGACCAGCGGTGGCTGGCTAGGTGATCTGGAGCGCGAAGCGCGGGCCTTGCTGGATGCGGGGCAGGCGGATGTGTGGGATCACCTGACGCGGCAGTTCGAGGCTCGGCTCATCCACACGGCGCTGGACCTGACACGGGGGCGCCGCATCGAGGCAGCCCAGAAGCTGGGCATCGGTCGCAACACCATCACCCGCAAGATCCAGGAGCTGGGCATCGACGAGTGAGTCTGGATCATTGAGTTGGAGGGGCGAGCGTCCGATAATGAACGCTCAAGCCCCTTCCTCTTCGTGAGTCCAGATGCCCACTGCCCATCGCCTGCCCCATGAGTTCGTATGCCCTGACGGGCGGCGTGTGGTCCTGAGCCAGGCCGAGGACATCTGGCGCGCGGCCAATGACCGCTACCATCTGGTTCACGACTTCAAGCTGGGCGAGTTGCTGGTGCTCAATGGAGTGATCTCGCCCGAGCAGTTGCACGATGTGCTGGCCGCTCAGCAGCGGGGCGCCCATCGCCCGGTGGGGCGGCTCCTGCGTGAGCGGGGCTGGATCTCCGATGCCGACCTCAGCGTCGGGCTGGCGGCCACGGTGCACATGCCGGTGGTCGACTGCTCTGCCGTGCGCCCGGACAAGGATGCCTTGTCGGCGGTGCCGCGCGAGCTGGCCGGACGACACCAGGTGCTGCCCCTGATCCTGCGCCAGGGCACCCTGGTGGTGGCCATGGACGACCCCTGGGCGCGTCCGGTGCTCGATGAGCTGTGCTTTCTGACCAATCTGCGTGTGCTGACTGTCATGGCCGAGCCGGGTACGGTTGCCGAAGCCATCCAGAAGGCCTATGACGGCTTCAGGCCGGTCGTGCCAGGGCATCAGGATCACTCCATCCATCAACTGGCGGCCGAGTTGTCGGTCGAGGTGCCCGAGTCCGAGTCCGAGACCACCGATGTGATCACGGAGTCCAGCAGCGCGCTGGTGCGGCTGGTCAACACCATGATCGAGGATGCCGCCAAGCGCCACGCCTCGGACATTCACATCGAGACCACGGCACCGCAGACGCCGGTCAAGATCCGCTTCCGGATCGACGGTGTGCTGATGCCTTATCTGGAGCTGCCCCCCCGCTACCGCCATGCCCTCGTGGCGCGCATCAAGATCATGTCCGATCTGGACATTGCCGAGCACCGCAAGCCCCAGGACGGCAAGATCGATTTTTCCCGTTTCGGGCCCACGGCGATGGAGTTGCGCGTGGTGACGGTGCCCACCTCGCATGGGGTGGAGGACGTGGTCTTGCGTCTGCTGTCCGGTGCCAAGCCCCTGCCGCTGGACGACATCGGGCTCAATGCCTCCAATCTGCAGGCGCTGCGCCAGAGCTTCGCCAAGCCTTATGGCCTGATCCTGATTTGCGGGCCCACAGGCTGCGGCAAGACCACGACCTTGCACTCCGTGCTGCGTGAACTCAATACAGGGGACCGCAAGATCTGGACGGCCGAGGATCCCATCGAGATCACCCAGCCCGGCCTGTGTCAGGTGCAGGTCAACAGCCGCATCGGCTGGACCTTTGCCGCGGCCATGCGCACCTTTCTGCGCGCCGACCCGGACGTGGTCATGATTGGCGAGATGCGCGATGAGGAAACCGCCCGCATCGCCATCGAGGCCTCCCTGACCGGCCACTTGGTGCTGTCCACCCTGCACACCAATTCGGCGGCCGAGAGCATTGCGCGGCTGCTGGAGATGGGCATGGACCCCTTCAACTTCTCCGATTCGCTCCTGGCCGTGCTGGCGCAGCGTCTGGTGCGCCGTCTGTGTCCGGCTTGTCGGCAGAAGACCCTGGCCACGCCGGACGAGGTCGAGCAGATGGCCCGTGAATACCTGCGCTCAGGGCATCGGGAGATCACGGAGTCGGCCCGCGATGAGCTCCTGCGCCACTGGCATCAGGTCTATGGCGACGCCCAGGGACAGTTGTGGCTCTACCGGAAAAGTGCTTGCAAGGTCTGCGATGGGCGGGGTTACAAGGGCCGCATGGGCATCCATGAATTGCTGGTCAGCAACGACGACATCCGCCATCAGATCCGGCATCGGGCGTCGGCCACGGACATCCTGGCCTCGGCCTTGTCCACGCAGATGCTGACCCTGCGCCAGGATGGCATCGAGAAGGTCTGGGCAGGGTTGACCGATCTGTCGGAAGTGCTGGCCGCCACCAACACCTGAGGCCTCAGGGCTGGCGCAGGCGGGCCTGTTTGGCCAGCGGTGTCAGCTCGGCCTCGCTCAGAGTTTCGTGGGCCAGCAGCATCTGGGCGCCTTGTTCCAGCAGGTCTCGGCGTGCCTGTAGGGCTACCGTGGCACGCTGGAAAGCCGCATCGACCAGATGGCGCACCGACTCGTCGATCTGGCGGGCCGTGGCTTCGCTGTAGTTGCGCACCTGGCCAAAACCCGGCATGTGCGCCAGAAAATCTGCATGCTGACGCTCGTAGGCGACATGGCCCAGTTGGGCGTCCATGCCCAGGCGGGTGACCATCTCCAGCGCGATGTCGGTGGCCTTGGCCAGATCGTCGGTGGCGCCTGACGACACCTCTGCAAAGACCAGTTGTTCCGCAGCCCGCCCGGCCAGCAGCACGGTCATGCGGTTTTCCAGCTCGGTGCGGGTGGTCAGGTAGTGGTCCTCGGTGGGGCGCTGGATGGTGTAGCCCAGAGCACCAATGCCTCGGGGGATGATGGAGATCTTGTGCACCGGATCGACCCCGGGCAGGGACATGGCCAGCAGGGCATGGCCCATCTCGTGATACGCCACGGTCTTGCGCTCCTGGGCGCTGAGCACGCGCTGGCGTTTTTCCAGCCCGGCCACGATGCGCTCGATGGCGTTGGTGAAGTCGGCCTCTTCGACGGCCGCTGCATTGCGCCGGGTGGCCAGCAGGGCCGCCTCGTTGACCAGATTGGCCAGATCGGCGCCGGCAAAGCCCGGGGTGAGGGCGGCGATGGCATCGGGCTGCACATCGGGGCCCGTGGTGATCTTTCGGAGGTGGACCGACAGGATGTCGGCCCGGCCCAGGCGGTCCGGGCGGTCCACCAGCACCTGGCGGTCGAAGCGGCCGGCGCGCAGCAGGGCGGGGTCGAGCACCTCGGGGCGGTTGGTGGCCGCCAGGATGATGACGCCGACGCTGGCGTCAAAGCCATCCATCTCGGACAGCAGTTGATCCAGGGTCTGTTCCTTCTCGTCATGGCCGCCGCTGATGGGGCCGCTGCCGCGCGCCCGCCCCAGGGCATCGAGCTCGTCGATGAAGATGATGGCCGGTGCCGCCTGGCGGGCTTGTTCGAACAGGTCGCGCACCCGGGCGGCACCCACGCCCACGAACATCTCGACGAATTCGGAGCCGCTGATGGAGAAGAAGGGCACGCCTGCCTCACCTGCCATGGCACGCGCCAGCAAGGTCTTGCCGGTGCCTGGCGGGCCGATCAGCAGCACGCCCTTGGGCATGCGTGCGCCCAGGCGCCCATAGGACTGCGGATTGCGCAGAAAGTCGACCGATTCGCGCAACTCCTGCTTGGCTTCATCCACCCCGGCGACGTCGCTGAACTTCACGCCCACATCGGTCTCGGCGTAGACGCGTGCGCGGCTCTTGCCCACCGACATCATGCCGCCCAGCCCCCCGAAGCCACCGTCCTTCATGAGCCGGCGCGCCAGCACGTTCCACAGTGCAAAGAGCACCAATGCCGGCACGATCCAGGACAGCAGATCGCGCAGCAGGGTGTTTTCCACCACGCCTTCGAAGCGCACGTTGTGGGTGGCCAGCTCCTTGGCCAGGGCCGGGTCGACGCGGGTGCTGATGAAGCGGGTGCGGCCATCCGGGCGGGCCTGCTTGAACTCGCCTTCGATGAGGTTGTTGCTGATGCGCAGGCTGGCGATCTCGCCGGCCTGCACATGCTGCATCAGCTCGCTGTAGGGCAGGGGCTGGGTCTGGTGGGTGCCGACCCACAACTCGCGTATCCACATCAAGGACAGCAGCACGATGGCCAGGGTCCAGGGGTTGAGGGACCAGTGCGGTCGATGATCTGGCGGCGGGCTGCTGCCGGGAGACGGTGGTGGGGGCATGGTGGGGCCTCAGGTCTGCATGCGGCTGACGGTGGCGCGAAAGCGCATCAGCGCACCGGTGAAGAAGACGGTGCCGATCAGGGCGATGGCGGCAAATTGCGGCCACACGATGGACAGGCCGGCGCCGCGGTACAGGATGGCCTGTGCAAAGGTCACGAAATGGGTGGTGGGCGCGCCCAGCATGAGGGTGCGCACCAGCTCTGGCATGCTTTCACGGGGGGTGGCTCCACCCGAGAGCATCTCCAGGGGCAGCAGCACCAGGATCATCAGCAAGCCCAACTGCGGCATGGAGCGGGCCACGGTGCCCAGGTAGATGCCCATGGACGTGGTGGCAAACAGATGCAGGGCGCAGCCGGCCAGGAACAGCCCGGTCGAACCACTGACGGGCATGGCCAGTGCGCCCTGCAGCACGGCACTCAGTGCCACGGCGGTGGCCAGCAGAACCACCAGGCCCATGGACCAGACCTTGGCCAGCATGATTTCGAACGGGGTCAGCGGCAGGACCAGCAGGTGCTCGATCGTGCCGTGTTCGCGCTCGCGGATCAGGGCGGCGCCCGTGAGGATGATGGACAGCATCGTCACGTTGTTGATCAGCTCCATGGCGCCCATGAACCAGCGTTCGTCCAGCGTGGGGTTGAAGCGGTAGCGCAGGCTCAAGTCGACTGCCGGTGTCTGGACGAACCGCTCTCGCTGCACGTATTCCGCAATCTCGGCCAGGGCGATGGACTGGATGTAGCCCGCGCCGACGAAGGCCTGGCTCATCTGCGTGGCATCGACATTGAGCTGCAGCGCCGGGGATTTGCCGGCCAGCACATCACGCTGGAAGTCGGGTGGGATGTCCAGCACGAAGGTGTAACGCCCCTGGTCCATGCCGGCATCCATGGTCTGCAGGTCGATGTGGGCCGGCACCTTGAAGGTGGGTGGGTAGAAGGCGCTGACAATGCGTGCCGACATGGCGGACTGATCCTCGTCGACCACCGCCATCGGGGCTTTGTGCAGCCTGTCCGGCACACTGTGGGCGGCGGTGTAGAGCGCCCCGGTGAAGGCCCAGACCACGAAGATCAGCAGGAGCCGGTCGCGCCACAGGCTGCGCAGCTCCTTGATGCCCAGATGCCAGGCATGGTTCAGTGATCGGCTGAGGGGCCTCATCGGTCCTGCTTCCTCAACAAGACCGCGCTGAGCAGGGTCAAGGCCGGGATGATCAGCAGCAGCGGGATGAAGTAGGGCCACAGATCGGCCAGGCCCAGCGCCTTGGAGTACACGCCACGGCTGATGATCAGGAAGGGGCCGGTGGGGTAGATGCGGCCCATCAGGGCGGCGCCGCCCTCCAGGGACGACACGGGGTTGATGATGCCGGAGAACTGGATGGCCGGCAGCATGGTGGCCAGGGCGGTGCCGAAGATGGCCGAGATCTGGCTGTGTGTGAAGGTGGACATCAGCAGGCCCAGACCCGTGGCGGCCGTCACGTAGAGCAGGGCGCCCGCGAACAGGGTCCAGAAACTGCCTTTGAGCGGCACCTCGAACATCCAGATGGCCATGGCGGTCATCAACAGGAAGTTGATCATGCCCGCGGCGATGTAGGGCAGCTGTTTGCCCACCAGGAACTCCAGGCGCGTCACCGGGGTGACGTAGAGGTTGATGATCGAGCCCAGTTCCTTTTCCCGCACGACGCCCAGGGCGGCCAGCATGGAGGGGATGAAGATCAGCAGGATGGGGATCACCGCCGGCACCATGGCGATGATGCTGCGCACCTCCGGGTTGTAGCGGTAGCGGACCTCGACCTGCGCCAGGGCACGCACCTGCCCCAGGGTCTGTGCCTGGCGCTCGGCCAGGTAGCTGGCATGCAGGCCCTGCACATAACCGGCGACGGTTTCCGATCGCTGCGGCATGGCGCCGTCCACCCAGGCCCCGACCTCGGTGGGGCGCCCGCGCAGCAGGTCCTGGCCAAAGCCGGGGGGGATCTCGATCGCCAGGCTCAGCTCGCCATTGCGCATGCGGCGATCCAGGTCGGCGTCATCTTTCAGGGGCGCCTGCTCCAGGAAGTAGGGCGAGCCCGACAGGTGCAGCGTGTAGGCGCGGCTGGCGGGGGTCTGGTCGCGGTCCAGCACGGCATAACGCAGGTCTTGCACGTCCATGCTGATGCCATAACCCATGATGAGCATCAGCAGCACGGTGCCCAGCAAGGCCATGGTCAGGCGAATGGGGTCATGCAGCAGCTCCAGTGCCTCGCGCCGGGCGTAGCTCAGCAGGCGCAGCAGGCTGAAGCGCGTGCTGCGGGGGGGCGTCGGGTGGCTGGCTGGCGAGACCGCCGGGGGCGCCTCGCCGGGAGGTGTCACCGAGCCTCCTTGAGCCTGTTGCAGGTGCGCAATGAAGGCATCTTCCAGGCTGGCGTGGCCGCCCTGGGCCACCAGGGCCTCGGGGGTGTCGCTGGCCAGCACACGGCCCGCATGCATCAGGGAGATGCGGTCGCAGCGCTGCGCCTCGTTCATGAAGTGGGTGGAGATGAACAGCGTCACCCCGTCCTGACGGGACAGGCGGATCATCAGGGCCCAGAACTGATCTCGGGCGATGGGATCGACTCCGGACGTCGGCTCATCCAGGATCAGCAGATCGGGCTTGTGCACCACCGCGACGGCCAGGGACAGGCGTTGGCGCACGCCCAGGGGCAGCTTGTCAGGCCAGTCGTCGGCCACGCCCACCAGGTCGAAGGTCTCGAGCATCTCCTGCACACGCGCGGGCAGGATCTCGGGCGGCACATGGAAGAGGCGGGCATGCAGGTCCAGGTTCTGGCGCACCGTCAGCTCGCTGTAGAGCGAAAAGCCCTGGGACATGTAGCCCACGCGCTTGCGCACCTCCAGGTCGCGTGCATCCACGGGCCGTCCGAACAGTGTGGCCTGCCCCTCGGTGGGTGGCAGCAGCCCGGTCAGCATCTTCATGGTCGTGGTCTTGCCGCAGCCATTGGAGCCCAGGAAGCCGAAGATCTCGCCACGGCGGATGCGAAAGCTCACGCCATCGACGGCCGTGAAGTCGCTAAAGCGGCAGGTCAGGTCCCGGGCTTCGATGGCGATGTCGTCGTCCGCATGGGCCCGGGGGGGCAGCACCAAGGCCTGATGTTCCCCACGGCGCGCATCGGGCAACAAGGCGATGAAGGCCGTCTCCAGCGTGGTGCAGGCTGTGCGCGCCTTGAGCTCGGTCGGGCTGCCCACGGCCAGGATGCGGCCGCCATCCATGGCGATCAGGTGATCGAAGCGTTCGGCCTCGTCCATGTAGGCGGTGGCCACGATCACGCTCATGCCGGGGCGGCGGTGGCGGATGCGCTCGATCAACTCCCAAAACTGGCGCCGCGACAGCGGGTCGACCCCCGTGGTGGGTTCGTCCAGGATCAGCAGGTCCGGGTCATGGATGAGCGCGCAGCACAGGCCGAGCTTTTGCTTCATGCCCCCGGACAGCTTGCCCGCCGGGCGGTCGGCAAAGGGCGCCAGGCCCGTGCTGTCCAGCAACTCCTGGATGCGTGCCTGGCGTTCCTGGCGGGCTTGCCCGAACAGGCGGGCGAAAAAGTCCACGTTGTCCCACACGGACAAGGTGGCGTAGAGGTTTTTGCCCAGCCCCTGGGGCATGTAGGCGATGCGAGGGCAGCGCTCCCGGCGATCGCCGGCTCGGGCCATGTCGCCACCCAGGACCTGCACTTGCCCGTCCTGGATCTGACGCGCTCCGGCCATCAGGGCCAGCAGGGTGGATTTGCCCACGCCGTCCGGACCGATCAGGGCCACCATGCGGCCCCCCGGAATCGACAGGCTCACATCCTCCAGCGCCGCCACCTTTTGATAGCGATGGCTCAAGCCCGTGACCGTGACCACGGGGGGCTGGAGGGTGTGGTGATCGAGGCCGGGCTTCACGGGATGACGTGGCGCAGGTCAGCGGCTGGCGGCAGACGCACTGGCGGGTGCCTCGGCGGGCAGCGCGATGGCCAGCTTGTCAGGCCAGGCCTGTTGCGGATCGATGCGGACATAGGCCATGCCGGGCATGCCTGTCTTGACCTGGGTGCGATGGCGGGCCAGCAACTGGGGGTCGACCTGGGCCCGGATCTTGAAGACCATCTTCTGGCGCTCGGAGGTGGTCTCGACGGTCTTGGGGGTGAACTGCGCCACGCTGGCCACAAAGGACACCTTGGCCGGAATCACGAACTGCGGCGCGGCGTCGAGCACCAGCCGTGCTTCTGCGCCGATGGCCACGCGGCCGGCGGCGGTTTCCGGCAGGAAGAAGGTCATGTAGACGTCGCTGAGGTCGACCAGGGACAGCACACGACCGCCGGCGCCCAGGACCTCGCCCGGGCGGGCGGACAGCAGTTGCACCCGGCCAGCGCGGGGGGCACGCAGCGCCGTGTCGTTCATGTCGGCCTGGATGCGGGCCTGAACGGCCTGTGCCGTCTCGATGGCCGAATCGGCTTCGATCAGTTGCGAGCGGGTGGCCAGCACGGCGGCGCGGGCCTCCGCCACCTGGGACTGGGCTGCGCTCAGGGCGGCTTTGACGCGTTGCGTCTGGGCCTGTGCCTCATCGAGCTTCTGGGGGGGCAGAAAGCCCTTGCCCACCAGATCCCGGGCGCGTTGCAGCTCCTTGAGGGCCAGCGATTGCTCGGCCTGGCGTTGGGCCACCAGGGCCTGGGCGGTGAGGACGGATTGTTCCCGCTGTGCCAGCAGGGCCGAGCCGGTGACCCGGGCGTTGCGTGCCTGAGTGACCTGTGCGGCGGCCCGGTTCAGGTCGGCCTGCAGCGTTTGCGTGTCCATGGTGGCCAGCACCTGTCCGGCCTCGACGAAGTCGCCCTCCTGAACCCGCACGTCCTGAAGTCGCCCGCCCGAGCGGGTCGCCACATCGATGTCGGTGGCCTCCAGTCGGCCATTGCCGCTGGCGATGCCTTCGGGCAGCCCGGCTGGCTTCAGACGTGTCCAGGCCTGCCAGGCCCCGACGCCCACCGCAGCAAGCAGAGCGATGGTCACCAGGCGGGCCAGCCGCGAGCGAGTCGAAACAGAAGGGGTGTTCATGGCCATGATGCGGTGCAGCAAAGATACGGATTGTTTGTATCACGAGCCGGTGCTCCTGAGGGTGCGGCGGCGCAAGCCGCTGTGCCGACGCCACGGAACCTTTGGCCTGCCCCTCTACACTCAACAGCTTGTGTCACGAAGCAGATCCTCATGTCAGCACGTCAGCGATTGATGACCTCCTGGCGCCCCCTGGGTGCTCCTGGTGTTCCTTCCCGCCTGCAGGCCGCCTGCCTGGTCTTGTGTCTGTCTCTTCAATGGGCGGGCCCCGCCTGGGCAGCCAAAGCCGACACGCCTCGTGCCGCGTTGAGCAGCGCCTCAGCCCTTCAAGCGGTTGTTTCGGTCGAGGGCGTCAGCGAGTACCGTCTGCCCAATGGCTTGCAGATCCTGCTGATCCCCGACGATTCCAAGCCCACCACCACGGTCAACGTGACCTACCGCGTGGGCTCGCGTCATGAAAACTACGGGCAGACCGGCATGGCCCACCTGCTGGAGCACCTGCTGTTCAAGGGCTCTCCTCGCCATCCCAATGTGTGGGGCGAGTTCAACAAGCGGGGCCTGCGCGCCAATGGCACGACCTGGTTCGATCGCACCAATTACTTCGCCAGCTTTGCCGCCAATGACGACAATCTGCGCTGGTATCTGGCCTGGCAGGCCGATGCCATGGTCAACAGCTTCATCGCACGGCGCGACCTGGACACCGAGATGACGGTGGTGCGCAACGAGATGGAGATGGGCGAGAACGACCCGGGGCGCATCCTTTTCGAAAAGACCCTGGCCACCATGTATCAGTGGCACAACTACGGCAAGTCCACCATCGGCGCACGCACGGATGTGGAAGGGGTGGACATCGGCCAGCTCCAGGCTTTTTACCGCCAGCACTATCAGCCAGACAACGCCACCCTGATCGTGTCGGGCAAGTTTGATCCTGCCAAGGTCAAGGGCTGGATCGCACAGTCCTTCGGCGCCATTCCCAAGGCCAAGACCCGTCCGGCACCCCAGTACACGCTGGACCCTGTTCAAGATGGCGAGCGCACCGTGACCTTGCGACGGGTCGGGGGCACGCCCCTGCTGTATGCGGGCTACCACGTCATGCCCGGCGCGCACCCGGATTACGCCGCCGTCGAGTTGCTGGGCCTGATCCTGGCCGATACGCCCTCGGGACGCCTGCACAAGCAGTTGACCGAAAAGCAACTGGCGGCAGCGGTGTTCAGCTTTTCCGAAGGCCTGGCCGATCCCGGCTTCATGCTCCTGGGTGCCCAGCTGGGTCCACAGCAGGATGCGGATCCCGCCTCCCGGGCGCTGCTCTCGGTGATCGAGTCGGTGGCGCAGCAGCCCATCACCGCAGACGAACTGGCCCGTGCCAAGGCCAAGTGGCTCAACAGCTGGGAGCAGGGCTTTGCCGATCCCCAGCACGTGGGCGTGGCGCTGTCCGACGCGGTGGCGCAAGGCGACTGGCGTCTCTTTTTCCTCTTGCGTGACCGCGTCAAGGCCATCTCCCTGGCCGATGTCCAGCGCGTGGCCTCCCAGGTGCTGGTGCCCTCCAACCGGACCCTGGGTCAGTACGTGCCCACGGTGGCGCCTGCGCGTGCGCCAGCACCGGCCCGCGTCGACGTGGCCGCCACGCTCAAGGATTTCAAGCCCCAGGGGCAGGCAGCTCAGGTGGAGGCCTTTGACGCCAGCCCGGCCAATATCGACGTGCGGACACGCCGCCTGACGATCGAGCCTGGCGTCAAGCTGGCCCTGCTGCCCAAGGGCACGCGTGGTCAGGTGGTCAAGGCCACGATGAGCTTGCGCTTTGGTGACGAACACTCGCTCAAGGGCTGGGGCGAGGCGCCCGCTGTGCTGGCCGCCCTGCTGGACAAGGGCACGCCCTCACTCAGCCGCCAGCAGATCCAGGATCGCCTGGATGCCCTGCAATCGAGCGTGTCCTTCTCCGCAGGCGCAGGGCAGTTGAACGTGTCGATCGACTCGCGGCGCGAGCACCTCAACGAGGTGATCACCCTGGTCACCCAGATGCTGCGCGAGCCCACGCTGCCTGCGGAGGTTCTGGAAGAAGTCCGCCGGCAGGCCCTGGCGGGCCTGGAGGAGCAGCGCAAGGAGCCCGAGGCCGTGCTGGACAACGCCCTGTCACGTCATGGCAATCCCTATCCCCGTGGCGATGTGCGGTACGCCCGCACCTTCGATGAGATCGAGGCCGACTGGAAGGCCGTGACCATCGAGCGCGTGCGCGAGTTCCATCGGCAGTTCCTGGGGGCCTCGAATGCCGAGTTCGCAGCCGTGGGTGACTTCGATCCCGCTGCGCTGCAGCAGGCCCTCACGCAGGGCTTGCAGGGCTGGCGCAGCCCCGGGGCCTATGTCAGGGTGCCGGAGCCCTGGGTGGACGTGCCGGCCCTGCACACGGTATTGCCGACCCCGGACAAACAAAATGCCACCATGACGGTGTTGCAGTCTCTGCCCCTGAGCGACCGTGACGCCGATTACCCCGCGCTCATGCTGGCCAATCATTTGCTGGGCTCGGGTGGAGATTCGCGGCTGTGGAATCGCATCCGCGAAAAGGATGGCCTGTCCTACAGCGTGTACAGCACCGTGCAATGGAACCCGATCGAGCGTCATTCTCAGTGGATGGCCACGGCCATCTTTGCCCCGCAGAATCGTGACAAGGTCGAAAAGGCGTTCGCGGAGGAAGTCCAGCGTGCGCTGACACAAGGCTTTACACAGGCTGAAATGGACGCAGGCCGCAAGGGGCTGCTGAATTTCCGGCGTCTGTCGAGAGCGCAGGATGCTCGCCTGGCAGGGGCCTGGGTCAGCAATCTCTATCTGCAACGCACGTTTGCAGATTCGGCGCGTGTGGACGAGGCCCTGCAGGCCTTGACGCTGGAGCAGGTCAATCAGGCCTTGCGCCGCTACCTCAAGCCCGCACAGTTTGTGACCGGGCTGGCCGGGGATTTCAAGACCACGGCACCTTGAAAAGAAAAAAACCGCAGGGCCATGGTGATGGCACTGCGGTTTTGGAAGTGAATCCGCCCGGTCAGGGGAAGGGATTCACAAAGGGGATGTCAGATGGCAAAGTCTTCGAGCTTCTTGCCCGAGGCCAGCGCAGCTTGAATCCACTTGGGCTGCAGGCCACGGCCGGTCCAGGTTTCACCGGTGGCGTTGTTGCGGAACTTGGGAGCCACCTTGCGGCCCGCTGCTGCGGAGGGGGCCTTGCCAGCCTTGCCACCCAGGTCGGCCACGGTCAGGCCATGCTCGGTCATCAGCGACTTGATCTGGGCGATCACACCAGCGCGCTCGGCACGACGAGCGTCGGACAGGGCCTTTTCGAGTTCGGCGGCTTGTTTTTCCAGGGCGGCCTTTTGGGCCAGCAGATCCTGATAAGTGGTCATCGTGAATGTCCTTTGAGTGAGAGTGACTACGTCGTTTCCAGTGCGTGAATCTGAAGGCCTGTTGAGAGGCTGACCGCTTGTTTTGAATGTAGGTCGAATCACGAACTGAGCAGTTGCGTGAGGCGCATTTTATACACAAATGAAATGCCTCTGCAATTGAGCATGTGTATCCCGGTTAATCGGACTGTAATTGCCTGGCTCAAGAAACATAAAAAAACCCGGCCAAGGGCCGGGTGATGGATGGGGCCTGGGGGTGGACGATTATCGATATCCGACCTTGTCCAGCAGTTGCTGAACGCGTGCCGTATTCATTCCCACCACGGAAATGGGGATGACTTCGGACTTGAAGTTGCCCATGGCATCCAGAGCGGGGTTATTGATCTTGAGGCCCTTGACCACGGCATATTCATTGTTGCCATTGGCAAAGTAGCCCTGGGCGCTGTCGCTGGCCAGATACTCCAGAAACTTGACGGCCGCCTCGCGATGACGGGCATGGCGAGCCACGGCGCCTCCCGCGATATTCACGTGAGTGCCCCAGCTTTGCTGATTGGGAAACACCACGCCCACACGTTCGACGGCGCTGCGGTCTTCCGGCTTGCCCGAGCGCATCATGCGTGCCAGGTAATAGGTGTTGGTCAGGCCGATGGCGCACTCGCCACTGGCCACGGCCTTGATCTGGTCGGTGTCGCCGCCCTTGGGGTCGCGTGCCATGTTGTCGACCACGCCCTTGAGCCAGGCTTCTGTCTGAGCGGGCCCCATGTGTTCCAGCAGGGATCCGAACAGCGAGAGGTTGTAGGGGTGCGAGCCCGAGCGTGTGCAGACCTTGCCTTTGTTCTTGGGGTTGGCCAGCGACTCGTAGGTGCTGACGTCCCCCTTGCTCACACTGGCCTTGTTGTAGACGATGACGCGTGCGCGGGTCGAGAAGCCGAACCACTGAGGGCCCTTGCCATCGTCCTTGCCGCGCAGCTGTGCAGGGATGCGTTGCTCCAGTGTGGCGGACTTGACGGGCTGGAACAGACCGTCCACCTCGGCGCGCCACAGCCGTGCGGCGTCCACCAGCAGGATCACATCGGCGGGGCTGGCAGCGCCTTCGCTCTTGAGACGGGCGAGCAGGCCGGCGTCGTCGGCATCCACACGGTTGATCTTGATGCCGGTGGCCTTGGTGAAGTTGTCGTAGAGCGCCTGGTCGGTCTGGTAATGCCGGGCCGAATACAGGTTCAGCACCTGCTCGTCATCGGCATGGGCACCGCCCGCCATGGCCAGCGTCGCCAGCAGGGTCGCGCAGGGCAGGGCAGCGCGGCGCATGGTGAGTGAGAAATGCGAGCGTAGGCGGGTCAGCATGACGAGATCCTCGAGTCAAAGATGAGCTCATCATATCAAATACGAATAATTCGTATTTGTGTGTGCGGAGTAAAGACCTCAGTTGTTGCTGCCACGCACAGCCTGAGCCACGGCCTGTCCCAACTCGATCACGGCGAGGGCGTAGTAGCTGGACTGGTTGTAGCGGGTGATGGCGTAGAAGTTGTCGGTGCCGGCCACATAGGTCGGGGCGGCATCGGCGTTGTAAAGCAGGACCAGGGCCAGCTTGCCCTCATGGCTTTGGCCCGGGGCGTCCAGCAAGGCGCCATATTGCTGCATCTGGGGGGCGGTGAAGGTGGGCAGGATGTCAGGCGCCAGCAAGGTGCCCAGGGCAGATTCGTCCTTGGGGGGGATCACGGCATAGTGGGTGGGCAGGTCCTTGCGCCAGCCGCTACGGGCCAGGTAATGGGCCACACTGCCAATGGCGTCTGCAGGGCTGTTGCGCAGGTCGATGTGGCCGTCGCCGTCGAAGTCGACCGCCAGTCGCCGGATGGAACTGGGCATGAATTGCGGCAGGCCGATGGCGCCGGCGTAGGAGCCCAGCACGGTGGTGGGGTCGTCACGCTGCTCGGCGCACAGGCGCAGGAACTGGCCAAGCTCTTCCTGGAAGAAGGCGCTGCGGTCACTGCGTCCCTTGGGGAAGTCCAGGCTGAGCGTGCTCAGGGCGTCCAGCACGCGGAAATTGCCGGTGTTGCGCCCGTAGATGGTCTCCACGCCGATGACCCCGGCGATGACCTCCATGGGGACACCATAGGTGTCTTGCGCGCGTCGCAGCGTGGCTTCGTGGGTGCGCCAGAAGTTGACGCCCGCGCGGATGCGCAGGGGTTCGATGAAGCGGCTGCGGTAGAGCGCCCAGTTCTTCGCGGCGGGGCTGGCCGCCGGCATGATCAGCTTGGCCACGGCGTCGCTGACCTGTGCCTGCGCCAGCACCGAGCGCACCCACTGCTCATCGAGCTGCTGCTGCTGTGCCAGCTTGGTGGCCAGGGCCCGGGCATCTTCGCGAAACGCATAGCTGTTGGGCAAGGGGCTCACCGGCAGGGGCAGCGCCTGCGGGCTCAGACGCGGCGTGATGGCCTGTGCCACGGCCGGTGTGGCATCGTTGTCCGCGGGGATGGCGATGCTGACCACGGGGGCGGGAGGAGGCACCTGTGGCGTGCTGCTGCAGCCGCCCAGCGCCATCAGGCAGGCCAGGACACTCAGGCACAAAGCGGTCCGGCGGGACGTGGGGCGCGCGCCTGGCGCGTGGGCGGTGGCCGGAAACGGCAGAAGCATGGTCAGGTTCTCGACAGGGTGATCACGGGGAGGAGTGTGCCGCATCGGCACGCAGGCTGCGTGCCATGGCCAGGATGCGGCGCACCAGGGCCAGCCGCTGGCGTCGCAGCGACCGCTCGTGATCTGTGGGGGCGAGGGGGCCATAGCGCAGGGCATCCAGTTCGTTCAAGGTCCGCAGCAGGTCTCCTTGTGTGGCCGACAGTGCGGGTTCATGGCCAGGGGGGGCAGCGTTGCGCCAGTGCCGGGCCAGATGGGCTTGCCATGCCGATGCCGGTGCGGGCGCGGGGCCCGCAGGCGGAGGCACCAGGGCCGACAGCGCGTGGTGGACGTGGGTCATCGGACGCAGCCAGGGCTGAGCCCGGGGGCGCTCCCGGCCCAGCCAGGCCACCAGACTGCCACCCAGTGCCAGCGCCGAGAGCGCCACGGCCAGGGCCTGCGCCAGTTGGGTCCAGTCCGGCTGGGACCATCCCAACTGGCGCATCAGGTCCATCTGCTGTCCTCGGGCGTACTGCAGAACCCAGACGTTCCAGCGATGGTCCACGGCATCCCAGGCATCGCGCAGGCGCCTCAGTGCAGCAGGATCGAGCTCGCCCAGCGGCCCGGGCAGCCCGGCCAGTGGCCGCACGCGCAAGGGTTGTTCAACCCGTTCCGGCGCCACGGCGGCTGTGGGGTCCACGCGGATCCAGCCCTCTTCAGGCGACCAGACCTCGGCCCAGGCATGCGCGTGGCTGTTGCGGACGATGTACTGGCCGTCCAGCGGGTTGAGGTCGGCACCCTGGTAGCCCGTCACCACCCGGGCGGGCACGCCCATGGCGCGCATGACCACGGTGAATGCGGTGGCAAAGTGTTCGCAAAAGCCGGCGCGACGGTCCATCCAGAAGTCGTCGATCAGATGCGGGGTGGTGGTTTGAGACGGCCCGCCCGGGCTGAGGGTGTAGCGGTAGTCCTGCTGCCGGATGTGGGCCAGCACGCCCGCACTCAAAGAGCGAGCCGATGCCTGCGTCCAGGGCGCTTGTTGCCGCCATTGGCGCGCCCATGCCAAGGTGCGAGGGTTGTAGCCGGGAGGCAGACGAAGCCATCGGCTCATGTCGGCCTGGTGCCCCACAGGCCCCTGTTGCGCGATGGGATAGGCCACGGCCTGGATCTGGATGCGCCGGTTCATCCCGCCCAGGCGAACCCAGTCCAGACCGGTGCGAAAGAGTTTCAAGTCCGGGCTCGCGGCCACGGGTGCAGCCTGGGCGGTCCCCTCGATCAGGGGCAGCACCTTCAGCATCGACGGCTCCAGGGTGGCGGTGTAGGACCAGGCCGGCCCCTTGAACGCCACCGGTGGCAGGCCGCGAAAGCGTGCCGGCGTCCAGGTGCGTCCGTCAAAGTCGTCCAGGGTGGGGCCCCGCATGTACATCTGCGAGGGCAGCGGGCGCGGCCCCTGGAACGCCAGTCGCATGGCGATGCTGTCGTCCTGGGACAGCTCGGAGACCTCGCCCAGTTGCAGCGTCTCGGACAGGCCGGTGCGTGCTCGCGCCTCGGTGGGCATGGCCCACAGGGGGCCGATGCGCGGAAACAGCACGAACAGCACCAGCATCAGTGGCAGGCCCCATAACATGGCCCGCAGGGCTTCCGTGCCCACCTCGCGCAGGGGCGGGCGTCCCAGCGGACGCTGCCCGAGGATCAGAGACGACAGCAGGCTCCAGACCGCCACCAGCATCAGGGCGGCGGTCCCCAGGCCCTGGCTGTAGATGAACTGCGTGAAGATGAGAAAGAAACCCAGATAAAGGCAGACCAATGCGTCGCGCCGGGCCCTGAGTTCCAGGGCCTTGAGCGTGGTCAGGATCACCACCAGGGTGATGCCAGGCTCTCGTCCGATCAGGGTCCGGTAGGTCAGCCAGGTCAGGATCAGGGATGCGAGCAACAAGCCCATCAGCCACCAGCGTGAGGGCAGGGGGGCATCCCGCCAGGCCAGGTAGGCCCGATACACCAGCGCCACGGTGGCGCCCACCCCGGCCCACCAGGGCAGCCGGGGCAGATGAGGTGTCAGGACCAGCGCCAGCGCGGCCAGCAGCCAGAGCGTGTCCCGGGCCTCACGGGTCAGGGCCTTCCATCGCAGAGGCAGTCCATGGCGCAAGGACGCGATCATGTGTCCACCTCGCCACGGGCAGGGGGACCCCATTGGGCCAGGGTGTCCAGGCAGCGCTGTAGATGGGCATGGCCATGTGCGCAAGGCAGGCTCACACCAGGAAGGCGCAGCCCGTAGATCTGGCCGTCATGCTGAGCCTGCTGCTCGGCCATCACCAGCCATGCGGCCAGCCGGCTGAGGCGTGCTTCCGTGGCCAGGCCATGGGCGTCTTCCCAGTCGATCCACAACTGCTGCCTGGCCTGGGCCGGGTGGAAGCGGCTGACCGGATTCAGCCCGGAGGCCATCCGGGTGGCAGACTTCTTCCAGGCCACTGTGCGCAGGGCATCGCCACGCTGCCATTCCCGGACCTCCTCGGGCAGCGGTGCGGCCATGTGCTGTGCCGAGGTGGGCCGGTCGCCTTCGCCTCCCGGCCCGCTGGGCAAGGGCGGGGCGTGAGGCTCCAGCGCAGGCCAGATCAGCACGGCAGGCTCGGCGCGCCAGTAGGCCCAGGCCGTGAACAGGCCCAGGGGGTAGGTGCTCTCCACGCGCCAGCGGGGGAGCAGCATCCAGCCGCGTTGCGTCGTGGGCACGCTGACGTGCACATGGGTCTGCTGATCGGCGCCGACGTCGCAGGGCTGGCCTGCCAGCGTCAGACCGTGCCGGCCACGGCGGCGTGAGCGGGCGTCCAGCACCACATGGGCCTGCAGGGGCTGGCCTGCATGCACACTGGCGCTGGGCCCCAGGGTCAGGCTCAGCCCACGCAGATTGCCATGTGTCAGCCACATGGCTGACAGGCCGACACCGCCCAGCAGGAAGGCCAGGGCGTAGGCCAGGTTGAGCTGCTCGTTGATGGCCGCCACCAGCAGCACGGCCACCACGGCGGCATAGACCCAGCCCCCTTTGGCCGGAATGATGTAGACATTGCGCTGGGTGAGCGTCAGCTGGTTCTGCCGGGGTGAGCGGCTGTCGATCCAGCGCCTCCAGCGCGATTGCCAGGCCGTGAGCATGCGCACCCCGTTGCTCAGGGCACGGGCACGGCCGCCAGCAGGGCGCGAGCCTGTTCGGCCTGGTTGCCGGGGCGGCTGGGCAGTGGCACCAGCCGGTGTGCCACGGCGTTCACCCACAGGGCCTGCAGGTCCTCGGGCGACACATGGTGGCGGCCCTGCAGCAGTGCGCGGGCGCGGGCCAGTTTCAGCAGCGAGAGGGCCGCACGCGGGCTGAGGCCCTGAGCACACCACTGGCCGTTGCGGGTGGCTGCCACCAGGGCCTGCAGGTAGTCGAGCAGGGCATCCGAGACGTGGATATCGTGAACAGCCTGCTGACTGGCTTGCCATTGCGCCGGGCTCAGCACGGCCGCCAGTGCCTGCAACTGCGCTCGGCGATCTTCTCCGCGCAGCAGTTGTCGTTCGGACTGGGCATCCGGATAGCCCAGGGAAATGCACAGGGCAAAGCGGTCGAGTTGAGATTCGGGCAGAGGATGGGTGCCCAACTGCTCGGTCGGGTTCTGTGTGGCCAGCACGAAGAACGGGCTGGGCAGGGGGCGGGTCAGCCCGTCCACCGACACCTGCCGCTCCTCCATGGCCTCCAGCAGCGCGCTTTGAGTGCGCGGACCGGCACGGTTGATCTCGTCGGCGAGCAAGACCTGCGCAAAGACCGGCCCCGGATGGAAGACGAAACCCTCGGTGGCGCGCTCATAGACACTCACCCCCAGCAGGTCGGAGGGCAGCAGGTCGGCCGTGAACTGCACTCTCGAAAAGCTCAGGCCGAGCGAGCGGGCCAGCGCCTGGGCCAGTGTGGTTTTGCCCACGCCGGGGATGTCCTCGATCAACAAGTGGCCGTCTGCCAGGAGGCAGATCACGCTGAGCTCGATTTGCTCTCGCTTGCCAATGACGATCGTGCTAATCTGGTCTACGAGTTTTTGCAGCATGTCGTCACCATACATGAAACAGCCACAGACAGTGGCGCGGAGACATCGCCATGGCGACCGGATATTTCACACATGAGGCCTGTCGTCGTCACGACATGGGTGAGGGGCATCCCGAGTGCCCGGCGCGGCTGGTGGCCATCGATCAGCAACTGAGATCTCAAGGCCTGGATGCGGTGCTGCAGCACCGCGAGGCCCCCGAGGTCACGGTCGAGCAACTGGGGCGCGCCCACGATACCAACTATGTGCTGGGCACGCTGGACATCCTGCGGCGCCTGCAGGAAAACGGGGACCACCGACACCTGGACCCCGACACCGTGGCCATGCCCGATACCCTGAATGCGGCTTTGCGGGCGGCCGGTGCGGCGGTCGCGGCCACCGATGCCGTGATCGACGGCACCTTCAGCAATGCCTTCTGTGCCGTGCGCCCACCGGGACACCACGCCACGCGGCATGAAACCATGGGTTTTTGCTTTTTCAACAATGTGGCTGTGGCGGCTCGTCATGCGCTGGACGACCGGGGCATGCAGCGGGTCGCGGTGGTCGACTTCGATGTGCACCACGGCAATGGCAGTGAAGACATCCTCTGCGATGACGACCGTGTCCTGATGGTGGGTCTGTTCCAGCACCCGCTCTATCCCTTCACGGGCACACACCCCCTGGGGCGCAATGCGGTGAACGTGCCTCTGGCACCTCGCTCGGACGGCACGTTCGTGCGAGAAGCGGTCCTTCAGAAATGGCTGCCGGCGCTGGAGGCCTTCAAGCCCCAGATGATCTTCATCTCGGCGGGCTTCGATGCCCATCTGGAGGACGATGTCGGTGGCCTGCGGCTGGTCGAGGATGACTACATCTGGATCACGCAGCAGATCATGGATGTCGCGCGCCGTCATTCGGATGGGCGGGTGGTGTCCTGCCTGGAGGGGGGCTACAACCTGTCCGCCCTGGGGCGGTCTGTGGCTGCGCACATCAAGGTGCTCACCGGCGCGAGCTGATCGGTCTGGGTCAAAATAGACCCATGACCGTGACACCTCATTCTGCTCATCCGCTCACTGCCGACGAACTGGCTCAATTGTGGCGCCAGCTTCAGCAGCCCTCGGCCTTGCTGGAGATGGGCGTGCTGCTGGGCTGTCTGGGCTTGGCTTGGTTGATGGTGCGTCTGTGGCGCGGCAAGGAGGCCACTGCAGATTCCATCTGGTTTGGCAAACATGTGATCGACGGCGTGCTGTTTCCTGCATTGGCGCTGGTGCTGGCCTTGGGCGCGCGCCGTGTGATGTTCGATCAGGTGCCTCTGGCCGTCTTTCGGCTGGTCATTCCCATCTTGTTGTCGCTGGCGGCCATCCGCCTGACGGTCAAGGTGCTCAGGGCGGCGTTTCCGACCTCGTCGGCCGTGGCGGCCATCGAGCGCACCGTGTCCTGGCTGGCCTGGGTGGCGACTGTGCTGTGGGTCACCGGCATCCTGCCTTTGCTGCTGGAAGAGTTGGACGGCATCAGTTGGAAAGTGGGCAGCACCACGCTGAGCCTGCGCAATCTGATCGAAGGCTCGCTCTCGGCGGTGCTGGTGCTGATCCTGTCCTTGTCCATCTCATCGGCCATCGAGTCGCGCCTGCTCAAAGGCGCGGGCTCCGACAACCTCTCCTTGCGCAAGATTGCCGCCAACGCCATCCGGGCCCTGCTGCTGTCGATCGGGTTGATGCTGGCCCTGTCGGCCGCCGGGGTGGACCTGACGGCCCTGTCGGTGCTGGGGGGTGCGGTGGGTGTGGGCCTGGGCTTTGGGCTGCAGAAACTGGCCGCCAACTACGTCAGTGGCTTCGTCATCCTGGCCGAGCGCAGCCTGCGCATCGGGGATCTGGTCAAGGTTGATGATTTCGAAGGACGCATCACGGACATCAACACCCGCTACACCGTGTTGCGTTCCTCGCAAGGGCGCGAGGCGATCGTGCCCAACGAAATGCTCATCACACAGCGGGTCGAGAACGCCTCGCTGGCCGACAGCAAGCTCATGCTGACCACCACCGTGCAGGTCGCCTACGGCACTGACCTGGACTGGCTCAGGCCATTGCTGCAGGCAGCGGTGGCGGCGGTGCCCCGCATCCACCAGACACCCGCGCCGGGGGTCTACCTAACCGCCTTCGCGTCCGACGGGCTGGAGCTCACCATCCACTGCTGGCTGAAGGACCCCGAGAACGGCCAAGTGGAGCCTCGCTCGGACGTCAATCTGGCCATCCTGCGCTGCCTCAATGAACTGCGCGTGGACATTCCCTATCCGCAACGTGTGCTGCAATGGTCGGCGGGCCATGCACCGCCAGAGGCCCGGCTTGAGGTATCCTCCGCCGCAAGATGATTGAATCGCAACCGACTGCGGCCCTCGATGGCCGGGTGATGATCGCCCTGGCGCTGCTGGCCTCCTGTGTCTCCACCTGGCTGCTCGGGCTGGGGCTGGTGTCAGCCTTGTGCTGGGGGGCGCTGGTGCTGGCCGTCGTGCTCTGGCGTACCCGCCCTCGGGACGTGCCCTCCGATCCGGGGGCGGTGCTGTCACCCGCCGATGGCCGCGTCGTCAGCATTGGCCGAGTTCGCGATCCCTACACCAACCGTGAGGCGCTCCTGATCAGCGTCTTCATGAATGTGCTGGGCACACCGGCACACCGCGCCTGTGTCGATGGTGTCGTGCGGCACGTGCGCCGCATGCCGGGCTTGAGAGAGGCCTCGGCCTCCGATGTGTCCGCACAGCCGGCCAGCAACGCGGTGGTCATCGATGCGCACGGTCGCACGGTGACCCTGGTGCAGGTGGCAGGTCGCATCGCCCGGCGTGTGCTGTGCCATGTCAAACCCGGCGATGTCCTCACGCGGGGTCAGCGTTTCGGTCAGAATCGTTTTGGTTCTCGCATCGACATGTACTTGCCCATTGATGCCTTGCCGCTGGTGGCCCTGGGAGACCGGGTGCTGGCCACCACCACCATCGTGGCGACCTTGCCCAAGGCCTGAGTTCCTTACCCATGACGCAAATCCCCCCCACCGAGCCCTCCCGCGCGGATGATCTGGACGACAACGACGAGTTGCCGCGTCCTCGCCGCAAGGGCATCTACATCCTGCCCAACCTGTTCACCCTGGCGGCCCTGTTCGGGGGCTTCTATGCCATCGTGATGGCCATGAACGGGCAGTTCGAGCAGGCGGCCTACGGCATTTTCTGCGCCATGGTGCTGGACAGCCTGGACGGTCGGGTGGCCCGCATGACCAATACCCAGAGCGCCTTTGGCGAACAGATGGACAGCCTGTCGGACATGGTGTCCTTCGGGGCGGCGCCTGCACTGATCGTCTATGAATGGGCGCTCAAGGGCTTGGGCAAGCTGGGCTGGATTGCCGCTTTTGTCTACTGCTCGGGCGCAGCCTTGCGTCTGGCGCGCTTCAACACCAACATCGGCGTGGTCGACAAGCGTTTCTTCCAGGGCTTGCCCAGTCCAGCCGCTGCGGCGCTGGTGGTGGGGCTGATCTGGGTGGTCACCGATTGGGGCCCTGCGGGGCGGACCCTGGCCTGGATGCCCTGGCTGGCGTTTTCGTTCACGCTTTACGCGGGCTTGACGATGGTCACCAACGTGCCTTTCTACAGCTTCAAGGACGTGAGCTTCAAGCGCACCGTGCCCTTCATCGTCATCGTGGCCATCGCGCTGAGCATTGCCATCATCAACCTGCATCCGGCGGGGGTGCTGTTCTCGGTGTTTGTCGTCTACGGGGTGTCGGGTTATGCCGTCTTCGTGTGGCGCCGACTCAAGGGCAAGCCGGTGAGCGTGATTTCCACCTCGACCGATGAGCCCGACGAGGCCGGGCTGCACCGCTGATGGCCTTTTCCAGGGCTTTTGCCCATCCCTGATCGACATCGTGCATGGTATATTTCCAGCCATGAAGTCGATCCAACGTCCCTTGTCGCTACGACTGTCAGGAGTGCCCCGGGCGCGTTGATTTTCGACGTCTGTACGCAGTACATCTTGAGAACCTCGTCATCACGGCCCGCCAAGCGCTTCTTGCGGGCCGTTTTGTTTTTGGCAACCTTGTTTCACAGCCATGGCGGCCCCGGCGCTGCTCAGCCCCGCTCCCTGGTTTCCTGAACACCTTGCCACCGGAAAGACCACCATGACCGACAAGCTCATCATTTTCGACACCACCTTGCGTGACGGCGAACAATCGCCTGGCGCTTCCATGACGCGTGAAGAGAAACTGCGCATTGCCCGCCAGCTCGAGCGCATGAAGGTCGATGTGATGGAGGCGGGGTTTGCCGCGTCGTCCAACGGTGACTTCGAAGCCATCAAAGCCATCGCCGACGTCATCAAGGATGTCACCGTGTGCTCGCTGGCGCGTGCCAATGACCGCGACATCAGTCGCGCGGCCGAGGCGCTCAAGGGCGCCAACTCCTGGCGCATCCACACCTTCATCGCGACCAGCCCGCTGCACATGGAGAAGAAGCTGCGCATGTCGCCCGAGCAGGTGCTGGAGCAGGCCAAGGCCTCGGTGCGTTTCGCCCGCAACCTCACCTCGGATGTCGAATTCTCGGCCGAAGACGGCTACCGCTCCGAGATGGATTTCCTGGCTCGTGTGTGCGAGGCCGTGATCAATGAAGGCGCCACCACCATCAACATCCCCGACACGGTGGGCTACGCCATCCCGGAGCTCTACGGCAACTTCATCAAGACGCTGCGCGAGAAGGTGCCCAACTCCGACAAGGCCATCTGGTCCGTGCACTGCCACAACGACCTGGGCATGGCTGTGGCCAACTCCCTGGCCGGCGTGAAGATCGGCGGTGCCCGCCAGATCGAGTGCACCATCAATGGCCTGGGCGAGCGTGCCGGCAACTGCGCGATGGAAGAAGTCGTCATGGCCATCAAGACCCGTCGAGACTACTTCGGCCTTGATGTGGGGCTGGAGACCACCCAGATCATGCCTGCCTCGCGTCTGGTGTCGCAGACCACCGGTTTTGTCGTGCAGCCCAACAAGGCCGTGGTGGGGGCCAATGCCTTTGCGCACGCCTCGGGCATCCACCAGGATGGCGTGCTCAAGGCACGTGACACCTACGAGATCATGCGCGCCGAAGACGTGGGCTGGGCCGCCAACAAGATCGTGCTGGGCAAGCTCTCGGGCCGCAATGCCTTCAAGCAGCGCCTGCAGGAGCTGGGCATCGACCTCGACTCCGAAGCCGAGATCAACGCCGCCTTCACCAAGTTCAAGGAACTGGCCGATCGCAAGAGCGAGATCTTCGACGAGGACATCATTGCCCTGGTGGGAGATGAGAGCGTGACCAGCGAGCAGGAACACTACCGCCTGGTGGCCCTGTCGCAGCGCTCCGAAACCGGCGAGCGCCCGCATGCCCGCGTCGTGTTTGCGGCGGGCTCCCAGGAGCACGTCGCCGAGAGCGATGGCAATGGCCCGGTCGACGCCTCGCTCAAGGCCATCGAGTCGGTGGCCAAGAGTGGCGCCGAAATCGTTCTCTATTCGGTCAATGCCATCACCTCGGGCAGCACAGAATCGCAAGGCGAGGTCACCGTCCGTCTGCAGCACAGTGGTCGGGTGGTCAACGGCGTCGGCGCAGATCCCGACATCGTGGTGGCTTCTGCCAAGGCGTATTTGTCCGCGTTGAACAAGCTGCACAGCAACGCAGAGCGGGTCGCGGCACAGGGGTAACCCCAATGGGAGTGGCCTTGTGAGCGAGGCCACTTGATGAAATGCGCGTAAGTCATTGATCTGGCGCGTGTTTCTAATTACACTTGTGTCACGTCGAAAGGGTTTGTCGTGGTAGATCAGAAGTTCAAGCTTCGCTGGCTGGTTTCAGCCTTGATGTCCGTCCTGGCCGTGTCCTGGGTTGCCCAGGCTGATGCTGCCACGACGCGTCACAAATCCAGTCGGACGCAGGCAGTCACCAAGACCTCCGCCAAGAAGGTGAAGGTCGTGAAGATCGTCAAGATCAAGAAGGTGCAGCGCACGGTCAGCAAGTCCAAGTCCCGTGCCCGCGTGGTGGCTGCCAAGAGCTCGCGCAAGGGGGCTTCCGTGATGGCCCGAGCCTCTCAGGTGCAGGCGCCGCGCAGCGGCATTGTTCGTGCTATGGCCAGCGCAGATGATCTGGCCGTGCCGGCGCGTCTGGTGCCGGTGTCGGTCCATGCGGCACCGCCCGTCACATCCACAGGCCGCACCATCATCGCTTCGCCGTCTATGTCGGCGGCGTCGGGTGCTTCCTTCGGGCAGATCTATGGCCTGCATCACACGGCCGATCCGCTCGACCTCAAATCCAGCGTGGCCCTCGTGATGGACCAGGACACCAACGAGATCCTGCTGGCCAAGAACTCCGAAGCCGTCCTGCCCATCGCTTCGCTGACCAAGCTGATGACGGCCCTGGTCGTGGTCGAGGCCCGCCTGCCCATGGACGAGACCATCACCGTCACGCAAGACGATGTGGACACTGAAAAGAACAGCAGCTCGCGTCTGGCCGTGGGCACCACGCTCACGCGCGGTGAGGCCTTGCACCTGGCCCTGATGTCCTCCGAGAACCGGGCTGCACACGCTCTGGGGCGTCACTACCCCGGCGGCCTGAGCGCCTTTGTGACTGCCATGAACGCCAAGGCCCAGCAACTGGGCATGCGTGACACCCATTACGTGGAGCCGACGGGTCTGAGCAGCCAGAACCAGTCCAGCGCGAAGGATCTGGCCAATCTGGTCAAGTCTGCGTCTCAACAGGCGCTGATCCGTGAGCTCTCCACGTCCACCGGGTATGCCATCCAGCGGGGCGCTCGCCAGATCCAGTTCCACAACACGAACAGTCTGGTGCGCAACCCCACCTGGGACATCGGTCTGCAAAAAACGGGTTACATCGTGGAAGCCGGGCGTTGCCTGGTCATGCAGGCTCGCATGGCGGGGCGCAAGCTGATCATGGTGTTCCTGGATTCCTCAGGCAAGTATTCGCGCCTGGGTGATGCGGAGCGTGTGCGTCGCTGGATCGAAACGGCGGGTCGCCACAGCGGTCCATCGGCCGCCATGCAGGTGACGTCACAGCCCCGATCCTGATGGGCTTGCGGCCCGCCTTTTGCGTGGGTGCAAGTCATGCCAAAGGCGCCCTGGAGGGCGCCTTTTTAATTGGTTCATGATGCATTTCCGGGGGGCGGTGTCACCTGATGTACTCTTTGTCGATGCAGAGCGGGGCGCGGGCTGAACCGACTTCCGGGCGGGCTTCAATGTGGGTGGTTCCGTCTTCGACGGAACTGCCCTGCGGTGCTTCCCATGGGCTTGTGCCGTGGAACTCGCTTCGCGGCTGACGCCGCTGCGCTCGCACAACCACGGCAAGTCAGATGACGATGCGTGCTGCGCACGCCAAGCCCATGGCTGCGCTCCTCGGCACCCACAAGGCGCCCGCCCGAAAGCCGGCTCAGCCCTTCTTCGCCCCGCTGGTGGCATGCCGAGACCGCCACGGGTACGGCTCGCGCGCTTTGAACGTGAAAGCCAGGGCGGCGGATGAATGAGTTGGGAGCGATCACACGAAGGCCTCTATGTCGTTCGTCCATGGGTGCGAAAGCGCAGCGACCATGGCACGCCAGGACGTCTACGCAGGCCACCAGCGGGGCGATCAAAGGGGTGAAGGGGCACGCGGCCGGGCGCCTTGTGGGTGCCGAGGAGCGCAGCCATGGGCTTGGCGCGCGTCAGCGCGCTTCGTGAACATGCTTGCCGTGGTTGTTCGAGTGCAGCGGCTGAAAGCCGCGGAGCGAGTTCCACGGCACAAGCCCATGGAGAGCACCGCAGGGAAGTCCTGCCGCAGGCAGGACCACCCACATTGAAGCCCGGCCGCGTGCCCCTTCACCCCGCGCCCCGCGCTGCACCGCAAAAGCGCAAGATCGCGATGCATGCAAAACGGCGCATGGTTGTGTGTCCAACCCCCTCTGGTGAAAAGAGGGGGCATGTGATCAGGCCTGATCGGCCACCGGCCAACCCATCAGGGCCGAAATGCGTGAGGTGGTGTTCTGCAGGGCAGCGCTGACATCGACCACCGACGTGCCCGTGACGCTCAACGAGCCAATCACCTGACCGGCATCGTTGAAGACCGGGGCGCACACACAGGGTGCGCCACCCGCATGGGTATCGTCGGTGCCCGTGAGCACGCCGCTCTGACGCAATTGCTGCAGATCCAGCGCCACGGCTTCGGGGCGATGACCCTGCAACTGACACAGATGATTGACCTGTGCCAGCGAGTCCTTGATCAGCATGGTGCGACCGGGGAGGGTGTCTGTCAGGGGCGCGCGGCCGGTGGTGACGCGCTGCATGGTCACGCCGTGACGTTCCTGCATGGTGCGCGCCAGACACACGCTTTCGTGGTCCTGGCGGGCATGCAGACTCACGGACAGGCCCGTGAGGCGGTGCAGCTCCAGCATGGGCTTGAGCGACTCTTCCTTGAGGTCCAGTCGAGAGCGAACGAGATTGCCCAATTCCAGCAGGCGCAAGCCCAATCGGTAGCTGCCAGGGCCGGCGCGTTCAACATAGCGACCTGCCGCCAGATCGTTGAGGATGCGGTGCGCGGTGGACGGGTGCAGACCCGTCTGAGCACTGATGTGTTTGAGTGATACAGCTTCCTGGCCCTGTGCCAGGGTGTCCAGCAGCGCAAACATCCGGCTCATCACCTGGATGGATGTGGACTGTGATTTGGGTTCGTTCATCGGGATTCCCCTCCATGACATCCCATTTTGAAATGTGGGATCCATGCTCAATCGGCGGAATAATCCCCCTCACAGGGGTGATTTGTCACTCAAGTGCTCCAGTGAGTTGTTCGAGACTGGAACCTCTTCGCATTCCTGGCCTCTACTGGAGCACCATGCACCTTTTCTTCCCCAAGCTGTTGCGTCATCTGAGCTGTGTCGTCGTTCTCGGTTTGGGGGGCGGGCTGGCCTTGGCTCAGGAGCCAGCCGTCAAGGCGTCCGGCGCCAATCCTGCTGCGGCGGAACTGTCTGCATCGTCCGCGCCTGCTGCGCGTCCCCAGGCACCTGTCAAGCGAAGCTGGGCGGCGGTTCCTCGGGTGTTCGGCAAGCTGTCGTCCAGGGATGTGGGCCTGGTCATCAACACCGACGATCCCTACTCCGTGAAGATCGGGGAATACTACGCTCGCGCCCGAGGCCTGGCAGATGACCAGATCCTGCGGGTGAGTCTGCCGATCCAGTCCACCTTGAGTCGGGACGAGTTCAATGAGCTGTCCCGCAAGATCGATCAGTTCTATGGCGACCGGGTGCAGGCGCTGGCCCTGGCTTGGCGCTTGCCTTATGGCGTGGAGTGCAACTCCATCACGGGCGCATTGACGACGGGTTTTGATCCCGCGCTGTGCAGCCGCACCTGTGCGCCCTCCAGGCCATCGAGGTACTTCGGCTCGCCCTCCACGAGGCCCTACCAGGACTACAAGATGCGGTTGAGCATGCTGCTGGCCGCGCCCAGCGTCGACGAAGGCATGGCCCTGATCGATCGAGGCGTTCGCTCCGATGGCACCCTGGGACTGAAAGGCGCCCCCCCGGCCAATCTCCATTACGTGACCACCTCTGACAGCGTGCGCAGCGTTCGTCAGTGGTTCTTCCCGCCGGCGGGCCCGCTGGCGGGGCTCAACACACAGGTGTACCTGGACCAGACCGACGCCCTCAAGAACGCCTCTCGCGTGCTGATCTACATGACAGGTCGGGCGCAGGTGGATTTTCTGGACACCAATGAGTTCTTGCCCGGGGCGCTGGCGGACCATCTGACCTCCTTTGGCGGCATGCTGGACAAACCGCACGGTCAGATGACGGTGCTGTCGTGGATCGGTGCGGGCGCCACGGCCTCGTATGGCAGCACCACCGAGCCCTGTTCGCACTGGCAGAAGTTTCCGCATCCCCAGGCCCTGTTCCTGTTTTACTCACAGGGCGCCACCGCCATCGAGAGCTACTGGAAGAGCGTGTTGTGGCCCCAGCAAGGTCTGTTTGTGGGCGAGCCGCTGGCAGCGCCCTTTGATCGGATCCGCGCCGACAAGGACAAGGCACCCACCGCCGCGATGCGCTGAGGGGGCAAGCCGGGCGCAAAGCCCCTTGACTCACATCCAGCGCGCGCGCCAGCCGATCCACAGCTTGCGCCAGGGGCCCAGTGCCACGCGCTGTCGCAGCACGGCATAGCCGGCTTGCTGCAAGTCGTCCATCAGGGCCAGATGCAGGTGTGCCAGAACCTGCAGCGGGCGGGTAGCGCGACGCTCTGAGGCGGGCCATGCACGGGTCTCGGCCAGCGCCTGCCGAATCAGGGCAGCGGTGCGCTCATGCCAGGCACCCAGCAGTTGGCGGATCTCTGGTCCGGGTGTGTCCGAGGCCGGGCGCAGCAGTTCATGTGCGCGCACGCCATGGGCCTGCAGCACATCGATCGGGACATGCAGCCAGCCGAGCTGGGCATCCTGGCCGAGCCGCTCCAGGATGTGGGCGCGCCGCAAGGCCACGCCCAGGCGCCGCGCCCAGGCCAGGGTGGCTTCCTGTTGTGCGCCCATCAGCATGACGGCCCCCTGACATGCCGCACCGGTGGTCGCCCAGGCGTGCTTTTCCAGGGTGGCGTCGTCCAGCCAGCGGGTCTGCTGTGTCAAGGTGCGCAGACCGTCGATCTGCTCCAGCCACAAGGCCATGGTCGGCCCGGTGAGGGGGTCGCGTGGTCGGGCCATGGCCATGAGCAAGGGGTGCTGCGGCGGCGCCTTGAAGGCGTCCATCACAGCCTGCGCCCACCAGGCCAACTTGCGATCGGCCACCGACGGGTCGGACACGGTGTAGGGAATGGCGCTGACTTCGTGCCACCACTGGATCCAGGCCTGCAGGCGCTCGCGATGCGGGCCCGCCATCAGCAAGGCCAGGTGCAGACTGCTGCCGGGTCTCGGCACCGTCATCTTGTTATCAGCAGGCATATCCGGACAGGGGTGTGGGCAAGGTGCGCCAAAGTGCGCCAGGAACAGCGCAAGGGTGCGTATTGTCGCCTTGGATCAATTGACATCCACCCCGCGGGGCTTCTACATTACTGACTCACGAGTCAGTAATTTTGACTCTGTTTCACTGGGTGCAAAATGAGCGCCCAGCAGGGTGCATGATGCGTGGCATCGCTCTCATAACGACAATCGATTCATGATTCAGAGATCTCTCTTTTCGACTGGGCGTCTCACGGCCCTGGTGGTGTCTGCCGTGGCACTGGGTCTGACGGGCTGCGACAAGGCCAAGGCGCCTGAAACGCCGGTGCGTGCGGTGCGCACGATGGTGATCGCCGATACCGGCGGCATCCTGGATCGGGAGTTCTCCGGAGAGATCCGGGCGCGTGTCGAGACGCGCCTGTCCTTCCGCGTGCCGGGCAAGATCACCGCCCGGCAGGCCGAGTTGGGCCAGTCGGTCCGTGGTGGGCAGGTGCTGGCCCAGTTGGATGCCGCCGATCTGCGCCTGGGGCAGGAAGCGGCCCGTGCAGGCCTGATGGCCGCACAGGCGCAGGCCCAACAGGCCGCGGCTGATTTCAAGCGTTTCCAGGATTTGCGAGCACAGGGCTTCATCAGTGCCGCTGAGCTGGAGCGCCATCAGACCATGCTCAAATCTGCCGAGGCCTCGCTGGCACAGGCGCGCGCCCAGTCGCAGGTTCAGGGCAATCAGACGTCCTACAGTCAACTGACGGCCACGGCCGCAGGGGTGATCACCTCCGTAGATGCCGAGCCTGGCCAGGTCGTGGCGGCCGGCATGCCGGTGATCACGCTGGCCCACGATGGCCCGCGCGATGTGGTGTTTGTCATCCCCGAGGACCTTTCTGCCGCCGTTCGGCCCCTGGTGGGCAAGCCGGGGGCCCTCAAGGTGAGGCGCTGGGGAAGCGATCGCTGGGTGCCCGCCACGATCCGCGAGATGGCGGCGGCGGCCGACACGGTCACCCGCACCCTGCAGGTCAAGGCCGATGTGGGGGCACTGGATGCCACCCTGGGCCAGACCGCCACGGTGGCGCTGACCGTGCCGGCCCGCATCCGTGAAGGCTTGCGCCTGCCACTGCATGCCCTGACCGAGCACCAGGGCAAGTCGGTGGTGTGGCTGCTGGATCCCAAGTCAATGACCGTCTCGCGCCAGAACGTGATCACGGCCGACGTGAGCGGCAACATCGTGCTGGTGGCGGCAGGTTTGCGCCCTGGGCAGGAGGTCGTGACAGCCGGCGCCCATGTGCTGACGCCGGGTCAGAAAGTCAAGCGCCTGGTGGACAAGGCTGCGGCCGATGCGGCTGCCGGTGCGGTGGGTGCGCAATCGCTGGCAGCCCCTGCGACCGCTGTGAAGTGAGCGCGCTCGCGCCCAGTCGGTAACCCTGTCGAATCCTCCAGACCGCGATGACGTCGAACTCCTCACACACGCCGGACGACCGTCCGTCGACATTCAATCTGTCCCGCTGGGCGCTGGAGCACAAGGCCCTGACGCGCTACCTGATGGTGGCGCTGATGCTGCTGGGCCTGGCGGCCTTCTTCCAGCTCGGACAGGACGAAGACCCGCCCTTTGCCTTCCGCATCATGGTGGTCCGCTCCTATTGGCCAGGCGCCTCCGCCCAGGTCATGGCCGAGCAGGTCACCGACAAGATCGAGCGCACCCTGCAGGAAGTCCCTCATGTGGACAAGGTGCGCTCCTACAGCAAGCCGGGTGAGACCTACTCCCTGCTGCTGCTCAAGGACAGCACGCCTCCGAAGGAAGTCCCCGACATCTGGTATCAGACCCGCAAGAAGGTCAACGACATGCGCCACACCCTGCCGCAAGGGGTGCTGGGTCCGTTCTTCAATGACGAGTTTGGCGATGTCTACGGCTCCATCTATGCGCTGTCGGCCGATGGCTTCTCGGATGAGGAGTTGCGACAGTACGCTGACAAGGTGCGCGGGCAGTTCCTGCACATGCCGGACGTGGCCAAGGTCGAGCTCTTCGGCGTGCAACCCGAAAAGATTTTTGTCGAGATCCCGCAGTTCCGCCTGGCCCAGATGGGCCTGGATCTGAACTATGTGATCGGCCAGCTCAATGCCCAGAATGGCATCGAGGGGGCAGGGGTCTACAGCGGCGACCAGAACACCGTGCAGATGCGCGTGACCGGGGCTTTCAACACCGTTGAGCACATCCGCGCCATGCCCCTGCGGGTCATCAACCCGGTCAACGGGCAGGCGCGCACGGTGCGCCTGGGGGATGTCGCCACGGTCCGCCGTGCTTACGAAAATCCTCCCGTCACCAAGGTGCACCACCAGGGCAAGGAGGTGCTGGCCATCGGCATCTCCATGGCCAAGGGAGGCGACATCATCGCCCTGGGCAAGCGCCTGCAGCAGACGGCGGCCGAGATCAAGGCCGACCTGCCCGTGGGCATCGAGCTTGAACAGATCCAGAACCAGCCCGAGGCGGTGTCCCACTCCGTGGGCGACTTCCTGCAGGTGCTGATCGAGGCCGTGGTGGTGGTGCTGGGCGTGAGCTTTGTCAGCCTGGGCCTGCACACCCGCCCCCTGCGTCTGGACATCTGGCCCGGCATGGTGGTGGCCATCACCATCCCCCTGGTGCTGGCGGTGACCTTTCTGGTCATGTACTTCTGGGGGGTGGGCCTGCACAAGATCTCGCTGGGCGCCCTGATCATTGCCCTGGGCCTGCTGGTGGACGACGCCATCATTGCGGTCGAGATGATGGTGCACAAGCTCGAAGAAGGCTATGACAAGGTTCGCGCGGCGACCGCGGCCTACGAGATCACGGCCATGCCCATGCTCACGGGCACCCTGATCACGGCCGCCGGTTTTCTGCCCATCGGTCTGGCCAATTCGGCCGTGGGTGAGTACACCTTCGCCATCTTTGCCGTCACGGCGGCGGCCCTGATCATCTCCTGGGTGGTCTCGGTGTACTTCGTGCCCTACCTGGGCCAGTGGCTGCTCAAGACCAAGCCCAAGGTGGCTCCCGGGGAGGGCGCTCAGCTGGACCTCTATGACACCCCCTTCTACGGCCGCTTCAAGCGACTGGTGAATTGGTGTGTCGAATACCGTTGGACCACCATCGGTCTGACGCTGGTGTGTCTGGCGCTGGGGGTGGTCGGCATGGGCAAGGTGCAGCAGCAGTTCTTCCCGGATTCCAGTCGTCCCGAGGTGCTGGTCGATCTGTGGTTGCCCGAGGGCAGCAGCTTCGAAGCCACCGAGCGCACCACGCGCCGCTTCGAAGAGCGCATGCTCAAGCACCCGGACGTCAAGATGGTCAGCAGTTGGGTGGGCGCCGGTGTGCCGCGCTTCTATCTGCCCCTGGACCAGATTTTCCCTCAGAGCAATGTGGCCCAGGTTATCGTGGTGCCCAAGGATGCAGCAGCCCGCGAGCGTGTGCGCCATGAGCTGCCCCGCTTGGTCGATGCCGAGTTCCCCGAGGTGCGTGCGCGGGTCAAATTGCTGCCCAACGGCCCCCCGGTGCCTTACCCGGTGCAGTTCCGCATCGTGGGTGACGACATCTCGCAATTGCGCCACTGGGCCGACGAGGCCAAGGCCATCATGCGCCTCCACCCCGACATGCATGGCGTCAACGACAACTGGAACGAATCGATCAAGGCCATCCGCCTGGATGTGGACCAGGCCAAGGCGCGCGCCCTGGGCGTGACCACCCATTCGATCGCTCAGGCCAGCCGTGTGCTGACCTCGGGTGTGACCGTGGGCCAGTACCGCGAAGACGACCGCACCATCGACATCGTGCTGCGCTCACCGCAATCCGAACGTGTCACCCTGGGCGCCTTGGACAACGCCTATGTGCCCACGGCCTCGGGCCGCATGGTGCCGGTGCTGCAGGTGGCCAAGCCCAAGCTGGTCTGGGAGCCGGGTGTGATCTGGCGCGAAGGGCGTCGCTTTGCCATCACCGTGCAGGGCGATGTGAGCGATGGCGTGCAGGGCCCCACGGTCAGCACGGCGCTGTGGCCCCAGTTGACGGAGCTGCAAAAGAAGATGCCAGCCGGGTATCGCGTCGAACTGGCGGGCACGGCCGAGGAAAGCTCCAAGGGCCAGGGCTCCATCATTGCCAAGATGCCCATCATGCTGTTCATCATCTTCACCTTGCTGATGTTGCAGTTGCAGAGCTTCAGTCGGGCGATGCTGGTGTTCCTGACCGGCCCCATGGGGATCGCTGGCGTGGCCGCCTCGCTCCTGCTGCTCAATCGCCCCTTCGGCTTTGTGGCCATGCTGGGTGTGATCGCCCTGATGGGCATGATCATGCGCAACTCGGTCATCCTGATCGACCAGATCGAGAGTGACCGCAGCGCGGGCATGCCGGCCTGGAACGCCATCGTCGGCGCGGCCGTGCGGCGTTTCCGCCCGATCGTGCTGACGGCTGCGGCCGCCGTGCTGGCCATGATCCCGCTCACACGCAGTGCCTTCTGGGGCCCGATGGCCGTGGCCATCATGGGCGGGCTGATCGTGGCGACCGCGCTGACGCTGTTGGCGCTGCCCGCGATGTACGCAGCCTGGTTCAGGGTTCGCCGCCCTGGTTCTGCCGCCTGAGAGAGTTTGCTCGGACGGGGCCCGAGAAAGCGCGCTTTGGCGCGTTAGAATCACGGGTTCCGACCGAATATCGGCTGGATCCTGCTTGCTGACGTCCGGCTTGAAGGATCTGGCCCGCCCGCAAGGGTTCATCCGGTCGTTCGCGCGGGTGGCGAAATTGGTAGACGCACCAGGTTTAGGTCCTGACGCCAGCAATGGTGTGGGGGTTCGAGTCCCCCCCCGCGCACCAAGACGACCGTTCATTGCCAACATTTCTTTTAGTGAGTTCACAACATGGCTGTCACCGTGGAGACCCTGGAAAAGCTGGAGCGCCGCATCACGCTGTCGCTCGCCGCTGACGTCCTCAAGAACGAAGTCGACACCCGCCTGAAAAAGCTGGCTCGTACCGTCAAGGCTGACGGTTTCCGCCCCGGCAAGGTGCCGATGAACGTCGTGGCTCAACGCTACGGCTACTCCGTCCAGTACGAAGTCATCAATGACAAGCTGGGCGAAGCCTTTGCCAAGGCCGCCCAGGAAGCCCAGCTGCGCGTGGCCGGTCAACCCAGCATCGCCGAAAAAGAAGGCGGTCCCGTGGATGGCCAGCTGCAGTTCGACGCCACCTTCGAGGTCTATCCCGAAGTCAAGGTGGGCGATCTGTCGGCTGTCGAGATCGAGCGTGTCAACGCCGATGTCAATGACGCCGCCATCGACCGCACCGTCGAGATCCTGCGCAAGCAGCGCCGCACCTTCGCCCAGCGTCCCGCTGCCGAAGGCGCTGCGGACGGCGATCGCGTGACCATCGACTTCGAAGGCAAGATCGACGGCGTGCCTTTCGAGGGCGGCAAGGCTGAAGGCTTCCAGTTCCTGGTCGGCGAAGGCCAGATGCTCGAAGCTTTCGAAAAGGCCGTGCGTGGCATGAAGGCGGGCGAGTCCAAGACCTTCCCCCTGGCTTTCCCTGAGGACTACCATGGCAAGGATGTGGCCGGCAAGGAAGCCGACTTCCTGGTGACGGTCAACAAGATCGAAGCCCAGCATCTGCCGGAAGTCAACGAAGCCTTCATCAAGGGCCTGGGCCTGGCCGATGGCTCTGTGGAGGCTCTGCGCGCCGACATCCAGAAGAACCTGGCTCGTGAAGTCAAGTTCCGTGTGGCTGCCCGCAACAAGGCTGCTGCTCTGGACGCCATCCTGAAGGTTGCCGAGTTCGACGTGCCCAAGTCCCTGGTGGCTGCCGAAAGCGACCGTCTGGTCGAAAACGCACGCGCTGACCTGAAGGCTCGCGGCATCAAGGACGCCGACAAGGCTCCGATCCCCGCCGAGATGTTCGCCCCGCAGGCTGAGCGCCGTGTGCGCCTGGGCCTGATCGTGGCCGAGCTGGTCAAGAACAACAACCTGCAGGCCAAGCCTGAGCAACTGCAAGCTCACATCGAAGAGCTGTCGCAGAGCTACGAGCAGCCCGCCCAGGTCATCGCCTGGTACATGTCCGACCGCCAGCGCATGGCTGAAGTCGAGGCCGTGGTGATCGAAGCCAACGTGACCGACTTCATCCTGGGCCAGGCCAAGGTGAGCGACAAGACGGTCAGCTTCGAAGAGTTGATGGGCCAGCAAGGTCAGCAGGCCTGATCGTTCTGAGCGCTTCGGCGAGAAGGGCACCTGTTTCGGCAGGTGCTTTTTTTTGGGTGGCTGCATCTTTCCATGCGTCGCGATCTTGCGTTTTTGCGGTGCAGCGTGGGGCGCGGGCCGAGGTGGCCTCTGTCCGGGCTTCACGGGGGCGGTCCCGCTGCGCGGGACACACCTGCGCTGCTCGCGTCGAGGTGGCGTCGGGGAACTCGCTACTCGCCCTTCAGGCGATCCGCTCAGGCAACCCCGACGAGTCAGTTCTTGATGCGCGCTGCGCGCACCCACCCCGACGCTGTGCTGCTCGGCGCCCCCGAGGCGCCCGCCAGAGCCCCCCTCGGCCCTTCATCGCCCCACTGGTGGCATGCAATGAACCCGCTGTGCGGGGAGGGGGCGCTGGCTCTTTAGCTGCCTCCTGACGAGCACCGGAAGGCAGTCCCGCGCAGCGGGACCACCCACTTGAAGCCTGGACAACAGGCCCCCTCCGACCCAGCCCTGCGCTCTCCCGCCAAAACGCTCGATTCCCAACCCCACGTTGTTCAAACCGCACGCAGCGTAAAGACGACATCCCCACTCGAGTGTTATTTCGACCGATAGATGCGCCCCCGGCTGCGGTCATAATGAATTCACACATTGAAAATCCGACTGGAACCCTCATTTCTGTCGAATTGCTTTCAAGGAATCACATGAGCGCACTGGAAACGCAAAACTTGGGCATGGTGCCCATGGTCATCGAGCAGTCGGGCCGCGGAGAACGCGCCTACGACATCTACAGCCGTCTGCTGCGCGAGCGCGTGATCTTTCTGGTGGGCCCGGTCAATGACCAGTCCGCCAATCTGGTCGTGGCGCAGCTGCTTTTTTTGGAAAGTGAAAATCCTGACAAGGATATTTCTTTCTACATCAACTCGCCCGGTGGCAGCGTGAGCGCAGGCATGTCGATTTTCGACACCATGCAGTTCATCAAGCCGGACGTCTCCACCCTCTGCATGGGCATGGCCGCCTCCATGGGCGCCTTCCTGCTCGCCGCAGGGGCCAAGGGCAAGCGCTTTGCGCTGCCCAACTCCAAGATCATGATCCACCAACCCCTGGGCGGCACCCAAGGGCAGGCCACGGACATCGAGATCCATGCCCGCGAGATCCTCAAGACCCGCGAGCAGCTCAATCGCATCCTGGCCGAGCGTTCGGGCCAACCCCTGGAAAAAATCCAGAATGACACCGAACGTGATTACTACATGTCGGCCGACGAGGCTGCCACTTACGGTCTGATCGACAAGGTTCTCGACAAGCGCGGCGCCTGATTCTCCGGGCCAAGGTGGAGCAGAAAAGCCACACCGAGGCCCCGTTCTTTACAGGGTTCCTGACGCACCGGTTTGACTTATCATCAATTGGCCGTCTGCCCACAACTCACACAGGCCGAACACCATGGCTGAGAAAAAAGGCTCCTCCAGCGAAAAAATCCTGTACTGCTCCTTCTGCGGGAAGAGTCAGCACGAGGTCAAAAAGCTCATTGCCGGCCCGTCGGTCTTCATCTGCGACGAGTGCATCGAGCTGTGCAACGACATCATCCGCGACGAGGTGGCCGCAGAGGTGGATGCCGTGGGCAAGCCTGCCCGCAGCGATCTGCCCACCCCGTCCGAGATCAAGACCAGCCTCGATCAGTATGTGATCGGACAAGATGCGGCCAAGCGCACCCTGTCCGTGGCGGTCTACAACCACTACAAGCGCCTGCGCCACATGGGTGCGGTCGGTGAGGGCAAGAAGCCTGAGGTCGAACTGGCCAAGAGCAACATCCTCCTGATCGGCCCCACGGGTTCGGGCAAGACGCTGCTGGCCCAGACCCTGGCCCGCCTGCTGAACGTGCCTTTTGTGATCGCCGATGCCACCACCCTGACCGAAGCCGGTTATGTGGGTGAAGACGTCGAGAACATCATCCAGAAGCTGCTGCAGAACTGCAAT
>NZ_DASUIT010000003.1:0-48471 GCF_036279655.1 Aquabacterium sp. | reverse complement strand
GAAAAAGCTCTGACAGATCCCAAGGACCGGGCGCAATACGTGCGGGATCTGCTCAGGGCATTAGGGCAGCCCATTTCATCCTGAACTCATTTTCATGAACACGCATTTCCGATCCTTGCTGACACGAAGCTTGCTGACGCTGGCCACCGCCTCCCTGCCCTGGGGGATGGCCAGCGCCGCGACTGCCAATGAGCCCCCCAGCCACCCCTGGGTCACTGCCCCGCCACGCGGGCTGGAGCCCGAGAACTACATCACCAACCTCAAGGATGGTGACAAGATCGAGACGCCCTATGTGCTGCGCTTCGGTCTGAGCCAGTACGGCCTGTCGGGCATTTCGGCGGCGGTACCGCGCACGGGTCACCACCACCTGCTGATCAACCGCGATCTGCCGCTGGACTTCACCAAGCCCCTGCCCTTCACCACGGACTACGTCCACTTTGGCAAGGGCCAGATGGAGACGGTGCTGTCGCTCAAGCCCGGCACCTACACCCTGCGCATGCTGCTGGCCGACCACAAGCACATCCCGCTGTTCATCTACAGCCCCAAGCTCACGATCACGGTCACCGCCCAGCGCAGCGACATCAAGCCTGAATCGCTGCTCAAGCCCGGGGTCAGCATCCTGGCCCCCCGCGATGGCGAGACGGTCAAGGCCCCGGTGCTGATGCGGCTGCACGCCTCGCAGCTGAACATCAGCCACGACAAGATCACCGCCAACGATGCCGGCCACTTCCGTCTGGTGTTCCGCCGGACCTCGGACGGCGCCACCGAGTCGGTGGACTTCCGGCGCGGTCAGACAGAGCTGTGGCTGCGCCCCCCCGCAGGCACCTACCGGGTGCAGACGCAGTTTGTCCACAATGGCACCAGCCAGGTCAGGCAGCGCAGTGCGGAGCAGACGCTGATCGTGCGCTGAGAATCGTGCTCTAGTCGGGCAGGCGATCGAGTACGCCATCGAGCTTGGCAAACTCGCGGTAAACCGGCATGTCATGCAAGGCCTCTTCCATCGCTGGATCGCTCAGACCGAACCATTGCTGCAGGTAGTGGATCCGCAGCATGGTCTCGATGGCAAAGGGTGGGCGCCCCGTCTTGGACTTGGGCCAATGCGGCTCGACCACGCCGACCAACACGTCCCACGGCACCACTTTGTTCATCTGCTCCAAGAACTCACGCTTGCGCGTCTTCTTGGTCGACAGATTCAATCCCAGGCTGACTTGCTTCATGTCCTTGAGCAACACATCAACTTGACGACATCATCATGCAAGACTCGCGCCCTGCGACTGGGTTTTGCAGACCTTCCCTAGTGCGGAGACACGTGACGGAAAGTAGAGGGATTAATGATCTTTGAACGTCTTAAGAAGCTTCTTCGATATGCGGAAAAGTTGTTGATGGTAGTTCCGTTCTTGCTCTTATATGTGTACTTCATGAATGAAGTCCGCAATAGAAGATGCGCGACCCAAGCGTTATGTGACTATTATTTTCAGGTTCAACTGCTTGACGATGTCTTGAAGTTTGGTATTTGGTTGGTTTGCTTTTTTCTTTGTAGGCGCTTCTTCTCAAGCGAGAACGTGCTTATGAGTTTTTTGGTGACTGTGGTCGAGGTCACTTTGTTCTCTTTCTTGTTTATTTTGATAGTTTTTATTTAAGGGGTGGATATGACGTTTCCGTTTCCTGAGCTTAACAGGCTGCGGAAATACCCAACGGGCGTCACTCCAGCAGATCATGAGTCAGCTTGACTTCAACGATACGCACGCCTTGTCAAAGCTCATCTTCAAGCGGGTCGATAACGAGTGGGTTGTGGCCGCCCCTCTGAATTCCGGCCATTGATTCACACCCCCAGCAGGGCAGCTCCCACCGCCTCGGCCACCTCGATGCCATCGACCCCGGCGGACATGATGCCGCCCGCATAGCCCGCGCCCTCACCGGCCGGGTACAGGCCCCGCACATTCAGGCTCTGGTAGTCCTTGCCGCGCGTGATGCGCAGGGGTGAGGAGGTGCGCGTTTCCACGCCCGTCAGCATGGCATCGCGCATCGAGAAGCCCTTGATCTGTTTTTCAAAGGCAGGCAAGGCCTCGCGGATGGCCTCCAGAGCGTAGTCCGGCAGGCTGCCACGACCGGGCTCGGCCAGGTCCGTCAGGGTCACGCCCGGCTTGTAGGAGGGCTCGACGCTGCCCAGCACCCGGCTGCGCTGGCCTTTGATGAAATCACCCACCAACTGGCCCGGGGCCATGTAGCCACCACCGCCCAGCTCGTAGGCGCGGGACTCCCAGAAACGCTGGAAGGCCATGCCATCGAGCGGGCTGACCGGCCCCTCGGTGCGGCCATCCTGTCGGTAATCCTGCGGCGAGATGCCCACCACGATGCCTGCATTGGCGTTGCGCTCGTTGCGCGAGTACTGGCTCATGCCATTGGTGACCACGCGATCCGGCTCGGAGGTGGCGGCCACCACCGTGCCCCCCGGGCACATGCAGAAGCTGTAGACGGCACGGCCATTGCGGGCATGGTGCACCAGCTTGTAGTCGGCGGCGCCCAGGATGGGGTGGCCCGCGTTGGGGCCAAAGCGCGCCTTGTCGATGACGCTCTGCGGGTGTTCGATGCGGTAGCCGATCGAGAACGGCTTGGCCTCCATGTAAACACCGCGTTCGTGCAGCATCTTGAAGGTGTCGCGGGCACTGTGCCCCAGCGCGATCACCACATGGTCGGCGCGCAGTTGTTCGCCGCTGGACAAGGTCACGCCCCGGATGTGGCGATCCCCCTCGGGGCCCTCGATCAGCACATCGGTGACGTGGTGCTGGAAACGGATCTCGCCACCCAGCGCCTCAATGTCGGCCCGCATCTTCTCGATCATGCTGACCAGACGGAAGGTGCCGATGTGCGGCTTGCTCACATACAGGATCTCTTCCGGCGCACCGGCCTTGACGAACTCGGTCAGCACCTTGCGCGTGAGGTGGCGCGGATCACTGATCTGACTCCAGAGCTTGCCGTCCGAGAAGGTGCCCGCCCCGCCCTCGCCAAACTGCACGTTCGACTCGGGATTGAGCACGCCCTGGCGCCACAGGCCCCAGGTGTCCTTGGTGCGCTGACGCACCTCCTTGCCACGCTCCAGCACGATGGGGCGCAGGCCCATCTGGGCCAGGATCAGGGCGGCAAACAGGCCACAGGGGCCAAAACCCACCACCAGAGGACGCAGGCGCTCATCGGCCCGGACATCGGCAGGTGCATGCCCCACGAAGTGATAGCTCGTGTCAGGTGTGACGCGGATGTGGGGGTCGGACGCGAAGCGCTGCAGCAGCGATGCCTCCAGGGCATCGGTCGCGAGTGCGCAATCCAGGGTGTAGATCAGGACAATCGCCGTCTTCTTGCGCGCATCGTAGCTGCGCTTGAACACGGTGAATCGGATCAGATCGGCATCGGAGATGCCCAGCCGGGCCACGATGGCCGGGCGCAGAGCGCCTTCGTCGTGGTCCAGCGGAAGACGGAGTTCAGTGATTCGGAGCATGGGCGCGATTTTCAACCAGAACCCGCGCCCTCCGCTCCGATCAGGCTCAACCGCCCTTGTGGCAGCGCTTGCCGCAGTTCTTCTTGCTGCGGGTGTGCGAACCACGCTCCAGGCTGCGCTTCTGGCCGCCAGCGCGGGGGAAGGTCACGCCCTTGGGGGCGGCAGGACGGGGGGTGGCGAGGCGGTCGGCTTCGGTAACGATTTTGTTGCCCATGGATGGCTCCTGTGAATAAGCCGCCTATTAGGCCACAAAGCGTGCCGCCGGCGACCGGAAGGCCACTCACAGCCGGTGAGTGACCAGCCGGAAATCAGGATCCTCCGGGAAGGCCTTGACCGAGAAGCCCAGGCTGCGCATCAGCTTGAGCATGCCGCCATTGCTGGTCAGAACCAGCCCCTCCATCTCGGCCAGGCCCTTCTCGCGGGCCACATCCATGATGCTCTCCATCAGGCGTGAGCCGATCCCCTTGCCAGCGAAGTCATCGGCCACCACCAGCGAGAACTCGCAACTGGACTGGTCCGGATTGGTGATGTAGCGCGACACACCGATGATGCGTGCGGTCTCCACCATCTCGCCGTCCTCGCCGGCGCTGCGCTCCTTGTGCACGGCCACCAGGGCCATCTCGCGGTCGTAGTCGATCAGGGTGAAGCGCGCCAGCATGGAAGGCGGCAGCTCCGTCATGGCGGACACGAAGCGGAAGTAGCGGCTCTCGGACGACAGGCCCTGCACCAAGTCCTGCAGCATCTGCGCATCGTCCGGGTGGATCGGCCGCACGGTGTACTCGCCCCCGCCACGCAAGGGCCAGACCTGCTCGTAGCGCGCCGGGTAAGGCAGGATGGCCAGGTGGTTGTAGTGGCTGCCACGGCCACTGACCGCCTGCGGCGCGTTGTCGATGACGATGCGCGCATCCACCGCCACGGCACCCGACTCGTCGATGATGATGGGGTTGATGTCCATCTCGCGCAACTGGGGCAACTCGCAGACCATCTCGGACACCCGCAGCAACACCTGCTCCAGGGCTTCCATGTCGACGGCCGGGGCGCCACGCCACTCCCCCAGGGTCTCGGCCACGCGAGAGCGGTCGATCAGGCGACGCGCCAGAAACTGGTTGAGCGGGGGCAGCTCCATGGCACGGTCATTGATCAGCTCGATCATGGTGCCACCCGCCCCGAAGACCACCACCGGCCCGAAGGGCTCATCGGTGACCAGACCGATGTAGATCTCGCGTCCCCGGCGCGTGCGGGCCATCTTCTGCACCGTCACGCCGTTGACACGGGCATCGGGGCGCAGGCGTGCCACCCGCTCGATCATGTCGTTGTAGGCATCGCGCACGCCGGTGCCGCTCATGATGTTGAGGGCCACGCCCAGCACGTCCGACTTGTGGCTGATGTCGGGCGAATCGATCTTGAGCGCCACCGGAAAGCCCATCTGCAGGGCGATCATCATGGCCTCGCTGGCATGGCGTGCCAGCATGGTCTCGGTCACCGGGATGTGGAAGGACGACAGCAGCGTCTTGGACTCCATCTCGGTGAGCACCTTGCGGCGCTCGGTCAGCACGCTCTCGATGACCAGTCGGGCGCCCTCGATGTCGGGCTTGGCCAGGGTGGACAGAGGCGGTGGCGTCTGCTGCAGCAACAACTGGTTCTGCGAGAAGGTCGCGATGTTGCCAAAGGCCCCCACGGCCGCCTCGGGCGTGCGAAAGCTGGGAATGCCCGCCTCCTTGAGCACGCTGCGCGCCGCCAGCACCGAGGCGTCGCCCATCCAGCAGGTCAACAAGGGTTTCCCGATGGCCGGGTTGAGCTCGGCCAGCACCCGTGCCACCTCGGTGGCATCCAAGCCGGCTTTGGGTGAGAAAATCACCAGCACACCATCGATGTCACGGTCGCGCTTGGCCGCCTCGATGGCGGCGCGGAAGTGCTCGGGCCCGGCCTCTTCCGACAGGTCCATCAGATCGGACAGGGACGCCAGCGGTGGCAGCAAGGGCTTGAGCGCCCGAGCCGACTCGGGCGAGAGCTTGCCCAACTGCAACAAGATCTCGTTGACCCAGTCGGCGGCCAGCACGCCCGGCCCGCCCCCATTGGTGATGATGGCCAGGCGCTTGCCCACCGGTCGATAACGCGAGGCCAGGCACTTGGCCGCAGAGAACAACTGCACGAAGGAGCGCACCCGCACGGCCCCGGCGCGGCGCAGGGCCGCATCGAACACATCATCGCTGCCGACGATGGCCCCGCTGTGCGTTTGCGCAGCCTCGTTGCCCGCAGGCTTGCGACCGGCCTTGAGCACCACCACGGGTTTGGCATTGGCCGCCGAGCGCAGGGCACTCATGAAGCGGCGGGCATGGGAGATGCCCTCCACATAGACAATGATGCTGTGGGTCTGGGCATCGTTGGCCAGGAAGTCCAGCACATCGGCGATGTCCACCGCGGTCTGCGGCCCCACCGACACCACCGACGAAAAGCCCACCCCATTGTTGCTGGCCCAGTCCAGCATGGACGAGGTCAGCGCGCCCGACTGGGACACCAGCGCCAGCGACCCGGTCTTGGCCAGGGGCCCCGCCACGCTGGCATTGAGCTGCAGCTGGGGCCGCTGAAAGCCCATGCTGTTGGGCCCCAGCAGATGCACCCCGGCCTGACGTGCCACCTGCTTGAGCTGTTCAGCCTGCTCGGCGCTGATGCCGCTGGAGATCACCAGCACGGAATGACAGGCCATGCGCCCGGCCAGCTCGATGGCCGGCGCCATGTCCTCGAAGGGCAAGGCGATGATGGCCAGATCGGCCCGCGCCTGCGCCAGATCAGCCAGGGTGCCCCCCGTGGTGTGGATGTCCATGAATTGGAGCGTGCCGCTGAAGCGCTGTGCACGCAGGGCCGCATGCAGGGCTTGCGCATGCGGCGCCAGCGTGTCGGGCTCATCCGAGGGGCCGGCAAAGACCACCACCGAGCGAGGCGCGAACAAGGAGGTCAGGTAATGTTTGTCCATGATGTTCAGTCCGCCCCGATGAGAACCTTGATGTGCGCCCCGGCGCTGCGCGCCAGGGGGCTCAGGACATAGCCACCTTCCAGGCAGGAGATGATGCGGCCCTGCCCGTGGCGCCGGGCCACCGCCATGAGCTGCTGGGTGACCCACTCGTAGTCGGCTTCGACCAGGCCCAGATTGCCCATGTCGTCTTCCCGGTGGGCATCGAAGCCGGCCGAGATGTAGATGAGCTGAGGCGCAAACGCTTCCAGGGCCGGCAACCAGTGCGTGCTCACGGCCTCACGGAAGGCCTCGCTGCCCGAGCGTGTGGGCAGGCCCACATTGACCATGTTGGGGCCCGTGGCGTCGTCGCCCGAGAAGGGATAGAGGCCTTTTTCAAAGATCGAGCACATGAGCACGCGCTCATCACCGCGCAGGATGTCCTCGCTGCCATTGCCATGGTGCACGTCGAAGTCGATCAGGGCCACGCGCTGCAGGCCATGCACGTCCAGCGCATGGCGAATGCCCACCACGACGTTGTTGAAGAAGCAAAAGCCCATCGCGGCAGACCGCTCGGCATGGTGCCCGGGGGGACGCACGCCACAGAAGGCTGCGGGCACCTCACCCGACAGCACCAGGTCCGTGGCCAGCACAGCCGCACCCGCTGAGCGCAAGGCCGCGCGGACCGTGTAGGGGTTCATGCTGGTGTCCGGATCCACCGCGTGGTAGCCCTCGGTGGGCGAGGCGTCGATGATCTCGCGCACATACAAGGCCGAGTGCGCCCGTGCCAGTTGTTCTTCGGTGGCCAGCGGTGCCTCATAGGCCACCATGTAGTCCAGATAGCCCTTGATCAGCAGGTGATCGGCGATCGCCGCCAGGCGCTCCGGGCACTCCGGGTGATGAGGGCCCATCTCATGGCGGGCGCAATCGGGATGGGTGATGTAAGCAGCGAGCAAATCCTGATCCTCGGGTGATCCAGCGGTGTCGTTCAGTTGCTCGCTGCAGTCTACGCCGGAGCGCTGGCGGGGGGAATGACACCAGGCAAGAGACGCTGCACCAGTGGGTGCATGACCTTCTTTTCCGTGCCAATCGCGTAAAAATGCTGCTCTACGCCCGTGCAAGGCCCCAGGCATCTGACGTCATGGCGCAACGCCAGCTCTTCATTGACCCACTCGGCCGCTGGGAATACGCCCATGCCCGCCGATCCAAAGGTGGCCAGCAAGGCACTGTCCTGGAACTCGCCCACCACCTGGGGGCGGATGCCCTCGCGCTCGAACCACTGGTCCAGCCGCGCCCGCACCGAGGCATGTGTGGTGGGCAGCAGCACGGGCACCCGGGCCAGCGAGCGCGGAAAGTCCTGCCGTGCCTGATCGTAGAGCGATGCCGGCGCATACCAGGCCAGGGCCGAGGAACCCAGGGCGTGGCTGTAGAGCTTGAGGTTGGCGTGCGACGGCGCCTGGCGGTCGGCCAGGACCACGTCCAGACGGTGCAGGGCCAGATCGGCCAGCAGGTCGTCGAACTTGTCCTCATGACACAGCAGGTGCAGCACCGTCTCGTGGATGACCGGCTGAAGCAGATGGCGCACCACCAGCTTGGGCAGGCTGTCGGAGATGCCCACGGCCAGACGCACGCCTCGACCGCTGGCCGACTCGCGCACCAGGTCGGGCAACTGCTCGCCCAACTGGAAGATCTGGTCGGCCTGCCGCAGTGCCGTCTCACCGGCCTCGGTGAGCACCAGACCCCGACCTGCAGGCTTGAGCAAGACACAGCCCAGGGCGCGCTCCAGCTCCCGCACCTGCGTGCTGACGGTCTGCACCGCCATGCCCAGGCGATCGGCGGCGCGCGCCATGCCGCCCTCCTTGGCCACCACCCAGAAGTAGTAGAGGTGCCGGTAACTGTATGTGAGGCTCATGATCAGTTTTTTCCGAAGTGATCCTCATGCATTCTCTTCTTTTTCGGAATCGCGTGTGCGCGTAAGGTCAGCGCATCGTCCACCACCATCGGATCACACCATGGAACACCTCAATCGCCATCATTCGGCCGTGGCCTCCACGGCCACGCCCTTCGGCACCACCGACACGCGGTCCGTCTCGGTCAACCGCGTGCTGCGCAACACCTACGCCCTGCTGTCGATGACGCTGATCTTCAGCGCGCTGGTCGCCGCTGCCAGCGTGGCCTGGTCGCTGCCCGCGCCCGGCCTGATCATCACGCTGGTGGGCTACTTCGGCCTGCTGTTTGCCGTCCACAAGCTGCAAAACAGCGCCTGGTCGCTGCCCGCCGTGTTTGCGCTGACGGGCTTCATGGGCTACACCCTGGGCCCGGTGCTCACACGCGTGCTGTCCCTGCCCGGCGGCGCGGACACCATCACCCTGGCCCTGGGCGCCACGGGCGTGACCTTCCTGGCCATGTCGGCCTGGGCATTGACCACACGCCGTGACCTGAGCTTCCTGGGCGGCTTCCTGTTCGCCGGCATGGTCATCGCTCTGGTCGCGGGTCTGGCCGGCGCCCTGCTGTCCATCCCGGCCCTGTCCCTGGCCGTCTCGGCCATGGTGGCCCTGTTGTCGGCCGGTCTGATCCTGTTCGAAACCCAGCAGATCGTGCGTGGTGGCCAGACCAACTATGTGCTGGCCACCGTGGGCCTGTATGTGTCGCTCTTCAATCTGTTCACCAGCCTGATGAGCCTGCTGGGCCTGGGCGGCTCGGACGAGTGAGCGCCTTGAGCCATGCTTCCTTCAGTCCAGAAGGAAGCGCGTTCGAAAGGCCTCGGCAAAGGCGTCACTGCCCGTGAGGGCCAGGGTCACCGTGTGCCGAGGCACACCGGGCGCCCCCAGGCTGACTGCCAGGGCCCCGCTGGCCGGGTCGTAGTCCAGGGACTCGACCCGCGCCACCTCCTGCAGCCCCTGCAGGTCGACATCCCAGTCAAAGCCCTCGTCCAGCGGACCGCGGCCCTCGGGAAACTGGGCATGGGCCCAAGCCAGCACCGCCACCACCTCTGCACGCACGGCATCCACCTGCGCGGGCCCGGTCGAGGCCATGGCCTCGAAGGTGTGGCACCCATCGGTGTCTTCGCTGTGATCGAAATCCAGATATTTCAAGCTCATGGGGCGCCAGCATAGCGAAGGGGATAATGGCGATCTGGCTTTTTTCAACCGTTTGCCCGCCATTGTTGCCATGTCCGCCACTGAATTTGCCCCCGGCCTGACCATCCAGCGCTTCACGCCGCCCCTGAAGCTGGCAGACTTCAAGGCCATCGCCTTCGACATGGACTCCACGCTGATCAGCATCGAGTGCATCGACGAGATCGCCGATGCCGTGGGCAAGAAGGCCGAGGTGGCCGCCATCACCGAAGCCGCCATGCGCGGCGAGATCACCGATTTCAAGGACAGCCTGCGCCGCCGTGTGGCCCTGCTCAAAGGCGTGCCCGCCGAGGCCCTGCAAGAGGTCTACGAGCAACGCCTCAAGATCAACCCCGGCGCGCACGAACTGATCGACGCTGCCAAGGCCGCCGGCCTGCAGACGCTGCTGGTGTCAGGCGGCTTCACCTTCTTTGCCGACCGAGTGCGCGAGCGCCTGGGCATGCACGAAGCCCATTCCAACACCCTGGAAATCGTGGGCGGCCTGCTGACCGGCCAGGTGCTGGGCGACATCGTCGATGGTGAGGCAAAGAAGCAGCACCTGCTGGCCCTGTGCGCCCGCATCGGCTGTGATCCGCGGCAGTCCATCGCCGTGGGCGACGGCGCCAATGACCTCCTGATGATGGGCGTGTCGGGCCTGAGCGTGGCCTACCATGCCAAGCCCAAGGTGCGCGAGCAGGCCATGATCGCCATCCATGAGGGCGGTCTCGATCGCGTGCTTGAACTGGTGCGCTGAGCGCGGCGGGGGCCTCAGTGCTCCTGACCGAAGCGCTCGTGCAACTCGTCGCACCAGTCATCGTAGTCATCGCAGGTCAGCCCCAGGGTGCGCATGGCCTCTTCACCGCCCTTGGTCCATTCGACATGGGCATTGAGCCCTTGGTAGCGCTGGATCACACGCTCGATCACCAGGCACAAGGCAATGAGGATCTGCACATCGTCCGGCATGCGCGCCTCGAACACCGAGTAGTCGTGATGGAACCTCACGGCCAGGGTCACGGTCTGAGACACGCCCCAGGATCGCGCCAGGACCGCACCGACCATGGCGTGATCGGTCGGATGGCGTGAGCGCTCGACATCGGTGAACAGGGACTCTTCATCTGCATTGGCGGTGGCCAGTGTGTCGATGTAGGACGGTGCGCTGAAGCGATGCGCCAGCAGCGGGATCCCGACATCGGCAAACAGACCGAAGGTCTGCGCCTGAGACGATGAGACCCCGACGCGAGCCGCCATCACCGCCATGGCATGGCTGCGCTTGGACGAGACATCCCAGAATCGGTAGAGGGCCGGCCCATCCGTGGGAAGGACCTGCCGCAAGGCGATCTCCGTGAGGATGTGCTCGCAGCGGGCCAGGCCCAGCAGCATGAAGGCCTGCTGCACGGTCTCGGCCTGCCGTGACAAACCCGCCCAGGGCGAGTTGGCCACTTTCAGCAAGGTGGCCGACATGGCCACATCCGAAGCGACGATCTGAGCCAGCACGTGCATGCGTGGGTCTTCTCGTCGGATTTCTGCCTGCATGTCCACCAGGGCCGTGGGCCGTGGTGGGATGCGCAAGTCCTTGATGAGCGCCCGGAGTCCTGGCGCATCAAAGTCCCTGTCAACCGCGTCGATGTCGAACATGGTCGTGACTCCCTGGTGATATGCCCTGCTTAACGACAAGGCACACCGGGAACCTGAGAGTCTCGGCCCAAGGTTTCAGATCAGTTCAGCTTCGTTCAGCTTTAGCCCTGCTCAGGCAGCGGGCTTGTCCATCACGACGATGCCGTCTTCATCCGCGTAGAGCCAGTCGCCCGGCCGCACCCAGACGCCCTGGATCTGCACCGCCACATCACTTTGGCCTTCATTGCGTTTTTCGGTCGGCAGGGGCATGGAGGCCAGCGCGCGGATGCCCACATCACATTCGGCCAGCTCGGCCACATCGCGCACGCAGCCGTCCACGATCACGCCAGCCCAGCCATTTTTGGCTGCGGCCTTGCCCAGGTTGCCACCCACCAGGGCACGGCGCAAGGAGGCACCACCATCGACCACCAGCACCCGGCCGTGGCCCGGAGAGTCCACCGCAGCCTTGACCAGGGAGTTGTCCTCGAAGCACTTGACCGTGCTCACCGGGCCTGCAAACTTCAATCGTTTGCCGAAATCCCTGAACACAGGGGGCAGCACGCGGAAGGCGCCGTCGGTGTCGTTCTTGTGGGCATCACACAGGTCGCAGGTGACAAAGTCGGTCATGGGAGTCCTTTCCATCCGGTTGTGGGGCGGCCGCTGGAGCACGCATCAGGCGCTATTTTGGCCCGAGCCCGCCTGCGCGCCGAGAACCCCCGCGAATCGGGGACAATGCCGGGTTTGCCCTTGCGTCATTTCCCGCCCCCTGCCCCCATGAGCGATTCACCCGTCGAGACCGTCACCAGCCGTGCACGCTGGAAGCATGCGCTCGTCTGGATGGTCGGGATGGGCTTGCTGGCCTGGCTGCTGTGGCATGTACCCATGGCCACCCTGCGTGGCGCGCTGGCCACCCCCAGCGCAGGCATCTGGGCCCTGACCTTGCTGGGTCTGATCGTCAGTTACCTGATGCGCGCAGCGCGGCTGCAGGTGGTGATGGGGCTGAATGCAACCCACGGCGGGCCGCGTCTGGCCGGGCTGCGGCTGGATGCCCTGCGGGTGATCCTGATGCACAACGCGGCCGTGAACCTGCTGCCCATGCGCGCGGGTGAGCTGAGTTTCCCCTGGCTGGCCTCGCGTCAGTTGGGCATGCCGCTGGACCGCTCGGTGGCCAGCCTGCTGTGGATGCGGCTGCAGGACCTGGCCGTCCTGCTGGCCCTGGGCCTGATGTTCTGGCCAGGTCTGACGCCCATCGTGCGCATGGCCTCCCTGAGTCTGCTGGTCGGTCTGTGGATGGGCGGTGTGTGGACGCTCAAGCGACTGCATGGTGTCGTGCAGGCGCAAGGGACCACTCGACGCCATCCTGTCGCGAACAAACTGGCGTCGCTGATGGGCAAACTGCACACGGCGCTGATCGAGCCACATCACCATCGCCCGGCGGCCTGGGCCTTCACCTGGGCCAACTGGACCATCAAGCTGGCCGCGGGCGCCTTGCTGATGTCCACCATCACCCACACCGATGGGCTGGTGGCCTGGTCCGGGGCCCTCGGGGGTGAGCTGGCGGCCGTGGTCCCCTTGCAAGGGCCGGCCGGTTTCGGCACCTACGAGGCCGGCGTCTGGGCCGGCTTTGCCGTGAACCTGCCTGCTCAGGCCCCTGCATTGTTGCGCGCCGTGCCTGCGGCGCTGGCCCTGCATCTGTGTTTTCTGGTCTGCGCCGTGCTCGCAGGCGCGCTGGCATGGGCCACCCCCGGCTGGTCGACCCCTCGTCTTCCCGACTGACGAAAAAGCGCCGAATCGGTTAAAACCCCTCCTCAATGACTGTTGTGCCCATGGTTGCCACTGCTGCCTCCCCCCAAGCCAAACTTCAACGCCTCTCGATCGTGGTGCCGATGTACAACGAGGTCGACAATGTCGAGCCCTTCGTCACGGCCGTCCATGAGGCGCTTGCGGACTACGACCGTCCCTGGGAGCTGATCATCGTCAACGATGGCAGCCGCGATGGCACGCAACAGGCGCTGGATGAACAGGCCCGCCTGCGGGGCCCCCATGTGCGCCCCATCCACCTGTGGCGCAACTTCCGCCAGACGGCGGCCATGCAGGCCGGCATCGACGCCTCGCGCGGCGAGGTCATCGTCACCCTGGATGGCGACCTGCAGAACGACCCCAAGGACATCCCGGCCCTGGTGGACAAGCTCATCAACGAAGATCTGGACCTCGTCGCAGGCTGGCGGCAGAACCGTCAGGACGGCATGCTGCTGCGCAAGATTCCCTCGCGCATCGCCAACCGCCTGATCCGCCGCATCACCACCCTGGAGTTCCAGGATCTGGGCTGCAGCCTCAAGGCCTACCGCGCCAGCGTGCTCAAGCGCATCAAGCTCTACGGCGAGATGCATCGCTTCATCCCGGCCTGGATGGCCACGGTCACCTCGCCCGCGCGCATGGCCGAAGTGGCCGTGAGCCACCATGCCCGCACGCGCGGTGAATCCAAGTACGGCATCTCCCGCACGCTGCGGGTGGTGCTGGACCTGCTGGCCGTCAACTTCTTCCTGAAGTTCGCCGGTCGCCCTGGCCACTTCTTTGGCGGCCTGGGCCTGGGCGTGAGCATGCTGGGTGGCGCCATCCTGAGCTACCTGGCCGTGCTCAAGCTGCTGGGTGAATCCATCGGCGGGCGCCCACTGCTATGGCTGGGCTTCTTCTGTGTGCTGGGGGGCTTGCAGTTCCTCACCACCGGCGTGCTGGCTGAGCTGCTCATCCGCATCTACTACGAGCGTGGCGAAGCCGCGCCTTATCACACCTCCGCCACCGCGCCCTCGGACGACGCGCAAGGTTGGCATCGCCCCGTCTGAGGGCTGTTCGCACCACACACCATGACCACGAGCCCGACGACCTCCAGCACGAACACACCCAAGATCCCGTCGACCAACGGACAACGCCCCGTGCATCGCTGGCCGCGACTGTGGGGGCGCCGCATGTGGATGTTGCTGGCGCTGGGCATCGTCTTGCTGCTCTACCGGGTCGGCGTTGTGCACTACAGCGGGATCTCGCTGTTCTTCGACGAGGCGCAGTACTGGGACTGGTCGCGTGATCTGCAGTGGGGCTACTACTCCAAGCCACCGGTGATTGCGGGCCTGGTGAAACTGAGCACCATGTTGTTTGGCAACAGTGTGGAAGGCGTCAAGCTCCTGAGCATGGCCTGCTACATCGCCACCGCAGCGGCCATGGTGGGCCTGGCCCGCGCCCTGTGGCCCACGACCAGTGGCGTGCGCACCGGTGTGGTGGCGGGCGCCCTGTTCCTCACCGCCCCCATGGTCGGCCTGCTGGGCATGTTTGCCAGCACCGATGCCCCCTTGCTGCTGTTCTGGACGCTGGCGGCCTGGGCCCTGTGGCGTGCGCAGGTCACCAACCGCATCGGCTTGTGGCTGATATGCGGCATCCTGTGCGGTCTGGGCATGCTCAGCAAGTACACGATGGCCGCCTTTGCCTTGACGGCTCTGTGGACGCTGTGGGGCGTGCAAGGGCCCAAGCGTGGCCTGGTGCGTGTCGGCCCCTGGCTCGCGCTCGCGGCCGCGCTGGTCGTCCTCAGCCCCAATCTGGTGTGGAACGCCCAGATGGACTTCCCCACCCTGCAGCACACGGCTGACATCACCACCCGCTCGGATCGGGATGGCGGTCCGGTCTCGGCGCTGACCTTCCTGCTTGGGCAGGTGCTGATGCTGGGTCCGATCGCCGTGCTGGCAGGCCTGTGGCTGTACCGCCGGGCCCGCAACGAACCCCGTGAAGTGGCGGGTGCCAGCCAGTGGGCGGCCTCCAGCCAGATGCTGCCCCCCAGCCAGTGGGCCGCCAGCACGCAGCAAGGGGCCCCGTCGAGCGCCGCACCCAGCACCTTGATGGGCGGCGCCCCCAGCACCCAGTTCGGGTCGGCCGACGCCCGACAGCAGCGCGCCCGCGCCACCCGCACCTCGGCCTACTACCTGGCATCGGTCACGTCCTATCGCTTTCTGGTCGCGCTGAGCGTGCCCCTGATGCTGGTGGCCGTGGTCCAAGCCTTTGTGGCGGATGCCCACCTGAACTGGGCCGCGCCCGCCACCGTCGGCCTCTTCCTGCTGCTGGCCAGCAGCATGAGCGCTCCGCTGGTGCCACTGTCGGTGCCCCGTCCGAACAAGTGGCTGTGGTTCGCCATGGCGACCAATCTGCTGCTCACCGGCGCCGTGATCCACGCCCGCGACATCCTGGGCGATCGCATGCCCTCCAAGGCCGATGTGCTGGTGCGCATGCGCGGCTGGGAAGCGGCCTTTGCGCAGCTCGATTCCCTGCTCGCCGATCCGCGCGTTCAAGGTCTGCCTGTGGTGGCCGACAAGCGACTGCTGCTGACTCAGGCCGCCTATCACTGGCGCGCCCATCAACCCACCATCATGGCCTGGAACCCCAAAGGCTTGCGTCAGGACCACTATCAACTGCAGCACAGCATGCCCAACACCGTCGGCCAGGACGTGCTGGTGCTGTCAGAATCGCCCCAACCCGATGCCATCCTGGCGCGCTTCGCCTTCAAACGAGAACTGGGGCGTGCCGTGGTCAGCGTCGGCTCGGATCGCCAACTGGAACTTCACCTCTTCCTGGCCCGTGGTTTTGTCGGCTATGACAACGCCACCTACGAGGAGCAAAGTGGCACCGCCGGCGACCAGTCGGAAGACACCCCTTTCACCGAACGACCCAAACCGTGACCACGGAGACCGAATCCTCCTCACTCGACACCCGCCTGCTCTGGGCGGGTTTGTTCTTGAGCCTGGCCATTTTTTCCAAGGTGCCCAATGTGGACCTGTGGTTCTCACAGCGCTACTACCTGGTTGATCAAGGCTTTTTCCAGGCCAACAACCCGGTGGTGCAAGCCCTGTATCGCTACACCCCCAGGGTCGGGCATGGTCTGCTGGCGCTGGCCGCCGTGGTGGCAGTGGGCGGGCCCTGGCTGGCCAGGCTGGCCAACCGCTGGCACGCGCCCGGGGTGGCCGAGCGCCTGACTGGGCTGTGGCGTCGCACGGCTGTCGGCTGCCTGCTGGTGGCCGTGCTCAGCTCCGGCCTGATCGTGGAACTGGGTTTCAAGAACTTCATGGGGCGCCCACGCCCCGTGCAGACCCTCGATTTCGGTGGCACTGAGGTCTTTCACCCGGCGTTCGAGCGCGGTCCATCCCCGGATCGCCATCGCAGTTTTGTCAGCGGCCACGCCGCAGCGGGCTTCTCTCTGATGAGCATCGGCCTGGCTGCCGGCGCAGTCTGGCGCCGCCGCTGGTTGCTCATCGGTGTGGTCACCGGCAGCATCGTGGGCCTGGGCCGCATCATGCAGGGCGGGCACTACCTGAGCGACGTGGTCTTTTCCTTCTATGTGGTCTGGCTCTCTTGTGAGCTGATAGCCTATGGCCTGCGGCAATGGGATCTGCGCAAGTTGCCGCCCCATCACCCCGCCCGCAAGGGTCCTCGTCGCGCCCTGCGCTAGCATGTGAGCCTTGACCACGGAGGGCCTGTGCATCAGCCGCGCGCCTCCAACTGATGTTCCCAAAGCCATGACCTCGAGCACCGTCGTCTACGACTACACCCGCCAGGACGCCACTGGCGAGAGCTGCACCGCCCATGCCTGGGCCAAGGTGCCGCCCACCCTGCCTGCGGCCGAGCGCGCTGCCACCCGCGAGCGCATCAAGACGCTCCTGAAAGAGCGCAACGCCGTCCTGATCGCCCACTATTACGTGGATGGCGACTTGCAGGATCTGGCGCTGGAGACCGGTGGCTGTGTCTCGGATTCCCTGGAGATGGCCCGCTTTGGTCGCGACCACGCTGCGCAGACCCTGATCGTGGCTGGTGTGAAGTTCATGGGCGAATCGGCCAAGATCCTCAGCCCCGACAAGCGCGTGCTGATGCCCGATCTGGACGCCACATGCTCCCTGGATCTGGGTTGCGAGGCCGATGACTTCGCCAAGTTCTGCGACGCCCACCCGGACCGCAAGGTCGTGGTCTACGCCAACACCAGTGCCGCCGTGAAAGCCCGCGCCGACTGGATGGTGACGAGCTCGTGCGCGCTGGCCATCGTCAAGCACCTCAAGGACCAGGGCGAGAAAATCCTGTGGGCCCCGGACCGCCATCTGGGTCGCTACATCCAGCAGCAAACGGGTGCCGACATGCTGATGTGGAATGGTGCCTGCATCGTGCACGACGAGTTCAAGGGGCTGGAGCTGGACCTGCTCAAGCAGCAGCACCCCGGCGCCCTGGTGCTGGTGCACCCCGAGTCCCCCGAAAGCGTGGTGGCTCAGGCGGATGTCGTGGGATCGACCTCGCAATTGCTCAAGGCCGTGGTCGAGTCCGATGCGCCCGCCTTCATCGTGGCCACCGACAACGGCATCTTGCACCGCATGCGCCAGTTGGCCCCGGGCAAGGTGCTGATCGAGGCCCCCACCGCAGGCAACAGCGCCACTTGCAAGAGCTGCGCTCACTGCCCCTGGATGGCCATGAATGCGCTGCAGGGCGTGCTGTCCTGCCTGGAGCATGGCACGGGAGAGATCCACGTGGACGAAGCCACCCGCGTAAAGGCCCATGGCTGCATCGACCGCATGCTCAGCTTCGTGGCTCAGAACCCGGCCGCCATCGCCAAACCGGCCCAGGGCTTTGTGCCAAACATCGGTGCCGCCTGAGTCCCCTTTCACGTCTGTCATTCATGTTCGATCACAACGAAACCCTGGCCGAGGCCCGCGCGCGCAACATCCGCGACGCGCTCTTTGAAGACGTGGGCGTGTGCGACTGGACCGCGGCCCTGGTGGCCGCTGGCCAGCGTGTCAAAGCCCGCCTGATCGTGCGCGAGCAGGCCGTGCTGTGTGGCCGCGAATGGTTCGAAGGCTGCCTGCTGGGCCTGGACGCCAGCGCTCGCATCGACTGGGCCTACGACGAGGGGGCCCTGATGGCGGCCAACACCCCGGTGTGTGCCATTGAGGCCGACGCCCGCGCGCTGCTCACCGCCGAGCGCCCAGGCCTGAACTTCCTGCAGACCCTGTCGGCCGTGGCCACCCTGACGCACCAGCACATGAAGGCCATCGAAGGTGCTTCGCCCAACCCGCGCGGTTGCGTGGTGCTCGACACCCGCAAGACCCTGCCGGGGCTGCGTCTGGCCCAGAAGTACGCCGTGCGCACGGGCGGCGGCGCCAACCAGCGCCTGGCCCTGTACGACGGCATCCTGATCAAGGAAAACCACATCGCCTCGGCCGGCAGCGTGACGGCCGCCCTGCAGCGGGCCCAGGCCCTGGTGGCCGAGCAGGCTGCCCCCAAGGGCTACGACATCGGCATCCAGATCGAGGTCGAAACCCTGGAGCAGTTGCGCGAGGCCCTGGCGGCTGGCGCCGTCAGCATCCTGCTGGACAACTTCGACGAAGCGCGGATGCGCGAGGCCGTGGCCATCAATCAGCAGATCACCGGAGGCGCTGCCCTGCTGGAAGCCTCGGGTGGGGTCACCTTGGACCAACTGCGCGGCATTGCCGCCACGGGCGTGGATCGCATCTCGATCGGCAAGCTGACCAAAGATGTCAAGGCGGTCGACTTCTCGCTGCGGGTGCTCGAGCGGATCGTCTAGCCCGTGAATTTGGCACCTAATCCGGCCACCGCACAGGCGGCCGTTCAAGCACACTCCTGCAGTGTGTTTGAGGATGCCCCACCATGCCCGCCGACTTTCACTCCCTGCGCAACTACTACGAACGACAAGTCGTCGAGTCCGTCCTGGAACACGCCCAGCACTACCCGCTCCTCAAGGAAGCCCAGTTGCCCGATGTCGCCTGCGTGGCCCTCAATCGGCTACCGCCGCGCTACATCCGCCACGAAGTCGACCTGGCCTTTTATCTGACAGAAAAAGAGCGCACGGAAAACCAGCAACTGGTCGATGAGTCCGTGCGCTATGCCTTCGAGTTCGTCCAGGCGCGCTATGCCATGCGGGCGCGGCGCTGACGACGACCCCAGGCAAGCACGGTCAGCCCACCCGCTACCGCCAGGGCCAGCGCACCGGGCTCGGGCACAGCTGGCGCGGGAGACGATGGCGAGAAATTATCGAACGCCAGACCGATGCCCGACGTCTTGCTGCCCACGAAGGTCAGCGAGATGCTGGCAATGTCCGCCACGCCGCCTCGATCGAATGACCAGGTCCAGGGCTTGCCATCCAGCGAGCTGACCCCGTAACTGGTCCCCAGAGGGCTCAGCAATGAGGCCACGAGCGCACCGCCGCTGTTGAATGCCTCCACCTGCCATTGCTCAGTGGCGGACGGATCGCCATCGATGTCCCAGATCTGGGCCGAAGCAGCGGCCACCGGGGTGGTGTAGCTGATCAACAAACGGGGCACCGGCACCGCCGCCAGACCCGTCGTACCGATGCGCAAGAAATGCCCTTGCAGTTGGGGCTCGAAGCCCGGTGCAGCGACATCGACGGCATTGAGCGCATTGTTCACGAAGCCATCCCCGGCATCGGCCCCGCCCACCGCCTCCAGGTAAGGCGAGTCACCGGAAGAGAGGCTGAAGGTGACGCCGAACAAAGGCTCGTACTGACTGGTGATCGCCAACTGGTCGGAAGGAGAGCCCCCGGGCACGGATTCGAAGTCGATGACAGCGGCGTGTACAACAGACGTGCAGAAGGCCAGCGCCAGAGCAGTGGTCAGAGCGAATCGTGGGTTCATGGTGAGCTCCTTCGTTGAATGATCGACTCGGGCCCACCCTGTGGGTGCGCCGCCCTCATCGTCGGCCGATTCTAGGGAGCAGTGCGGTTTTCCGCCCCCCCTAGATCTTGGCCTCTCATCAGGAGCTTGCAGCCCCCCGAGCATCACGGCAGCCAGGCGTCGCGCTTCTTGGGCTTCTTGCACAAGATGGTGGGGAAGCTCACCGGCAAGGTGCGGGGGTAGTCGCGGCTGAAATGCAGGCCGCGACTTTCCTGACGCGACAGCGCCGAGCGCACGATCAGCTCCGCACAATCGACCAGATTGCGCAACTCCAGCAGGTCGCGGCTGACACGGAAGTTGGCATAGTAGTCATCGATCTCGCTGCGCAAGAGCTTGATGCGGTGCAGGGCACGCTCCAGGCGGCGCGTGGTGCGCACGATGCCCACGTAGTTCCACATCACCAGCCGCAATTCATCCCAGTTGTGGGCGATCACGACCTCTTCGTCGGCATCGGTCACCTGGGATTCGTCCCAGCCTGGCAGGCGCAGGGTGTCGACGGGCAACTGCGTCTGGATGTCGTCGGCGCAGGTGCGGCCCAGCACCACGCACTCCAGCAGGGAGTTACTGGCCAGGCGGTTGGCGCCATGCAGGCCGGTGTAGGTGGTCTCGCCCACGGCGTACAGACCAGGCAGATCCGTGCGTCCATGCAGATCGGTCACGACCCCACCGCAGGTGTAGTGCGCTGCTGGCACCACCGGGATGGGTTGCCGCGCGATGTCGATGCCCAGGGACAGGCAGCGCGCGTGGATGGTGGGGAAGTGCTCTTTGAGGAAGTCCTCGCCCAGGTGCGTCGCGTCCAGCCAGACATGGTCCACGCCGTGCTTTTTCATCTCGAAGTCGATGGCGCGGGCCACGATGTCGCGCGGGGCCAGCTCGCCCCGCTCGTCATGCTCGTGCATGAAGCGCGTGCCATCGGGCAGACGCAGGATGCCCCCTTCGCCGCGCAAGGCCTCGGTGATCAGGAAGCTACGCTCCTGGGGGTGATACAGGCAGGTCGGGTGGAACTGGATGAACTCCATATTGCCCACCCGGCACCCCGCCCGCCAGGCCATGGCGATGCCGTCGCCCGTCGAGGTTTCAGGATTGGTGGTGTAGCGGTAGACCTTGCCGGCGCCGCCCGTGGCCAGCACCACCGCGGCGGCCGCCAGGGTTTCGACCCGGTGGGTGTCGATGTCCAGGGCATACACCCCATGGCAGCGCTGTTCGGCGGGCCGCTCCAGCCCGTTGCGCTTGAGGTGATGGTTGGTGATCAGATCGACCGCCATCCAGCGCTCACGCAGGCTGATGTTGGGGTGGCGCTTGACTTCGGCCAGCAGGACATCGTGAATGGCCTTGCCGGTGGCATCGGCCGCATGGGCAATGCGTCGCACGGCATGCCCACCTTCACGGGTGAGGTGCAGGCCCAGCGGCCCCTCAGGGTCAGGCGAAAAAGGCACGCCACGGGCAACCAGCCATTCCACGGCCTGCGCACTGTGGCGGGCAATGAACTCGGCGGTGTGCTCGTCCACCAGCCCGGCACCGGCCTCCTGGGTGTCCTTGACGTGCGATGCGATGCTGTCGTCGCTGCCCAGCACGCCCACGATGCCCCCCTGTGCCCAGGCCGTGGCCGCCTCTTCGAGGTGACGCTTGGCCAGCACGATCACCGGCTGTGTCTCGGCCAGATGCAGGGCAACGGTGAGGCCGGCCAGGCCCGCACCGATGATGACGATGGGCAGCGCAGGCGCCGCGGCAGTGTTTGCAACCATGAGACCATTTTATGGGCAGCCCGCGCTGCTAACATCGCCAGCGGCGCATGCCCTGGCCTTCGCCTTGACATTCCTGCCTGGAGACCACGCTGTGAAACTGGACGGCCAAAGAGAAAGCGACAACGTCGAGGACGTCCGCAGCACGGGCGGCGGCGGGCGCCGCCTGCCGGTGGGCGGCCGAGGCATGGGCATCGGCACCATCGTGATCGCCCTGGTGGCCAGCTATGTGCTGGGCGTCAATCCGCTGACGGTGCTCAACATGCTCAGCGGTGGTGGCGCTGCGGTCAGCCAGTCGCCCCTGCCCTCGCCCGATCAGGGCACCCCATCGGGCCAGCCCGATCCCTCATCTCGCTTCGTGCGTCAGGTGCTGGCCACCACCGAAGATGTCTGGCATGCACAGTTCACCCAGCGTGGCGCCCAATACCAGCAGCCCGTCCTGCAGATCTTTCGAGGCAGCACCAGCACCGCCTGCGGCGAGGGCCAGGCGGCCATGGGCCCCTTCTACTGCCCGGCCGACCAGAAGGTCTACATCGATCTGGGCTTCTACGACACCCTGCGCGAGCGCCTGGGCGCCCCCGGCGATTTTGCGCAGGCCTATGTGATCGCCCATGAGGTGGGCCACCACGTGCAGAACCTGCAAGGCACCTCGGCCAAGCTCGACCAGATGCGTCGTCAGATGAGTGAAGCGCAATACAACGCCATGAGTGTGCGCCTGGAGTTGCAGGCCGACTGTTATGCCGGCATCTGGGCCCATGACACGCAAAGCGCCAAGCAACTGATGGAGCAAGGCGACCTGGAAGAAGCCCTCAACGCCGCGGCACAGATCGGCGACGACGCCTTGCAGCACAAGGCCCAGGGCCGTGTGGTGCCTGAAAGCTTCACCCACGGCACCAGCGAGCAGCGCATGCGCTGGTTCAAGCGCGGCTTCGAAAGCGGCGACATGGCTCAGTGCAACACCTTCACCCGCGAGCCGGTGTGACGCCACAGGCATCCACCACGCTCTCACCCCACCTCACACGGAGACCCCCCATGCAGGCATGGTTTTGCGAAGAAACGACCGGCCCGGAAGGCCTGAACTGGAAAGACGCCCCCACGCCCGAGCCGGGCAAGGGCGAGGTGCGTGTGGCCATCAAGGCCGCCAGCCTGAACTTCCCTGATCTGCTGATCGTGCAGGGCAAGTACCAGATGAAGCCCCCCCTGCCCTTCGTGCCGGGCGCCGAGTTCGCCGGGGTGGTCGAGGCCGTCGGTGAAGGGGTCAGGCATCTGGCTGTGGGCACGCACGTGGCGGGCTTTGCCGGCACCGGCGGTTTCGGCACGCACGCCGTGTGCCCGGCCGCCGTGCTCATGCCCCTGCCCCCGGCCTTCAGCTTTGAAGATGCCGCCGCCTTCTTGTGCACCTATGGCACCTCCTACCATGCCCTGATGGACCGGGCGGCTCTCAAGGCAGGCGAGACCGTGCTGGTGCTGGGTGCCGCCGGCGGTGTCGGCACGGCCGCCATCCAGATCGCCAAGGCGGCCGGCGCCAAGGTGATCGCCGCTGCCTCCAGCGACGAGAAATGCGCGCTGTGCAAGACGCTGGGCGCCGATGCCACCATCAACTACACGACACAGAACCTGCGCGACGAGCTCAAGACGCTCACTGAGGGCAAGGGCCCCGATGTGGTCTACGACCCCGTGGGCGGTGATCTGACCGAGGCGGCCTTCCGCTCCATCGCCTGGCGCGGCCGTTACCTGGTCATCGGCTTTGCCAACGGCCCCATCCCCGCCTTGCCGCTGAACCTGCCCCTGCTCAAAGGCGCCTCGGTGATGGGCGTGTTCTGGGGGGAGTTCGCCAAGCGCGAACCCCAGAACAATGCCGCCTGCCTGATGCAACTGGCCGCCTGGTACATGGAAGGCAAGATCAAGCCCGTGATCGAGCACCAGTTGCCCATGTCTCAGCTCAAAGAGGCCTTCACGCTGATGGGCTCGCGTCAGGTGCGCGGCAAACTGGTGCTGAGCAACCCCTGATCAGGGCTGCAACGCCCAGTGCACATGGGGCGCCACCAGGGCAACATCGGTGCCTGCCGTGGGCTGAGCCAGCCAGGCCTGCAGGACCTGCTGGATACGCTGGACCAACGCCTCATCGCCCGTGCGACGGCGGGCATTGCCCAGCGCCACAGCAATGTTGCGCTGCCAGCGCCCCAGGCCAATGCGACGGATCGGGCTGCCCTCCGTGAGCCTCAGAAAGGTGGACTCATCCCAGGCCCACAGGCTCAGCAGATCGGGATCTCGCAGGGGCTCACGCACATCGAAATCCGGGATCTGGGCGCGGGCCGCGAACTTGTTCCAGGGGCAGATCAACTGGCAGTCGTCGCAGCCATAGATGTGATTGCCCATGAGCGGGCGCAAGGCCTCGGGGATCTCGCCGGGGTGCTCGATGGTCAGATAAGAGATGCAGCGCCGCGCGTCCACCTGTTGCTCGCCCACGATGGCCTGGGTGGGGCACACATCGATGCAGGCCGTGCAGGAGCCGCAATGGGCCGCCTCGGGCGCCGTCACTGGCAGGGCCACATCCACATAGATCTCGCCCAGGAAGAAGGCCGAGCCCGCCTCGCGTGAGAGCAGCAGCGTGTGCTTGCCGCGCCAGCCCAGACCGCTGCGACTGGCCAGCTCCACCTCCAGCACCGGCGCCGAATCGGTGAACACGCGGTAACCCAAAGGCCCCAGATGCGCGGCCAGCTGATCCGCCAGCTTCTGCAGCCGGGCACGCAGCACCTTGTGATAGTCCCGCCCCCGGGCATACATCGAGACCGTGGCGGCATCCGGCCGTTGCAGGCGGTCCCACTCGATGCGCTGCCAGCCCTCCCCCACGCTGGCCGGCAGGTAGTCCATGCGCGCCGTGATGACCCGCACCGTGCCCGGCACCAGCTCGGCAGGCCGTGCGCGCTTGAGTCCGTGGGACGCCATGTAGTGCATCTCGCCATGAAAACCGCGCGCCAACCAGGCCAGCAAACCGGGCTCTGCACTTGACAGATCGACATCGGCGATGCCAATCTGTGAAAATCCCAGCTTCGCGGCCCATTGCCGCAATTGCGTCAGCACCTCCGCCGCCCGCTCCGCATCGCCCTCCCAGGATGGCGTCTCGGAGGTGGGAGGGGTCGAAGGGGATGGCGCCTGATGCATGTGACGATCGTAGCAAGAGCTCAGACTGATCTGGCCCCCCCGGCTTCTCCGGCCCCCGTGAGCGGGCGGGGTGCGGTGTCGCGCCTGTGCTGGCCCGACGAGGCGGGCTGTGCGAACAGCGCCCAGGCCCTGGCCCGGCTGATGGCCCCGGCCCTGCGCCATGGGTCCAGCGTGCTGATCGAGCTGCGCGGCACCCTGGGGGCCGGCAAGACCACCTTCACGCGCCACCTGCTGCGGGCCCTGGGTGTGCAAGGTCGCATCAAGAGCCCCAGTTACGCCGTGGTCGAGTCCTACGATGTCGAAGGGCTGCAGGTGTGGCACTTCGACTTCTATCGCTTTGCCGATCCGCGCGAGTGGGAGGATGCGGGCTTTCGGGACATCTTCTCGGGCCCCGGGCTCAAGCTGGTCGAATGGCCCGACAAGGCCGCCGGTCTGTTGCCTGCGGCCGACATCTGCCTGGACATCGACACCGATACCGATGACAGGCGCCTCGTGAACTGCCACAGTGAGACTGAGGCGGGATGCGCCCTGGTGCAGGCTTGGGTGAATCACCCCGCCGCACAGGGCGATGCACCACGCCTGCAGGAGGCCTCATGAAGCGCAAGCCTCATCACCACCCCACACCGTCCCTGAGCAATCCGGGGCGACGCCAGGCTTTGAGCCAGGGCCTGGCCCTGGGCGCTCAAGGCACCCTGCTGCTCTCCCTGGGCTCGGCCCAACTGGCCTGGGGTGCCCAGGTGCTGGCCGTGCGCGTGTGGCCCGCCAAGGCCTATACCCGTGTCACCATCGAATCCGACACCGCCCTGACGGCCAAGCACTTCCTGATGGGCAACCCGCCTCGGCTGGTGATCGATGTCGATGGACTGGAGCTCAGCCCACAGTTGCGCGATCTGGTGCGCAAGGTGCGCTCGGACGATCCCTTCATTGGTGGCATCCGCGTCGGCCAGAACCAGCCCCGCGTGGTCCGGCTCGTGCTGGATCTCAAGCAGGGCACCAAGCCGCAGGTGTTCGGTCTGCCACCTGTGGCGGCCTACCAGCACCGCATGGTGTTCGACCTCTATCCCACGGCCGAGAGCGATCCCGCCCTGGCGCTCAAGTCCCCGACCGCGTCAGGCGCTGCGCCGGTCCCATCGGCCCCGGCCAGCAGCGCCGCCACGCAGCCCTCGGCCTCAGCCGCCTCCGGGCCCGCCAAACTGTCATCCGCAGCCCCCCCGGGCAGTCCGGCCACGCCGGCATCCAGCGTGGCACAGGGCTCTCCAGGCGGGTCATCCAGCTCGGCCTCGTCGGATCAGGCGGCCGAGGCCATGAACGATGCGCTGGGAGAGTTCCTGGACGATTTGCGCGGCCGCCCTGCAGAGCGGGCCGCCAATCGCGCAGCCCCCAAGACAGAGGCACGCACCGAGCCACGGGCTGAAGCCCGAGCCGAACCGCGCAAGGACGAAGCCGACGAACTCGCCGCGCTGCGTGCGGGTGCCCAGCGCCTGGTGATCGTGGCGCTCGACCCGGGCCATGGGGGCGAGGACCCCGGCGCCATCGGCCCCAATGGCCTCTACGAAAAGGACGTGGCCCTGTCGATCGCCCAGAAACTGCGCGAGCGCATCAATGCCCAGCCGGGCATGCGCGCCATGCTGACCCGCGAGGCCGACTACTTCGTGCCCCTGCATGAACGGGTGCGCAAAGCACGCCGCGTGCAGGCCGACCTGTTCGTGTCCATCCACGCCGATGCCTTCATGAACCCGCAGGCGCGGGGCGCCTCCGTCTTCGCCCTGTCCGAGGGAGGCGCGACCAGCGCGGCCGCCCGGTGGATGGCCAACCGCGAAAACGCCTCCGACATGGTGGGGGGGGTCAACATCAAGGCGCGCGATGCCCAGGTCATGCGCACCTTGCTGGACATGTCGACCACCGCGCAGATCAAGGACAGCCTCAAGCTGGGCCACGTCGTGCTGGGCCACCTGGGCAAGGTCGGCCGACTGCACAAGCCGCGTGTCGAACAGGCCGGCTTTGCCGTGCTCAAGGCACCGGACATCCCGTCCATCCTGGTCGAGACGGGGTTCATCTCCAACCCCGAAGAAGAGAGCAAGCTGCAGGACGAAGGCTATCAGCGCGAGCTGGCCGATGCCCTGCAGGCTGGCATCAGCCGCTACTTCGCCAAGAACCCGCCGCTGGCCCGCAACCGGGCCCTGTGAACGGCCTCAAGCAGGCTTGGCGTTCCGCCCGGCACGCCAGGCGCCAAACAATGCGATCAAGCCCGGCACCAGGATCAGGCCCCAGATGATCTTGCTGAGGTTGGCCTGCACCCAGGGCAGGTTGCCGAACAGGTAGCCCACCACGGTCAGGCCCACCACCCAGATCACCGCGCCGATCACGTTGAAGAGCGTGAAGGTGGCACGGTTCATCTGCGCGACACCGGCCACGAAGGGCGCGAAGGTGCGGATGAAGGGCATGAAGCGCGCCAGGATGATGGTGATGCCACCGTACTTCTCATAGAAGGCATGAGCAGCATCAAACGCCTTGCGGTTGAACCAGCGCGAGTCCTCCCACTGAAAGACCTTGGGGCCGATGTGGCGCCCGATCGTGTAGTTCAACTGGTCGCCCGCGATGGCGGCCGCCAGCAAAACCGCGATGGCCAGCGGCAGGCTCATGGCCCCGGTGCCCGCCAGCGCCCCCACCACGAACAGCAGGGAGTCGCCCGGCAGAAAGGGCATGACCACCAGACCCGTCTCCACAAAAACAATCAGGAACAACAAGGCGTACACCCAGGGGCCGTACATCTGTACGAACTCGGCCAGGTGCTTGTCGACGTGGAGAATGAAGTCCAGCAGAAAGTGAGCGATGTCCATGGCGCGCGATTATGGCCGCGTTCTGTGACCATGCCGGGGGGCACTCCTCTACAATCCCGGGGATGAGTGCTGACCGACCGCCCCGCCCGACCATCCGTGAACTGCCGGACGAGCTGATCAGCCAGATCGCCGCTGGTGAGGTGGTCGAGCGCCCGGCCTCCGTGGTGCGCGAACTGGTCGACAACGCCCTGGACGCCGGGGCCAGCCAGATCACCGTCAAGCTGCTGGCCGGCGGGATCCGCCAGATCCTGATCGAGGACGATGGCTGTGGCATCCCCGTCGAGGAATTGCCCCTGGCGCTCAAGCGCCATGCCACCAGCAAGATCCGCTCACTCGACGATCTGGAACGCGTGGACACCATGGGTTTTCGGGGTGAGGCCCTGGCGGCCGTGTCCTCGGTGGCCGAGATGGCGATCGCCAGCCGCACGCCCGATGCCAGCCACGCCCACCGCCTGGACGCCCGCTCGGGCGAGCTGGCGCCGTCCGCGCGCAGCGTGGGCACCAGCATCGAGGTGCGCGAGCTCTTCTTCAACACCCCCGCACGACGCAAGTTCCTCAAATCCGAAGCCACCGAGCTGGCCCACTGCATTGATGCCGTGCGACGCCATGCCCTGGCCCGCCCCGATGTCGGCTTCACGGTCTGGCATGAAGGCAAGCTGGTCGAACAATGGCGTGCCGCCTCCCAGGAGCAGCGCCTGCGTGACGTGCTGGGCGATGAGTTCGTGCGCAACAGCCGCCCGGTGGACCTGCAGATCGGGCCCGTGCATGTGCTGGGCCGCGCGGGCATCCCTGACGCCGCCCGTTCGCGCGCGGATCAGCAGTACTGCTATGTCAATGGCCGCTTCGTGCGCGACAAGCTGCTGTCCCATGGGGTGCGATCGGCCTATGAAGATGTGCTGCACGGCCAGCGTCAGCCGGTCTATGCCCTGTTCCTGAACATCACGCCCGAGTTGGTCGATGTCAATGTGCACCCGACCAAGATCGAGGTGCGCTTCCGTGATGGCCGCGAGGTGCATCAGGCCGTGCGCAAGGCCGTGGAGGCCGCGCTGGCTGTGTCGCGTGCGGGCGAATCCCCCGCGCCCGACGTCCTGGCCTCCGCGCCTGCCGCCACGCCTCAAGCCTCCGGATCTGACGACACGGCCCGCCCCCTGCCCAGCAGCCAGCAAGATCGCCTGCCCTGGGGCGCCCTGGTCACCCCGAGCATGCTGAGCGAGCCCGTGCGTGCGCCCGAGCAGCGCTGGGCCGCCTGGCCTGAAGGGGCGGCCTCGACCGCGATTGGCGCAGCACGCCCTGCCCTGATGGCCGCCGAACGCGATGCCGACACCGGCTGGCGGCAACCCGACGTGAGCCTGGCCCCCCGCACCGCGCCCGGCAGCCTGGCACCGGCAGCCTTGGCCGCCAGCAACGATGCCAGCCCGGCCCATGCCCCGGAGGACTGGCCCCTGGGCCGCGCCATCGGTCAGATCGGCGGCATCTATGTGCTGGCCGAAAACGCCAAGGGCCTGGTCATCGTGGACATGCATGCCGCACACGAGCGCATCGTCTACGAGCGACTCAAGAGCCAGCTCGCCCATGACCGACTGCCCGCCCAACCGCTGCTGATCCCGGTGACCTTCGCGGCCACGCCCCAGGAGCTGGCCACCGCCGAAACCCAGCACGAGGCCCTGCACACCCTGGGCCTGGACATCGGCCCGCTGGGACCGGGCACCCTGGCCGTGCGCTCACGCCCCATGGCCCTGGATCAGGCCGATCTGGTCGAGCTCAGTCGCTCCGTGCTGGCCGAACTGGCGGGGTTCGAATCCAGCCAGGTGGTCCAGCGTGCACAACACGAGCTGCTGGCCACCATGGCCTGCCACGGCGCCGTGCGTGCCAATCGCCGACTGACCCTGGTCGAGATGAACGCCCTGCTGCGCGACATGGAAGCCACCGACCGCGCCGACCAATGCAACCACGGCCGCCCCACCTGGCGACAACTCAGCGTGGCCGAACTCGACAACCTCTTCATGCGTGGACGCTGACCGCCCCACCACGCCACAGCCCTGCCATGAGCGAACGCCGCAAGATCACCCTGCCCGCAGGCAAGCCTGCCTCCACGGACGCCGACCCGCGCCGCAAGCCGCTGCGCCCCAACGCGCCGGTCAAACGCAACCGGGTCCGCACCGCCGAGGACAGCGCACCTCGCCCGGAGCGGGCCCCTCAGCCTGAGCGAGGCACCCCGGGCGACGCCACGCGTGCGCGTCAAGACGCCCGTGCGGTGCCCACCCCGCGTCAGGCACCGGAGGACGGCCGCGTGCGCCTGTCCAAGCTCATGAGCGAGCAAGGCCTGTCCTCACGCCGCGAGGCCGACGACTGGATCGAGCAAGGCTGGGTCAGCGTCGACGGCGAAGTCGTGACCGAGCTGGGCACCCGCGTGTGGCCCCATCAGCAGATCACCATCGACCCGATGGCCCATGCCCAACAGGCCCAGCGCGTCACCATCTTGCTGCACAAGCCCATCGGCTATGTGAGTGGTCAGGCCGAAGACGGCTACGAACCGGCCGTGGTGCTGGTGCGCCCCGAGAACCGCTGGGAAGGCGACACCGCTCCCTGGCAGTTCACCCGTGGGCACCTCAACAAACTGGCCCCCGCCGGCCGCCTGGACATCGACTCCACCGGCCTGCTGGTGCTCACACAGGATGGCCGCATCGCGCGCCACCTCATTGGCGAGGACGCCCTGGTCGAAAAGGAGTACCTGGTGCGCGTGCAGTCCATGGCCCAGCCCGAGGCGGAGAACGTGTCCGCCGTGGTGCCCGAAGAAGCCATGGAGCAACTGCGCTACGGCCTCTGGCTGGATGGCAAGCCCCTCAAGCCGGCCAAGGTCTCCTGGCAGAACGAGCAGCAGTTGCGCTTTGTGCTGCGCGAAGGCAAGAAGCGCCAGATCCGCCGCATGTGCGAGCTCGTCGGCCTGAAGGTGGTGGGCCTCAAGCGCGTGCGCATGGGGCAGGTGGTGCTGGGCAAGCTGCCCCAGGGGCAGTGGCGCTACCTGCGGCCCGACGAGCGTTTCTGAGCGCGTGTTCCGTCTCTTTCGCCCCGCGACTCCCCCCAGCGCCCTGACGGTGGTGCTGGCGCTGTCCTTCCTGCTGGGACTGCAACCGGTGGCCACCGACTTGTATCTGCCCGCCCTGCCGCAGATGCCTGCCGCGCTGGGCGTGAACGCCACCACGGTGCAATGGACCCTGTCCATCGTGGTCATGGCCTTCGGGCTGGGCCAGATGATGTGGGGCCCCATCTCCGACCGGATCGGACGCCGGCCGGCCCTGCTCACCGGCCTGAGTCTGTTCGTGCTGGCCAGCGCCTTCACGGTCTGGGCCCCCACCTTCGATGTGCTGCTGGTGGCACGCGCCGCGCAAGGGCTGGGCCTGGCGGCGGCCGTGGTGTGTGGCCGCGCCATGATCCGCGATCTCTACCACCCTCAGGAGGGCGCGCGCGTGCTCTCCAAAGGCCTGAGCGGTCTGGGTGTCATCGCCCTGGTCGGCCCCATCCTGGGCGGGCAGGTCGCGGCCCACTTGGGCTGGCGTGCCACGCTGGGAGTGGTCGGTCTCTTCTCGCTGTGCGGGCTGCTCTACATCGCCTGGGCCCTGCCCGAAAGCCTGGCCCATGAGCGTCGGCAAGTCAGCCAGAGCGGCGCCTGGCACCTGCGCCAGTGGGGCAGTGTGTTCGCTCATCCCATGTTCCGCGCCTACACGGCCCTGACCAGCTCGACCTACGGCGGCCTGTACGTCTTTCTGGCGGCCTCGTCCTTCGTCTTCATCGACATCCTGCAAGGCAGCCGGCAGGCCTATGGCTTGCTGCTGGCCTCGATGTCGCTGTCCTACCTGCTGGGCACCGTGCTGTGCCGACGCTGGCTGGTGCGGCGTGGCCTGCCCGGCACGGTGCGCATGGGTGCGGCCTTCTCCATGGCCTCCGGCTTGTGGTGTGTGGGCCTGACGCTGACCGTGTGGCTGAGCGGCACCACCCCACCCATCTGGTCCCTGCTGCCTGGGGTGTGGCTTTATGCCGTGGGCCATGGCCTGCACCAGCCGTGCAGCCAGGCAGGCATCGTGGCGCCCTTTCCTTCGCAAGCGGGGGCCGCCTCGGCGCTGTCGGGCTTCCTCATGAGTGCGCTGGCCGTGCTCATTGGCGCCCTGCTGGGCTGGTGGATGCGCGCCCCTCAATGGGCCGGCACCATCTATCCCTTGACCCTGGGCATGGGTCTGGGCGGCTTCATCACCGCCTGGATCGGCTTGAGCCTGGTCCAACGCGACGGTCACCCTGCGACCGCGAGCGCCTCATGAGCACCGCCCCCGCCGACGCCCGCACCCTGATCCTGGCCGGCCCCACCGCCTCGGGCAAGACCGCGCTGGCGTTGCAGTTGGCCCAGGCCCTGCCCATAGAGATCATCAGTGTCGACTCCGCCCTGATCTACCGCGGCATGGATATCGGCACGGCCAAGCCGAGCGCGCAGGAGCTCGCCACCGTCCCGCATCACCTGATCGACATCCTCGATCCCACCGAGAGCTACAGCGCTGCACGCTTTGTCAACGATGCACGCCGCCTGATGGCGGAGATCCGCGCACGCGGCCGCCTGCCGCTGCTGGTGGGAGGCACCATGCTCTACATCAAGGCGCTGGTGGAGGGCATCGACGACATCCCTTCGGCCGCGCCTGACGTGCGTGCGCAACTGGATCAGCGCGCCTTGAGTGAAGGCTGGCCCGCCCTGCATGCCGAGCTGATGCGGGTGGACCCACTCACGGCCGCGCGGCTGGCGCCCAATGATTCACAGCGCATCCAGCGGGCGCTGGAGGTGTGGCTGAGCACCGGGCGCCCCATCTCGTCCTACCAGCGTCGGCATGCGGTCAGCCCGGTCGATCCCGAGGTGGGCAGCGAGTCCCAGCCTGCGGCCACGGTGGTGCCCGATGACGTCGTTCTGATCTCGCTGGAGCCCACCGATCGCCGCTGGCTGCACGAGCGCATCCATCTGCGCTTCGAGCAGATGATGGCGCACGGCCTGATCGAGGAGGTGCTGCGCTTGCGTCAGCGCCCCGATCTGCACCTGAACCTGCCCTCGATCCGGTGCGTGGGCTACCGCCAGGTGTGGGAGGCGCTGGACGCAGGGCTGGACCTGAGCCAGCCCGAGGTGCGCGCAGCGGTGGCCGAACGCGGCGCAGCCGCCACACGCCAGTTGGCCAAACGTCAGATCACCTGGCTGCGCAGCATGCCCTGGCGGCATGTGATCGCCTGCGACACCACATCGCCGCAAGACGCCTTCGAGCAGGCGCTGGCACGCATGCGCCCCTGAGTGCCGCACCAGCGTCGGGCCAGCCCTGTTCAGTGGGCGCCGCCCGCGTCCACGCTTTCGGCATCCCTGGCAGGACGGGCCATCCAGACCAGCGGAATCAGCAGCAGAAACAGCCACACCGAGCCCAGAAAGATGTCATCGGCAGCGCGTGTGAACGCCTGCTGATCGATCAGGCGGTTGATCTGGGCCGCGGCTTGTTCCATGCTGAGTCCCGCACGGCTCAGCCCCCCCAGGGCCTCATGGAAGGCCGCGTCGCCCTGCGTGAGCTTTTCTGTCAGGTGGGCATGGTGCATGGTGGCCCGGTCATCCCACAAGGTCGTGGCAATGGAGGTCCCCATGGAGCCGGCCGTGATGCGCGCAAAGTTGCTCAGGCCCGAGGCGGCAGGGCGTTGTTCGATCGACAGGCCCGACAGCGTGATGGCGCTCAGCGGGATGAAGAAAAATGCCAGCGCCGCCCCCTGAATGATGGTGGGGATCATGATGTGGCCCAGATCTGTCTGGACCGTGAAGTGCGAACGCATCCACAGCACCAGCGCGAACACCAGGAACGCCACAGTGGTGAAGCGCCTCGGATCCACCCGTGTGACGTTCTTGCCCACATAGGGCGACAGCAGGATGGCCAGCAGCCCCACCGGCGCCATGGCAAAGCCGGCGTAGGTGGCGGTGTAGCCCATGTATTGCTGCAGCCACATGGGCAGCAGCACGATGTTGCCGAAGAACAGTGCATAGGCAGCGGCCAGGGCCACGGTGCCCACCAGGAAGTTGCGCCGGGCAAACAAGCGCAGATCCACCACCGGATGCTCCTCGGTGAGCTCCCAGGCCACGAACACCGCAAAGCCGACCAGGGCGATCACGCCCAGGGCCACGATCTGGCCGCTCTCGAACCACTCCAGCTCCTTGCCCTTGTCCAGCATGATCTGCAAGGCGCCGACCCACAGCACCAGCAGCCCCAGCCCGATCGAGTCGATGGGCAACTGGCGGGTCGGTGTTTCTCTGGGTCGATAGATGCGCCAGGCCACCAGGGCCGCGCCCAGACCCACCGGGATGTTGATGTAGAAGATCCAGGGCCATGAGAGGTTGTCCGTGATCCAGCCCCCCAGCAAGGGCCCGGTCACGGGCGCGATCAGGGTCGTCATGGCCCACATGGCCAGCGCCATGCCCGCTCGCTGTGGCGGATAACTGGTCAGCAACAAGGTCTGCGACAAGGGGATCATCGGCCCTGCCACCAGCCCCTGCAGCACACGGGCGGCGATCAGCACCTCCAGTGACGGCGCCAGGCCGCACAACCAGGAGGCCAGCACAAAGAGCAGCACGCTGGTGACGAACAGCCGCGCCGAACCAAAGCGCTGCGTGAGCCAGCCCGTCAGGGGCACGGAGATGGCATTGGCCACCCCGAAGCTGGTGATCACCCAGGTGCCCTGCTGCGGGCTCACCCCCAGGTTGCCAGCGATGGCTGGCAGGGACACATTGGCAATCGAGGTGTCCAGCACATTCATGAAAGTCGCCAGCGACAAGGCCAGCGTGCCCATCACGAGCGAGCCCCCAGTCAGGGGCGGGTGCCGATGGCTGGCCGCAGGTGTGACGGACTCGCCCTGGCCGCCAGCCGCCTCCGCCGTGGTGTCGGCGCTCATGCTCAGGCTCCAGGCAAGGACCGAGGTGCTGCGCTCACGGACGCAGGACGCACCCGGTGCCCAGCGTGGGCGGCGATGATCTGCGCCACACGGGCATCCGCATCCTGGCTCAGGTGGTCGAACACCGCCGTGCGCGCCACCGGCTGATGGGCGGCGGACGAGGCCAGGGGCTCACCCTCTTCTTGACTGACATCGACCTCGGCCTCCATGGACAGCCCCACGCGCAAGGGGTGGGCCTTCACGTCCTCACGATGGATGGCCACGCGCACCGGGATGCGCTGCACCACCTTGATCCAGTTGCCTGTCGCGTTCTGCGCCGGCAGCAAGGCAAAGGCGGCGCCCGTGCCCGCGCCCAGTCCGGCCACCGTGCCACGGTAGTGCACCTTCTTGCCATAGACATCGGCGGTGAGGTCCACCGCTTGCCCGATGCGGATGCGCTGCAACTGGCTTTCCTTGAAGTTGGCATCCACCCAGACCTGATCGAGCGTGACCACCGACATCAGCGGCGCACCCGCCTGCACGCGCTGGCCCAACTGCACACTGCGCTTGGCCACGGTGCCATCCACCGGCGCCAGCAGATCGACCCGGCGCAGCGCCAGGAAGGCCTCGCGCACCCTGGCCGCCGCCCGCAGCACCTGTGGATGCTGTTCGACCGCCGTGCCGTCGGTGAGCGCCTGACTCGCACCCAGTTGCTCACGCGCAGCCGCCATGGCGGACTGCGCCGCCTCCAATGCGCTGCGTGCGGAATTCAGTTGCGCCGTCACATGGTTGAACTCTTCGCGCCCCACGGCGCCCGTCGCCACCAGGGGCGCCCGGCGACTGACATCGTCCTGCGCCCGCGCCACGTCGCCTTGCAAGCGCTGCACCTCCGCCTGACGCAAGGACAGTTGTGCGGCCGCCGTGGCGTTGTTGGCGAACAGGGTGCGCACCTCGCGCACGGTCTGGGCCAGTTGGGCCTCGGCCTGGTCCAGCGCCACGCGGGCATCGGCAGGATCCAGGCGGATCAGCGTCTGCCCGGCCTTGACCACATCGGTGTCGTCGGCCTGGATGGCCACCACCGTCCCGGCGATCTGAGGCGTGACCTGCACCACATTGGCTTGCACATACGCGTTGTCTGTGTGCTCGACATGGCGGCTGAACAGGGCCCAGTACGCCAGTGAGCCACCGCCCACCACAAGGACAGTCACAGCGATGGCGCGCAGAGCCTTGGCGCGCTGGGGGTTGGGCGAAGTGCTCATGAGGTCGGTGCTTTCAGAGAATGCATTGCAAGGGATCAGCCACGGCGCGCTCAACGCTCAAGGTTGAGCAGGCCAGTGGCCCCCCAGGGATCGGATCAGGCCCACACGAGCGTCCAACGCCCGTGCCTTGAGGTCCACAGCCAGGCGACGCTGGTTGAGCACAGCGGCCTCGGCCGACAAGACGCTCAGATAGGGCCCCAGCCCGGCCCGGTAGCGCTGCACGGCCACGTCGTAGGCCGACTCGGCGGCCTGTTGCGCCTGGGCCTGCTCCTGCTGCTGACGGTCGATCGACTGCACGCTGCCGACCTGGTCGGCCACCTCGCGCACGGCATCGATCACCGCCTGGTTGTAGCTGGCGACCGCGGCGTCCTGCTCGGCCAGATGGCTCTTCAGATTGGCCCGGCGACGATCGCCGTCGAACAAAGGCAGATCGATGGCGGGCATCAAGCCCCATTGCTGCGATCCCGACTGGAACAGGCGATCCAGCCCGATCGCATTGAGCCCCAGATAGGCCTGGATATTGAGGTTGGGATAGAACAGGGTGCGGGCCGCGTCGGACTGTGCGCCCGCCGCCTCGGCACGCCAGCGCAGTGCCATGACATCCGCCCGCTGCCCCAGCAGGTTCATGGGCACCACGGCAGGCGCGGCGGACACCTGGAGGGTGGACCAGGCGGGCTCCAGCCTGTTCAAGGCATCCATGGCTTGCGCCGTGAGGGCCGCCAATTGATGGCGGGTCAGCACGATCTGCTCGTCCAGGGACGCGATCTGCTGGCGGGCATCGGGCAGAGCCCCTTCGCCCTGACGCTGCTCGACCAGGGTGTCGATGCCCGCCTGAACGCGCTGTTGAATCAGGTTCAGCACCTCCTGGCGTTGGGCCAGTGCACGGGTCAGCACCGCACGCTGTGCCTGCAGGCGCCCCAATTGCACATAGGCACGGGCCACCTGAGCCGACAGCAGCACGCGCGCCGCCTGCTCATCGGCAATGGCCGCCTTGTGCTGCCCCACCGCGGCCTGCAGTTGCGCGCGCTGACGCCCGAACAGGTCTGCCTCCCAACGGCCCTCCAGCTGCAGCGTGCCGGAACTCAGGCTGGCACCCGCCACGGGATGGGGGTAGAGCCCGTGTTCGGTGAAGTGCTGACGATCGACCGCCGCACGCGCCTGAATCTGCGGGGTGTCGGCCGCCTCGGCATGGCCCAGAGCCGCCTGCGCAAGACGCACTCGTGCCGCAGCCCCCTGCATGCCGGGATGCTCGTGCAAGGCCTGCTCGATCAGAGCGTTCAGGGTCGGGTCATGCCACTGTGTCCACCAGGCCTGAGCCGCGCTCACACCGTCAGGGGCGCTGGCAGCCAGGCCCCAGCGCTCGGCCGCCACCGGCTTGAGCTGATTCTGAAGATCGTTCTGCGCGGCACAGCCCGCCAGCACGACCACGCCCGCCACACACGCCATGTGGCCCCATGCGCCAACCCGACTCATGAATGTTCCTTGTCCTTCATGGCTTCCGCATTGACCAGCAAGCGGCGCAACATGGCCAGCAATTGCTGCCACTCATCCCGGGTGAAGCCTTTCAGGTAGGCGTTCTGCACCTCCGAGAGCACATGGGGCACGCGCGCGGCAGCGGCCAGACCGGTTTCGGTCAGGGTCAGATGGGACACCCGCCGGTCCTCGGTCGAGCGCTCGCGACGGCACAGGCCCTTGGCTTCCAGCCGATCCAGCGTGCGTGTCAGAGCCCCCGGGTCGATCTGCAACTCGCGCGCCAGCTCCGCCAGCGTCGAGGCACGCCCCTTGTAGAGCATGAACAGTGGCGTCCACTGCGCATGGGTCAGACCCTGACTCTCCAGGCGACGATCCACATCGTTGATCAGGCTGAGCATGATGCGTCGCATCAGGAAGCCCATGGAATCGTCGCTGCAATAGCTGTCAGCCCTGTAGAACACCAACTCGGAAAGATCCTCGGCGGAGGGGTTCGGGTCTGACGCGGGACGTGCTGGATGCTTGCTCATGCAAATAATATTATTTGCCTGCACAAATATTGTCAAGACAGGATAATGACGACATACCGCACCAAGCGCTGCCATTTCACACCCCATGTCGTCGACCACCTCGGCCCCTGCCTTGCCCTCAGACCCGTCCCCCCCGGGGGACACTGACACAGCGGCCACTGTCAAGGCCTCGCCGGGAGCACTGCGATCACTGGCGCCCTTCCTGCGACCCTACCGAGGTCGCATCGCTGCCGCGCTTGTCTTCCTGGTGCTGGCCGCCCTGACCACCCTGATGCTGCCCCTGGCCTTGCGCAACCTGATTGATCAGGGCTTCCTGCCAGCGGACCCCGGTGAGCGGGTCATGGCCCTGCGTGAGCATTTCCTGGCGCTGGGCCTGGTCGGTGTGGCCCTGGGTGTGTTCTCGGCCTCGCGCTACTACTGCGTGACCTGGCTGGGTGAGCGCCTCGCCGCCGATCTCAAGAGTGCCGTCTACAGCCATGTGCTGCGCCAGAGCCCTCAGTTCTTCGAAACCACCCAGACCGGCGAGGTGCTCTCGCGCCTGACCGCCGACACCACCCTGATCCAGTCGGTGGTGGGCTCCAGCCTCTCCATGGGCCTGCGCAATGCCATCATGGGCATCGGTGCCCTGGTGATGCTCGTCGTCACCAACCCCAAGGTGATGGCCTCCGTGCTGGGCTTCATCGTGCTGGTGCTGGTGCCCGCCATCTTGGCCGGCCGCCGTGTGCGCCGCCTTTCGCGTGACAGCCAGGACCGCGTGGCCGACTCCAGCGCCATCGCGGCCGAGACCCTCAACGCCATCCCCGTGGTGCAAAGCTACACCGCCGAAGGCCGCGAGGCCGCTCGCTTCGGCCAGGCCACCGAGAACGCCTTTGGCACCAGCGTGCGCCGCGCCCGCGTGCGCGCCGCTCTCGTGGCTTTCGTGATCAGCGGCATCGCCAGCGCTCTGCTCTGGGGGCTCTACCAGGGCACCCAGGCCGTGGTGGAAGGCCGCATCAGCGCAGGCCACATGGGCCAGACGGTGGTCTACGTGATCTTGCTGATCAGCTCGACGGCCGCCCTGTCTGAAATCTACGGCGAGATCCTGCGCGCCGCCGGTGCCACCGAGCGCCTGATCGAGCTGCTGCACAGCCGCTCATCCATCGACAACCCGGCCCAGCCGCTCAGCCTGCCCGCCAGCACGGGCGGTGCCTTGATCGAGCTGGAGCACATCGGCTTTCACTACCCCTCGCGCCCCAGGCAGGCGGCCTTGCAGGACCTGAGCCTGACCATCCAGCCAGGCGAAACCATCGCGCTGGTGGGCCCCAGCGGCGCAGGCAAGACCACGGTCTTCCAACTGCTGCAGCGTTTCTATGATCCGCAGTCAGGCCGCGTCCTGCTGGACGGCACGCCCATTCGACAACTGAGCCTGCATGCCCTGCGCGAGCGCATCGGCGTGGTCCCCCAGGACAGCTCGGTGTTCTCGGCCAGCGCCATGGACAACATCCGCTATGGCCGCCCCGACGCCACCGACGACGAGGTCATCGCGGCCGCCAAGGCCGCCCATGCCCACGACTTCCTGCTGAAGCTGCCCGAAGGCTATGACACCTTCCTGGGCGAGCGCGGCGTGCGTCTGTCAGGCGGCCAGCGCCAGCGCATCAGCATCGCACGCGCCATCCTCAAGAACGCCCCGCTGCTGCTGCTCGACGAGGCCACCAGCGCCCTGGACACCGAGAGCGAGCGCGCCGTGCAGGCCGCCCTCGAAGAGGCCATGAAAGGCCGCACGACCCTGATCATCGCGCACCGCCTGAGCACCGTCATCAATGCCCACCGCATCGCCGTGCTCGACCAAGGCCAACTGGTGGATGTGGGCACCCACGCCGAGCTGTTGTCGCGCTGCGCGCTCTACCAGCGGCTGGCCTCGGCACAGCTCGAACCATGAAACACATTCCCCGGGGGCTGGCGCTGCCATGCTTGGAGGGAGTAGGCTTGTCCATTCCCCCAACCCTGGAGAAGCACATCATGAACACCCCAGCACGCGGCACGCGTCTTCTGACCCTGAGCACCCTGGCCGCCGCCTTGCTGGCCGGCTGTGCCAACATGAACGACACCGAACGGCGCACAGCCACAGGCGCGGCCATCGGTGCCGTGGCCGGTGCCGTACTGAGCGAAGTCACCGGCAACGATGCGGGCACCGGGGCCGTCGTGGGTGGCGTGGCCGGCGCCGTCATCGGCAATGTCTGGTCCCGCCGCCTCGAAGAGCAGAAAAAGACCATGGAGCAGGCCACACAAGGCACGGGCGTCGAGGTCACCCGCACCCCGGACAACCAGCTCAAGCTGCAGATCCCCAGCGACATCTCCTTCGACACCAACAGCGCCACCCTCAAGCCCGACCTGCGCGAGGTGCTGAGCACCTTCGCCAAAGGCCTGACGGACAACCCGGGCATGCTGGTGCGCATCGTGGGCCACACCGACAGCACCGGCAGCGACGCCATCAACGATCCGCTGTCCCAGCGCCGTGCCGACACGGTCAAGGGTTTCCTGGAAGACCGGGGCGTGCCCAGCAGCCGCGTCGAGACCGTCGGACGCGGTTCGCGCGAACCCGTGGCCAGCAATGACACCGAGCAAGGTCGCAGCCGCAACCGTCGCGTGGAGATCTTCCTGCGCGAACCGCGCTGAGCGTCAACCCTTCACCTGAAATTGGTGTCATTCAGCCGGGATAATCCCGGCTGAACTGTTTTTTCTGGAAGGCCTCACGGTGACCCGTCCCATTCGCAGCCAGTACGAAGACTTCATGCGCCACGTCCACACGCACGGCGTGCTCAAGACCGACCGCACCGGCACGGGCACGCGCAGCGTCTTCGGCCACCAGATGCGTTTCGACCTGAGCGAGGGCTTCCCGCTGGTGACCACCAAGAAGGTCCACCTCAAGTCCATCATCGTCGAGTTGCTGTGGTTCCTGCGCGGCGACGACAACGTCCAGTGGCTGCAAGAGCGCGGCGTGACGATCTGGGACGAGTGGGCCCGCGAAGACGGCTCGCTCGGCCCCGTCTATGGCGTGCAATGGCGCAACTGGCCCAAGCCCGATGGCACCCACGTCGACCAGATCGCCGACGTGGTCAAGCAGCTCAAGACCAGCCCGGATTCGCGCCGCATCATCGTCAGTGCCTGGAACCCCGGCCTGATCGATCAGATGGCCCTGCCGCCCTGCCACGCCTTCTTCCAGTTCTACGTCGCCCCGCCCCAGACCGAGGGTGCGCGCCCCAAGCTGAGCTGCCAGCTCTACCAGCGCAGTGCCGACATCTTCCTGGGCGTGCCCTTCAACATCGCCTCCTACGCCCTGCTCACCCACATGCTGGCCCAGCAATGCGACCTGGACGTGGGCGACTTTGTCTGGACAGGCGGCGACTGCCACATCTACAGCAACCACACCGAACAGGTCGAGTTGCAGCTCAGCCGCGCTCCCTATCCCTACCCGGTGCTCCACATCAAGCGCCGCCCGGAGTCGATCTTCGACTACGAGTACGAAGACTTCGAGGTCCTGGAGTACCAGCACCACGCCCCCATCAAGGCCCCCGTGGCCGTCTGACCGAGCACCCCCATGCCCTTGATCCTGATCGCCGCCGTGGCCCGCAATGGCGCCATCGGCAAGGACAACGCCCTGCTGTGGCGCCTGCCCGAAGACCTCAAGTTCTTCAAGCGCACCACCCTGGGCTGTCCGGTCCTCATGGGCCGCAAGACCTTCGAGTCCATCGGGCGCCCCCTGCCGGGTCGCCGCAACATCGTCATCACCCGCAACACCGCCTGGCAACACGAGGGGGTCGACGTCGCCCACTCGCTGGACGACGCTCTGGCGCAAGTCGGGCCCCAAGACCGCATCTTCGTGATCGGGGGGGGCGAGCTTTATGCCCAGGCCCTGCCCCGGGCGGACGAGCTGATCCTGACCGAGGTCGACGCCGACTTCGAGGGCGACACCTTCTTCCCACCGTGGGACCGGCAGGCCTATGTCGAGCACAGCCGCGAAACCCATCAAGCCGACGCAGGTTGGGCCTATCACTTCGTGATCTACAAGCGCAAGAAGGCCTGATACTTCTGTTTTTTGGAAGTATTCATCCCTGAAAGCTGTCTTTACGGGGGCGTTTAAAGGCGGTATCGTCCGCGATTCAGCCTTTCAAACGGTGTCACGCCATCGAACACCGCACCGCCCCATGGACTTCCTCTTCGACCCCAATCTCTGGATCGCCTTCGCGATGCTCACCGCCCTGGAAATCGTCCTGGGCGTGGACAACATCATCTTCATCTCCCTCCTGGTGGGCCGCCTGCCTGCCGATGTGCGCGACAAGGCCCGCCGCCTGGGCCTGGGCTTTGCCATGGTCTCGCGCCTGCTGCTGCTCTTCTCGCTGAGCTGGGTCATGGGTCTCAAGGCCGACCTGTTCCACGTGTTCAACCTGGGCATCAGCGGTCGTGACCTGGTGCTGCTCTTCGGCGGCCTCTTCCTGCTGTGGAAGGCCTCGCACGAGATCTTCGTTGAAGTCGAAGCGCGCGAGGACGACCACGCCCCCGAGACCGACCCGGCCCTGCTCAAGTCCGCCGGCAATCGCCTGTTCTGGGGCATCATCGGTCAGATCGCCATCATCGACATCGTGTTCTCGCTGGACTCGGTCATCACGGCCGTGGGCATGGTCGACCAGTTGGGCGTGATGATCGCCGCCGTGATCACCTCGGTGGCTGTGATGCTGTTCGCGGCCAAGCCCATTGGTGATTTCGTCGACCGCCACCCCTCCGTCAAGGTGCTCGCCCTGGCCTTCCTGGTGATGGTGGGCATGGCCCTGACCGCCGAAGCGCTGGACATGCATGTGCCCAAAGGCTACATCTACGCCGCCATGGCCTTCTCGCTGTCGGTCGAGGCGCTCAACATCCGCTCGCGGGCCAAGCGGCTGGCCGCCAAGCAACAGGCCACTCAGGCCTGAACCCCGGTGGCGGCCGAGTGCGTCCGAGACGCCTCGGCCTGCTGACCAGGCGTCGCACTAGAATCACCTCCCGCGCGTGATCCCTGCCATCACGGCGCACAGGCCCGCAGGATGTGATGAGCAACCGTCAGGAAGACCTTCGGGTCCCGATCAACGACCGAGACACCCTCTTCCTCAAGCGCATCCGACATGCCGAGCGCCAGGGGCCGCCCGTGCTCATGATCCACGGCATGATGTCCAACGGCCGGGTGTTCTACAGCCACGGCGGCAAGGGCCTGGCCCACTTCCTGGCTCGCCAGGGTTATGACGTGTTCGTGGCCGACCTGCGGGGCAAGGGCAAAAGCACGCCCCGCATCGATGCCGATGCGCGCCATGGCCAGACCGAGATGATCTGCGAGGATCTGCCCGCCCTGCACGCCACCGTGCGGCGCCTGAGCGGAGACCAGCCGGTGCACTGGATGTCGCACTCCTGGGGTGGTGTGCTGCTCAACAGCACCCTCTTGCGCTACCCGGAGTTGATCGATCAGGTGGCCAGCCTGGTCCACTTTGCCGCCAAACGCAGCGTGCAGGTGCGCAACATCCACAAGCTGATTGAAATCGATCTGATGTGGAACTGGGTGCTGCGCGGCGTCACCCGCCGGGTCGGCTATCTGCCAGCCCGACGCCTGAAGTTCGGCGCGGACAACGAAACCAACAAGACCCACTGGCAGATCAAGCGCTGGGCCAAGGCCAGCCCCTGGATCGACAGCGATGACGGCTTCGACTATGGCGCGGCCGCACGCCATACCCGCCTGCCCCCAGCCTTGTACCTGGCAGCCCAGAACGACCCCTGCCGCGGCCACCCGCACGACGTCAAGCGCTTCCGGGACGAATCGGGGCCCCACGTCTCGCGCGTGCACCTGCTGGGCCGCCGCACGGGCTACCGTCACGACTACGATCACATCAGCCTGCTCACCCACCCCGATGCCGCGCAGGAGCATTTCCAGTTGCTGCTGCACTGGCTGCGCGGGCACCATGATCGGGTGCCTGAGAACTACTGATCGCCACACCGTCATCGATGATCGATGATCGCTGCTCTCGCGATTGGGTCAGCATCGAATCCTGCGGTTGTCGACTCGAATTTGCAGATGCAAGGTCATCCGCAACAACCGTCACTTCGCATGACCCCGTCGGGTTTGAGCGATCCTGTTGTCACGACCACAGGCGTGTAGCCTGCCTCCTGGATGGCGTCGCGAAGTTCATCTGTATCTGCCTCGGTGGGGTCGATCTGGACTTGGTGCGACTGCAACTCGATTCGTACGTCGGCCCCTCTATCGACTGCCCGAACCGCCTGGACGATGGTGCTGACGCAATGGCCGCAAGTCATGTCCTTGACTTCAAAAGTGATCATCAGACACTCCGGTTGGTTTGAGATCAGTCCACTTTCAAGCCTCCCACAGTGGGAAGGTCAAGGCCCTGCTTTCAATAACCACGCTATTGACACGCCCAATTTCGGGATGGCTTTACATTCCCACGATAGGAAGCTTGAGGATCAACGGCACACATCACCACCTTCCGTGAGCACACCATGATCTCCTCGCCAAAGCAGCCTGCCTCGTTGCGAATCGACATCCCCATCTCCGGGATGACGTGCGCCTCTTGCGTCAACCGCATAGAAAAAGCCTTGCTGACGATTCCCGGCGTTTTGTCGGCCTCTGTCAACCTGGCAACCGAACAGGCCACCGTGCGTGCACTCTCCACCGTCCCCCCTGCATCTCTCGTTGCAGCGATCACCAAGGCAGGCTATGTGACCCAATGGAAGCAGGAAGCCGAGCCAGCACGGCCCGACACTCGGCCCACATGGCGGCCTGTGGCCATTGCGTCCGTTTTAACCTTGCCTCTGGTGTTTCCCATGGTGCTGCAGTTGGTGGGGATCGACTGGGTGCTCAATGGCTGGCTGCAACTCGCACTGGCCACGCCCGTGCAATTCTGGCTTGGTTGGCGCTTCTACCGCGCAGGATGGCGGGCCGTCAAGGCCAAGGCCGGCAACATGGACCTGCTGGTTGCGCTTGGCACCTCCGCGGCCTTTGGCCTGTCCGTCTACCTGCAGCTTCAGCACTCACAGCACGGTACGCCACACCTGTACTTCGAAGCCTCGGCTGCCGTGATCACGCTCGTCCTGCTGGGCAAGTGGCTGGAGGATCGCGCAAAGCGACAGACCACCGACGCGATTCGCGCTCTCAACGCCTTGCGGCCAAGCACGGCTCGGGTACGGCGCGATGGCGTTGACGTCGAAGTGCCCGTGACCAGCGTGAGGGTCGGTGACCTGGTGTGCATACGCCCGGGTGACCGCGTGCCCGTCGATGGCGAAATCATGGAGGGGCGCAGCCACGTGGACGAATCGCTCATCACCGGCGAAAGCCTGCCCGTGACCAAACAAGTGGGCGATCAGGTGACCGGCGGGGCCATCAACGCCGAGGGCATGCTGATTGTCAGGACGCAGGCTGTCGGAGCCGAAACAACCCTGGCACGCATCATCCGAATGGTCGAGTCGGCCCAGGCGGGCAAGGCGCCCATTCAGCGCATCGTGGACCGTGTCAGCGCCGTGTTCGTTCCCGTGGTGTTGGGGATCGCGCTGCTCACCTTCCTGGCTTGGCTTGGCATCCACGGAGACTGGGAGCATGCACTGATCAACGCTGTGTCCGTCCTGGTGATCGCCTGCCCATGTGCACTGGGCCTGGCCACACCCACGGCGATCATGGTCGGAACGGGGGCCGCCGCACGCCGAGGCATCCTCATCAAGGATGCTCAGGCACTGGAGATCGCGCACTCGGTGACCGTCGTGGCGTTCGACAAGACAGGCACACTGACAGAAGGCAAACCGACGCTGGTCACCGTTGTACCGGTCGAAGGTACCGTCAGTGACGACGTCGTCACTCTGGCAGCAGCGTTGCAACAAGTGAGCAGCCATCCGCTGGCGCTGGCAGTCACGACCCATGCCCGCGATGCCGGCCTCATGATCCCGCCCGTGCAAGACGCCAAGGCACTGGCAGGTCGCGGCGTGCAGGGCATGGTGAAAGGCACCAAGCTGATGCTGGGCCATACCAGACTCCTGAACGAACTGGGGGTGGATGCAGGTGCGCTCGGCACGCAAGCCGCGGTACTGGAGCGGCAAGGACGAACCTTGTCATGGCTTGTGCAACAAGATGCCAGCGGCTTTCACCTCTTGGGGCTGATGGCCTTCGGGGACACCGTCAAGCCAACAGCAGCTGACGCGGTGAGGAAGCTGCACCAACTGGGAATCAGAACCCTGATGCTGACCGGCGACAATCGGGGCAGTGCAGATGCGGTAGCGCAGACCTTGGGTATTCCTGATGTGCGAGCCGAGGTCCTGCCGGGCGACAAAGCGGCGATCGTACAGGCATTGCGCGCCAGCGGTGAAGTGGTGGCCTTCGTGGGCGATGGCTTGAACGATGGTCCAGCACTGGCTGCGGCATCTTGCGGTTTTGCGATGGCCGGCGGCGCCGACGTGGCGACCGAGACCGCAGGCGTCACGCTGATGCGCGGCGATCCCAGGCTGGTGGCCGACGCCCTGGACGTGTCACGGCGAACCTATGCCAAGATCAAGCAGGGTCTGTTCTGGGCCTTTGCCTATAACGTCCTGGGCATCCCACTGGCAGCACTGGGCATGCTCAACCCGGTCATCGCGGGCGCCGCCATGGCACTGAGCAGCCTCAGCGTCGTCGCCAATGCGCTCTTGCTGCGCCGCTGGCGGGGTGTGATGGAAAGCGATTTGCCACAGCAAACCAAGCCTATCACTGTCGACCCACAAGGAGCCGCTGGATGAGCAAACACATGAACATCGGGGACGCCGCCAAGGCCTCAGGCGTCTCAGCCAAGATGATCCGACACTATGAAAGCGTAGGGCTCTTCCCTGGCGCTTTGCGAACCGATGCTGGTTACCGCCAGTACACCGACAAGGAGGTCAGCACATTGCGCTTCATTCGGCAAGCCAGAGACCTCGGGTTCTCGCTAGATCAGATCCGCGAACTGCTGGGACTTTGGCTAGACCGTCGACGCCCAAGCCGCCAGGTGAAAGCTCTGGCCCAGGCTCATCTGCAGGAGCTCAATCAGAAGCTCCAGGAACTGCTTGCCATGAAGGCCACCCTTGAACACCTCGTTCATTGCTGCCATGGCGACGACAGACCGGACTGCCCCATCCTCGACATTTTGGCAGCTCCGCATACCCAAGCCGAGAAGACGCCATCGAGGAGCGGGCTACGCTCTGGCCGAACACGTTGACCATCTGACCGGCCAGGAGTGCGCTCCATCGCGCCCCACTCCTGCACGTGACGACCGCCGACGGGGGACCGCTGCTGACACCCAGATGACCGGCACTTCCCGACGAGATAATGCAGTCGCCCGTTGGGACCCGATGAGCACCTCGCGATGCAAGGAATATTTGGGTAGCCAAGTGGGTGGCCAACTGCACAAATCAGCCACACTCCCCAAAACATCCATCAAGTCAACGTGCTGGAAAAGCCATGAAACTCGCCACCTGGAACGTCAACTCCCTGTCCGTCCGTCTGCCCCAGTTGCTCGACTGGCTGGCCGCCAACCCGGTCGATGCCCTGGTGCTTCAGGAAACCAAGCTCACGGATGACAAGTTCCCTCAGGCTGACCTGGAAGCGGCCGGCTACCACTCGGCCTGGTTTGGCCAGAAGACGTACAACGGCGTGGCCTTGCTCAGCCGCACACCCAGCACCGACATCGTCCGCAACATCCCCGGCCTGGCCGACGAGCAAGCCCGCGTGATTGCCGGCACCGTGGACGGTGTGCGCGTGATCGGCGCCTACTTCCCCAACGGACAGGCGCCCGACAGCGACAAGTTCGTCTACAAGATGAGCTGGCTCGATGCCCTGCAGGCCTGGGTGAAGGACGAACTCACCCGCCACCCCAGGCTGGTACTGATGGGCGACTTCAACATCGCCCCCACCGATGCCGATGTCTACGACCCGGTGGCCTGGAAGGACCAGATCCACTGCACCCCACAAGAGCGGGCCCACTTCCAGCAGTTGTGCGGCCTGGGCCTGCACGATGCCTTCCGCCTGTTCGAGCAGCCACCCAAGCCCTGGAGCTGGTGGGATTACCGCAACCTGGCCTTCCGCAAGAACCAGGGCCTGCGCATCGACCACATCCTGGTCAGCGACGCCCTCAAGCCCCAGGTCAGCGCCTGCGTGATCGACAAGACCCCGCGCAAAAACGAGCGGCCCAGCGACCATGCACCGGTGGTGGTGACGCTGGGCGATTGAGCGCCCCGCCCACACTCAAGCCCAAAGCTCAGGGCAACAGACGCCTCAGCGGCGCTGGCAGACCCCATGCCGTCAGTTGACCGATCGGCACCCATCGGCCATGGGCCTCGCCGCCCTGCGGCAGTGCCCCATCCACCCCGGGCAAGACCACCGGGTCAGGCCGCACCGCCAGCATCACCCGCCGGGGGTGCAGATGCCAATCCAGATGCGTCAGCACATGCTTGATGGCCGGCTGCACTTCGATCTGCACCGCCCCCAGGGCCGACACCACCCGTGAGACCGCAGCTTCGTCTTCCAGCAAAGGCAAGGTCCACAAACCCGCCCACACCCCGGTCTCGGGGCGCTGTGTCAGCCAGATGTGCCCCTCGTGCTCCAGCCACAGCCACCAGTTCTCACGCTGGC
>NZ_DASUIT010000002.1:0-24681 GCF_036279655.1 Aquabacterium sp. | reverse complement strand
CGATGAGGCCTTCCGGCGTGAGCAGCCCACACCCGCATCCTCCTGGGCGCCCTACCGCGTCTTCAACATCGGCCACAGTGAGCCCGTCGCCCTGATGGACTTCATTGGTGCGATGGAATCGGCCCTGGGCAAGACAGCCCTCAAGGACTTCCAGCCCATGCAGCCGGGTGATGTGGTGGCCACATACGCCGATGTCGATGCGCTGAAGCAATGGACCGGCGCTTCGCCTCACACCAGCCTGGACACTGGCGTCAAGGCATTTGCTGAATGGTATGTCGGGCGAGAGCGCCCCTGACGCTTGATCTCACAAGACCTGAATACAAAAAAAGCCCCGGCAATGATGCCGGGGCTTTGCTCATGATCGATCGGCAGCCGGTGGAGTGACCCACACCGGCTGAACCGATTGAAATCACATGTCGGCCAGCGTGAAGGCCTTGTTGGAGATCTTGTTGGGACGCTTGTAGGAGGTCACCACGGCATTGATGGTGCCCCAGTCGATGGTGGCCAGCGAAGCGCGCAGGACTTCGTCGATCAGGAGAACGTCGCCCACCTTTTGAGCGGCATCAGCCGTGAAGATCAGGTTGCCCAGGGTGGAGTTCTGGTTCAGGACCAGGCCCTTCAGGGAGATGACTTCTGCACCAACCATCTTGCCGGTGTACAGGGCAACCTTCGGAGCGGTCGTGCCCATGTAGGCGTCGATGATGTCGCAGTACACGATGTTCTTCGTGTAGTCGATGGTGAAGTTGGCCAGAGCGCCGACGCCACCCAGAGCTGGCGTTTCCAGGCGCAGAGCCGAACCCAGGGACTCACCCGATTGGGTCTTGATCTTCAGGTCCCAACCGATGGACACGGTGGCCTTGGTCACGGGCATGATGAAGGTGGGGTTGCCTTCAGCGGTGTTGGCACCTTGCGTGGTGTTGCCAGCAGCAGCGATCGTCACACCAGCGGCAGTTGCCGAGCCAAACGCTTGCGTCGAGAACGCGAAGGTGGCGTTGGCCTTCAGGCCAGAGGTGTCCAGCGTCAGGGCCGAAGCCGAGGAGGCAGCAGCCAGGCCCAGAGCCATGGCGACAGAGGTCAGAGCGATTTTAGAAGAAGCGATCATGGTATGTAACTCCGAAAAAGTGTTTGTCTCAACCGACGCCTCTATGATGCATGTCGCGTTACGCCTTGTGGTTGATGAGGGCTAGAGACTTGCCCTAACAAGCCTTGGCGATGACCACTTTTCACCCCACTCGAATGAGGGGGGGTGCCTAGGGCGAACACGTACTTGGGCCCCAAAAGCCATCGGGGGGCAGCCTCATTGAGACTGCCCCCCGACCCGAAAGACTGAAATCTGATGTTCAGCGCATCAATAACCCATGGACGTCAACGTGAACGGTGCGTTGGAGATCTTGTTGGGACGCTTGTACGAGGTCACCACGGCCTCGATGGTGCCCCAATCGATGGTGGCCAGAGACGCGCGCAGCACCTCGTCGATCAGCAGGACATCGCCCACCTTCTGGGCCGCCTCAGGCGTGAAGATCAGGTTGCCCAGCACCGAGCGCTGATTCAACACAAAGCCCTTCAGAGAGATCACTTCGGGGCTGACGATCTTGCCGTTGTACAGCGCGACCTTGGCGTCCGTGGTGCCCAGGAAGGCATCGATGATGTCGCAGTACACGATGTTCTTCGTGTAGTCGATGTTGAAGTTGGCCAGTGCGCCAACCCCACCCAGGCTGGGCGTTTCAAGTCGCAGAGCGGCACCAGACGATTCACCCGACTGCGTGCGGATCTTGAGATCCCAACCGATGGTCACGATGGCCTTGGTCACAGGCAGGATGAAGGACGGATTGCCTTCTGCCGTATTGGCACCCCGGGTGGTATTGCCGGCCGCAGCAACCGTCACACCGGCTGCGGTTGCCGAACCGAATGCCTGCGTAGAGAACGCAAAGGTGGCGTTGGCCTTGAGGTCGGTGGTATTCAGAGTCAGGGCCGATGCAGCTGTCGAGGCCAGCAGACCTGCTGCCAGTGCAATGGAACCCAGCGAGAATTTGGTAGAAAACATGGTGTCGGCGCTCCTGAATGGATGGACTCAAGCAAGGCCTCTATCATGCGACGCTTCAGCAGCCGCATGAGCATGCGGACACTAGATGGATACCCTTAAAACGACCAAAATACGCATTATTCACCCCACTCGAATGAGGGGGTGAAGTGCGTACAAACACCAGATCGGATCAGGGATAACACCCACGACCCGAGCAACGGATATCGTTAGAAGGTTCGACCCACACTGAACATGAAGATGGTGTTGGTCAGCTCGGTATCTGTCTTGCGGACGTAGGTGCCCAACGTCTTGCCATCGCCTTGCCCAGCGGCAAATCGATCTGCGATGACACCCTTGGTGATCATGGTGACCAACCCACCATTCCTCACGACCACATCACGGGCCAAAGCAGGTCCGCTTCCTGCGGGCGTTCCGTACACACCCTCACCCGTAGCGATCTTCTCTGATATGGCACCAAGATCATTGAGAATCGCCGCCCCACTCGCGATGTAAGTGTTGCGTGTTGTCAAAGTTGCTTGCGTTTTCAACTTCACAAGACCTACATTCAAGCTGGCATGCCACTTGTCATCATATTGATATTTCATACCGACCACGGGCCCCATACCAAATGCATTCTTTAGGGAAACTGTGGTATCGCCTGGATTGCTTCCGCCAACGTAATTATTGAGTGTTTGCGTTGCCTTTGTATCCATGAACATGGCATACATGGCAGCAACTCCCGTATAGGGCCTGAATTTGGCACTCTTGTCTCCCCAATAGCGACCGAACATCACCAATGGAGGCACAATCTTCGTCGTAATGATCTTTGCACCATTGATCGCGATCGGATGAGTCCCCCCCCCGGTCAGATTTGGTGCCGTACCGCGCACACTGACAGACGTGCTGATGGGTGCTGCCAGAATATAAGACTCGACCAACCACTTGTAGTCGTCATCTAGATAATATCCAAGACTCACCCCCGCCGTTCCAGCCTCAGGAGAGGCCGCGCCGGTGATGCCTGGTGGTGTACCAATTCCAACAAGATTCTGCGAGCGCAGATAGTTCGTCAGCAAAGGCAGCCCAAAAGTTGGATCAAGCAAAAATCCGTCAGGAACTGAGCCCGAAACTTGACGGCTGAACAAAGTATAGAAAACATCTATAGGTCGATCTACACCATGGGTGAAATCAACATTCGGATACTTGGCCAATAAGGCCGTAAGCTCCGCATCGTCTGGGGTATTGTTGTAGAAGACGTTTTCCAACTCGGCAGTAGTCATCACTGGACCAGTGACGTCATATGTATCACCGGATTTGGTCTTGATCTTGACGTAAATGCCGCCTGCCCGAACAAAAAGTCGGTCACTTCTCAACGCCTTCGCGATCTTCAGCGACAGAGAATCCTCTCCGCCGTCTTCAGCGCGCACCACACCTGCAGCCATCGTCATTGCCACACATACAGCCGCACTCACGCAGGCCCGCGACCAACCAAATCGGTTCATGCTGTCTCCACTCGGTTCACCAGACTAAATAACAAAAAAGCCGCCCAAGGATGAGCGGCTTGTTGCAAGGATCCGGGGAGGCAAAAAACCACCCCGGATCTTGCGGTCACTCCAATTACTTGGCGCGACGACGAGCAACCAGGCTGATGCCCACCAGACCCAGACCCATCAGGGCGTAGGTGCTGGGCTCGGGCACTTCACGCACGGTGAAGGTCAGCGTCGACTTCATCGAACCCCAGCCTTCAGCGAAGTTGTTCACGTTGGCCAGCGTGGTGTAGCCAGTCGAACCAGGGGTCAGACCCAGGGCGTCAGCGAAGAAGTTGAAACCTTCGGTGGTGACCTTCAGGCCGCTGAGGATGTTGTTGGCTTGCACGGTGTACAGGCCATTGACATTGCTCAACACGGTGTAGCCGGCAGCCGTCATGGCAGCCTGGGGATCAGCACCCAGCAGCAGGGAAGGAGCCAGCGTGGTGGGACCTTGGATGTTGGAGATGTCCCACAGGTACAGGCCGTTCTGACGGTTCTCGTAAGAGGTGCCAGCATTGCCCAGCACGTCAGCGTACACGCGGCTGTTCAGCAGGTCGATCCGCAGGTTGGTGATCGAAGCGGTACCGCCTTCCAGCACGCCGGCGATGAAGTCAGCGCTCTGGGTAGCGCCACCGAAAGCTTGCACAGACTGGAACACACCGGTGGTGGTCTCAGCCGTCAGAGCGGTCACGGCAGCGTCGATCTGAACCTTGGCGCGGGTGTCGGTCTTGACACGCGAACCGATCGGCAGAATGGTTTCCGTCACGATGGCACCGTCAGCGGGGGTCAGAACGACCTTACCGACGTTCAGGGCGCCGACCAGACCGCCCACGGAAGTCGTGGGCGTGCCGTTGATGGGGTCACCCGTGCCGTTGCTGAAGTACAGACCGCCGGTACCCGACAGCAGCTTCAGTTCAGCGGAACGGCCCGAGGCGGCGTCCGTCACAACGACGGCTTGACCCACGGTACCGGTGACGACTGCAGCGCTGGCGGCGCTGACAGCAGCGATCAGGGCAGCAGCAGCCAGGCTCTTCAATGCAAATTTCATGTCTATCTCCACTCTCTATAGCGGCCCTTTGGAGGAATTCTTGCTTCAGTGAAGGCATCCGCGTCTTCCTTCACCAAGCACAGACACTTGTTTTGTCTGTACGGCTAAAGCATAGCGGGGAAGGGGGTGGCAGGACAACGGTTGTGGACCTGTACCGACAGTGAATACGCCTCAGGAAAACACCAAGTTCCCTCCCAGACCATTCATTTGGGGGGGAGGGTTTTCACCCTGTCAAGCCAGATGGACCTTGGCGAACTTGCGCTTGCCCACCTGGACCACATAGCTGCCCGCCGGCAGCTTCAAGCCCTTGTCAGAGATCACCCCGCCATCCACTCTCACACCGCCCTGCTCCACCATGCGCAGAGCCTCGCTGGTCGAGGGCACCAGACCAGCCTGCTTCAGCACCGCGCCGATGCCCAGACCCGCCCCTTCGCCCGCCCCTTCTGGCAGCACCAGAGAGACCTCGGGCAGATCGTCGGGAATGCCCCCCCGGGCGCGATTGTTGAAGTCCGCCAGGGCGTCCTCGGCAGCTTTCGAATTGTGAAATCTGGACACGATTTCTTGCGCCAGTAACACCTTGGCATCGCGGGGATTGCGCCCGGCGTCGCAATCTGCCCTCAAGCGTGCGATGTCCGCCTCCGGCAGGAAGCTCAGCAGGGTGAAGTACTTCCACATCAGGGTGTCGCTGATGCTCATGAGCTTGCCAAACATCTCGTTGGGCGCCTCGCTGATGCCGATGTAGTTGTTCTTGGACTTGGACATCTTCTCGACGCCATCCAGGCCTTCCAGCAGGGGCATGGTCAGGATGCACTGCGCCTCCTGGCCGTACTCGGTCTGCAGATGGCGCCCCATGAGCAGATTGAACTTCTGGTCGGTGCCGCCCAGCTCCAGATCGGAGCGGAGCGCCACGGAGTCGTAGCCCTGCATCAGCGGGTAGAGGAATTCGTGCACGCTGATGGCGTTCCCGGCGTGGAAGCGGTCATGAAAGTCATTGCGCTCCATCATGCGGGCCACGGTGTAGCGGCTGGCCAGCTGGATCATGCCGCGTGCGCCCAGGGCATCGCACCACTCGCTGTTGTAGCGGATCTCGGTGCGGGCCGGGTCCAGCACCAGGCTGGCTTGTTTGTAGTAAGTCTCGGCGTTCGCCTTGACCTGCTCGGCCGTCAGCGGGGGGCGCGTGGTGTTGCGCCCGGAGGGATCTCCGATCAGCGAGGTGAAGTCACCGATCAAGAAAATCACGGTGTGTCCGATATCCTGAAGTTGGCGCAACTTGTTGAGCACCACCGTGTGGCCCAGATGGATGTCGGGCGCGGTGGGGTCCAGGCCCAGCTTGATGCGCAGCGGCACGCCCGTGGCCTCGGAGCGGGCCAGCTTCTTGATCCACTCGCCTTCGGGCAGCAGTTCATCGCAGCCGCGCTGGGTGACGGCCAGGGCTTCACGGACGCGATCGGTGATGGGATGTTCTTGGGTTGACATAGGGCAAGCGAGGGGATGTAAAGAGGGCGGTGTGATCCATTTCACACCAGACCCGCGGCTATACTTCGGCACTTTCGAGGCGCCTCGCGCCCGCGCAGTGCCGCTCCATGGATCAGGCTCTGCGCAGTGGGCAAAGGGGCATTTTAGGGGACAGCGTTTGAATCGCTTTGACTTGGGCAATCAGATGGGCCACTGGCTGGCCCCCTTGAACAGGCTGATGAACGAACACCCCCGCCGCGTGACCGCCGTGGTGGTGGCTCTGCTGGCAGGCTCCACGATGACCGCTTTCGGTGTGGCCCCCCTGACCGCGCAGATCGACAACGGCCCCCTGCCGGTGGTGACGACGATCGACGTGGCCCTGCCTCTGCCGCAACTGGGCGCCCAACTGGAAGCCCTGGACCGTGAGCCCCTGACGCTCTACCGCAGCGACGTCACCCGCCAGTCCGACACCATCGACTCGCTGCTGCGCCGCCTGGGTGTGGACGACGACGAAGCCGCCCGCTTCATCCGCAGCGATGCCGTGGCCAGCACCCTGATGTCGGGGCGCTCGGGCAAGATGATCAAGGTCATGACGGACAATGGCCGCTTGGTGGAGTTGATCGCCCGCGGCCCTGCCGCCGATTCAGAACAGATCGACTCCCACTTCACCCGCCTGACGATCCGCCGGGCCGGTGACCAGATTCAGGGTGCCTTGAGTGCCCACACGGAACAAGCCCCGCTGCAGGTGCGTGAGCAGGTCTCTGCCGGCACCATCCAGTCCTCGCTGTACGCCGCGGCCGACGACGCCGGCGTGCCGGACGCCATCACCAACCAGATCGCTGAAATCTTCAGCGCGGACATCGACTTCCGCCGCGAACTGCGCAAGGGCGACGCCTTCAGTGTGGTCTACGAGGGCCACACCGCCGACGGCGAGCCCATCACCTGGGGTGGCTCGGCAGGCAAGGTCCTGGCGGCGCGCTTCATCAACAAGGGTGTGGCGCACGATGCGGTCTGGTTTGAAGAACCTGGCCGCAAGGGCGCCTACTTCGACCTCACGGGTCGCAGCAAGATCAAGTCCTTCCTGGCATCGCCCCTGGCCTTCTCGCGTGTGACCTCCGGGTTCGCGATGCGCTTCCACCCCATCCAGTTGCGCTGGAAGGCGCACCTGGGCGTGGACTACGGCGCCCCGACCGGCACCCCAGTGCGCAGCGTGGGCGACGGCGTGGTGACTTTTGCGGGCGTGCAGAACGGCTATGGCAATGTGGTGCAGGTCACGCACTCGGGTGACCGCGTGACCGTGTACGCCCACTTGCACAAGATCATGGTGCAGCGCGGCCAGAAGCTCGAACAGGGCATGACCCTGGGCACGGTGGGCTCCACCGGCTGGGCCACGGGCCCGCACCTGCACTTCGAGTTCAAGGTGGGTGGCCGCCATGTGGATCCAATGACCATCGCCCGCTCCTCCGAGAGCACGCAGATCTCGCCGCTGGCCCAGGCCCGCTACCGCGAGCACGCCCAGATCACGGCCCAGCGCCTGGACATGGCCGGTCAGATGCAGGTGGCCGGCGCCCAGAGCGGCCCGCGCTTCGAGTAAGCCACCATGACACACGGCCATCAAGCCCTGATCGGCTTGATGTCGGGCACCTCGATGGACGGGGTGGATGGGGTGCTGGCCCGCATGGGGCCCGACGGGCAATGGCTGGGCGTGATGGCCCACGCCTACGAGCCGTTTGATGAAGCGCTTCGGGCTGAGTTGCTGGCCCTCAACCGCAGCGGCCCGGATGAATTGCACCGCTCGGCCATGGCGGCTCAGGCCATTTCGCGCGCCTATGCCAGCGTGACCCATCAGCTGATGGATGCGGCCAAGAGCGACCCCATCGCCGCCATCGGCGCGCATGGGCAGACCGTGCGACATCGCCCCGAGCTGGGCTACACCCTGCAGTTGCTGGCGCCTGCCCTGCTGGCCGAACTGACCGGGCTGGACGTGGTGGCGGACTTCCGCAGCCGGGATGTGGCTGCGGGCGGACAAGGGGCGCCGCTGGTGCCCATCTTTCACCAAGCCGTGTTCGCGCACCCGGACCATGCCGTGGCGGCCCTCAATATTGGCGGCATCGCCAACGTCAGTCTGCTGGCCCCCTCGGACGCGGCTCAGTTGCAGGCCCCGCTGGGCTTTGATTGTGGCCCGGGCAATGTGCTGATGGACCTATGGTGCCAACGACATCGCGGCCAGCCCTACGACGCCAATGGCGTGTGGGCGCAATCAGGGCAGGTGCAGGCCGACTGGCTGGCGCTCGCGCTGGCCGAGCCCTACTTTGCCCTGCCCGCCCCCAAGAGCACGGGCCGCGATCTGTTCCACTCAGGCTGGCTGGATGACTGGCTGCGGCGCTGCGGCGTGCCTGACACCCCATCGGCCAGCCAGGCTGCGGATGTCCAGGCCACCCTGTGCGATCTCACGGCGTTGAGCTGCATCCAGGCCCTGGAGACCGGCATCGACGAGGTGCTGGTGTGCGGGGGCGGGGCGCTCAATGGCCACCTCATGAACCGCTTGCGCCTGCATGCCCCCGCCGAGGTCACGGTGCACGACTCCAGCGCGCGCGGTCTGCCGCCCATGCAGGTCGAGGCAGCAGCCTTTGCCTGGCTGGCCTGGGCAACCCTGCATCGGCGGGCAGGGAATGTACCGGCTGTGACAGGTGCTGCAGGCCCCAGGGTGCTGGGAGCTGTCTACCCAGCGACAACGGCTTGAACGTCACAGGCCCCGATATCTGCATGCAGAACCTGCACTGAGCGTGGTGCGCTCATATTGAGCGCACCACTCAAAAGGAAGTGCAATCGTTCAACATGGCATCTTTACATGATGCCAGTCTTGCATTTACTGCTTTTTCAAGCGCAAATCCAAAGAAATAATACCCCACCCATCAGGCAGTGTATTGAACCGATTTATCACATTATAGTAAACCGACCCCACCGTCAAGCCTAGCCCATCAGCAAAATATGACAATCCGGAGGGAGTAACCTTCAAACCACTGATAACGATTTTTGTACTAAAGTCAACCCCTGGGGTTCCGCGCAAAGGTGTCATATAACCCAACTGCTGAAGCGCAGTCAAATCATTATCCGCCATCGCCCGCACAGGAATGGTCAAATTGCCCACAATACTCTCGTAAGTCCAAATGGCGGCATTCGGATAAAACATTGAACCGCCAACACCCCCTCGGATTACCTCAACATCCCCATAAATGGATTTTGACGAATAATCAACACGCATATTTCTAATAGCAATTTCACCTCCGTTACATATTCCTGGAATTGGGTCAGTTGATATTACCAAAACACCACCAGAAGTCGCCTCAAGCAATTTAACAGCCGAATAGTCAAACGTTGCATTTTGCGCAGCAACATCATACGCAATCAAAGCCCTAGTACTCGTCTTAACTCGACCTCCGACAAGTGCGTAGACAGAATTCACGACAGCGCCCGTGGCACTCAAAGTGGATTTCAAGGAATTCAGTTCACCTACAAAACCACCAACAGACGTTGTGGGTATCCCCCCCAATGTGCCCGTCCCATTACTCAACTCCAGGTGATGACCGGTCATCGCGCCGACCGACAGAGTCACTTGCTTACCGCTCCCTGCAGGGTCGCTGAACGTGGTGTACTGCTGCGCCCCAGCTGTCAACGTCACATTGGCAGCAACGGCCACATTGAAGCAGGCCACAGCCATGATCGCCCCAGCAAAAACCTTTTTGATGGACATATTCATACTTTCCTCGATGAAGTTTTTTCCGCAGCCCAACGCTGCGAAATGAATATGTAATTTCATATCGCGCCAGCAGCAACCCCTAAGATGGGCCTGTACAAACAAGAACCTCCCGTGATACGGCATCCAGAAGTTGTCGTCAGTCCATGCGCCTCGGCGAAGTGCCCTCCGTCTTCGAGTCGGCTTGTCCGTGCTTCATGGTCGGCAGCATCATCTCTGGCCCCATCACCCCAACGTCCACTCGTGGCTGCCACCCCCACCGCGCCAGCATGGGCGCCTGGATCCTCTGGCGCAGGGTCTCGACGTTCTCGTCCACGGCCGGCATGGCCGGATCCACCTGATTGGCCACCCAGCCCGCCAGGGTCAAACCACGGTTCAAGATGGCCTCCTGCGTCAGCAGGGCGTGGTTCAGGCAGCCCAGGCGCAGCCCCACCACCAGGATCACCGGCAGGCGCAGGCGCTGCGCCAGGTCGGCGCTGGTGGCCCATTCGCCCGGGGCCTCACTCAAGGGCACGATGAAGCCCCCCGCCCCTTCCACCACCACCGCATCGGTGTGCTGGCGCAGGGCATGGAAGCTGGCCTCGATCAGGCCCAGGTCGATCACCACCTCGTCGTTGCGGGCCGCAATGTGGGGCGACACCGCATCCGGCAGGGCATAGGGGTTGTCGAAGGATGAGGGCACCTGCAGGCTGGAGGCCGCACGCAACTGGGCCACATCCTCATTGAGCCAGTGGCCCGGGTGGCCGTCCTGCCCGTCGATCCAGTCGCATCCCGCGGCCACGGGCTTCATGCCCACCACGCGGGCATGGCCTGCCTGCCGCAAGGCATGGATCAGGGCACAGCTCACACGGGTCTTGCCCACGCCGGTGTCGGTGCCGGTGATGAAATAGGCGCTCATGGCACGGGCACTTCCACTTGGGGGCCCGCCGAGCCGGGCACCAGGGCATCGATCTCGGCCAGCACCTGGTCGAGCACGGCCACGGCGCCGTGGACCAGGGACTCCTGGTCGGCGGGCGTCAGCACATAAGGGGGCATGAAGTACAGGGTCGAGCCAATCGGGCGCAGCAGCAGGCCGGCCTGCAGGGCCGCGCGGTGGTATCGCGAGGCAAAGGTGGGCTCGGTGGTGTCCACATCCCAGGCCCAGATCATGCCGATGTGCCGAAAGGCGCGCACACGGGGATGGCGTGTCAGCACCTCGGCCCGCCGGGTCAACTGTTCGGCCAGCACGTGGTTGCGGGCCAGCACGTCCTGCCCCTGCGCATCGCGTGCGGCAAAGGTGTCCAGCACGGCCAGCGCGGCGCGACAGGCCAGGGGGTTGCCGGTGTAGGAATGCGAATGCAGGAATCCATGCACCGTGCGGTCGTCCCAGAAGGCAGCATAGACCTCGTCGGTGGTCAACACGCACGACAGGGGCAGCACGCCGCCGGTCAGGCCCTTGCTCAGGCAGATGAAGTCGGGCTTGACGGCCACGCCATCGGGCCCCAGCGCCTGCTGGTGGGCGAACAGGGTGCCGGTGCGGCCAAAGCCCACGGCGATCTCGTCGGCGATCCAGTGCACCTCGTAGTGATCACACAGGCGGCGCACCGCGACCAGGTAGTCCGGCGCATACATGCCCATGCCGGCCGCACCCTGCACCAGGGGCTCCAGGATGATGGCGGCCAAGTGTTCGTGGTGTTCGGCCAGGTAGGCGGCCAGGGCATCGATGCAGTGCTCCAGATGCGCCTCGGAGCTCACGCCTGCCGCCGCATGACGTGGGTCGGGAGAGGGCAAGGTGGCGCTCAGGCGCAGCAGGGGCGCATAGGCCTCGCGGAACAGCGGGATGTCGGTGACGGACAGCGCACCCGCGGTTTCACCGTGGTAGCCACCTTGCAGGCCGATGAATCGGTGCTTGCCGGGGCGCCCCCGATTGCGCCAGCTGTGGGCGCTCATCTTCAGTGCGATTTCGGTGGCACTGGCGCCGTCACTGGCGTAGAAGGCGTGGCCCAGGCCCGTCAAGGCCCCCAGCCGCTCGGAGAGCTCGACCACCGGCGGGTGGGTGAGGCCGGCCAGCATGATGTGGTCGAGTCGACCGAGCTGGTCGGTGATGGCCTCGCGGATGGGCCCGAAGTTGTGCCCGAAGAGGTTGACCCACCACGAGCTGACGGCATCCAGGATGCGGTGCCCCTGATCGTCGATCAGCCAGGGGCCGTCGGCAGCGACGATGGCGCGCGGCGGGTGCTGCTCGTGCGCCTTCATCTGGGTGCAAGGGTGCCAGACCGCCTGGCGGCTGCGTTCGGACCAGGTGGGCTGTGTCATGGCTGGGATCGAGAGGGGCTCAGGGGCGGTAAACACAGCGGTCGCCGGCGGCGCGCGACACGGCCACACCGGACACCTGCGGGATCTGCGGCAGCACACGCTCATGGATGAAGACGCAGAGGTTTTCGAGCGTGGGGGCGCCCAGGCCGGCGACCTCGTCCAGGAAGTGATGATCCAGCTGGCTGCGCACGCTGGCAATGACCTCGCGCAAGACGGCCAGGTCGACCACCATGCCGGATTCGGGGTGGCGCTCGCCGCGCACCATCACCTCGGCAGTGTAGGTGTGGCCGTGGATGCGGCGGCTGCCGGCGGCTTCCTCGGGCGACACCTTGCGCTTGAGGGTGTGGGCGGCATCGAATGAAAAGGTCTGACTCAGCTCGAACATCGTGTGGTTTCCTGCAGCACCCGCGTCAGCGGATGCCCAGTGTCTTATGGGTCTGCACGCTGAGCAACCAGCGCGGGTGGTCCAGGCACCACTGCACGGCCCATTCGGTGGCCACGCGGCGGGCCTCGGGCGAGGCGCTGTCCATGGGTTGCACGCGGCGCTGGGCAAAGTCCATGGCGTCAAAGGCGCGCAGCGCTGCCTCGTCAAAACCTGCCTGGGGCACGACCACCTTGAGCTCATGGCCCGAGGTCTGCACCAGGGTCGAGCCGGCCTTGGGGCTCACGCAGATCCAGTCCAGGCCCGCCGGTGCGGCGATGGTGCCATTGGTTTCGACCGCGATCTCGAAGCCCTGCGCATGCAGCGCATCGATCAGGGCCGTGTCGACCTGCAGCAGGGGCTCGCCCCCGGTGAGCACGACAAAACGCCGGCCGGCCTGGCCCTCGGGCGTGGCGGGCCAGAAAGACGCGATGCGCTTGGCCAGGGCGGCCGGGGTGTCGAACTTGCCGCCCCCCAGCCCGTCCGTGCCGACAAAATCGGTGTCGCAGAACTGGCAGATGGCCTTGGCGCGGTCTTCTTCGCGCCCTGTCCAGAGATTGCACCCTGCGAAACGGCAGAAGACCGCCGGGCGCCCGGCATGGGTGCCCTCGCCTTGCAGGGTGTAGAAGATTTCCTTGACGCTGTAGGTCATGACAGGGCTTTCAGGGCAAACATCAGGCTCGGCCCTTGAAGGCCGTCCACCAGACCACCACGGTGGAGGCGATCACCAGGGCCGCATAGGTGCGCATGGCACCATCGCGCCCCACCAGGACCAGGCCGGCCACCAGCACAAGCAGGCCGGTCAGCGCCACGCGCCGGGCCATCAGGGCCCAGCTCACGCTTTTGAGGCGCTTGAACCACAACAATCGCACCAGACTGGGCAGGATCAAGGCCATCCCCAGGGCTGGCAGCACAAAATTCACGAGGTGGATAAGGGCGTCTAAGAAACTCATCAGTGTGCCCAGACCAGGCCAAAGAGCTCGATTTTATAATTGCCGCAATGAGCGTCCTCGCATTAGGCTTGAATCACACCACCGCTGCAGTCGATCTGCGGGGGCGGTTCGCCTTCGCGGTGGACCAATTGCGCCCCACCTTGCAGGCGCTGCACACCCGCCTGGCGGGCGAAGCAGCCCTGCTGTCGACCTGCAACCGCACCGAGTTGTACTGTGCCGTGCCGGCCATGGGCGGGCACTCGGCCCACCAGTTGCAGCGTCAGGCCGTCGAGTGGCTGGCCAATGTTGGCCAGGTGTCCCCTGAAGAGCTGCTGCGCCACACCTATGTGCTGCAGGGTGATGCCGCCGCGCGCCATGCCTTCCGCGTGGCCAGCGGCCTGGACTCCATGGTACTGGGTGAGCCCCAGATCCTGGGCCAGATGAAGCAGGCCGTGCGCGAGGCCGATGCCGCCGGCACCCTGGGCACCACCCTGCACCAGATGTTCCAGCGCGGCTTTGCCGTGGCCAAGGAGGTGCGCACCTCGACCGAGATCGGCGCCCACTCCATCAGCATGGCCGCCGCTGCCGTGCGCCTGGCCGGGCAACTGTTCGAAGACCTGTCCCGCACACGCGTGCTGTTTGTGGGGGCGGGCGAGATGATCGAGCTGTGCGCCACGCACTTTGCCGCGCGCACGCCCCGGTCCATGGCCGTGGCCAACCGCACGCTGGAGCGTGGCGAGAAGCTGGCCAGCCACCTGGGCGCCGAATCCATCCGCCTGGCCGACCTGCCCCACCGCCTGCACGAGTTCGACATCGTGGTGTCCTGCACGGCCAGCACCTTGCCCATCATTGGCCTGGGCGCGGTCGAGCGGGCCATCAAGGCGCGCAAGCGCCGCCCCATCTTCATGGTGGACCTGGCCGTGCCGCGCGACATCGAGCCCGAAGTGGCCGATCTGCCCGATGCCTACCTCTACACCGTGGACGACCTCAGCGCCGTGGTGCAGACCGCCGGCAGCAAGCGCCAGGCGGCCGTGGCCCAGGCCGAGGCCATCATCGAAACCGGTGTGCAGGGCTTTGTGCACTGGCTGGACCAACGCGCCACCGTGCCGCTGATCCAGGCCCTGCAATCGCAGGCCGAGGCCTGGCGCCACACCGAACTGGCCCGCGCCCGCAAGCTGTTGGCCAAGGGCGAAGACGTGGATGCCGTGATGGAGGTGCTGGCCAAGGGCCTGACCCAGAAGATGCTGCACGGCGCCCTGGCAGAGCTGCACAGCGCGGACCCGAGCCACCGCCCGCAGGTGGCACAGACGGTGTCGCGCCTGTTCCTCCGCGGCGAGCTCCCCCCCGGGCGCACGTCCTCGGGCGATGAACCCACGGGGGGCCGTTCGTGAGCGCGGGCCTGGCCCCATCGCTCGCCGCCTCGCTCGACCGCCTCTCCCACCGGCTGCGCGAACTGGACGAAGCCTTGTCGGACCCGCAGGTCGCGGCGGACCCCAAGCGCTACCGCGATCTGTCACGCGAGCACGCCGACGTCGGCAGCGTCTGCGACATGGCCCGGCGGCACGCCCAGCGGACGAACGATCTGTCCACCGCCCGGCAGATGATCCAGGACCTGGGCGATGACCCGGACATGCGCGCCATGGCCATCGACGAAGTCGCACAGGCCGAGGCAGATCTGCTCACCCTGGAAGCCGAGCTGCAAAAAGCCCTCTTGCCCAAGGATCCCGACGACGCGCGCAATGCCTTTGTCGAGATCCGTGCTGGCACCGGTGGAGACGAATCCGCCCTGTTCGCGGGCGATCTGGCCCGCATGTACACGCGCTTTGCCGAGCGGCAAGGCTGGCGCTGCGAGCTGATGTCGGCCAACGAATCGGACCTGGGCGGCTACAAGGAAGTGGTCTTTCGCATCGAAGGCGCGGGCGTCTACGGGCAGCTCAGGTTCGAATCCGGTGGCCATCGGGTTCAGCGCGTGCCGGCCACCGAAACGCAGGGACGCATCCACACCAGCGCCTGCACTGTGGCCGTGATGCCCGAACCGGATGAAGCCGAGGCTGTCAAGCTCAACCCGGCCGATTTGCGGATCGACACCTTCCGTGCCAGCGGTGCGGGTGGGCAGCACATCAACAAGACCGATTCGGCCGTGCGTGTGGTGCATTTGCCCACGGGCATCGTGGCCGAATGCCAGGACGGGCGCAGTCAGCACAGCAACAAGGCCAAGGCCTTGCAGGTGCTGCAGGCCCGCATCCAGGAGAAAGAGCGCAGCGAGCGGGCCGCCAAGGAGGCGGCACTGCGCAAGGGCCTGATCGGCAGTGGCGACCGCTCCGATCGCATCCGCACCTACAACTTCCCCCAGGGCCGCCTGACCGACCACCGCATCAACCTCACGCTCTACAAGCTGACCACCATCATGGAGGGCGAGTTGGACGACGTGATCGCCGCACTGCTGTCCGCACAGGCGGCAGATCAGTTGGCCGAGCTGGAAGCCGCCACCGGTGTCTGAGGCTGCTGTGATGACCGTGAGCGGCGCCTTGGACTGGGCCCGTGGCCTGGGTGTGGACCGTCTGGACGCCCAACTGCTGCTGTGCGCCGTGCTGGCACGCCCCCGCAGTTGGCTGATGGCGCACGACACCGATGCCCTGCCGCCCGAGGTGATCGCCCGCTTCACCCCCCTGGTGCAACGACGTGCCAGTGGCGAGCCCCTGGCCTATGTGCTGGGCGAAAAAGAGTTCTTTGGCCTGAGCCTGAGCGTGTCGCCCGAGGTGCTGGTGCCCCGGCCCGACACCGAAACCCTGGTGGAATGGGCGCTGAGTTTGATCCCCAGCACAGCAGCCGCCGCCTTCAGGGTGCTGGACCTGGGCACGGGCAGCGGTGCGATTGCGCTGGCCCTGCAGCACGAGCGTCCGGGCGCACAGGTCTGCGCCGTGGACGCCAGCCCCACCGCCCTGGCCGTGGCGCAGGCCAACGCACTGCGCCTGCACCTGCCCGTGCGGTTCACTCTGGGATCCTGGTTCGAGCCGGTGGCAGGCGAGCGCTTCGATCTGATCGTCAGCAACCCGCCTTACATCGCCGAGGGCGACCCCCACCTGCCCGCCCTGCGCTTCGAGCCCATCTCGGCGCTCACCGCGGGGCCCGACGGGCTGAACGATCTGCGGCAGATCATCGCCACTGCGCCCGCCCACCTGGTGCCGGGCGGCTGGCTGCTGCTGGAACATGGCTATGACCAGCACGAGGCGGTTCAGGCCCTGCTGCGCCAGCACGGCTTTACCGAGGTGAGCACCCACCGTGATCTGGGTGGCCAGCCCCGTTGCACCGGCGGCCGCCTGGGCGGCGTTGCCAATTTGCCGCAGTGAGCTTCACCCGGGGTGGCGTGAGCCGGCCGAGGAACGCACACGCAATGTGAGCGCCCGCTTTCGTGCGCACGCTCAGCACATCGCAAAGGCAAGGGGTAAACCTGCGAGGGTTGACCCACCCTCCCCCGTGGGCGGGGGCCCCCATGCGTGAATAAGCAGACACTGCCGGTGACATTTCCGCGCCACAAACGAAGAGCACAGGCATAGCATGAAGACATGGGTGCTGCGTTGGCGCCCGGTTCACGGGAGACGTTCATGTCGTCCGCATTGCTTGCCCTGACCACCTCGACCCGAAACTTGCTGCGCCAGACGGCCGTGGCGGGTGCCTTGCTGGGTGTGTCACTCAGCAGTGGCCTGAACTTGGCGCATGCGCAGGAGGGCCGTGGCCTGGCCCTGGACGGCACACAGCTGGACACCCTGTGGCCGCACTGGGAGGGCCGCCTGGGTCTGGTGCTCAACAGCGGTGCAGACCCCGTGCGCCATCCCTACGCCCTGTCGCAAAACGAGGGCATGGGCCTGAAGGTGCACAGCATGCACCTCTTGTCCGACTACTATTTTTCGGGCGGCTTCCGCGCCACGGCGGGTCTGGTGCGAGGTGCCACGAACCTGCCCTGGTGGAGCATGCCACCCGGTGAAGGCGGCACCCACATGAGCCTGCAGCGCGTCGATGTGCTGGGGCTGGCAGGCCATCCGAGCCTGGGCGCACTGACCGAATCGCCCAATCGCACCGTGCCTTATGTGGGTGCGGGTTACAGCGGCCGGCTGACCGAGGCTGCGGGCCAGGGGGCCTGGCATTTCAATGCCGACCTGGGTCTGATCTCGCTGAACTCCGGCAACATCGGCCGCATCAGCCGGGTGCTCCAGGGGGACCAGGGTGTGGATGAACTGGTGCGCGAGTTGCGCCTGCGCCCCGTGCTCAAGTTCAGCGTCAATTACGCGTTCTGACGCGCCGCCCCTGCAGCCAAGTCTGGGACAATCCCGGATCAATGCACCAGCTTCACAGGCCTGTTATAACAGGCCTGTTTTCATTCACCGCCTCCGATTTCATACCATGAGCGACGTTCAACAGCGCATCGATGCCCTCGTCAAGAGCCACCGTGTGGTGCTCTTCATGAAGGGCAATGCCCAGTTCCCCCAATGCGGCTTTTCCGGCCGTGCCGTGCAGATCCTCAAAGCCTGCGGCGTGAACGATCTCCAGACCGTGAACGTGCTGGAAGACGAAGAAATCCGCCAGGGCATCAAGGAATACGCCAACTGGCCCACCATCCCTCAACTCTACATCCACGGTGAATTCATCGGCGGCTCGGACATCATGATGGAGATGTACCAGGCCGGTGAATTGCAACAAGTCTTGTCGGGCTCGCAGTAAGCCCACCGTGAGCACCCGTGCCCCACGCCTGATCGTCGGCATCACCGGCGCCAGTGGCGCGCTCTATGGCGTGCGCCTGCTGGAGCGCGCCCGCGCACTGGGCGTGCACACCCACCTGGTGGTGACCTCGGCCGGGCTGCTCAATGTGCACCACGAACTGGGGCTGGACCGCTCGGCCCTGGAGGCCCTGGCCGGTCAGGCCCATTCCCCCGGGGATGTGGGCGCCTGCATCGCCAGCGGCAGCTTCACCACCGATGCGATGGTGGTGGCGCCCTGCTCCATGAAGACCCTCGCAGCCGTGGCCCACGGCATGGGCGACAACCTGCTCACTCGCGCGGCCGACGTCACCCTCAAGGAACGCCGACGCCTGGTGCTGATGGTGCGCGAGACGCCCTTCAACCTGGCCCACCTGCGCAACATGACCGCCGTCACCGAGATGGGCGGCATCATCTTCCCACCCTTGCCCGCCTTCTATCACCGGCCCCAAAGCATTGACGAGCTGGTCAATGACACGGTCGAGCGGGTGCTGCAGATGGTGGGAGTCGGACAGGCCTCGCCACAGCGCTGGACGGGTCTTTGACCCCCAGCCCAAGGGGCATGACACCCATTTCAGGGTCAGCCCGGTGCCCAATTCCGGCAAAAAGACACATACTGCTGGCATTCCATCAAAGCAGAGGAGCACCAGCATGGCATTTTTCCGCGCACGTCCATTCACCCTCATCGGGGGCACGGTTCTCGCCCTGAGTTCGCTGTCGGCACAAGCCGCCATTGACATCGATATGCGATATGAGAACCTGCAACTCACCGTGACCGATACGGCAGGCAACGTGGCCTACCCCTGGCTGCAGGCCACAGGAGATGCCCAGTGGGCCCCGCTGCAGTACATGCTCTACCAGGCGCCAGAAGATAGCTCCGACACGTTTCTGAGCAATCCACTGCCGGTCGATGACATTCCCGCTGTGCTGTCGGTGAGCACGCCCCGGGCTAATTTTGAGGCGTCCGTTGCCCTGAACAATGATGCGCTGACACTCGTGCAACACATCGACACCGAGCCTTACACCGAAGGCCTGGTGGGCCACGCGTTCAGTCACATGGACACCGGCATCAGCCCCCAGATCTTTTCACCTGGGATACTGCCCGAGGGGGTGGATCCGAACACCGTCCCCGTGTTCGGTGGCATTGCACTGGCTCCCGGCAGTCAGGCGACCTTGACGGGGACCATGAGTTTTACCAGCACCTTGACTTTTGCCGATGGTCTGACGGATCTCAGCGTCTATGACGCGCACGCATCCATCGACATGTTCTCGGTGCTGCTGCAGATCCCCGAGGGATTGACCATGGATGACATCATGTTCGTGGATGCGGCCAACAGTCAGCTCACCAATCTGAACTGGACCGGCGAATTGAACGGCGCCCAGGGGCACACTGACCCCGTGACGGGAGGAGATTCGATCTCCTTCACCATGACTGTCACCAACACCTCGGATGTGCGCACCTGGCTGGTGGTCGGATCAGGTTCCAACATCAACCTGAACCATAACTTCTATGCTGCAGCGGGTGCCGTGCCTGAACCGAGCACCTGGGCTCTGATGGGCCTGGGCCTGGTCGGCATCTCGGCCGTGGCCCGCCGCCGTCAGCGCGCGCGCGTCTGAGCTTGAGCAGGCGTGAGGCCCGCCACCTGGGTCTCACGCTGGATCAGCGCTTGCCAGCGGCGCTCGGCGCCAAACACCAGATTGGGATACTCGGCCCGCCCACGGCTACCGTTGTAGCGGCCCAGGGCCAGGAACATATTGCCCTTTTCCCGGTCCAGATAGTGGCGCAGGATCACGCAGCCAAAGCGCAGATTGGTCTGCATGTGGAACAGGCGGCTGGCATCACCGTCCCCGATGGTGCGCGTCCAGAAGGGCATGACCTGCATGTAGCCCCGAGCCCCGGCCGATGAGATCGCGTGCTTGCGGAAACCGCTTTCCACCTCGATGAGGCCCAGCACCAGGGTCGGGTCCAGCCCGGCGCGCTTGGCCTCGTACCAGACGGTCTGCAGAAACTCACGCCGCACCAGGTCATCAGGCTTGCGTTTGATCAGGCGGGTCTCGGTGGCAGCCACCCAGCGCTCGTAAGCCATTTTCTGGGCGGCGTCGGCGAACACCGGCGCGGGTGGGGCCGCATTGCCCACCGCCGCCGACAGCGCCGTGCGCACGGCATTGGCCAGCGGCTCCTCGACCTGGGCGCCAGCCCAGGCCTGCCCACCACCCAGCGCCAAAGCCCCCCACAGCGCCACCACGGCCTGCCAGGGCCGCCGTTGGCGTGAGGGTGAGGTCGATGAGCGCATTCCCAGGGTCATACCGCGCACACTACACCAAAGCCGCACTGGGCATCAGCCCAATTTGAGCTCGGCCAGCACGTGCGTGAGCACGTCCGACGCAGGCACTTTGGTCGCGGCGGCGTCCTGACGGCCCTGGTATTCGGCCAGGCCTTCCTTGAGGCCCTTGTCGCCCAGCACCACACGGTGCGGCACGCCGATGAGCTCCCAGTCGGCAAACATGGCACCGGGGCGCTCGCCACGGTCGTCCAGGATCACGTCGACACCACGGGCGGCCAGCTCGTCGTGCAGCTTGTCGGCGGCGGCCTTGACGTCTTCGGAGCGGTCATAGCCCACGGGGCAGATCACCACGGTGAAGGGCGCAATGGCGTCCGGCCAGATGATGCCGCGCTCGTCGTGCTTTTGCTCGATGGCCGCGCCCAGGATGCGGGTCACGCCGATGCCGTAGCAGCCCATCTCGAAGGGCTTGGGCTTGCCGTCCACGTCCAGGAAGGTGGCGTTCATGGCCTTGGAGTACTTGGTGCCCAGGTAGAACACGTGGCCGACCTCGATGCCGCGCTGGATGGCCAGCACGCCCTTGCCATCGGGCGAAGGATCGCCCTCGACCACATTGCGGATGTCGGCCACCAGATCGGGTTCGGGCAGATCGCGGCCCCAGTTGACACCCTGGAGGTGGAAACCCTCTTCGTTGGCGCCACAGACAAAATCCGCCATGTTCGCCACCGTGCGGTCGGCCACGATCTTGACGGGCTTCAGGAGCTTGACCGGGCCCAGGTAGCCAGGCTTGCAACCGAAGTGGGCGACGATCTCGCTCTCAGTAGCGAAGCGGAAACCCGCCTTGAGGCCCGAGCCATCAGGCAGCTCGATCTTGCCGGCCTTGACTTCGTTGAGGTCGTGGTCGCCACGCACCAGCAGCAGCCAGACGGTGGACTGGACGATCTCGCCATGCTCGTTGAGCTGGTCGGTGGCCAGCACCAGGGACTTGACGGTCTGCCACAGGGGCAGGCCCAGCAACTCGGCCACCTCAGGGCAGGTGCTCTTGCCGGGCGTGGCCACTTTCTCCAGGGAGAGCTTGGCGGCATCGCGCTGGGCGATCAGGGGCAGGGCCTCGGCCAGCTCGATGTTGGCGGCGTACTCGCCCGTGGGGCAGTAGACGATGGCGTCCTCGCCCGTGTCGGCAATGACCTGGAACTCGTGCGAGCGATCACCCCCGATGGCGCCGGTGTCGGCGGCCACCGCGCGGAACTGCAGGCCCAGACGCTCGAAGATGCGGGTGTAGGCCGCGAACATGGCGTCGTAGGTCTTGCCAGCGCCTTCGACATCGCGGTCGAAGGAGTAGGCGTCCTTCATGGTGAACTCGCGGCCGCGCATGATGCCAAAGCGCGGGCGGCGCTCGTCGCGGAACTTGGTCTGGATCTGGTAGAAATTCTTGGGCAACTGACGGTAGCTGCGCAACTCCTGACGGGCGATGTCGGTCACCACTTCTTCGGCAGTGGGCTGGATGACAAAGTCGCGCTGGTGGCGGTCCTTGAAGCGCAGCAACTCGTCGCCCATCTTGTCGAAGCGGCCGGTTTCCTGCCACAGCTCGGCCGGCTGCACCACGGGCATGGTCAGCTCGACGGCGCCGGCCTGGTTCAGCTCGTCACGGATGATGGCCTCGACCTTGCGGATGGTGCGCAGGCCCATGGGCATGTAGGTGTACAGGCCCGCCCCCAGCTTCTTGATGAAACCGGCGCGCATCATCAGCTTGTGGCTGACGATCTCGGCATCGGCCGGGGCTTCCTTGAGGGTGGAGATGAAGAACTGGGAGGCTTTCATGGGGCGTCAATGAAGAATCAAGGAGCAATTATCGCCGGTGCGTGGACTCCCTCCCCGTCTTGCTTGGCATAGCGCTGCAACAGTCGGCGCGCCAGCGGGTTCGCATGCACCTCGCCTCTGATCGCGCCCAGCAGGTGCAGATCCACATAGGCACCGGTTTGCAGACGGAGGTGCTGACGCTGGCAGCCCTCTTCCTGGAACCCAAGGGAGCACAGGATGCGCTTCAGCGCAGGCAGTCGGGGGTTGTCGCTGTAGACGGTCACAAAGACCTTGTGCAACTCGATCACGCGGAACGCCCAGTCCAAGAGCAGCGTGCCCGTCTCGATGGCTTGAGCGTGAGTGGCCTGGTCATCGGCCAGCCCGATGATGAACTCAGCACGCCGACTGGGCACATCGATCCCCACCAGACTGGTCAACCCCAGAGGACGACCGTCGTGGCGCTCGATGCGGTAAACCTGCGCGCCCAGATGTGCGGGCGCCTGACCCCACTGCAACGCCAGTTGCCCTGCGATCGTGTCGAGACTGCTGTGCCGGATCCTCTCACCGTAATCGCGATTGACCCATGCCGAAAAATCTTCGTCGGCAAATAGATCCTTGAGCCAAGCAGCATCTGCGCCTTGCAATCGCTTCAGCGCGACGGAAGGCCCTGTCAAGGATGACCACCAAGCCTCTTGAAGGCACCAGGCCATGTCCTTGAACCACGTCGGCTGTTCGCGCTCGGACGACCACAGGGCAGCCCCACGCTGCACCCAGACTCGGGCCTCCTGGCAGGCACCCACCTGGATCAGGACCTGCAGCAATCGCTGCAACAGCAGCAATCGCGCACTTCCCTCTCCGACCTGTGACAGACCAGCCTTCAGGATGGCAACTGCCTCCTTGGGCTGCCGATGCGCCAGCATGGCATCGGCCTGCGCCACACAACGCCGGACCGACGACACGCGTGCATCGTCAGGCAGCGCCCCGCTCATCCAGCCCAGGCCGTGGTGATCACACCCGACAGTGATGCCCGCACGTCGGCCGGCAAGCTCATCTGCCCCTCCAGGGGGGGCGCAAAGGCGGCCATCTCGTTGACCAGTGATTCGACACCGGCTGCCAGAATGTCCTGCCCATCTGCCAGCGTCATCCGCTCGATCCGGTGGGCGCCATCGTCGACAAACCATCGCGATACCGTGACGCTGTCAGTCGTTCCGATGATGGACACCAGCAGATCATCTCCGGACCTGCTGAACCACAGCTGCTCGGGGAGGCTGCCCCCCGTGATGTTCAACTGGTCTGCCCCGCCGCCCGCATCGACAATCGTGTCCGCACCATCACCGATGCCCCAGATGAAGGTATCGTTGGACGTCACATCGGCCGCAAGCAGCAGATCGTTGCCCAGCCCCCCGCGATAGGTGTCGCCCCCACCCCCACCTTCGAGCGTATCGTGGCCTGACATGCCGGACAGCACCGTGGCCGTGCCACCACCGCGCAGCACATTGTTCAGCTCGTTGCCGGTCACGCTGGCTCCCGTGGTGAACACCTGTTCGATGTTGGCTGCGGCTGTGTACGCCGCGAGGTCGGTATCCACCGTGTCGATGCCCTCATCGCTGCGTTCAATGATCTTGTCGTCGATATCAGAATCTCCGTAGAACCGCTGACGCAGAAAGTAGACGTCGTCCCCCAGACCGCCCTCCAGGGTGTCTCGCCCAGAGCCGCCCTCCAAGGTGTCATTGCCTGCACCGCCCAGCAACCGATCGAGTCCACCAGCCCCTTCAAACCACTCATCGCCAGGGCCCCCGGTCATCAGGTTGTCATAGCCGTTGCCAATGCCATGCCGAACGCCCGCCTTGCCAGTCATCACCCCCCGCTGATCGGGTGCAGAGCCCAGCTTGCCTCCCATGACCAGGTTCTCCACATTGTCTGGCAAGGTGTACTCGGAGAGATTGGTATGCACCTCATCCACGCCTTCACTGACCAAGTTGCCGTAACTGTCCGTCATTTTGTATTCGTGGACCCGATCCAACGAGGAATCCACAAAGTAGACATCGTTGCCTCGGCCTCCCCGCATGGTGTCTGCGCCCTCCCCGCCGATCAGGGTGTCAGCGCCGCCCCAACCCACGAGGGAGTCATCGCCAGGGCTGCCCTGGAACAGATCATCGAAGGCTGTTCCCGTCAACACATCGGCACCGTCTGTCGGGATGGTGTTGTCGAGTGTCGTGCGGCGCAGGATCTCGGCGGCATCCCAGACGGCGGCCCCTGAATTCATCTGGATGCGATCGATCAAGCCCTCTTCCTGACCTGTCAGGGGATTGATCACGAAGTTGTTCACCACACGGACCACGGCAGACTGCCCTGTGCGGGCCACCAGCACCAGATCATTCCCCAATC
>NZ_DASUIT010000001.1:0-5015 GCF_036279655.1 Aquabacterium sp. | reverse complement strand
GAAAGGTCTTGCGCGTACAAGCCAGTGGCTGAGCATGCCCTGCGGCTCGCAACTCGGTCACGATGCGCGCCACCTCGCTGGAGATGCCACTGGCGTATTCCATCAGGGTCTGCGCCACCTTCCAGACCAGCAGCAGGGTGGAAGCACGGCCATGCGCGCTGATCAACTCGGCACCACCCAGCACATGTTTGCCTGATGGCGCGATCACCGTGGCCGTGGCGCCGTACAGTTCGAACAAGCGGGCCGCCTCTTCAGTGCCGCATACCGTCATGGGCTGCCTCGCCGCCATCACGACGCGGCCGGGCATGTCACCCATTCCCAAGCCCGTGGTGGTCAGGTCACCGTAGGGGGCATCCTCTTGAATCAGGTCTTGCAGGGCGTCGTCAGACAAAGCTCTGAGCATGTTCGGGACTCCACTTTCGCAGTGTCGCCATCATGGCACCACCAATCGCTCAGCGGTTTGATCTCCCAGAAAAGCACGCGGCCGGGGTGCACATTTCGCACACCCCGGCCGCGCTTTGACTCAACCCGATGACGCTGGATCAGGCTGCCTGCTGAGCCTCCGCACAACGCCTGGCCAGGTGGGCCAGTGCCTCTTCCACCTGATCGACCAGGATCAGGCACAGGTCACCGGCCTGCAGGCGGTCCAGTGCCAGATCAATGGCCACGAACTCGCCGCGGATCTCGTCAACCTTCTGGGCACGCTGCGCCTTGGCCAGGCCTTCGCGCAGGAGGTTGAGCACCTCGCCATCTTCACGGCCACGCTGACAGGCATCCTGAAACAGAATCAGCTCGTCAAAGGCATCGCCCAGGATGGCGGTCTGCTCGCGGATGTCTTCGTCGCGACGGTCACCCGCGCCGCTGATCACCACCGAGCGGCGCTTGGCGGGCAAGCCGTTCACGGCCGATACCAGCGCACGCATGGCGTCCGGGTTGTGGCCATAGTCGGCAATCACGGTGGCGCCGCGGAAGTCCATGACGTTGAAGCGACCGGGGGCGTTGTCGGCATCATTGACGAAGCTGGCCAGACCACGGCGGATGGTGTCCCAGTCCAGGCCCGAACTCCAGGCCGCGCCGATGGCCGCCATGACGTTGTCGACCTGGAAGCCGATGCTGCCATTGCGGGTGATGGGGATGTCGCGCAGCAGCAGGCTTTCGCGCCAGTTGCCCTCGGAAGCCACGATGGCATCGCCATCCACACACAGCGTGCGCTTGCCTTGGGCGCGGTGGGCCGTCAGCACGGGGTTGTGCGGGTCACCGGCGAAATAGATGATGCCGCCCGGGCACTTGGGGGCCATGGCCGTGACGATGGGGTCCGTGGCGTTGAGCACGGCATAACCGTTGGGCGCCACGTTCATCACGATCACGCGCTTGAGGACAGCCAGGTCTTCCACGGTGGTGATGTAGTTCAGCCCCAGGTGATCACCCGCACCGATGTTGGTCACCACGGCGGTCTGGCAACGGTCATAGCCCAGGCCTTCGCGCAGGATGCCGCCACGCGCGGTCTCGAACACGGCTGCGTCCACATCGGGGTGCATCAGCACGTTGCGGGCACTCTTGGGGCCGGCGCAATCACCACTGTCGATCTGGCGGCCGTTCACGTACACGCCATCGGTATTGGTCATGCCCACGCGCAGGCCACTGGTGGCCAGCAGGTGTGCGGTCAGGCGCGCGGTCGTGGTCTTGCCATTGGTGCCGGTCACGGCCACCACGGGGATGCGCCCGTCGTCACCGGGCTTGTACATCTTGGCCACCATGGCCTCGCCCACGTTGCGGCCCTTGCCGTAAGACGGCGAGAGGTGCATGCGCAGGCCAGGCGCGGCGTTCACTTCGACGATGCCGCCATTCTGGTCTTCCAGTGGCTTGTGCACGCTCTCGGCCAGCACGTCCACGCCGCAGATCTCCAGGCCGATGGTCTGGGCTGCCGCGATGGCGCGTGCGGCCACTTCGGGGTGCACGTCATCGGTCACGTCGGTGGCGGTACCGCCGGTGGACAGGTTGGCGTTGTTGCGCAAGATGACGCGGCGGCCCTTCTCAGGCACGGAATCCGGCTTGAGGCCCTGATCAGACAAACGCGCAATGGCGATGTCATCAAAGCGGATCTTGGTAAGCGAGGTGGCATGGCCTTCGCCACGACGCGGGTCGGCGTTGACCTTGTCGACCAGTTCGCGCACGGTGTGGGTGCCATCGCCAATCACATGCGGGGGATCGCGGCGCGCAGCGGCCACCAGCTTGTCGCCCACCACCAGCAGGCGGAAGTCGTTGCCGGGCAGGTACTTTTCCACCATCACGTCGCCGATGTCGGCCGCGGCCTTGAAAGCCGTTTCCAGCTGTTCGCGGCTGGTGATGTTGACCGTCACGCCCTTGCCCTGGTTGCCGTCCTGCGGCTTGCACACGACCGGCAGGCCGATCTCCTGGGCCACCACCCACGCGTCATCCACATCGTCAACGGGGCGGCCAATGGGCACGGGCACGCCGGCCGCGGCCAGCAGGCGCTTGGTCAGGTCCTTGTCTTGTGCGATGGATTCCGACACTGCGCTGGTGTCGTCCACCTCGGCAGCCCAGATGCGGCGTTGTTTGGAGCCCCAGCCGAACTGCACCAGGCTGCCCGTGGTCAGACGGCGCCAGGGAATGCCACGGGCGGCAGCGGCCGTCACGATGGAGCCCGTTGAAGGGCCCAGGCGCACGTCTTCATCGAGCTCGCGCAACTCGGCCAGCGAGGCCTCCACATCGAACTCGCCACCCGCCAGCGCGGCCTGCAGCAAGGCCTGAGCCTTGTCGAAAGCCAGCCGACCAACCTGCTCTTCGCTGTACTCGACCACCACCTGGTAGACACCGGTTTCAACCGTCTGTGCCGTGCGGCTGAAGGTCACCGGGCAACCGGCCTGGGCCTGCAAGGCCAGCGTGGCCGCCTCCAGCACATGGGCCAGGCTGATCTGCCCAGGGCGACCATCGGGACGCAAGGGGCCCAGCGAGGGGAAGATCTTGCGCAAGGCATCTTCAAAGCCCGGCAACTGGTCAATGGCGCGCTCTTGGGGTTCGCACGACACAACGGCCTCGATGGCGGTGTGGCGACTCCAGAGATTGGGGCCGCGCAGGGCCCTGATGCGTGAAACGTCCATCAGCGTGTTCTCTTGTTTGAGCGCACCGTTCAGCGAACGGCTTTGGGAGAAGGATCAAAGGTTTCCAGGCCAGCGGCGATCAGCTCGGGCGGGATGCCCAGAGCCCAGGCCACGGCCACGGCAGCCAGCAGCGACTTGACGCTGGTGCCCGGGATGGCGTGATCGGTGCCAGCCCCGGTCATGCGGCGGGCGGCAGCGCTGTTCAGATCGGCGCAACGCACCGGCATGTAGCCGTTGTGCGTCAGCAGCACATGGTGCCCGTCGATCGACACGGTGCGGCCACCCTTGGCGCGGTGCGCCACCATGGCCGGATTGTTGTGATCCAGATCGTAGAAGATGACTTCGCCATCACACAGGTCGGCCATCTCGACCAGGCGCTCGTCGGCCGCGTTGAGCACGGCCACACCATCGGGCAAAACCACGTCCACCTGGGTGCGCAGCACCTTGAACATCTGGCCGGTTTCGTGGATGTCGTGCTCGGCCAGGGTGGCGTCCACCGGGGCTTCGGCGCCCAGCAGGTCGGTCACCACGCCCACGGCGCAGCGGTCATAGGCCAGGCCGTCGTTGAGGATGCTGGCCGCACCGTTTTCCAGCACGACGGCATTGACCTCGCGGTTCATCAGCAGGCGCTGGCCCGCAGCCCAGTTGGCGCGGTCACCGGATTCAACACGGCGGCTGCCCAGGAACAAACCTTCTCGGCAGGCCAGGCCCACGTGCTTGCCGCTCAGGTGCAGCAGCCAGGCCGTCAGGCGGGCGATGTTGCTGGTGCCTTGCGAACCGGCCACGCCAATGATGGGCACGCGGCCCGAGGCGTCTTCATCGAACAGGTGATCGACGATGGCCTTGCCCACGGGGCGCGGCAGGCCTTCGGCGGGCTTGAGGTGCATCAGCAGGCCGGGGCCGGCATTGACTTCCACCACTGCGCCGCCTTGCGCCAGCAAGGGCTTGGAGATGTCTTCTGCCACCACGTCCACACCGGCGATGTCCAGGCCCACCACGCGGGCAGCCAGGCCCACCAGATAGGCCACGTCGGGGTGAACGTCATCGGTGCAGTCCAGCGCCACATTGCCGTTGCGCTGAATCAGCACGCGGCGACCATCGGCGGGCACGGCGTGCGCCGTCAGGCCCTGGCGCTGCAGATCCAGCAGCACCACTTCATCTTCTTCGATGTTGATGCGGTTGAGCGGGAAGTCTTCCGTCAGGCCACGGCGGGGGTCGGTATTGAGCTGCAGATCGATCAGCTCGACCACGGTGGACTTGCCGTCGCCCGTCACCCAGGCGCTCTCGCCACGGGCTGCCGCCACCACCTTGCCGCCGACCACCAGGATGCGGTGCTCGTCGCCACGGATGTAGCGCTCGACCAGCACCTCGGAGCCATGCTGCTCGGCCAGCTTGTAGGCGGCCTCCACGTCTTCACGCGAGTTCAAATCCAGCGACACGCCACGGCCATGGTTGCCGTCGGTAGGCTTGACCACCACGGGCAGGCCGATGTCTTCAGCGGCTTCCCAGGCTTCGTCCACAGAATTGACGATCTGGCCTTCCGGCACAGGCACGCCGCAGGACTTCAGCAGGCTCTTGGTCAGATCCTTGTCGCGGGAGATGCCTTCCGCGATCGCGCTGGTCAGTTCGGACTCGGCCGTCCAGATGCGGCGCTGCGCGGCGCCATAACCCAGCTGCACCAAGTTGCCATCATTCAGGCGAATGTGCGGAATCCGACGATCAGTCGCGGCACCCACGATGGCGGCGGTAGAAGGGCCGAGGTAGTAATCGTCGATATGCGTGCGGACTTCTTCCACCGCCTTGGCCACATCGAAGGGCTCGTCGTTGATGGCGGCCATCAGCAGGGCGTGGCCTTCCTTCAGGGCGGTGCGGGCCACTTGCTCGTCACGTGCA